>NZ_JBFBJX010000055.1:0-1082 GCF_040686295.1 Streptomyces sp. NPDC085944 | reverse complement strand
TGTATTGACCACGAGCGTTGTTGACAGTCGCCGGATTTGATCAAAACGAAGACCTCCGATGCAGTGGAGCTGTCTAGGACTGCACCGCACGGAGGTCTTCGTGTCCCACCGTAATGCCCGCCTGACCGTTCACGGCAGGCGGCTCCTGGTCCAGCGCGTCCAAGCCGGGCGCCCGGTGGCACACGTGGCCGCCGAGATGGGCATCTCACGCGCGACCGCCCACAAATGGGTCCGCCGCTGGCGCGAGGAGGGAGAACCGGGCCTGCACGACAGGCCCAGCCGCCCACACAGCACTCCGCACCGCACCCCGGCGGGCACCGAGGCCCGGATATGCGAACTGCGCCAGACCCGTAAGCTCGGCCCGGCCCGTATCGGCCCTATCCTCGGCCTGCCCTCCTCCACCGTGCACCGCGTCCTGACCCGCCACGGACTCCACCGTCTGGCCTTCCTGGACAGGACCACCGGCAAGGTCATCCGCCGCTACGAGCGCTCCCGTCCCGGCGAACTGGTCCACGTGGACATCAAGAAGCTCGGCAACATCCCCGACGGCGGCGGCCACAAGACCCACAGCCGTCAGGCCGGCGAGGCCAACCGGAACGCCACCACCACCGAACGAACCTCCAGCGGCACCCCGAAGATCGGCTACAGCTTCATCCACACCGCCGTCGACGACCACACCCGCCTGGCCTACAGCGAGATCCTCACCGACGAACGCAAGGAGACCGCCACCGCCTTCTGGCACCGGGCACAGGCGTTCTTCACCGGCCTCGGCATCACCGTCGAGCGCGTACTGACCGACAACGGCTCCTGTTACCGCTCCCGCATCTGGCACGAGACGCTCAAGGCCGCGGGCATCACCCACAAACGCACCCGCCCCTACCGGCCACAGACGAATGGAAAGGTCGAGCGCTTCAACCGCACCATGCTGGACGAGTGGGCCTACCTGCGGCCCTACGCCAACAACACCGACCGCGCCGAAGCCCTCGAACCGTTCCTCCACGCCTACAACTACCATCGCTGCCACACCGCACTCGGAGGTCAGCCACCGATCAGCCGTGTCAACAACGCAGCGGGTCAATACA
>NZ_JBFBJX010000054.1:0-1089 GCF_040686295.1 Streptomyces sp. NPDC085944 | reverse complement strand
GCGGTCAGGGCGAGGCACCAGCCGAGGGCGAGCCAGCCGTTGTGGCCGATTCCGGTGCCGAGGAGCAGGCCGCGCAGGGTCTCGATGGCCGGTGTGAACGGCTGGTACTCGGCGATCGGCCGGAACCAGCCCGGCATCGAGTCGATGGGCACGAAGGCGCTGGAGATCAGTGGCAGGAAGATCAGCGGCAGGGCGTTGTTGCTGGCGGCCTCGGCGTTCGGGCTGACCAGGCCCATCCCGACGGCGATCCAGGTGAGTGCCAGTGTGAAGAGCACCACGAGCCCGAAGGCGGCCAGCCACTCCAGGGCGGTGGCGTCGGTGGAGCGGAAGCCGATGGCCACGGCGACGGCGCCGACGAGGACGACGCTGATGACCGACTGCAGCACGCTGCCGATCACGTGCCCGGTGATCACGGAACCGCGGTGGATGGGCATGGTCCGGAAGCGGGCGATGATGCCCTCGGTCATGTCGTTGGAGACGGAGACGGCGGTGCCGATCGTGGTGGACCCGATGGTCATCAGGAGCAGGCCCGGCACGAGGTACGCGATGTACGCGGACCGGTCGGCGCCGCCGCCGATGCCGGCGCTCATCGTGTCGCCGAAGACGTAGACGAAGAGGAGCAGGAGCATGACCGGTGTGAGCAGGAGGTTGAGGGTGAGGGAGGGGTAGCGGCGGGCGTGCAGGAGGTTGCGGCGCAGCATGGTGGAGGAGTTGCGGGCGGCGAGGCCGGGCGTGGTCATCGGACCGTCTCCTTGGTCGCGTCGGACGGGGCGGGCTGAGCGGTTCGGGCGGGGACGGCGGTGCCGCCGGTGAGGGCGAAGAAGACGTCGTCGAGGTCGGGTGTGTGGACGGTGAGTTCGTCGGCCTCGACGCCCGCGCCGTCCAGGCGGTCGAGGACGGTGCGCAGGGCGCGCTGGCTGCCGTCGCTGGGGATCTGCAGGGCCAGTGCCTCGTCGTCCCCGGTGCTGCCGGGCAGAGCGGTGGTGGCGGCGCGGTAGGTGTCGGGGTCGGTGAAGCGGAGCCGGACGTGTCCGCCGGGGACGAGTCGCTTCAGTTCCTCGGCGGTGCCTTCGGCGGCGATCGTTCCGT
>NZ_JBFBJX010000053.1:0-1423 GCF_040686295.1 Streptomyces sp. NPDC085944 | reverse complement strand
AGAGGGCGGTTCGTGAGGCTTTGACGGGTTCTGTCGTCGCCTGATGGTGTGGGTGTGGGGCGGAATCCGCCAGTCCGTAGCGGCTCGTCTGCTGGTGTGATGATGTGAGCGAACGCAAGCCGTACCCCAGCGACTTATCGGACGAGCAGTGGTCCTTGATCGAGCCGGTGATCACCGCATGGAAGGACCGGCACCGCTCGGTCAGCGGCCACCAGGGCGCCTACGAGATGCGGGAGATCGTCAACGCGATCCTCTACCAGGGCCGGACCGGCTGCCAGTGGGCCTACCTCCCACACGACCTGCCGCCCAAGAGCGCGACGTACTACTACTTCGCCGCCTGGCGGGACGACGGGAGCGACCAGGTCATCCACGAACTCCTGCGCTGCCAGGTCCGTGAGCGGGCCCGCCGATTAGAGGACCCGAGCCTGGTGGTGCTGGACACCCAGAGTGTCCACGCGGCCGCCGGGGTCCCCGCCTCCACGACCGGCCGGGACCCGGCGAAGAAGGTGCCGGGTCGAAAGAGGGGACTGGCCGTGGACGTGCTGGGCCTGGTCATCGCCGTCACTGTCCTGGCCGCGAACACCCACGACAACGCAGCCGGCATCGCCCTGCTGGACCAGGTCACCGTGCACACCGGCGGCACCGTCGAGAAGGCCCTGGTCGACCAGGGCTTCAAGAACGCCGTGATCGCCCACGGCACCGCGCTCGGTATCGACGTGGAGATCGTCGAACGCAACCCGCAGGACATCGGGTTCGTCCCGCAGCCGAAGCGGTGGAGAGTCGAGCAGACCTACGGGATCCTGATACTGCACCGGCGCCTGGTCCGCGACTACGAGCACCGCCCGGCCTCCTCCGCCTCGCGCGTCTACTGGGCGATGACCCACGTCATGGCCCGCCGCCTCACCGGCACGAACACCCCCACCTGGCGCGACCCGCAGGCGGTGGCAGCGTGAACGTCGAACCCCTCCTCGATGCGCTCGGCCTTCAGGAGGACGCCGCCCGGACCATGGCCGACGACCTCCGCACCCAGATCGAAGAACTGCACGGCCGGCTGCGGGAGGCAGAAACTCACCTCGAACACCTCGCGATCACGCGGAAGACCGTCACCGCTCTCGCCGACCGGCTCCCGGCCGTTCCACCGGCCCTGCCCGAGCACCCGGACTACCCCCGCATCCTCGGTGTCTTCAACGATGCGACCGGACCGCTACGGGCCCGGGACGTCTGCGAAGCCCTCGATCACGAACTGCTGCCGAAGAACATCGAGGGCACCCGCGCCAAGCTGAAACGCCTGGTCAAGCTCGGCATCCTCACCGAGATCGACACGGGCAGCTTCGCCAGGACGCAATAGCCGGCCGATCCCCGCGACCGGCAGTCCTGCCCCAACCTCACCGGGAAACGGACATCAGATCACGAACCGCCCTCT
>NZ_JBFBJX010000052.1:0-1426 GCF_040686295.1 Streptomyces sp. NPDC085944 | reverse complement strand
TAAGTGGGCGGTTCGTGAGGCGATGTCCGTTTCGGTTGAGGTGGGAGCAAGGCTGCTGGTGGAGGCTGTGTCGGCTATTGCTTCCTGGCGAAGTTGCCGGTGTCGACCTCGGCGAGGATGCCGAGTTTGACCAGGCGTTTCAGCTTGGCGCGGGTGCCTTCCATGTTCTTCGGCAGCAGTTCGTGACCGAGGGTTTCGCAGACGTCCTTGGCTCGTAGCGGTCCGGTCGCGTGGTTGAAGGCGGCGAGGATGCGGGGGTAGCCCGGGTGCTCGGGCAGGTCCGGCGCGGCGGCAGGGAGCCGGTCGGCGAGGCCGGTGACGGTCTTGCGGGTGATCGCGAGGTGCTCCAGGTGCGTCTCGGCCTCCCGCAACCGGGTCTGCAGGTCGTCGATCTGTGCGCGGAGGTCGTCGGCCAGGGCCCGGGCGGCGTCTTCCTGGAGGTCCAGGGCGTCGAGCATGGGCTGGATGTTCACGCTGCCGCCGCCTGTGGCTCGCGCCAGGTGGGGGCGTTCGTGCCGGTGAGGCGCCGGGTCATGACGTGGGTCATCGCCCAGTAGACGCGGGAAGCCGAGGAGGAGGGGCGGTACTCGTAGTCGCGGACCAGGCGCCGGTGCAGTATCAGGATCCCGTAGGTCTGCTCGACCCTCCACCGCTTCGGCTGCGGCACGAACCCCTTGACCTGCGGGTTGCGTTCGACGATCTCGACGTCGATGCCCAGGCCGGCACCGTGCGCGACGACCTGGTTCTTGAAGCCCTGGTCGACCAGCGCTTTGCGGACGGTGCCGCCGGCCTGCTCGGCGACCTGGTCCAGCAGGACGATGCCCGCGGCGTTGTCGTGGGTGTTCGCGGCGAGGACGGTGACCGCGATGACCAGGCCGAGAACGTCCACGGCCAGTCCGCGCTTGCGGCCGGGCACCCGCTTAGCCGGATCGTGCCCGGTCGTGGAGGCGGGGACCCCGGCGGCCACGTGGACACTCTGGGTGTCCAGGACCACCAGGGTCGGGTCCTCTAATCGGCGGGCCCGCTCACGGACCTGGCAGCGCAGGAGTTCATGGATGACCTGGTCGGTCCCGTCGTCCCGCCAGGCGGCGAAGTAGTAGTAGGTCGCGCTCTTGGGCGGCAGGTCGTGCGGGAGATAGGCCCACTGACAGCCGGTCCGCCCCTGGTAGAGAATCGAGTTGACGATCTCCCGCATGTCGTAGGCGCCCTGGTGGCCGCTGACCGAGCGGTGCCGGTTCTTCCACGCGGTGATCACCGGCTCGATCAACGACCACTGCTCGTCCGATAAGTCACTCGGGTACGGCTTGCGTTCACTCACCCGGTCACATCACCAGATCACCAACCGCGGACCGGCAGATTCCGCCCCGCCGCCACACCATCAGGCGACAGCAGACCCACTCAAAGACTCACGAACCGCCCACTAAGA
>NZ_JBFBJX010000051.1:0-1665 GCF_040686295.1 Streptomyces sp. NPDC085944 | reverse complement strand
AGAAGCTGTTGTCTTTTCGATCTTGAGAGATGCGCGTCGAACGGGAGTCCCGATCGAGTGGTCGCGGGGCTCTGGGCGCATACGAACAGGGCCTCCTGAACAGCTCGTTGGTGTCGAATCACCGAGCAGCAGGAGGCCCTGGTGCAGCAGTCTTGCGTGCCGATGGCCGGGCAGTCCAGCGCGGTCACCTGGGAGTGTGACTGTCTGGCTCACCGGTTCGGAAACGCCGCCGACAACGGGACGCGGCAGCCGCGCTATCCGACGGACATGACGGACGCGGAGTGGGCCCGGGTCCTGCCGCTGCTGCCGGTGCCGGGCTGGATGCGCGGCAGGGGCGGCCGGCCGGAGGCGTATTGCCACCGGGCCATGCTCGATGCGATCCGGTATCTCGTGGACAACGGGATCAAGTGGCGGGCGATGCCCGTGGACTTCCCGCCGTGGGACCGCATCTACGCATTCTTCCGCCGGTGGCGTGACAACGCCCTGGTCAAGGAGTTCCACGACCGGTTGCGCGCGAGGGTCCGCGAGGAGCTGGGGCGGGACGCGCACCCGACGGCTGGGGTGATCGACTCGCAGTCCGTCAAGGCGGACGCCGTCATCGGCGCGGACAGCCGCGGCTTCGACGGCGGCAAGCTCGTCAACGGCCGCAAGCGGCACGTCGTGGTCGACACCCTCGGCCTGCTGCTGGGCGTGATGGTCACCGCCGCGGATGTCGGCGACCGCGCCGCTGCCCAGGTGCTGCTCAGACAGATCGCCGACGCCCACCACCGGCTGGAACTGGTCTGGGCCGACGGCGGCTACACCGGCAGCCTCGTCGAATACTGCCTGGCCACGTTCGCTCTGGTCCTGGCAATCGTCAAACGCAGCGACGACATGCGCGGCTTCGTGGTGCTGCCCAAGCGGTGGATCGTCGAGCGCCTCTTCGCCCACCTGATGCGAAGCCGCCGCCTCGTGCGCGACTTCGAGCGCCGCACCACCAGCGCGGAGGCGATGGTCTACTGGTCGATGACCTTGCTCATGACCCGTCGCCTGGCCCGCTCACGCCTGCCGCGAGGGTGAACCGGCCCGGCTGCTGCTCGGCCAGCCAGCCCCGCGCGACCAGGCGTTTCGCCTTCGACCGCAAGGCCTCCACCCGTGCCGGCACCACGTCCATGCCGAACACGGCGGCCATCTCCTGGCAGGTCAGCGGCCCTTGATGGAGCCGGGCCCGGTCCGCGAGCGCCGTGAGGATGCGCTGATAGTCCACCGACAGCACCGACCAGGCCAGCCCCTGCCGCCACACCGGCACCTGCGACTTCGGCTTCGCCCCGTCCCGCCGCATCGACGGCACCTCCGCATCCCGCGGATCGGCGGTGACCTCCGCCTCGGCGGTGGCACCATCGTCCGGAGCCAGTACCGTATCGACCCGCCTGCGAGCGATCGCCCACTCCTGCCACTCCAACTCGGCCGCGGCAAGCTCGGCCTGGATGCGGTCGGCCTCCTCCCGCAGCCCGTCGACTCGACGCCGAGCCGCGAGCTCGTGCTGTTCCAGCAGCCCAACAACTGACGGCATCCGCGACCTCCCGGGGAACGACGACCCAACAGGCCACCACTCCCACGGAACCACCAGACCTATCCCCGACCAGCGGAAACGCGTCGATCGCGCCCGGAAAGACAACAGCTTCT
>NZ_JBFBJX010000050.1:0-2606 GCF_040686295.1 Streptomyces sp. NPDC085944 | reverse complement strand
AACGCCGTCACAAAAGCCACCGGCACCGACGCCGCCTCAACAAACGACCACCCCTCCGGAACCCCCACCACCACCCGCTCATCCACCACGACGGAGGACCGGAACGCGTCCTGCCAGACGCCCATGACCCGGTCGCCCACCGCGACACCCGTCACGCGGGAGCCGATGGCGGTGACCACGCCGGCACCCTCGCTGCCCATCCGCGCGCTCTCCGCGTCCGGGTACATGCCCAGCGGGATCAGCACGTCGCGGAAGTTGAGGCCGACGGCGCGGACGTCGACGCGCACCTCGTGCTCGTCCAGGGCGCGGTCGCCGCGGTCCTCGGGCGCCGGGCCCCAGGCGATCCCTTCGAGGGTGCCGTTTCCGGCGTGGGTGAGCTGCCGTGCCCCGGCCGGGTCCTCGCCGTGCACCGGGACCGTTTCCGGACGTTCCCCCACCGGGGCAGTCGTCGTCGCGTCGCCGCGCACCAGGCGCGGGGCGAGGATCTCGTCGCCCCGGACGGCGAGTTGGGGCTCGCGCGAGGAGAGGGCGCGCGACACCGTCACGGGGGCCGCGGGGGTGTGGCCGAGGACGTCGAGGAGGAGGAAGCGCCCGGGGTGCTCGGTCTGTGCCGAACGCACCAGGCCCCATACGGGCGCGGCCGCGAGGTGGTCCATGCGTTCCCCGTCGTGGACGTGGACGGCTCCGCCGGTCACGAGGACCAGCCGGGACTGCGCGAAGTGCTCGCCGGACAGCCACTGCTGCACGAGGTCCAGCGCGTGCAGGGCGGTGCGTTCGGCGTCCGCGGCCATGTCGCCGCCGGTGTCCTGCAACGCGCCGGTCCGCAGGTCCACCAGGACGTGCCCGGGTGCCGCCGTTCCGCCGTCCGCCAGGCGTACCGCCAGTGCTCCCAGGTCGGCGCATCCCGAGTAGGCCGGGTCCGTCGCGGGGAGGCCGGGGGCCGTCTCCCCGAGCACCGCGACGCGCGGAGGTTCGTCGTCCCGGGACGGGTCCGGTACGCGGGTCCAGGCGACCCGGTGGGCTGCGGCGACGCCGTTCTCGGGCGGGGCGGGCAGGCGCGCCTCGTCGAGCGGACGCGTCAGTAGTCCGTCGGCGGACAGGACCGGCAGACCCGCGTTGTCCGTGACCCGTACCGAGAAGGCGCCCCCGGCCGTCGGGGCAAGCGTGGCCCGCACCCGTTCGGCTCCGGTGGCATGGAGGGTGGCGCCGGTCCAGAGGAAGGGCAGCCGGCCGATGTGCTCGTCCTCCGCGCAGGCCGGCCAGGCGTGCAGGGCGGCGTCGAGGAGGGCCGGGTGGATGCCGAAGCCGGCCACGTCCGCGCCGGGCAGTTCGGCTTCGGCGAACAGCTCGCCCGCCGGCCCGCGCCAGACCCGCGTGAGTCCTCGGAACGCCGCTCCGTACGTGAGGCCCTGCTCGTGCAGCCGCTCGTAGAGTCCCGTGACGTCCACGGGCTGCGCGTCCGCCGGGGGCCAGTTCTCGCAGGTCACGGGCTCCTGGTGCTCCTCGGGGGCCACGGGTTCCCGGCGCCCGGTGCCGTTCACGAGCGTCGCCCGTGCGTGCCGTACCCAGTCCGCCTCCTGGGGCGCGGCGTCCTGGAGCCGGGCGTGGACGTCCACCGCGCGGCTGCCGTCCGCCGCGGCCCCGGCCACCAGCACCTGTACCTGGGTCGGCCTGGACGCGTCCAGGAGCAGCGGGGTCTCCAGGGTCAGTTCCTCCACCCGGTCGCAGCCGACCGCGTCCCCGGCGCGCAGGACCATGTCCAGCAGTGCCGTACCCGGCACCAGTACGCGCCCGCGTACGGAGTGGTCGCGCAGCCAGGGCTGTTCCCGCGGCGAGAGGCGTCCGGTGAGCAGGATTCCGCCGGTCCCGGGAAGCGGCACCGCGCTGCCGAGCAGGGCGTGGCCGGTGGCCTCCGCGCCGTCCTGGTGCGCGTGCGTGGCGCGACGGGCGGCGCCGCCGTCCGCCACCCAGAAGCGGCGGTGCTGGAAGGCGTACGTGGGCAGCTCGACCCGCCGGGTCGCGCGGCCTTCGTAGGAGCGGGCCCACTGCACGGGTACGCCGGTGACGAATGCCTCGGCGAGCGAGCGCAGCAAGCGCGGCCGGCCGCCGTCGTCGCGGCGCAGGGTGCCCGTGACGGACACGTCCGTGCCGTGGTCCTCGGCGGTGATCTGGATCCCGGTGGTCAGCACCGGATGCGCGCTCGCCTCGACGAACCTGCGGAACCCGGCGTCGAGCAGGGCGCGGACGGTGTCCTCGAAGCGGACGGTGGAGCGCAGGTTGCGGTACCAGTAGGCGCCGTCCAGTTCGGTGTGGGCGAGGTCGCCTCCGGTCACCGTGGAGAAGAACGGTATCCGCGCCGGCCGCGGCACCACGTCGGCTGCCGCCTTCTCGACCTGGGTCCGGATGTTCTCCACCTGTGCGGAGTGTGAGGCGTAGTCGACCGGGATGCGCCGGGCCCGAATGCCGCGGGCCTCGCAGTCGGCCATCAGGGCGTCGAGTGCCGCCGTGCCACCGGAGACCACGGTGGATCCGGGCCCGTTCACCGCGGCGACCGTGACCTCCTCCCCGTAGCCGGCGAGGAGCCGTTCCACCTCGGCGAGGGGCCG
>NZ_JBFBJX010000049.1:0-4010 GCF_040686295.1 Streptomyces sp. NPDC085944 | reverse complement strand
TCGATCGGATCACCGAGCCTCGTCCCGGTACCGTGCGCCTCCACCACGTCCACATCCGAGGTGCCGAGCCCGGCGTCCGCCAACGCGGCCCGGATCACCCGCTGCTGCGCGGGCCCGTTCGGCGCCGTGAGGCCGTTCGACGCACCGTCCTGGTTGATCGCACTGCCCCGCACGACCGCGAGCACCCGGTGGCCGTTGCGCCGGGCGTCCGACAGCCGCTCCAGGACCAGGACTCCCACGCCCTCGGCCATCCCTATGCCGTCGGCATCCGCCGAGAAGGGCTTGCAGCGGCCGTCGGTCGCAAGACCCCGCTGCCGGGCGAACTGGACGAAGGGCCCGGGGGTCGCCATGACGGTCACGCCGCCGGCCAGCGCGAGATCGCACTCGCCCGACCGCAGGGCCCGGCCCGCCAGGTGGATCGCCACCAGCGACGACGAGCACGCCGTGTCCACCGTCACCGCCGGACCCTCGAAACCGAACGTGTAGGCCACCCGGCCCGACAGGACACTGCCCGCGCCGCCGGTCATGAGCAGGCCCTCGACGGGTCCGGGGGTCCGCTCCGGGGCCGGCGCGTAGTCGTGGTAGACCTGCCCCGCGAACACTCCGGTGCGACTGCCGTGCAGGTCGTCGGCGTCGATGCAGGCCTGTTCGAGGGCTTCCCAGGAGGTTTCGAGGAGCAGCCGCTGCTGCGGGTCCATCGCCAGCGCCTCACGCGGCGAGATCCCGAAGAAGCCCGCGTCGAAGTCGCCCGCGTCGTAGAGGAAGCCTCCTTCGCGGGTGTACGAGGTGCCGGTGTGGTCCGGGTCGGGGTGGTGGAGCCCGTCGAGGTCCCAGCCGCGGTCCGCCGGGAAGCGGCCGATGCCGTCGGCGCCGGTGGCGGCCAGCTCCCAGAGTTCCTCGGGGCTGGTGACGCCGCCGGGATAGCGGCAGGCCATGCCGACGATCGCGAGGGGTTCGTCGGTGGAAGCGGCGGGCGCGGCGGGCTCCTCCTGCCGGACCGGGCCGGGCAGCTGGTCCACCAGGTGGGCGGCCAGCTCCGTGGGCGTGGGGTGGTCGAAGACCAGTCCGGCGGGGAGGCGCAGTCCGGTGGCGTTGTTCAGCCGGTTGCGCAGTTCGAGTGCGCCGAGCGAGTCGAAGCCGGTGTCGCGGAAGGCACGTGTGGCGGGGACCCGGTCGGCCGAGGCGTGGCCGAGTACGGCGGCGGCCAGCTCGCGTACGAGCCCGAGGGCCAGGTCGATCCGCTCGTCCGGTGTCAGGGCCGTCAGACGCTCGGTGAACGTTCCGTCGCTGCCCGAGGGCCGTGGCGGGCGGACGAGTCCGCGCAGCAGTGGCGGGATCCCTTCGCTCTCCGCCTGTTCGCGTACCTGCCGAAGGTCCAGCCTGGTGGGCACGGTGAGCGGCGCGGGGTCCGCGACCACCCGGTCGAACAGCGCGAGGGCCTGGTCCTCGGGCAGGGGCGCCACGCCCAGCCGGGCCAGCCTGGCGCGGTCGGTGGTGCCGAGACCGGAGGCCATGCCGCCGCTGACGTCGTCCTGGTCCCACAGGCCCCAGGCGTGGCTCTGTCCCGGCAGGCCGAGGTCGGTGCGGTGGGTCGCGAGTGCGTCCAGGAAGGCGTTGGCGGCGGCGTAGTTGGCCTGCCCCGCGCCGCCGAGGACGCCGGAGACCGAGGACATGAGGACGAACGCGGTCAGCGGCTCGTCGCGGGTGAGTTGGTGCAGGTTCCAGGCGGCGTCGACCTTGGGGCGCAGCACGGTCGTGAGCTGGTCGGGCGTCAGGGAGGTGACGACTCCGTCGTCGAGCACCCCCGCCGCGTGCACCACCGCGGTGGGGGTGTGCTCGGCGCGGACGCCCGCGAGCGCGGTCCGCAGGGCGCCGTGGTCCGCCGGGTCGCAGCCGAGGGTGGTCACCTCGCAGCCGGCCCCGGCGAGTTCGGCGGTGAGGTCGCGGGTCGCCTCGCCTCCCCGTCGGCTGACGAGGACGAGTCGGCGTACGCCGTGCTCACGGACCAGGCGCCGGGCGATCAGCCGGCCGATGTGTCCGGTGGCGCCGGTGAGCAGGACCGTGCTGTCGGGGCCGAAGGGGGCGATGGTGTCGACGACCCGGTCGGTGGAGCGCGTGAGGCGGGGGGCGTGCGCCCGGCCGGCGCGCAGGGCGACCTGGGGTTCGTCGCCCGCGGCGACGGCGGGCAGGAGGCGCAGCGACGCGGGGTCCCGGTCGGTGTCGGCCAGGAGAAACCGTCCGGGTGTCTCGGTGTACGCGGTGCGCAGGAAGCCCCAGACGGTGGCGGCGGCGATGCGGGTCGCGGGGGTGGGGCCGGCCGCTCCCTCGGTGACGGCGAGCAGCCGGGTGCCGGCCAGCCGTTCGTCGAGGAGCAGGGCGCGGGCGGTCGCCAGGGCCGTGGCCGTGTGGTCGTGCGCCGCGGTCACGGTGTCGTCGTGCCGGTCGCCGACGGTCCACACGAGGAGATCGGGCGCGGTGGCGCCGGCGTCGAGGGCGGCACGCAGCCCGTCGAGGTCGCGGTAGGCGTCCGGTGCGGCGCCGGCACCGCGGAGCGCTTCGAGTACGGGGGCGCCGTCGCCGTCACCCAGTACGGCCCACAGGCCGGTGGGGCGTTCCTCGCCGGGCGGCGTCAGCGGTTCCCATTCCACGGCGAACGGGGAGCGGGCCGCCGCGCCGTGCGACGCGGTGAGCCGCGCGGTGTCGGCGGGCCGCAGGGTGAGGGAGCCGATGCTCGCGACCTGCCGCCCCGACGGGTCGGCGAGGTCGAGGGCGACGGCGGAGTCGCCGGAGCGGGTGATCCGGGCGCGCAGCACGCGGGCTCCGGGTGCGTGCACGGCGACGTCGCCGAAAGCGTACGGCAGGCGCACTCCGTCCTCGGAGCGGGTGGTGGTGACCACGGCGTGCAGGACGGCGTCGAGGAGCGCCGGATGGAGGGCGAAGCGCTCGTCGTCCGGGGACGTCGGCTCGCCGTGCTCGGGCAGGCGCGCCTCCGCGTAGACGGTGCCGTCGGGGGCGTGCCAGAGGCGGGCCAGTCGCTGGAAGGCGGGGCCGTAGACGTAGCCGTCGTCGGCCAGTTCGTCGTAGAGGCCGGTGAGGTCGGCCTCGGTGGTGCCGGAGGGCGGCCAGGTGGCGGCCCACTGGGGTTCGGCGGGGTCCGGTGCGGGGGCGTCCGCGCGGAGCGCCGCCGTCGCGTGGTGGACCCAGGGAGCGGCGGGGTCCCGGGTGTCCGGACCGGCGTCGGTGCCGGGGCGGCTGTGCACGGTCGCGGTCGCGCCGTCGGGACCGTCGGGGGTGACGGTGACCTGGAGGTCCGTGGTGTCGCTTCCGGTGGGCAGCGGCAGCGGGGCGTGCAGGGTGAGTTCACCGATGCGGGGGGTGCCGTACCGTTCGCCCGCGTGCACCACCAGTTCGAGCAGGGCGGTTCCCGGCAGCAGCGGGAGGGTGCCGACGGCGTGGTCGTGGAGCCAGCGGTGGCGGCGCGCGGTGAGTCGTCCGGTCAGGACGAGGCTCTCGTCGGTGGCGGTGCGCAGGGCCGCGCCGAGCAGCGCGTGGCGAGCCGGGGTGAGTCCGGCGGACGCGACGTCCGGGGCGCCGGTGCCGGGGTCGAGCCAGTAGCGTTCGTGCTGGAAGGCGTACGTGGGCAGCGGGACGTGGCGGGCTCCGGTACCGGTGTGGATCCGGGTCCAGTCCACGGGGATGCCGTGTGTGAAGACGGCGCTCACAGAGGTCAGCAGGCGTCGCAGGCCGCCGTCGCCGAGGACCAGCGAGCCGGTCACGACCGCGTCCCGGCCCGCGTCCTCCAGCGTCTGCGTCACGCTCCCGGCGAGCACCGGGTGGGCGCTGCACTCCACGAAGGCGTCGAAGCCGTCGGCGGCGAGTTCCCGTACCGCTTCCTCGAAGCGGACCCGGTGGCGGAGGTTGCGCACCCAGTAGGCGGCGTCCGGCACCTCGTCGCCGAGCCAGTCGCCGGTGACCGTCGAGAAGAACGGCACCCGGGCGCGGCCCGCGCG
>NZ_JBFBJX010000048.1:0-4489 GCF_040686295.1 Streptomyces sp. NPDC085944 | reverse complement strand
GGCTCCAACGCCGCCGCACACTCCCCCAACCGCTCCGCGAACACCGGCACATCACCCAACAACCCCAACGCCATACCCACCCACTGCGACCCCTGCCCCGGAAAGGCGAAGACGACGCGGTCGTCGGCGGAGGCAGCCGTGCCGTGGACGACGGCGGGTGTCCGCCGGCCCTCGGCCAGGTCGGTCAGGGCGCCGGTCAGGCCGGCGCCGTTCACGCCGAGGACGACCGCCCGGTGGTCGAGTACGGCGCGTGTGGTCGCGAGGGCGTGGCCGATGTCGTCACCCCGGGGGGCCCGGGTGTCTCGTGCGGCGCCTTCCGCCAACGGCAGCAGACGCCGGGCCTGTTCCCGCAGGGCCGCGTCGGACCGCGCCGTCAGTGTCCAGGGTTCGACGGTGCCGTCGGTGTGGTGGTCGTCGTCGCGGGCCTCCGGGTCCGGCCCCTGCTCCAGGATGACGTGGGCGTTGGTGCCGCTGACGCCGAACGACGAGACCCCGGCGCGGCGCGGCCGTCCCGTCTCCGGCCAGTCGCGGGGCCCGGTGAGGAGTGCCACGGTGCCGGTGGACCAGTCGACATGCGCGGAGGGCTCTTCGGCGTGCAGGGTCCGGGGCAGGGCTGCATGCCGCAGGGCGAGGACGGTCTTGATGACGCCCGCGACGCCGGCGGCGGCCTGCGTGTGCCCGATGTTCGACTTCACCGACCCCAGCCACAGCGGCCGTTCGGGATCACGCCCCTGCCCGTACGTGGCCAGCAGCGCCCCGGCCTCGATCGGATCACCCAGCTTCGTACCCGTACCGTGCGCCTCCACCACGTCCACGTCCGACCCCTCCAGCCCGGCGTCCGCCAACGCCGCCCGGATGACGCGTTGCTGCGCGGGGCCGCTGGGCGCGGACAGGCCGTTCGACGCGCCGTCCTGGTTGACCGCGCTGCCCCGCACGACCGCGAGCACCCGGTGGCCGTTGCGCCGGGCGTCCGAGAGCCGTTCGACGACGAGGACGCCGACTCCCTCGGCGAAACCGGCGCCGTCCGCACCGGCTGCGAACGCCTTGCTGCGGCCGTCGGCGGCCAGACCCCCCTGGCGGGTGAACTCGGTGAAGATGCCCGGGGTGGACATGACGGTGACACCGCCGGTGAGGGCCAGGTCGCACTCGCCCTGCCGGAGCGAGCGCACGGCCAGGTGCAGGGCGACGAGGGAGGACGAGCAGGCGGTGTCGACCGTGAGGGCCGGGCCTTCCAGTCCGAGGGTGTAGGCGACCCGGCCGGAGAGGACGCTGCCGATGTTGCCCGTGGCGACGTATCCGGCGGTCTCCTCGGGGACGTCGGGACTGACCGTGAGGTAGTCGCCGCCGTTGGTGCCGGTGAACACGGCTGTGCGGGTGCCGTGCAGGCTGGCCGGGTCGATGCCGGCCTGTTCGAGGGCTTCCCAGGAGGTTTCGAGGAGCAGCCGCTGCTGCGGGTCCATCGCCAGCGCCTCACGCGGCGAGATCCCGAAGAACTCCGCGTCGAAGTCGCCCGCGTCGTCGAGGAATCCGCCCTCGTGGGCGGTCGACGTGCCGGCGCGTCCGCCCGGATCGGTCCCCCGGAGGGCGTCGAGGTCCCAGCCACGGTCCTCGGGGAACGGGGTGATGGCGTCGCCCCCGTCGCGGAGCAGGCGCCACAGCTGCTGCGGGGAGCGGATGTCTCCGGGGAAGCGGCAGCCCATGCCGACGACGGCGATCAGGTCGTCCCCGTCCGCCGGCGCCGGAGCGGGGCCGGGCGCCGGGGCCGGGTCCGCGCCGAGGCCGCCGACGAGTTCGTCCCGCAGGTGGGCGGCGAGATCGCGGGCGGTGGGGTGGTCGAAGACGATGGTGGAGGCCAGCCGCAGTCCGGTCGCCTTGTTCAGCCGGTTGCGCAGTTCGACGGCGGTGACGGAGTCGAAGCCGAGGTCGCGGTAGGCGGTCGTGGGGTCGACGGCGTCGGGGCCAAAGTGGCCGAGGACCTCGGCGGCCTGTTCGCGGACGAGGGTGAGCAGGGCGGCCTGCTGTTCTGCCCGGCCGCCCAGTGCGGCGATGCGCCCGGCGAGAGTACCGGCGCCGGCGGCGGTGTCGGGGACCGGCCCGGTGGCCGCGGCGGTGAGCCGGCGGACCTCGGGCAGGTCGGCGAGGAAGGGGCTGGGGCGGGTGGCGGTGAAGGCCACGTGGAACCTGTCCCACTCCACATCCGCGACCACGACGGTCGGTTCGGTGTCGCCGGCCACCGCGACGAGGGCCGCGGCGGCCAGGCCGGGGTCCATCACGGGCAGGCCGTGGCGGCCGGCGGTCGCCTCGATGTCGCCCTCGGTGGCCATGCCGCGCTCGTCCCAGATGCTCCAGGCGATGGAGGTGGCGGGCAGCCCCAGAGCGTGCCGCTGCTCGGCGAGGGCGTCCAGGTAGGCGTTGCCCGGGGCGTAGTTGCCCTGTCCGGAGGCGCCCAGGGTGCCGGCCAGGGAAGAGAAGAGCACGAAGGCGTCCAGGCCGGTGTCCAGGGTCAGCTCGTGCAGGTGCCGGGCGCCGTCGGCCTTGACCCGCAGGACCTGGTCGATCCGGTCGGGGGTGAGGCGTTCGACGACGGAGTCGTCCAGGACGGCGGCAGTGTGCACGACCGCCGTCAGCGGGTGGTCGGCGGGCACGGTCGCGAGCAGCTCGGCGACGGCCTCCCGGTCGCCGACGTCGCAGGCGGTGAGGGTGACGCGGACGCCGGTCTCCTCCAGTTCGGCGCGCAGTTCGGCGGCGCCCGGCGCGTCCGGGCCGCGTCGGCTCGCCAGCAGGAGGTGGTCGGCGCCGTGCCGGGCCAGGTGGCGGGCCACGCGGGCGCCGAGGCCTCCGGTGCCGCCGGTCACCAGGACGGTGCCGCGTGGGCGCCACGCCGGCCGCGTCCCGGTGGCACCGGTGCGGGACAGGCGCCGGACGAGCGCACCGGACGGCCGCAGGGCCACCTGGTCCTCGCCGCTGTCGCCGGCCAGGACCGCCGCGAGGAGGCGGCCCGTGCGCCCGTCGGGGCGGGCGGGCAGGTCGACGAGGCCGCCGAACCTCTCGGGGTGTTCGAGGGCCGCGATCCGACCGAGGCCCCACACCATGTGCTGGGCCGCGGCGGCGTCCCGGACGGTGCGCGCGTCTTCGGCGGTCGCGGTGACCGCGTCGTGGGTCAGGCACCACAGAGGGCCGCGGGACCCGGCCTCGCCGAGCGCCTGGAACAGGGCGACGGTGGTGGTGAGGCCGGTGCGTTCGACGCGTCCCCGAGCGGTTCCGTCGGTGACGGTCAGCAGGGACAGCACCCCCGCGAAGGCCCCGTCGGGCAGCAGGCGGACGACGTCGTCCCGGGTGGCGTCCGCGGTGAGGGTGAGCGTGGTGACGTCACCACCGTGGTCGCGTACGGCGGAGGCGACCGCGTCGGCGCAGTCGGCCGCCGCGGCGGAGTCCGCCGGGACCGCCAGCAGCCACGTGCCGGTCAGCACGGAGTCGCCGGGCAGGGTCGCCGGGGCCCAGCGCACGTGGTACCGCCAGGAGTCGACCGCGGCCTCGGCCGTACGGTGGCGGCGCCAGGTCCGCAGAGCGGGCAGTACGCCGTCCAGGGCGTCGCCGTCCACGTCGAGCAGGTCGGCGAGGGTTTCGGCGTCGTCGCTCTGCACCGCTTCCCAGAAGCCGGTGTCGTCGCCGGGGCGCGGGGTGTCCTGCGCGGCGGCGGGCCCGCGCAGCGTGTCGGCGTCCCACCAGTAGCGTTCGCGCTGGAAGGCGTAGGTGGGAAGGTCGACGTGTCCGGTGCCGACGGCGGTGAACGCCCGCGCCCAGTCCACGGGCACTCCGTGCGCGAAGGCCTCGCCGAGCGAGGCGAACAGGCGCCGGACCCCTCCGTCGTCGCGGCGCAGGGTCCCGGTCACCGCGGCCTCCTGACCGGCCGCCTCCAGCGTCTCGTGCACGGCCGCGGTCAGCACCGGGTGCGCGCTGCACTCCACGAACGCTCCGGCGTCCGTCGCGGCGAGGGCGCGTACGGCTTCCTCGAACCGCACCGGTCGGCGCAGGTTGCGCACCCAGTAGGCGGCGTCCGGCACCTCGTCGCCGAGCCAGTCGCCGGTGACCGTCGAGAAGAACGGCACCCGGGCGCGGCCCGCGCGGACGGCGGCCAGGTCGGCGAGGATCCGGTCGGTGAGCGCGTCCACCTGTGCGGAGTGGGAGGCGTAGTCGACCGGGATGCGGCGGTAGCGCACTCCCTCGCGTTCGCACCGGGCCCCGAGCGCGTCGAGCCCTTCGGGGGTGCCCGAGACGACGGTCGTGGCGGGTCCGTTGGCCGCGGCCACGGTCACGGGGTCCGTGATGTCGTCCAGAAGTCGGCGCACGTCCTTCTCGGAGGCCGCCACCGATGCCATGCCGCCGTGGCCGGTGAGTTCCGCGGCGATCGCCCGACTGCGCAACGCCACCACCCGCGCACCGTCCTCCAGACTCAACGCACCCGCCACCACCGCAGCCGCGATCTCAC
>NZ_JBFBJX010000047.1:1382-2803 GCF_040686295.1 Streptomyces sp. NPDC085944 | reverse complement strand
TGTCGGGCACGCTGTTGGGTGTCTGAGGGCACGGCCGTGAGGCTGGGTCTTCGGTTGCCGGCCCCAGTGCACTCGGGATGTAGGTTCCGGGGTGATGGGTGGTTGGTCGTTGTTTGAGAACTGCACAGTGGACGCGAGCATCTGTGGCCAAGTTTTTAAGGGCGCACGGTGGATGCCTTGGCACCAGGAACCGATGAAGGACGTGGGAGGCCACGATAGGCCCCGGGGAGTCGTCAACCAGGCTTTGATCCGGGGGTGTCCGAATGGGGAAACCCGGCAGTCGTCATGGGCTGTCACCCGCTGCTGAACACATAGGCAGTGTGGAGGGAACGCGGGGAAGTGAAACATCTCAGTACCCGCAGGAAGAGAAAACAACCGTGATTCCGGGAGTAGTGGCGAGCGAAACCGGATGAGGCTAAACCGTATACGTGTGAGACCCGGCAGGGGTTGCGTGTGCGGGGTTGTGGGATCTCACTTCTGTTGTCTGCCGGCAACAGGGCGAGTCAGAAACCGTTGATGTAGGCGAAGGACATGCGAAAGGTCCGGCGTAGAGGGTAAGACCCCCGTAGTCGAAACATCAGCGGCTTGCTTGTGAGACACCCAAGTAGCACGGGGCCCGAGAAATCCCGTGTGAATCTGGCGGGACCACCCGCTAAGCCTAAATATTCCCTGGTGACCGATAGCGGATAGTACCGTGAGGGAATGGTGAAAAGTACCGCGGGAGCGGAGTGAAATAGTACCTGAAACCGTGTGCCTACAAGCCGTGGGAGCGTCGGATACGTGCTTGCACGTGTCTCGTGACTGCGTGCCTTTTGAAGAATGAGCCTGCGAGTTTGCGGTGTGTTGCGAGGTTAACCCGGGTGGGGAAGCCGTAGCGAAAGCGAGTCCGAACAGGGCGGTTTCAGTAGCACGCTCAAGACCCGAAGCGGAGTGATCTAGCCATGGGCAGGTTGAAGCGGCTGTAAGAGGTCGTGGAGGACCGAACCCACCAGGGTTGAAAACCTGGGGGATGACCTGTGGTTAGGGGTGAAAGGCCAATCAAACTCCGTGATAGCTGGTTCTCCCCGAAATGCATTTAGGTGCAGCGTCGTGTGTTTCTTGCCGGAGGTAGAGCACTGGATAGGCGATGGGCCCTACCGGGTTACTGACCTTAGCCAAACTCCGAATGCCGGTAAGTGAGAGCGCGGCAGTGAGACTGTGGGGGATAAGCTCCATGGTCGAGAGGGAAACAGCCCAGAGCATCGACTAAGGCCCCTAAGCGTACGCTAAGTGGGAAAGGATGTGGAGTCGCACAGACAACCAGGAGGTTGGCTTAGAAGCAGCCACCCTTGAAAGAGTGCGTAATAGCTCACTGGTCTAGTGATTCCGCGCCGACAATGTAGCGGGGCTCAAGCGTACCGCCGAAGTCGTGTCATTCATAC
>NZ_JBFBJX010000047.1:0-1288 GCF_040686295.1 Streptomyces sp. NPDC085944 | reverse complement strand
TGGCTGAGACCTGATGCCGAGCCGATTGTGGTGAAGTGGATGATCCTATGCTGTCGAGAAAAGCCTCTAGCGAGTTTCATGGCGGCCCGTACCCTAAACCGACTCAGGTGGTCAGGTAGAGAATACCGAGGCGTTCGGGTGAACTATGGTTAAGGAACTCGGCAAAATGCCCCCGTAACTTCGGGAGAAGGGGGGCCACACCTGGTGATGATCTTTACGGTCTGAGCTGGGGGTGGCCGCAGAGACCAGCGAGAAGCGACTGTTTACTAAAAACACAGGTCCGTGCGAAGCCGTAAGGCGATGTATACGGACTGACGCCTGCCCGGTGCTGGAACGTTAAGGGGACCGGTTAGCTCCATTTCGGTGGGGCGAAGCTGAGAACTTAAGCGCCAGTAAACGGCGGTGGTAACTATAACCATCCTAAGGTAGCGAAATTCCTTGTCGGGTAAGTTCCGACCTGCACGAATGGCGTAACGACTTCTCGACTGTCTCAACCATAGGCCCGGTGAAATTGCACTACGAGTAAAGATGCTCGTTTCGCGCAGCAGGACGGAAAGACCCCGGGACCTTTACTACAGTTTGATATTGGTGTTCGGTTCGGCTTGTGTAGGATAGCTGGGAGACTGTGAAGCTCGCACGCCAGTGTGGGTGGAGTCGTCGTTGAAATACCAGTCTGGTCGTGCTGGATGTCTAACCTGGGTCCGTGATCCGGATCAGGGACAGTGTCTGATGGGTAGTTTAACTGGGGCGGTTGCCTCCTAAAGAGTAACGGAGGCGCCCAAAGGTTCCCTCAGCCTGGTTGGCAATCAGGTGTTGAGTGTAAGTGCACAAGGGAGCTTGACTGTGAGACCGACGGGTCGAGCAGGGACGAAAGTCGGGACTAGTGATCCGGCGGTGGCTTGTGGAAGCGCCGTCGCTCAACGGATAAAAGGTACCCCGGGGATAACAGGCTGATCTTCCCCAAGAGTCCATATCGACGGGATGGTTTGGCACCTCGATGTCGGCTCGTCGCATCCTGGGGCTGGAGTCGGTCCCAAGGGTTGGGCTGTTCGCCCATTAAAGCGGTACGCGAGCTGGGTTTAGAACGTCGTGAGACAGTTCGGTCCCTATCCGCTGTGCGCGTAGGAGTCTTGAGAAGGGCTGTCCCTAGTACGAGAGGACCGGGACGGACGAACCTCTGGTGTGCCAGTTGTTCTGCCAAGGGCATGGCTGGTTGGCTACGTTCGGGAGGGATAACCGCTGAAAGCATCTAAGCGGGAAGCCTGCTTCGAGATGAGGGCTCCCACCC
>NZ_JBFBJX010000046.1:0-5352 GCF_040686295.1 Streptomyces sp. NPDC085944 | reverse complement strand
CGACGACCCAACAGGCCACCACTCCCACGGAACCACCAGACCTATCCCCGACCAGCGGAAACGCGTCGATCGCGCCCGGAAAGACAACAGCTTCTCAGGGAGCGGTACCTCTACAAGGGCCGGCACCGCCGGTCTGCAACGCCTGTGCGGCCGGTGGTACCGGCCTTTGAAGTAGCCCATGGAGCGGTGCTGTTCCTGCGTCGGCACCGCGAACACACGGGCGTTCTCGCGGGCGAGGAGACGGCGCTCGTCCGCCCGTACGTCCTGGCCAGTGAGGCCCGCGCACGGCACCGCTCGGCACCCGTGAGCGGCACTCCCCTCGCTGGCCCCTGGTACGCCCCGGCAGGTGACCACTGATGCCGCCCCGCCAGCAACTCCGCGCACCGGGGCCCGACTCCTACCGATCGGACTCCTGCCGGATCGGGACGCACCACGCCTGTGCGGAGTCGTCCCCGGCCACCGCACCGGTCGACGTGCCGGTGATCTACGAAGTCTGCGACTGCTCGTGCCACACCATCGCCAATCGCCCGGCACGGACGGAGGCGGCACGGTGAAGGTAATGGCACCCAGTGGGGCGGTGCTCTCCCCGGTCGAGATCACCTCGGCGAGCGTGCAGCGCGGCGACGTCATTCAGGTCGGGGGTCAGCAGTGTCGAGTGGCTGACCTCTTCCAGCTGCCTGGCGGAGCGAAGCGACTCGTCTTCGACTCGGGCGAGTTGCTGACCATCCACACGATGACCCGGCTCGTGGCCCTGCGGCTCGTGCGAGTGAGAGGCGGTGATTCCGCCCATGCCCTCGCGACGCGACACCATCGCCGATGACCTCCGGGACCGGATCACTTCTGGCCGACTCAAGCCCGGCGACCCCCTGCCCTCTGAGGCGCACTTGGCCGCCCAGTACAGGGTGAGCACATCGACGCTGCGGAACGCCCTCGCCGTGCTCCAGGCGGAAGGCCTCGTCGAGAAGGTCCACGGCAAGGGGAACTTCGTTCGCCGTCCGGTCCGCAGGATCACGTACGTGGGAGGGGCCCGCACACCGGACACGCCCGTCACGGACCTCGCACCCCTGAGCGTCACTGCCCGCACCACCAAGGTTAGGGCCCGCGGGCATCTGGCGGCCTTGCTGAAGGTGCCGACCGGCAGTCCTCTGACGGAGATCCTCTGTCTCGGCCATGAGGGCGAGAGGCCCCACAGCCTGGCTCGTATCTACGTCCCGTGCGACCTGGCGCCGGCCGCCCGCGAGTCACTCCCGTACGAGGCGGTGCTGCGGCGACTGATGGAACTCCGCCCACCGTTGGCTGAAGTCCGGGAGGAGATCAGCGTTCGCCTCCCGACATCGCAGGAGGCATCCACCCTCCGGATCAGCTCCGCCCTAGCAGTCCTCGCCGTCACTCGCCAGACGGCCGACACCGTCGGCCGCGTGGTCGAGGCGGCGCTCCTGGTGTTGCCGGGGGACCGCGCCGACGCGGTGTTCACCACTCACCACGTGCAGGACGAAAGGCCGGCGGAAGCATGACGACGTCAAACGAACTGAGGCTCCTCCCCTGGACGGGCCCCGACGGCAAGCCGTGCTTCCTCAGCACTGATGACAACGGCGGCCCCATGTCCCGCCTGGCCGACAATATGGAGTCAGTGCAACTCGGCATGGCAACCGAGCTCCTGGGCCAGGCGGTAGAGATCCTCGCCGAGGCCGATACGGACCCGGACGACCTGCGACTCCTGACGAAGGACCTGACCGGAGCCCTACGGGACACGCTCCGCGTTGCGACGAGTCGAGGTCACCGCCTGGACAGCCGGTCTACTGATCACCGGTCCCGCTGACCAGCGGGGCTGGAGAAGCCCACGGCTCTGACCAGCTCAGATGCCGTGGGCTTCTGTCGCTATCGGTCGGCGTCGGCTGACCTCGCACGGCCCAGGGACGGTCCAGCTTCGGCACGCTCGACTGACGGCTGGCGCCCTCGACGCGCCCCGTCTGAAGCTCAACTGATGGCAGTCAGCCACGACGGCGGGGGCGCCTGCCGGCCTCGCGCGTGTGTTCCTTGCTGTGCTCCCACTCGCCTCCGCCACGCTGCCGGTACCGCTGACCAGGCGAGCAGTCAGGCGACATGTTCTTGTACGCACGCCGCGATGTAGCCGTCTGGCAGAGCGACTTCCTCACATCGAAAATCGCTGTTCAAAGTCACTCTCCGCCTTCCAGAGAGCCCGCTTCCTGAAAGCGCGAGGCTATGGTTTCACCCGGAGCGGCCGAGACCGGCCCGGAAGAACGGCAGTAGCGGGGGTGGCATCACGGCGGGGAATTCGAGCAGCTCCCACTGGCAGCCGGGCACCTTCTCATCGAGATAGCGGAACCCCTGCTGCATCATCAACAGACCCACGGCCGTCGACGCTTGGTCCGCCGGGGACCAGTGACGCTTACTCACGTCGGCCATCAGCAGCATTCCCATCCCAAGGGTCCTGCCCATCATCCATTCGTAGGCCGCGTCATCCAGCAGGTTGGCCTCAATTTCCGCCTCGACTCGTACGCACAGGTCGATAGCCCATTCCCGGGTCGCTCCGCTCGCCTTCCAAGCGTCCCGTAGATTGTCCAGGGTCGCTGTCTCCGCCAGACACAGCAGGGTGTCGAGGACAGGGCGGTCGGGAAGGGTGCTCATACCGCCATCGGGAGGAAACACCTCCCCGGCAAGATCCGGGACGTCCACGACTGTGTATTCAGCCATGGACGCCCATGGGTTGTACCACCCCGTAGGCTGCATGGCCCGCAGCACATCACCGATTCCCTGTGGCGTGATGGCCGCTCCCCCGCGCAGCACCGTGGTCACTGCCGCAGCCGTAACATCGCTGTCGGACACATTCGGAGGGTCCGGGTTCAGGTCCAGCTCAGCCAGCTCCGGCGGAGGCCACACCACACCCCGGTTACGCATGCACCGGATGATCCCCTCATCGATCCGGCGGGCCCGAGCGGGAACTAGCCGGACCCGCTGACCAGAGGCGACCACCTCGTCGGCGACACGCTCCGCCCACTCCTCCTCGTCCTCTCGGGCTATCGGACCCTCGTCACCGAGACCGGTATCGAGACCCCGGACGGCTTGCCCGAAGGCTTCCCGCACCGCTTGTTCCGGCACCGGATGTCCCTCGTCGAACAAGGCCAGTGCCAGATGGAACGGCCGAGTACCACGCCGGGCCAACCGGGCGAGCGCCACGACCAAGCCGAATGCTTCGTCGACCGGAACCGATGCACTCCCCCGCCCCCGGCCCAATGCCCGCACCCTGTGCCTTGGCAATAAGCCCGCCCGCCGCCAGGACGCGAGCTGCTTCATCGACACCCCGTAGCCGTGCTGGCGCGCGTGGTCGATGAGCTGCTGATCAGCGGATGCCGGAGCAGTCGTAGAAGACATGGCGCGAACCTACCCACTGCCGCCACAAGAGGACGTGGCTTCGGAAGAATAGAGCCCCCCCACCTTCACCAAGGCCGGGTGCACCGCACGTGGTGCTCTTGGGGAACTGCCGGACTACACGCACCGGCAACGAACCAGGAGAACCCATGCTAATGACCTCCACTGACCTCCTCCCGACGACCGGCCCCCTGTCCTGGGCACTGATCACGGCCCTGTACATCTGGATCACCGTGTACGTCGTCATCGTGAGCGTCGCCCTGTTCCACCCCGGCCGATCCCGCCGGAACGAAGCCCGCAAGATCCTGGACTGCCACCTCCTCGTCCCCTGGATGCTGTGACCTTCCCGTAGCAGTGACTAACCGCGATCTTTCGCGAGGGTCCGCCGATGAAGTCGGTGGGCCCTTCTGCTTTCCGGATCTGGCCGGCGTCAGTTGCCTGCGACGGCGGGACCGCGGTGGACGAGACATTGCGCGGTGACTTCTTCGTCCCGAAGCAACTTGGGCGGAGGCTCGACCTGCAGCGAGTGCGCCTCTCACCTGCGGCGAAGATCCGCGGGTGTCCGTGCTTGTCCGCCGCTGTTCGTCGGCGTTGTCACGCAGTTAGACACTCACCGCGGATCGCACGATGCGGCACAGCCGTAGCCGGGTCGGGGGTGGCCCAGTAGAGAATGGCACGGTGGACGTAGCTGCGGAACTGCGCGCTCTTACTGGCTCTCTGTCGCGAGAAGGCGGGGTCTTCGGCCGCGTGGTCGACCAGGTCGGCGGATCCGTTTCGGGACTCGTTCGCCAAGTGGCCGCCGAGGCTGAAGAGGCTTGGAAGCAGTATGCAGTGGAAGGTGCAGTCGGCCCGGACACACCAGTAGAGATCGACGACGCACTTTTGCAGATCGACGCTGAGCGCGCAGTGGAGCTCTTGACCTACCTGGCGACCTACGACCTCGTGTTCCCGGGCCCAGCACGCCGAGGCCGCGCCCACGCCCGTAGAGCGGCGGAACGTGTTGTCCGTCTGCTGGGCTATGAGGCCGCCTGGTACACGAACATCACTGAACTCGTGCCCGGAGCGCGAGCGTGGAACCCGGTCACCCGACATACCTTCGATGGGGTCGTTGCGGGGACCGGCGGGTCCTTCACCGTGGTGTTGCTGCAGGTAGGCGAGGACTGATCCCCGCTGACACTCTGCCGCTGCCGCGTCAGAGGGCGCGACGCCGCCCCTGTCCGCTGTCGTTGATGTCAGCCATGGATGTCACCTCACACCGGTTGGGTCACTTGCGACGCTTGCGTGTCTTCGCCTTGCGTTCGGCTTCCTTGCGCTTCTCGATGGTGTACGACGACCACTCGCCACGGTGCAGGTTGCATCGCGACGCACCGACCATCGCCAGCCGCCGGCATCGAGTGCCCTTCTCCGTGAGCGCTCCACACCTGGATTGCGTACGAGCCACGCTTCCCACCCCCGGTCTCGACCGTCGTGCGGACCAGTGCAGGATTGCCGGGCACATGTCCTCTGTGGAAGGCGCACTGCTCCGCGCAGCGGTGCACGGTGGCCCAAAGCGGTTACTCAGGGGCGCACGCTTTCCAACTGTGTTGGTGCGGTGGTGGGCGTCGTCCCCGGGCGTTCACCTGCGTTCATGGGCGGTCGGCCACCGAGGCGGAGGCGGCTCTGGGTCTCGTCTGAACGGCCGTGAACGGCGCTGAATGAGACGGGAACTGAGACGGAGCGGGGCCCCTCATGCCCCGGTGGTGTCGGTCCCTCGTGCATCATCCTGGCGTGTTGAAGATCCCCAGATATGAAGGCGCCCGACGCCTTCACCGTGGCTCCCCGCTGTTCCCCGCTCGTTCTCGTGCGCTTGTGGTGCAGGTGCTGGCCACTGAGAGGGCGTTAAGTCCCGTTCCTGATGATGTGGTGTCGCCCGTTCGTGGGTGATGGGGCGGTTTCGCCCTCGTGTCATGGCGTGTACATGAT
>NZ_JBFBJX010000045.1:0-5457 GCF_040686295.1 Streptomyces sp. NPDC085944 | reverse complement strand
CTGGAGCGGTCGGATCTGGCGCGGATGCGTCGTATGGGTGTGCTGCCGATGTCGACGCAGGACGGACTGCGACTCCTCGACACCGCCGAACGGTCGACGGACAGCCTGGTCGTGGCCGCGCGTTTCGACCCCCGGGCCCTGGCCGAGGGCGGAGCCCACGGCGCCGTCCAGCCCATGCTGCGCGACCACAAGCCCCAAGACCACCGGCCCACCTCCGTGCCTCTCCGGCGCCGCACCGTCGCCACCGCCGGGGACGGCGGGCAGCCGGACGGCCCCTCCCTGCCGGCGCGACTCGAGGGACTCGGCGACGACGAACGGCGGCAATTGGTGCTGCGCACCGTTCGGGAACACACGGCGACCGTGCTGGGGTACGACTCGGCCACCGCGATCCCCGCCGAACGGGGGTTCCTGGACCTCGGCATCGACTCGCTCACCGCGGTCGAACTGCGCAACCGACTCAAGACCGACACCGGCCTGCCCCTGCCCGCCACTTTGGTCTTCGACCATCCCGACGCCGCCCGCCTCGCCCGGCACCTCGCGCAGGCGCTGGCGGCGAACGACGCCGCAGGCGCACCCGGCGATGCCGACGCCGACCCGCGACGGGGGGCGCGCGGTGCTGCCGCACCGGCGGCCGCCCCCGGGGCCGACGCGTCCGACGTGTCCGGGCACCTGCAGTCGGCGGACGCCGACGAACTCTTCGACTTCATCGACCGGGAATTCGGTTCCGACTGACCGCCACGACGTAGTCCCCGGCGCCCTGCGGCCAGGCGTGCGCCGTCCGACCTCTGACACCGCGGCAAGACCATGTGAGGCCCTGATGCCGGAAGATGACAAGCTCCTCGGCTACCTGCGCCGGGTGACCGCCGACCTGCACGACACCCGGGGACGGCTGCGCGAGATCGAGGCCGCGGCCCACGAACCGATCGCGGTCGTCGGCATGGCCTGCCGCTTCCCCGGCGGCGTCGCCACCCCCGAGGACCTCTGGCACCTCGTCCGCGAGGGCAGCGATGCCATCACCCCGTTCCCCGACGACCGTGGCTGGGACCTCGACGCCCGCTACGACCCCGACCCGGAGGCACCCGGACGCACTTACGTCCGCGAAGGCGGCTTCCTGCACGACGCGGGCGACTTCGACGCGGAGTTCTTCGGCATCTCCCCACGCGAGGCCGACGCGATGGACCCCCAGCAGCGCCTTCTCCTCGAAGCGTCCTGGGAGGCCGTGGAACGGGCAGGCATCGACCCCGCCTCCCTCAAGGGCCGTGCCGCCGGAGTGTTCGTCGGCGCAGTCGCCCTCGACTACGGGCCGCCCCTGGACGCCGCCGACGGCATCGAGGGACACCTGATGACCGGCACCACCACCAGCGTCGTCTCCGGCCGCATCGCGTACACGCTCGGACTGCGGGGCCCCGCCGTCACGGTCGACACCGCCTGCTCGTCGTCCCTCGTCGCCCTGCACCTGGCCGTGCGCTCGCTCCGCCAGGGCGAGTGCGGCCTCGCCCTCACCGGCGGTGTCACCGTCATGCCCACCCTCGGGACCTTCATGGGATTCAGCCGGCAGCGGGGCCTGGCCCCCGACGGCCGGTGCAAGCCGTTCTCCGCCGCCGCCGACGGCTTCGGCCCGGCGGAGGGCGCCGGCGTGCTCTGCCTCGAACGGCTCTCCGACGCCCGCCGCAACGGCCACCGCGTCCTCGCCGTCGTCCGCGGCACTGCGGTCAACCAGGACGGCGCCAGCAGCGGACTCTCCGCTCCGAACGGCCCCGCGCAGCAACAGGTCATCCGGGCGGCGTTGGCGGACGCCGGGCTGGAGGGGTCGGACGTGGACGTGGTGGAGGCGCACGGTACGGGTACGAAGCTGGGTGATCCGATCGAGGCCGGGGGGCTGCTGGCCACGTACGGGCAGGGGCGTGATCCCGAACGGCCGCTGTGGCTGGGGTCGGTGAAGTCGAACATCGGGCACACGCAGGCCGCCGCCGGCGTCGCGGGCATCATCAAGACCGTACTAGGCCTGCGGCACCAGGAGCTGCCGCGCACCCTGCACGCCGACGAGCCGTCCCCGCACGTCGACTGGTCCGCCGGTGCTCTGCGCCTGCTCACCCGGGCCGTCCCCTGGCCCCGGGGCGAGCGGCCGCGCCGCGCCGGGGTCTCGTCGTTCGGCGTCAGCGGCACCAACGCCCACGTCATCCTCGAAGAGGCACCGACCTCCGAAGAGCCCCGGACGGCTGAGGCACCGACGGCCGAAGAGACCCGTACCGCCCGGACGCTCCCGCTGGTGCCCTGGGTCCTGTCGGCCAAGTCCGCCGCCGCCCTGCGTGACCAGTGCGCACGGCTCGCCGCCGACACCGAGGCGCATCCCGACCGGACGCCCGCCGACATCGGCCTCACCCTCGCCACCGCGCGGACCGCCTTCGACCACCGGGCCGTACTCCTCACCCGGGACCGGGCCGAGGGCGCGGACGTGCTGCGGCAGTACGCGTCCGGCGCGGAGCCCGTCGCACTCGTCTCCGGCACGGTCCGCGACTCGATCGGCCCCGTCTTCGTGTTCCCGGGCCAGGGGTCGCAGTGGACCGGTATGGCGGTGGAACTGCTCGACACCTCCCCGGTCTTCGCGCGCCGCATGGACGAGTGCACGGCGGCGCTCGCACCCTATCTGGACGTCCCCCTGCTGGATGCGCTGCGGGACGAGGAGGCGCTGGAGCGGGTGGAGGTCGTCCAACCCGCGCTGTGGGCGGTCATGGTGTCGCTGGCCGAGGTGTGGCAGTCCTACGGCGTCCGGCCGGCCGCGATCGTGGGTCACTCGCAGGGCGAGATCGCCGCCGCGGTGGTCGCGGGCGCGCTGACTCTCGAGGACGGGGCGCGGGTGGTGGCGCTGCGCAGCCGGGCGCTGACCGCAGTCGCCGGGCGCGGTGGCATGGCCGCCGTCACGGCACCCGCGGACGACGTGCGCCGTGTCGTCGAGTCCCACCGCGGCGCCCTGGCCGTCGCCGCGGTCAACGGCCCCTCGCACGTCGTGGTCTCCGGCGACGCCGCCGCGCTGGACGCGCTCCTGGCCGCCTACGAGGCCGAGGGCGTGCGCACCCGCCGCATCCCGGTCGACTACGCCTCCCACTCGGTCCACATGGAGGAGATCCGCGCCGAGGTCGAGAAGGCGGCGTCCGGCCTGTCCCCGCGCCCCTGCGACGTGCCGTTCCACTCCACCGTGACCGCCGAGAAGGCCGACACGACCACGCTGGACGCCGCCTACTGGTACCGCAACCTCCGCTCCCAGGTCCGCTTCGAGGACACCGTGCGAGGCCTGCTCGACGCGGGCTTCCGCCACTTCGTCGAAGTCAGCCCGCACCCGGTGCTCACCCCCGGAGTGCAGCAGACCGCAGAGGACCACGGCAGCGACGCGTCGGTGGTCGAGACGCTGCGGCGCGGCGACGGCGGCGAACCCCGGCTGCTCAGGTCCCTCGCCGAGGCCCACGCCGCCGGAACGCGGGTTGACTGGTCCCGCGTGTTCGACGCGACCGGAGCCGTCCCCGTCGACCTGCCCACCTACGCCTTCCAGCGCCGCCGGCACTGGCTCGACTCCGCCACGTCCGCCGTCGTGGACGCCGCCGCGACCGGCATGGAACCCGTCGAACACCCGCTGCTCGACGCGGGCGTGCCCCTGCCCGACTGCGACGGCCACCTGTTCACCGGCCGCTGGTCACTGCGCACCCACCCGTGGCTGGCCGACCACACGGTGGGGGGCCGGACGGTCCTCCCGGGCAGCGCCCTCGTCGAGACCGTGCTGCGCGCGGCGGACACCGTCGGTTGCGACCGGCTCGAAGAACTGAGCATCGAAACGCCGATCGTGCTCCCCGCGTACCGCGACGCTCTGCGCGTCCAGGTGATGGTGGGCGGCCCCGAGGACGGCGACGGCCGCCGTGCCGTGGGCGTGTACGTGTGCGACACCGAGGGTGTCTGGGCGCGGCACGCCCGCGCCACCCTCACGGCCGCCCCCGACCGGCACGAACCCGCCGGCCTCGACAACTGGCCCCCCGCCGACGGTGCCCGGCAGGTCGACACGAGTGGGCTGTACGAGCGGCTCGCCGCCGCCGGACTGTCCTACGGCCCGGTCTTCCGCGGCCTCGACACCGTCTGGAGCCGGGGCGACGAGATCTACGCCGAGGTCACCCTGCCCGACGAGGCACGTGAGGCCGCCGACGGATTCGGCCTGCACCCGGCACTGCTGGACGCGGCCCTGCACGCCTGGCCGGCCCGCGCGGACGACCTCACCTCCGTCGAGCTGCCGTTCCTGTGGACCGGTGTCTCGCTGTACGCCACCGGAGCGTCGCGCCTGCGGGTGCGGCTCACGCCGGTCACCGGCGGTGGGATGTCGGTGCTGCTGGCGGACGAGGCGGGCCGGCCGGTGGCCTCCGCCGACACCCTGGTGACCCGCCCGCTCCAGGACGCCGGCACGACGGCCGGCCAGGGCGCGGGCACCCTGCACCGTGTGCACTGGACCCCCGTACCGGTGCCGGCCGCCGGTACGGAGCCCGCGGCCGCCGCACCGGTCCTCGCGTTCGTCGGCCCGGAGAACCCCGGTGCCGGGCTCGATGCCGGTACGTCACGCCATGACGATCTGACCGGCCTGGCCGAGCAGTTGGCCGACGGCCGGTGCCCGGCACCGGCGTACGTGCTGGTGAGCGTGGACCAGGGCCCGGCGCTCCCGGCCGGCGAAGAAGGGGACACGGCGCAGGAGGCGCTGGCCGCCGCCGGGCACGCGCTGGCCCTCGTGCAGTCCTGGCTGGCCGACGAGGCGTTCGCCGCCACCGGCGCCAAGCTGGTGCTGCTCACGCGGGGAGCCGTGGCGGCGGGGCCGGGCGAGGGTGTGCCGGGTCTCGCGGCCACGCCGGTCTGGGGCCTGGTGCGTTCCGCGCAGTCGGAACACCCCGGCCGGTTCGTCCTGGCCGACCTCGACCACGACCCGGGCTCACTCGCCGCCCTGCCCTCGGCCCTCGGCACCGGGGAACCGCAACTGGCGCTCCGGCGGGGCGAGGCCCTCGTCCCGCGACTCACCGCGGTACCGGACACCCCCGAACTGCCCGAAATACCTTGGCGGTTGCGGACCACTCCCGGAGCCGCACTCGACGGGATCACCCCGGTCCCGGAGACGGCGGCGGCCCGGCCGCTCGGCGAGCGCGATGTACGCGTCGACGTCCGAGCGGCCGGCGTCAACTTCCGCGACGTGCTGATCTCGCTGGGCACCTACCCCGACGCGGAGGGCGCGCGGATGGGCAGCGAAGGCTCAGGCGTGGTCACCGAGATCGGCCCCGGCGTGACCGGCGTGGCCGTCGGCGACAGGGTGATGGGGCTGGGCGGCGACTGGTTCGGCTCGTCCGTCGTGGTGGATGAGCGGGTGGTGGTGGGGGTTCCGGAGGGGTGGTCGTTTGTTGAGGCGGCGTCGGTGCCGGTGGCTTTTGTGACGGCGTT
>NZ_JBFBJX010000044.1:0-13743 GCF_040686295.1 Streptomyces sp. NPDC085944 | reverse complement strand
TCGGGGGGTGTCCGCCCGCAGCGGTTGGCGCGTCAACGCCGGGGAAGATCTGTGGCCGACCGATTCCGCGCCGTTCCGAGGACGGACACCCCCCGACCCGACCCCGACCCACCACGCACCCCAAGGCGCCACGCGCACCCCCACCCAACCCGCACCGGCGCCGCAGGCACCCCGCACCACCGCCGCAGGCACCCCGCACCCCGCACAGGCGCCGCAGGCACCCCCCACCACCACGCACCCCGCACAAGCCGCCGCAGGCATCCCCACCACCACCGAAGGCACCCGCACCGGCGCCGCAGGCACCCCCATCACCCACCGCCCAAGACGCCCGCACCGGCGCCGCAGGCACCCCACCACCCACGCGAACCCCGCACCACCGCCGAAGGCACCTGCACCGGCGCCGCAGGCACCCCCACCACCGCCGAAGGCACCTGCACCCGCGCCGCAGGCACCCCGCGCCACCGCCGGAGGCATCGGCATCGTCACCGTGGGTCCGGGCGGCCGCCGATCCAGTCCTGGACGGCGCGGCGGGGGCCGGACCAGCGGCGGTCGTGGCGGTAGGCGCGGAGGCGGGCCTTCGCGCGGGCGCGCGGGCGGCGGGCGTAGAAGCGGCGGGCCCACGGGGAGCCGGGGCGGGCCAGGCGGACCGCGCCGACCAGCGCGATCACGGGCACGATGACTCCGAAGATCGCGATTCGCGCCTTGCCCTTGGCCAGGGCGAGGAGGGAGAAGAGGAAGTTCCCGGCAACCGTCGCGATGACGTTCGCGCGGTCCTGCAACTCGTCCTGGCTCACACCGTCGACGCCGAAGGGCGTGAAGCCCGCCAGGACCAGCCCGACCAGGGCCGCGGTGAGCACCACGACCTCCACGCTCTTGCGCCCCGCCTCGGTCCAGTAGACGTCGTCGAGGTGCAGGATCAGCGCGAACTCGTCCAGGACGAGCCCCGCGCCCATGCCGAAGACCACCGCCGCGACCGCGGACCCGAACCCGTGCCGCCCTCCCGCGACCGCGGCGAAGCCGCCGACGACGGTGAGGACGATCCCGGGGACCACGTGATGGACGTGCACCCCGCCCGCCTTGACGTTGCCGAAGGGCCCCCGGCCCGCCCGGATCAGACGGGTGATGACCCGCGTGACCACGAACGTCAGCACGAACGCCGTCAGCGCGAGGAGCAGCGGCAGCTTGCCCGGTTCCATGATGTTGCGCTGCCACCAATCTCCCATGTGCGCACGCTACGGCGATATGTCCACCGGGGCCCGGCAACGCCCCGCCGACTGCCGGGTAGTCTGCGCCGGTGCTCAGGACTCCCTCCGCCGACGGCCTCCGGTTCGCCTTCGGCACTCTCACCGTGCTCCCGGTCAAGGTGGCCCGCTGGGACCGCGACGCCGCGCGCGGCGGCATGCTGTGCGCCCCGCTGGCCGGGCTGACGGTGGGCGTCCTCGCCGCGGCCGCCGGGCTGCTGCTGCTCGCGCTGGGCGCCGGGAGCCTGCTCGCCGCGGTCGCCACGGCCGCCGTCCCCGCCGTGCTCACCCGCGGACTGCATCTGGACGGGCTGGCCGACACCGCCGACGGTCTGGGCAGCGGCAAACCCGCCGAGGACGCCCTGCGGATCATGAAGCAGTCGGACATCGGGCCGTTCGGCGTACTCACCCTCCTGTTCACGCTCCTCGCCCAGGTGGCCGCCCTCGCCCAGGCCTACGACGGCTCGTGGGCGCGGGGCGCGCTCGCCGCCGTGGTGTCGGCGACCGCCGCCCGGCTGGCCCTCACGACGGCGGCCCGGGCCGGGGTGCCCGCCGCCCGCCCGGAGGGACTGGGCGCGGCGGTCGCCGGAGTCGTCCCGAGCGGCCGGGCGCTGACCGCGGCGGCGGCCGTCACCCTGGCCGCCGCGGCGGCGGGCGCGTCCCTGGGCCCGTACGACGCCCTGCGCACCGCACTCGCCGTCGTGTGCGCGATCGCCCTCGCCGAACTGCTGCTGCGGCACTGCGTCCGCCGCTTCGGCGGCGTCACGGGCGACGTCTTCGGCGGGGTGGCGGAGACGGCGGCCACGACCGCGCTGGTGGTACTGGTCCTGGGCTGACCGGTGCGAGGCGCAGGCCCCGGCAGGCCCCGGCAGGCCTCAGCCGGCCTCAGCAGGCCTCGCGCCACGCGTCCAGTTCGTACCTCTTCAGCATCGAACTGAGCCGCAGCTCACGGGAGTCGGCGCAGAAGCGTTCCGTCGGCAGCTCGTACTCGACGTGGAAGACCGCCTTGCCCGCGTCGACGAACGGCCGGTTGTCGGCGCACTCGCCGTACTGGGCGCACTGCTCGTTGACGGCGAAGTCGAAGTCGTCGACGAGTTCCGGGATCTGGTCCAGGTCGTTCTTCAGCCCGACGGCCATCCCGCGGTCGTGGGCGAGCTCGGCGATCAGCCGGTTGTAGCGGAGCTGGTCGTCGCCGGTGAGCGGGAAGCCGGTGTCGTTCTTGTAGCCGTCCATGTTGTCCGGCTCCACGGCGTCGAAGCCCTTGTCGCGGCACATGTCGAGGCGCTCGGCCATCAGCGGCTCAAGGACGTCCGTCGCGCGGATGTCCAGCCACCGCTCGCCCTCCCAGCCGTTGCCCTTGCCCAGCACCTGCGCCGGGAACGCGTCGGCGTCGGGCCGGAAGTCCTCCCAGGCGCCGGTGGAGACGTAGCAGATGACCTTGCGTCCGTCCTCGTGCAGACCCGCGACCGTGGCCTTGTCGTGGTCGAAGCCGTCGATGTCGTAGACCGGCACGTCCACGGACGTGTCCAGTGTGCCGCTGAGCTGCCACTGCCAGGCGGTGCCCGGCGTCGGCCGCCAGTGTCCGGCGTCCCCGCCGCCGGCGCCGTCGTCGCCGGGGGCCGACGTGCAGCCCGCGAGCAGCAGCAGGAGGGCTGTCGACAGGACCGGGCGTCTCACAGGGGTTGCTCCAGAGTGCGGTTGGGGCGGCGGCGTACTCCCGGAATGATCTCTCATCGACGGCTCGGCGCGGAAACCGCGGCCCCGCGGGAGGGGGTGCGGCCGGGGGCGAGCGTAGGCTCGTGCCGAGTGTTCGCCTGCCCAGGCGAGGACCGCATCGCAGGAGGGATCTAGGGTCGGATGTCGGGCCCGGTCGACCCACCCGCATTCGGCCACACCAGACTTCATACGGAAGCGAGATTTCACCACCGTGACTGCTCTCACTCTCTCCACCGCCGCGGCGCCCGGCCTCCGGGCCGACGCGATCGTGATCGGTGTCGCCAAGGGCGCGAACGGCCCGTCCGTCGCACCGGGCGCCGAAGCCGTGGACAAGGCGTACGACGGCCGGCTCGCCGGCGTCCTGGAGACCCTCGGCGCCTCGGGCGCCGAGGGCGAGGTGACGAAGCTGCCCGCGCCGTCCGGCTTCAAGGCACCCGTCGTCGTGGCGGTGGGCCTCGGTGCCGAGCCCGAGAAGGACGCCGGCTTCGACGCGGAGACGCTGCGCAGGGCCGCCGGCGCGGCCGCCCGTGCGCTGGCCGGCGCCAAGAAGGCCGCCTTCGCCCTGCCGCTCACGGAGGCCGCCGACGCCGGTGTCGTCGCCGAGGGCGTGCTGCTCGGCGCGTACTCCTTCGACGCGTACAAGGAGTCCGCGAAGGAGACCAAGGCCGCCAAGGGCAACGGCAACGGCAAGGCCCCGCTGGCGGAGGCCGCGCTGCTGGGCGGCAAGCCCCGCGACAAGGCGTACAAGGCCGCGATCGAGCGTGCGGCGGCGGTCGCCGAGGAGCTGAACCGCGCCCGCGACCTCGTCAACACCCCGCCGAACGACCTGAACCCGGAGGCGTTCGCGGCGGTGGCGCAGGCCGCGGCCAAGGAGCACGGCATCAAGGTGCAGGTGCTCGACGAGAAGGCGCTCACCAAGGGCGGCTACGGCGGCATCCTCGGCGTCGGCGCCGGTTCGGCGTCGGGTCCGCGGCTGGTGAAGCTGTCGTACACCTCGTCCAAGGCGAAGAAGTCCCTCGCCTTCGTCGGCAAGGGCATCACGTACGACTCGGGCGGCATCTCGCTGAAGCCGGCCGGGCACAACGAGACGATGAAGTGCGACATGGCGGGCGCCGCAGCCGTGTTCGCCGCGGTCGTCGCCGCCGCGCGGCTCGGCCTGGAGGTCAACGTGACCGGCTGGCTGGCGCTGGCCGAGAACATGCCGTCGGGCTCGGCGACGCGCCCGGGTGACGTGCTGCGCATGTACAGCGGCAAGACGGTGGAGGTGCTCAACACCGACGCCGAGGGCCGGCTCGTGCTCGCCGACGCGCTGTGGGCGGCCTCGCTGGAGAAGCCGGACGCGATCATCGACGTGGCGACGCTGACCGGAGCGATGATGCTGGCGCTGGGCAGCCGGACGTACGGGATCATGGCGAACGACGACGCGTTCCGCTCCGCGGTGCACGAGGCGGCGGAGGAGTCGGGCGAGCCGGCGTGGCCGATGCCGCTGCCGGAGCACCTGCGCAAGGGCATGGACTCGCCGACCGCGGACATCGCGAACATGGGTGAGCGGATGGGCGGCGGTCTGGTGGCCGGTCTGTTCCTGCGGGAGTTCGTCGGCGAGGGCATCACGTGGGCGCACCTGGACATCGCGGGTCCGGCCTTCAACGAGGGCGGGCCGTTCGGGTACACGCCGAAGGGCGGTACGGGGACGGCGGTGCGGACGCTGGTGCGGGTTGCCGAGCGGGTTGCCCTCGGCGATCTCGGCTGACGTACGCCTGAGAACTCGGGGTGCGGGTGATTGCGCGGCTGCGGGCCCGTCGTGGCTCGTCGCGCGGTTCCCCGCGCCCCTTGGTGGGCTGTCCCGGCGTCGGCCGAGAAGAACCCCAGGGGAGTCCGCTCATGTGAACGTGGGGTGTCTCACACCCCGGCCCCACGTCTCGTTCGTCTCTCACAAGTGCGAAGATGGGGCCCGGCAGGACAGGGCCCACCCAAGGGCCGAGAACAAAGAGCGGCCGGACACCAGCCGCCGACCGGTCACTGGAGACCGGCGTGGCGCACATGCATGGAGGACGTGACGTGGCGAACGACGCCAGCACCGTTTTCGACCTAGTGATCCTCGGCGGTGGCAGCGGTGGTTACGCTGCGGCCCTGCGCGGGGCGCAGCTGGGCCTGGACGTCGCCCTGATCGAGAAGAACAAGCTTGGCGGCACCTGCCTGCACAACGGTTGCATCCCCACCAAGGCCCTGCTCCACGCGGGCGAGGTCGCCGACCAGTCCCGCGAGAGCGAGCAGTTCGGCGTCAAGACGTCCTTCGAGGGCGTCGACATGGCGGGCGTGCACAAGTACAAGGACGAGGTGATCGCCGGCCTGTACAAGGGCCTGCAGGGTCTGGTCGCCTCCCGCAAGATCACCTACATCGAGGGGGAGGGCCGCCTCTCCTCCCCCACCTCTGTCGACGTCGACGGTCGGCGCGTCGAGGGCCGCCACGTCCTGCTCGCGACCGGCTCCGTGCCGAAGACGCTGCCGGGCCTGGAGATCGACGGCAACCGGATCATCTCCTCGGACCACGCCCTCACGCTGGACCGCGTGCCGAAGTCCGCGATCGTCCTGGGCGGTGGCGTCATCGGCGTGGAGTTCGCCTCCGCGTGGAAGTCCTTCGGTTCCGAGGTCACGGTCATCGAGGGCCTCAAGCACCTGGTCCCGGTCGAGGACGAGAACAGCTCCAAGCTCCTGGAGCGCGCCTTCCGCAAGCGGGGCATCAAGTTCAACCTGGGCACCTTCTTCCAGAAGGCGGAGTACACCCAGGACGGCGTCAGGGTCACCCTCGCCGACGGCAAGGAGTTCGAGGCCGAGGTCCTGCTCGTCGCCATCGGCCGCGGCCCGGTCTCGCAGGGCCTGGGCTACGAGGAGAACGGCGTCGCGATGGACCGCGGCTTCGTCCTCGTGGACGAGTACATGCGGACCAACGTCCCGACCATCTCCGCCGTCGGTGACCTCGTTCCCACCCTCCAGCTCGCGCACGTCGGCTTCGCCGAGGGCATCCTGGTGGCGGAGCGGCTCGCCGGCCTGAAGACCGTCCCGGTCGACTACGACGGCGTGCCGCGGGTGACGTACTGCCACCCGGAGGTCGCCTCCGTCGGTCTCACGGAGGCCAGGGCGAAGGAGGTCTACGGCGCGGACAAGGTCGTCTCGATCAAGTTCCCGCTCGGCGGCAACGGCAAGAGCCGCATCCTGAAGACCGCGGGCGAGATCAAGCTCGTCCAGGTCAAGGACGGTGCCGTGGTCGGCGTCCACATGGTCGGCGACCGTATGGGCGAGCAGGTCGGCGAGGCGCAGCTGATCTACAACTGGGAGGCGCTGCCGGCCGAGGTGGCTCAGCTCATCCACGCCCACCCGACGCAGAACGAGGCGCTCGGCGAGGCCCACCTGGCGCTGGCCGGCAAGCCGCTCCACATGCACGACTGACCGCTCAGGTCTTCGGGCGCGACGACACAGACTTCCGCACTTTCGTAAGGAGCAACCGAAACCATGGCGGTTTCCGTAACCCTGCCGGCGCTCGGCGAGAGCGTCACCGAGGGCACCGTCACCCGTTGGCTGAAGGCCGAGGGTGAGCGTGTCGAGGCCGACGAGCCGTTGCTCGAGGTCTCGACCGACAAGGTCGACACCGAGATCCCGGCGCCCGCCTCCGGCGTGCTGTCCTCCATCAAGGTCGCCGAGGACGAGACCGTCGAGGTCGGCGCCGAGCTGGCGCTGATCGACGACGGCTCCGGCGCCCCCGCCGCCGAGCCGGCCCCGCAGGCCGAGCAGGTCGCCGAGCCGGCCCCCGAGCCCGCCCCGGCCGCCCCCTCCACCGAGCAGGCCGCCCCGGCGTCCGCTCCCACCGCCGAAGCCGCCGCCGGTGGCTCCGCCGAGGGCACGGACGTCGTCCTGCCCGCGCTCGGCGAGTCCGTCACCGAGGGCACCGTCACCCGCTGGCTGAAGTCGGTCGGTGACAGCGTCGAGGCCGACGAGCCGCTGCTCGAGGTCTCGACCGACAAGGTCGACACCGAGATCCCGGCGCCCGCCTCCGGCACCCTGCTGGAGATCGTGGTCGGCGAGGACGAGACCGCGGAGGTCGGCGCCAAGCTCGCCGTCATCGGTGCGGCGGGTGCCGCCCCGGCGGCTGCCCCGGCCGCCCCCGCGGCCCCGGCCCAGGAAGCCCCGGCCCAGGAAGCCCCGGCCCAGCCCGAGCCCACCCCGGCTCCGGCGGCTCCGGCCCCGGCTCCCGCACAGGCCGCTCCGGCTCCGGCCGCCCCGGCTCCGCAGGCGCCGCCGGCTCCCGCCGCCCAGCCCGCCGCCCCGGCGCCCGCGCCGGCCCCGGCCGCCGCTCCGGCTGCCCCGGCCGCCGCCCAGCCCGTGGACGACGGCGCGTACGTCACCCCGCTGGTGCGCAAGCTCGCCGCCGAGAACGGCGTCGACCTGTCCACCGTCAAGGGCACCGGCGTCGGCGGCCGTATCCGCAAGCAGGACGTCGTCGCCGCCGCCGAGGCCGCGAAGGCCGCCCCGGCTCCGGCGGCCGCCGCCCCCGCCGCGCCCGCCGCGAAGAAGGCCCCCGTCCTGGAGGCCTCCCCGCTGCGTGGCCAGACCGTCAAGATGCCGCGCATCCGCAAGGTCATCGGCGACAACATGGTCAAGGCGCTGCACGAGCAGGCCCAGCTGTCGTCGGTCGTCGAGGTCGACGTCACCCGTCTGATGAAGCTGCGCGCCCGTGCCAAGGACGCGTTCGCGGCACGTGAGGGCGTCAAGCTGTCGCCGATGCCGTTCTTCGTCAAGGCGGCGGCCCAGGCGCTGAAGGCGCACGCGCCGATCAACGCCAAGATCAACGAGGCCGAGGGGACCATCACCTACTTCGACACCGAGAACATCGGTATCGCGGTGGACTCCGAGAAGGGCCTGATGACCCCGGTCATCAAGAACGCCGGTGACCTGAACCTGGCCGGCATCGCCAAGGCGACCGCCGACCTGGCGGGCAAGGTGCGGGCCAGCAAGATCAGCCCGGACGAGCTGGCGGGTGCGACCTTCACCATCAGCAACACCGGTTCGCGCGGCGCGCTGTTCGACACGATCATCGTGCCGCCGGGCCAGGTCGCCATCCTCGGCATCGGTGCCACGGTCAAGCGTCCGGCCGTCATCGAGACGGAGGACGGCCCGGTCATCGGCGTCCGCGACATGACGTACCTGACCCTGTCCTACGACCACCGTCTGGTGGACGGCGCCGACGCCGCCCGCTACCTGACTGCGGTCAAGGCGATCCTGGAGGCGGGCGAGTTCGAGGTCGAGCTCGGCCTGTAGTCTCTCCCCGCCAGCGGGCCTGTACGGTGCCCCCGCCCGGATCCTCCCGGGCGGGGGCACCGCCGTGTTCCGGCCGGGGCACGCTGTGTAAGTCTCGTCTCACCTGCGTAAAAGCGCCCCCATGCGCCCTTCCCGCTCGCCGTGACGGCCGTATTGTTGCTCAACGTCAGCCGCCCCAGGGGTCCGAAGGGGACCCTCCCGAAGGAGCTCCCATGACCGCGCCCGTCGTCCACTCGCTGCGCGAACAGATCCGCGAGCACATCCTGGAAGGGATCATCAGCGGGCGCTGGCAGCCGGGCGAGCGGATCGTGGAGCGGCGGATCGCGACCGAGCTGGAGGTCAGCCAGACGCCGGTCCGGGAGGCGCTGCGGGAGCTGGAGTCGCTGCGGCTGATCGAGTCCGCGCCGAACAAGGGCGTACGGGTGCGGAACCTGACCGCCGCCGACCTGGAGGAGAGCTACCCGGTCCGGGCCGGTCTGGAGGCGATCGCGGCCGAGCTGGCGGCGGACCGGCTCGCCGTGGACTGCTCGGCCCTGGAACCGCACGTCGCCGCGCTGTACGAGGCCGACCGGGTCTCCGACGGCACGGGCCAGGTGCGGCACACGGTGGGCTTCCACCGGGAGCTGGTGCGGGCTGCGGGCAACTCGGTGCTGCTGCACACGTGGGAGGGGCTGGGGATCGAGGTGTTCACGGCGTTGTCGATACGGTGGCTGGGGACGGTGCAGCAGTCGTACGCGGAGGAGCACGAGGAGCTGGTCGCCGCCTTCCGCCGCCGGGACCCGCGCATCCCGGAGATCGTCAAGTCCCACGTCCTGGGCTGCGCGCCGCGCCCCTGAAGAACGGCGCAGCCTTCCCGGGGCGCGGGGCTGTATCGATGTGCGGCTCCGCCGCGCGGGCGTGATCAACCACGACGCACCCGCAGGCGCCACACAGCCGAACCACCCGAGCCGCACCGCGCTCACCTGCACAAACCCCCAACTTCAAGGTCACCCCGTGCCACCGCCGAAGGCACCCCGTGCCGACTTTCTCGTGATCAAGAGGTTTTGCCCCTCAACCCTTTGATCGATCATCGATCAGGGAGTTACAGTCACGCTTGGACTCCCACCGGAGCCCAGCCCTGTCCTGCCAAAGACCTAGGGCACCCCCGAACCCTTGACGATGAGGGAACCCCCTTCGACTGAGGAAGGCGGCGACATGACGACCGACCCGAAAGCCATCCAGCCGAGCGAGCTCGACCAGCTCCCGGACCGCGACCCCGAGGAGACCGCCGAGTGGCAGGCCTCCCTGGACGCCGTCGCCAAGGCGGCCGGGCCGCACCGTGCCGCGTACCTGATGCGCCGCACGCTGGAGCGCGCCGAGGGCGCCGGCCTCGCGCTGCCGAAGCTCCTCGAGACCGACTACGTCAACACCATCCCCACCTCCGCCGAGCCCGCCGTGGAAGGCGACGAGGCGATGGAGCAGCGGATCACCGCGTGGAACCGCTGGAACGCGGCGGCGATGGTGACCCGCGGCAGCAAGCACGGCGTCGGCGGCCACATCGCCACCTTCGCCTCCGCGGCCTGGCTCTACGAGACCGGCTTCAACCACTTCTTCAAGGGCAAGGAGGGGGACGGCTCCGGCGACCAGCTCTACATTCAGGGCCACGCCTCCCCCGGCATCTACGCCCGCGCCTTCCTCGACGGCCGCCTGAACGAGGAGCAGCTGGACAACTTCCGCCGCGAGGCCGGCGGCAACGGTCTGCCGTCCTACCCGCACCCGCGCCGGCTGCCCTGGCTGTGGGAGTTCCCCACCGTCTCGATGGGCCTCGGCCCGATCTCCGCGATCTACCAGGCGCGGTTCAACCGCTACCTGACCAGCCGCGGCATCAAGGACCTGACGAACTCCCACGTGTGGGCGTTCCTCGGCGACGGCGAGATGGACGAGCCGGAGTCCACCACCGCGCTCACCCTCGCCTCCCGTGAGGGCCTGGACAACCTGACCTTCGTCATCAACTGCAACCTGCAGCGCCTCGACGGTCCGGTCCGCGCCAACTTCAAGATCGTGCAGGAGCTGGAGGCCCAGTTCCGCGGCGCCGGCTGGAACGTCGTCAAGTCGCTGTGGGGCACCGCCTGGGACGAGCTGTTCCAGCTCGACACCACCGGCGCGCTGGTACGCCGTCTGCGCGAGGTACCGGACGCGCAGGTCCAGACGTACCAGACCCGCGACGCCGCCTACATCCGCGAGGACTTCTTCAACAAGGACCCGCAGCTCGCCGAGATGGCGAAGCTCCTGTCCGACGACAAGATCCTCGACTGCTTCCACTTCTCGCGCGGCGGTCACGAGTCCCGCAAGGTGTACGCCGCGTACAAGGCCGCGCTCGCCCACAAGGGCGCGCCGACCGTGATCCTGGCCCAGACGGTCAAGGGCCACACCCTCGGCACCGGCTTCGCGTCGAAGAACGCCAACCACCAGATGAAGAAGCTCTCGGTGGACGAGTTCAAGGACATGCGCGACCTGCTCGGCCTGCCGATCGCGGACAGCGCCTTCGTCGACGGCGTGGTCCCCTACGGCCACCCGGGCGCCGACTCCCCCGAGGTCCGCTACCTCCAGGAGCGCCGCGCCGCCCTCGGCGGTCCGGCCCCCGCCCGTCGCGTGCACCCCCTCGCCCCGCTGCCCGCCCCCGCGGACAAGGCCTTCGCGGCCTTCGACAAGGGCTCCGGCTCGCAGAGCGTCGCGACGACCATGGCCTTCGTCCGCCTGGTCAAGGACCTGGTCCGCGACAAGGAGACCGGCAAGCGCTGGGTGCCGATCGTCCCCGACGAGGCGCGCACCTTCGGCATGGAGAGCCTCTTCCCGTCCCTGGGCATCTACTCGCCCAAGGGCCAGACGTACGAGCCGGTCGACCGCGACCAGCTGATGTACTACAAGGAGGCCAAGAACGGCCAGATCCTCAACGAGGGGATCACCGAGGCCGGTTCGATGGCCGACTTCATCGCCGCGTCCACCGCGTACGCGACGCACGGCGAGGCGATGATCCCGTTCTACATCTTCTACTCGATGTTCGGCTGGCAGCGCACGGCCGACCAGATGTGGCAGCTCGGCGACCAGCTGGGCCGCGGCTTCCTGGTCGGTGCCACCGCGGGCCGCACCACCCTCACCGGTGAGGGCCTCCAGCACGCGGACGGCCACTCCCCCGCCATCGCGGCGACCAACCCCGCCGCCCTCTCCTACGACCCGGCGTTCGCGTACGAGATCGCGACGATCGTCAAGGACGGTCTGCGCCGCATGTACGGCGAGGCGGCCCCGGGTGAGGACCCGAACGTCTTCTACTACCTGACGGTCTACAACGAGCCGATGCCGCAGCCGGCCAAGCCGTCCGGCGCCGGCGTCGACGAGGGCATCGTCAAGGGCCTGTACCGCTTCAACACGGCGGAGACGGCGGGCCTGACCCCGGCCGCGAACGCCCCGCGCATCCAGCTGCTGGGCTCCGGCACGGCGATCCACTGGACGCTCGAGGCGCAGCGGCTGCTCGCCGAGGAGTGGGGCGTGGCCGCCGACGTGTGGTCCGCGACCTCCTGGACCGAGCTGCGCCGGGACGCCATGGACGCCGACGCGGCGCTGCTGCGCGGCGAGGAGCGGGTGCCGTACGTCCGCCGGGCGCTGCAGGGCGCCGAGGGCCCGGTCCTCGCGGTCTCCGACTACATGCGCCAGGTCCCGGACCAGATCGCGCAGTGGGTCGAGCAGGACTACTCGTCGCTCGGTGCCGACGGCTTCGGCCTGTCGGACACCCGTGACGCCGCCCGCCGCCACTTCGGGGTGGACGCCGAGTCCATCGTGGTCGCGGCCCTGGCCCAGCTCGCCAAGCGCGGCGAGGTCAAGGCGACGGCCGTGAAGGAGGCGCGCGAGCGCTACGGCCTGTAGGCCCCGGCACTGCGAGCAGGCCCCCGCCCCACCCCGGCGGGGGCCTTCCGCATCCTCCGGCATCATGTGGGGATGCGTGCTGCCCGCCTGATCAAGATGGTGCTGCTCCTCCAGTCCCGCCCGGCCATGACCGCCGCCGAGCTGGCCCGGGAGCTGGAGGTCTCGGAGCGAACCGTCACACGGGACGCGCAGGCCCTGTCGGAGGCGGGTGTGCCGGTGTACGCGGAGCGCGGCCGGGCCGGCGGCTACCGCCTGATCGGCGGCTACCGCACCCGGCTGACCGGGCTCGCCCGGGGCGAGGCGGAGGCGCTGTTCCTGTCCGGGGTCCCCGGGGCGCTGCGCGAGATGGGCCTGGAGGACGCGGCCTCGGCAGCCCGCCTGAAGGTGTCGGCGGCCCTGCTCCCCTCCCTGCGGGACGCCTCCCGTACGGCGGCGCAGCGGTTCCACCTGGACGCGCCGAACTGGTTCCGCGAGCCGGAGACGCCCGAGCTGCTGCCCGCGGTCGCGGAGGCGGTCTGGGACGACCGGCGGTTCTCGGCGCGTTACCGGCGCGGGGAGGAGGAGGTCGTCCGGGAGCTGGAGCCGTACGGCCTCGTGTTGAAGGCCGGGGTCTGGTACCTGTGCGCGAGGGTCGCGCGGGCGACGGGTGACGATGTCTTCCGCGTGTACCGCATCGACCGCTTCACGGCGGTGGAGGCGGGCGGGGAGCGCTTCGAGCGGGACGGGGGCTTCGACCTGCCCGCGTTCTGGGCGGAGCGGGCCGGGCAGTTCGCACGGTCGATCCTGCGGGCGGAGGTCGTGGCGCGGCTGTCTGCCGACGGCGTGCGCAGGCTGCCGTACGCCGTCGACGCGCTGTCCGCCCGGGAGGCGCTGGACGCCGCGGAGGCGCCGGACGCGGACGGCTGGGTGACGGTGACGCTGCCGGTGGAGTCGGAGGAGGTCGCGCACGAGCAGCTCCGCCGGCTCGGACCGGAGGTGGAGGTACTGGCGCCGACGGCCCTGCGGGAACGCTTCGCTCAGGATGCGGGGCGGCTGGCGGGGTTGTACGGGAGGTGAGCCGACGGGGTGCTGCGGCGTGACACCCGGCGCGGGCGTGGGGCGGGTCACGCGGCCCGGCGCCGACGAGGTGCCCGGGCGCGGGTGCGGGCGCGGGTGGGAAGCGCAGCCCGGCCTTGTGGGGTGCCTACCCCCCAGTGCCTGAACGGGCCTGAACGGCCTGGGAGGTACCCCCAGCGCCCACCCGTGCCGCCCCAGCGGCACGCCTGCCCGCAGCGGGGGCGGCAGGCATGGCGACTGCCGCCAGCAGCAGCGGCGGTGGCGTGGCGGACTCCCTGCAGCTGGGGCGGCAGGCGTGGCGGACTGCCAGCAGCGGGGGCGGCAGGCATGGCGACTGCCAGCAGCGGGGGCGGCAGGCATGGCGACTGCCGCCAGCAGCAGCGGCGGTGGCGTGGCGGACTGCCTGCAGCTGGGGCGGCGAGGGCGGCGGGGAGCCGCGTACGGCGGGGACGGGGCAGTGGCGTGGGGCGGGGGAGAGCCGCGTACGGCGAGGAGGGGTCGGGTCGGGGGGTGTCCG
>NZ_JBFBJX010000043.1:0-14160 GCF_040686295.1 Streptomyces sp. NPDC085944 | reverse complement strand
TCATGTACACGCCATGACACGAGGGCGAAACCGCCCCATCACCCACGAACGGGCGACACCACATCATCAGGAACGGGACTTAACGCCCTCTGAGGGCATGGTCAGCACTTCCCTTCGTTGGTGAGTTCGTCGCGTAGGGCTTCGCGTGCGGTTTCTCGGTTGAGCTGGAGGTCCCGGGCGATGGTGGCGGCGAGGGCGGATTCGCCGGGGGTGTGGCCGTGTCCGGCGTACTGCCAGTCGGTGAGGACGAGGACGGTGTCCGGCTCGCGGTCGTCCAGGGCGAGGGCGGTGTGTTCCTGGGCGGCGCGGTAGTCGGCGCGTGTCTGGCGCAGGGCCCCGAGGGTGGTGGAGTAGCGGCGGGACTTGGAGGAGAAGTGGCCGCGGAAGCCGAGCATGTGAGCCCAGGCCCACAGCCGTCGGTCCGGGTAGAGGCGGTCCAGGTCGCGGCATGCGGTGATGAGTCGGCGGGTGTGGTCTGGGACCTGGTGGCGGTCGAGTTCCGCGAGTTCGCCGATACGGCGGTCAAGCGTGCCGGTGTTCTCGGCGGCTTTGGTGGAGTACTTGGCGACGTACGAGGCGACGGCCTGTTCGGTGATGTCGGAGCCATCGCCGAACGCCTTCACCGGGCGCACGTCGAGCTGTGTGCCCCAGCGGAAGGACCGGGCCGGTTGGTCCCCGGCGGCCGGGACGGACACGGACGTGTAGGGGTGCGCGGCAGCAGCATGGATGGCGTCTGCGAGGAGGCCGACCGTTGCCCAGGCAGGCGGAGGCGTTCCGGGTCCGTCCGGTCCGTCGAGCCGGATCACAGCATGGAAGTGCAAGGCACCGCGCTTCTGAAACTCGGCAACCTTGCCGTAGGAGACACGGACGCGGTCGGCGAGTTCGCGGCGGGTGAGGCCGGCGCGGGCGGCGAGTTCGCGGCGCAAGCGTGTGGTGAAGCGCTGCCAGAGCTGTCCGGCGTGGTTGTTGAACAGGACGGCGCCCGCGTAGTCATACGTCGTCGGGTCGAGGGCGGTGCCCAGTTCCGGGGCGTCCGGGGCGTGCTGGGTGCCGCAGCGGCAGGTGCCGCGGTCGGGCCGGTTGTGGACTGGGCCGAAAGAGGGGGCGGTGAGCGTGGCGAACACGCGCGGGTGATCCCGGACCGTGGCGGGGACGTCTCGGCGGTCGTCTCCGGCCAGGCCCGCGCGGATGATGCGGTAGGTGTCACCCGCGTAAGTCCAGGCGCAGGAGGGGCAGCGGGAGGCGCGGCGGTTGCCGCAGGCGAGGCGGAGGCGTCCGCCGGGCTCAACAGCGGTGGTGTAGTGGTGCAGGGTCTCGCCGGTGGTCTTGTCCTTGTGGAGGGTCCAGCCGGTGAGGTGGATGGGGTCGGAGCAGCCGCCGGTGCGGCGGATCTGGTCTTCCCAGCGGGTGTAGTCGGGGGCCGAGGCGACGCGGAGGAGGTCGCCGAGGGTGGTCGGGTCGAGCAGCGGGGCGTGCGCGGTCGGGGCGCGGTGCGCCATGCTGGGTGCTTCCTTCCGGTTGTGAGATCGGTTGGGGGCGGCGCCCGGGCGGCGGATGCTTGGCGGTATCGAGGCCGCCCGGGGGCCGGTCAGCGTCGTTTGGCGTCGGCGTGGATGAGAGAGCGGATCACCAGGGCGCAGACGGCGACCGAGGCGCCGGTGATGGCGACGGCCAGGAGCATCGAGACGAGAACGGCGCCGACGACCAGGACGACGGCCGTTCCGCCGCCGACGAGGGCGAGGGCGGTGCCGGGGGTGAGCTGCACCGTGGGCCGGGACGGCGCGGCAGCGACCGGAGCAGGAGGCGGGACCTGCGCACTCGGCACGACGGCGGTCGGCTCCACGACTACGGGCGGCGTGAGGTGGCCGGCGGGCGTGGGGTTGGTCGGGATCTTCGGGCGGAGCATCGGTGTTCTCCCTTCAGGTTGTGCTACTTGACGAAGCCGTTGACGACGGGGGCCAGCACGCTGTCGGCGATGAGGAAGCCGCCGAGGAGGAGTACGGCGATGAGCCACCAGGGCGGGCGGATGAGCTTGACGCCGAGGTAGCCGACAGCGAGGAGTGCGAGCCAGAGCGGGACGTCCATCGGGTGGCCTCCTAGCTGACGCGGCAGCGGTGGGTGCGGGCGGCGAGCTGTGCGGCGGACTGGCTGGAGTAGTCGGCGGACCAGCCGCAGCGGTCGTTGGTGCACACGGCGGCGTGTTTGGTCTGGCCTCGGCGGTCGCGGTGGGTGCCGATCTGCACGGGGCCGATCCGCATGACGGAGTGGAAGAAGTCGCGGGCAGGCATGTAGGCCGGTCTCCTCTCGGGTGACGGTCGGGTCAGGTGAGTTGGGCGGCGATGGCATCGGCGAGATGCGGTGGGACGCCGAGGCGGGCGCGGAGGGTGTCGGTGTCGATCGGGGCGCCGGTTCGGGCGTGGTGGTCGTCGGCGACTTTGCGAGCGTGGTCTACGAGCGCGGCCGGGACCGGCACAGCCGTGGGCCGAGCAGGGGCTTCCTCGATCTGCGGGGCGACGGGGGGTTCAGGCGCCGGGCCCGGCTCAGCGGCGGCCGTTTCGGGCACGGGGTCCGGAGCCGGGGCGGAGGGTGCCGGCGGAGCCGGGGAGGGGTCCACGGGTGAGTGGGCGAGGAGGGTGCCGCCCATGAAGGCCAGGGCGGGCCAGGCCGCCACGAGGATGCGCAGCCAAGGCGGGACGTCGCCCAGGTCGAGGAGCCCGGCAGTGGCGACGTTGGCACCGAGCGAGGCGACCAGGGCGATGACGAACCAGCACCAGGCCAGCCGGGACGGCCCGTCGGCACGCAGCCGTCGCCAGGCCGCGACCAGGAGCAGATCGACCGAGACGGGATAGGCCCAGGCCTTCCAGCCGGTCTGTCCGGCAGCGGCGGCGAGGTCGTGCAGGTGGGCGAAGGACAGCGCCCCGGCAATGACGGCCTGAACGAGTACGGCGTCGATACGGAGAGCGGGGCGGGCCATCACGGCTCCTTCCTGTGATCAGGCATGGCGGGAGTAGGGACCCGGCGCGAAGGACGGTCGCGCCGACCGTGGGAGGGGGAAGAAGTCAGGCGGTGGCGTGCGCTGTCTTCGACAGCGACACGCGGGCCGAGGGCAGCGGAGCAACCGCGGGCCGGAAGGGCGCGAGGGCAGGCAGCTCGGGGGTGCGGTCGGCGTGCTTGTTGCAGACGTTCACGGCCTGGCGCAGCGTGGTGTGCGGGGCGCGGATGCGGTGCCAGCCGCCGGTGGAGTCCCCGGCGATGGCGATGCCGCGTGTCTCGGCGGGAATCTGGATGGCGGCGAGGACGGCGTCCGGGGCGATGTCGCCGAAGGCCATGTTCGCGGACGTCTCGTCGTTGACGCGGTGGGCGGTGCGGCCGGTGAGCTGGGCGCGGAGCATGGTGATTCCCTTGCCGAGTTCGGAGCCGAAGCGCTGCCCGCAGATCTCCAGGTAGACGCCGGCCGCGCGGCCGAGCTGGGCGAGGAGGACCAGGGCGGTGATGATCCGGTCCCGGCGCTTCTCTTCCTCCTTGCTGGCGAAGAGAGCGAGTTCGGCGACCTCGTCGACCAGGACGACGACCGGCACTGGCCGCAGGTCCGCGGGCAGGTCCCAGATGTCGGCAGCGATCTCCGCATCCGGCACGGCGACGCTGATCCGCTGTTCGGCGCGGATGAGCTGGTAGACGTCCTGCATGTGGGACACCAGCGCCTCCAGCAGTTCCAGCGCGGTGTCCGGGTTGTCGGCGAGCGCGGAGAACCGGCGGGCCAGCGGGAACAGCTCGACCCCTTGCTTGCAGTCGATGCCGACCAGCGCGACGTGGTGCGGGGCGAGCCCGGCGACGAGGTTGCGTTGATAGACGGACTTGCCGGACTCCGTGGCGCCGAGGGTCAGACCGTGCGGGACGGCGCGGTAGTCGCGGTAGTGCACCGAGCCGTCCTCCCGCAGCGCGACAGGGACACGCATCAGCCGGGTATCGGTCTTGGCCGGCATCTGCACCCGCTTGAGTACGTCGTAGCCGGTCATCCGGATCTCGACCACACCGGAGCGCAGCTCACGGGAGGTGACGCCGTACATCGCGAACGAGTGGCGCAGCCGGTCCGAGGCGGCGGCGACGTCGAAGGCGTCCTGTCCCGGGCGGAGTTTGAGCCGCAGGACCAGACCGGTGTGGGTGGGCCGCAGCCGCAGGATGCGCGGCGCGCGGGATTCCGGCGCCGGGCGGTTGGTCATCCGGGCCAGCATGAGGCGCCAGCGCGAGGGCGGGACCGTCAGCCCGCAGGCCTCCATGACGGAGGCGTAGCGGACCAGGACGCGCACGACAGCGAAGGTGACCCCGAAGGTCATCCAGTACCAGGCGGGACGCCGCCACCGCAGGAGACCCGCAGCGGCGACGACCACCAGCAGTAAGACCGTCGGCCACGTCATGGCTCAGGCCGCCTTCGAGCCCGTGCCCGTGGTGGCCAGCGAGGTGACGGCGACCGCGCGGAAGGCGATGCCGTGCCGCTTCTGGCCGTTGAACTCGTTCTCCCACGGCCGGGCGACCAGCCCCGTGAGCGCGGCCGGGGTGCCCATGGTCAGGTCACCGGAAATGCCGGTCTCCGGGACGGTGACGGACAGGATCTCGACTTCGTCGTTGGCCGCGAACATCACGTCCACGGTCATCAGCTTCGCGCCGGTCTCGGCGTCGGTGGCGATCTCGCCGGTACGGCGGTCACGCACCTTGGGCTGCGGGGTCTTGGCGACCATCACGGTCGCGGCGGAGGTGTCGACGGGGATCTGACGCACAGCAGAACACTCCTCTACAGATGCCGAACTCCTTCACTCATGTATATGAGTGACATGAAGAAGAGTGCATCACTCCTGTACATGAGTCAACCCGCCGCGACATCGAAGTCACGACGGGTTGCAGGAACTTGAGCGGGCGTCAGTCGGCGGCAGGGATCCGATACTCGAAAACGAACTGGTCAGCAGCCATGAGCGTGTCGCAGACCTCCACCACGACCCCGGCCGTCGTACGGGCCTCACGAATCAGATGAACCACCGGCGCACCCGGACTCAACGCCAGCTCCGAGGCTTCCGCCTTGGAGGCCGGCCGCGCTTGCAGCGTCTCGACGAACTCCGCGAACTCATGCCCGTGGTCTTCGAGACGGGCGTAGATGCCACCCCCGCCAGGGTTCTCGGCGAACAGCTCCGGGATGTCCTTCACGACGTCCCACGGGAGGTAGGAGGAGGCGGTCTCCACCGGGGTGCCGTTGCGGAAGTAGAGCCGCCGCCGAGCCAGCACCTGAGTGCCGGCGGGAACGCCGAGCCGCTGAGCAGCATCCGCGGGAGCCTCGATGGGCCCGATGTAGAGGACGCTCACCTTGGCCGTGGCACCGGACTGCGCCGACTCCGCGAGGTAAGCGGCCTTGCCGCCCTGGCGGAGCGAGCGCCGGAAGCGATCGGAGGAACGGTGCCGCACCGGCGGCCGGTCCTTCACGATCGACCCCTTGCCGTGCCGGGTCTCGACGAGCCCACTCGCCCGCACCTCGACCATGGCCTTGCGGATCGTGCCACCGGACACGCCATAGCGGTCCACCAGCTCCGACTCACTCGGCACCATGTCACCAGGCTTGAGCACACCCGCCCGGATCTGCTGCACGATCTCGTCCGCGATCTGCACGTACCGAGGCCCGGACCTGCCCCCCTCTACCGCAGTTCCCATAGTCCTTCTCTGCCTCCTATGCTCCTGTACATGAGTCAACCACAGGAAGCAACGTCGACGCCCCTGCACTCCGTGTCCGTAGCCGGAGTCGTCGTGCGCGAAGACGGCCGCCTCCTGGCCATCCGCCGAGCCGACAACGGCACCTGGGAACTCCCCGGCGGGGTACTCGAACTCAACGAGACCCCAGAGGCCGGCGTAGCCCGCGAAGTCTGGGAAGAGACCGGCATCCACGTCGAGGTCGACGAACTCACCGGCGTCTACAAGAACACCACCCGAGGCATCGTCGCCCTGGTCTTCCGCTGCAAGCCCTCCGGCGGCACCGAACGCACCTCAAGCGAGTCCACAGCCGTCTCCTGGCTCACACCCGACGAGGTCAGCGACCGCATGGCCGAGGTCTACGCCATCCGCCTCCTGGACGCCCTGGACGGCAACGGCCCCCACGTACGAAGCCACGACGGCAAGCACCTCATCCCAGCGGGATAAGACTTTCCCTACTTCATCAAGGCCCGCGCACGGCGCGGGCGCGCGCCGCCTCTACGGCGCGGCCCGCCTCCTGTCTTCGCCCCGGCTGGCCGCGCCCGGCGGCGCGCTCGGCGGCTGCGGGCATGAAGTGGGGAGAACCCCTCTGTGGCTGGGGCGGTCGGCTCCGCGGCTTTAGGCAGCCACTTTGGGGCGAGCCTCTAAGATCATGGCCCCAACGTCGTGCTTTAGCCGGCAGGTCCACAGACTGCCCGACGCGCCGGAAGCTTACGGAGCCGTGATCACTCGCCCCAAAGCAGCTCCAGCCCAAAGCCGCTGCGCCGACCTGGCGGGTCAGCCCGGCGATCCCTCGCCTTCTGCCAAGGGCCACTCCCGCGTTCCCCACCGGATTTCGTCAAATAGCGAATCAAACTCTTTGTCGCTGGATACTGAGAATGTCGCGTGAATGTCGAGCAATCTCCATGCCGCCCAAGTTACCGAGTCCTGCATGTCTCTCAGAAAGTTACCCTCGCTGAGCTTGCGAACTTCACCGCCGTGGGCGACGGTACTTCTCACCGAATAGAATTCTTCATGCTCTTTCGCGCGCCTTGACCTCGTTCCGGGGTCTGGTTCAAGCAAGGCGTACCGCTCTTTCATGGCTCGTCCAGGGAGAGCAGATTTTGATCCCAGGAGAGCATCCAGCGCTACGCCCGCCGCCAGTGCTGCATCGTCCTGGGCTGAAGCCCAATAACTCTCAGCGAACCAGCGGGCGGCGACATGCAGGCGACGCAGGAAGCTGTTCTCTTGCGTGAGGCATGTCTCGACGGCGACACGAAGTGAATCGTCCGCTAGTAGTTCTTTCAGAGGGATTGGATCTTCTCCGCGCCACTGGACGCCACCGTTGTTTCCAATTGCATCTATCACCAGTGGGTTGGAGTAAAGTTCCGCATGGTCGCCCGACTCCCTGAGGCTGGTCTCGACAGCCTTCCGATCCAGTGTGATCCCTCTGATTCCTGGGCGATTCGTGTCCCCTCTGAGGGACCACAGGCGACGATCGCTCTTATTCGTGACGAGCATCATCGCCAAGTCCACCAAGGCCTGAAAATTCCTCGCCGCTTGGCGGCGCGCCTTACCTCGTTGTCCCGGAACGAGCGCGGCAAATCCGATTCGCGGCTCCCTGTGTTTGAGGTCGCCCACGTAGGCCGCTATTCTATTTCTATGCGCTGCCCCTCGGCCTCCCAGGTTCTGAACCGCATCAACAAATGCGTCATCTAGGAGACCGATTACATTCTTCTTTCCCATCCTTGCTGGATCCCCGGTCCATGCAATGTTGGAAACCGGGAAGATGACGACGGATGGTTCTGTGTAGAGGATGCGCGCTAGAAGTCGCCTCGCCCTATCTTCCGGTCCTTCCGATCCGTAGACAAAGGCAATGAGTGTCGCTAGGTACCCCCAAAGCTCTTCCAGGCTCCACCGGTCGCGCACCTGTGACTGTTTAGAGAGTAATGCGTGAAGCTCTTCCAGTTTCTCAACGCCTGCTTTAGATAGACGAACAGACCCGTTCGGCGAGGAGATGGCAGCGTTCTCAGAGTGTCGGTACGATTCGCTGCACCAGCCATAGTCCCAGGGTTTTGGGTTATCTGAGGATGCGGCGGCGGCAGCAGCCGTCAAAACTAGTTCTGTTGCCTTGGTGTGAACTTTGTCCATGGCGGTAGTCTGGCAGTTCTGGATCCCGCAATCAGCCGATTTAAGGAAAGATGTCGCTACCGAAGGGCGGGCCGCCGCGTCAGCCCTCTGGGCCGTCCCTGGGCCGTGCGAGGTCGACCAACGCTGACAGTCGGCACCCACGGGTGACCGCCCCCACCCCGCTCCGGCCTGGGCCACCGGAGTCGATCTGCGACACTGGATACATCATTCCCAAGCCCGGAGAACTGAGCTGAGGTGCACTGATCCGTGCATCGGGTGAGTGTCTATTGCGTCACAACGCCAACGAATAACGGCGGACGTCTGCGGACCATCAGCGCAGGTGAGAGGCCCACCAGCCCCAAGGCAGAGGCCTCACCCAAGTTGCTTCGGGACTCTGCTCACGTCAGCACAGTTCACCCGGCTCGTATCTCGTGACGTTCTTGGCCTCCGCGTTCCAGACCCACACTGCCGATTCGCGCCAGAGCCGCGGATAGTCGTCACACTCGATCGCGTGGGGAGACACCGGGCCGGGCTCTTCCAGGCCGGTGACGCCGTCTATCCACCTGCCCGTTCCCACTCTCGACGGCCGCCATTCGGCATTCGCGACGATGATCGCCTGGACACTGCCGACAGCGTGGCTCCCGGCCGGCAGGGGCAACCTCCACTCTCGCTCGTGAAGCCAAGACGAGTCCTTCTCGGTCCGGACGGCCCAGTGGCCCAACTTGGCCTTGACGAAAGCCTCGTGAACATCGGTCGGCACGTATGCCACCGCCCCGCCGCCTCGCCTATGCACCTTCTCCCTTGTCGTGACCACGCCCCACGGCTCGAAGCGTCCTGTCCGAATCAGGTGATCGAGGTGCTCGAAGGGGCACTCGGAGAAGCACAGGCAGGGCACGCCACTGGCCCCGGCGCCGGCGGCTTCCGCACCGAACGGCGCGAAGGCCCGGAACCGCTCTTCCCGAAGGATGACGTCCAGGCGCTCCTGCGGACTCGCGTCTCGTATGTCTTCAGGCACCCAGACGGGCCGGTCACCGTTGCGCCCGGTGAAGTGGTACAGGTACTCGCTCTGTGCAGGCCCTACCTGTCCGAGTGTCATCGCTGCCCCGCCCCCGGTACTCGTTGAGCCCGTCAGCGTAACCGGCCCACGGGCGAAGACGGCACAGCCGTACGTGTGCAGGCCGTCACGGGGTTCCGTTGAGAACTCTGTCGGCAGCCACAATCGGCGACATCCCTACGACGTGCCCGGCGGGTTGGTGACGGCTGATCGGAGCGGGCACGGCCGGCTGACGATGAGCTACGGATCAAGAGGCATAGGCGCTCTAGATCTCCCCGGGCACTGGTCCTAACCTTCGAGGTCGACCACCGAGGATTTGGGGGAATCGTGACAGACTTCCGCGCTGAGGCGATTGAGGCGTATGAGACGACACGTAGCAGTGATACCCGGGGCATCATCGCGGCCTTGTTGCACCTGGCTGAGACGATCGCCCCGGCGGACAGCGGCATTCCGAGGGGCGGCAGCTCGCCGAGTTGGCAGGCCGCGGCCCTCTCCTACCTCCAAGGCGGACAGCACCGAGCTAAGACCGTTGACCGGTTGGCCAGGTGGCTGACTGAGCAGGGCTTCGACGTGGACGATGACGCTGTCGGTCTCGGCATGTGGGAACTTGTCGAGGCGGGCCGCGTGAAGGCCAATACAACCGGTGCCCAGCCACTGTTCTCCGCCGTCCCCGATCGTCAGTGACTACATCACTCTCTCAAGAGCGAATACACCGAAACCATTGCGTGTCTAACTGCGTGACAACGGCGACACACAACCGCGAACACCCTTGGACGTCAGTGGACCATCAGCACAGGTGACAAGCAGAGCAGCTCAAGGACAGCGGGCGCCCTAAGTTGCTTCGGGACGAAGCAGTCGCGTGCCCACATCCCGCCACCCACAGCGCACCCAGCGGGGAGCTACTGCTCCAGTCTCAAGCCCTGCTCACTTTTTGGGTCGTTCCGCCGCACCTCACTGAGATTTTGGACAGGATACATCTCATGCGAAAGTGGGCAAAGAAGATCCTCTCCTGGGCAGCCCTGGCAGCTGCAGTCGTGGCATATGCACTACTTCTTTGGCGTGGACCGTGGTGGCTTGACGGCGCGCACATCCGCGACTCGGGCCTCCAGCCGGCCGACGGGGTGGTCATCACAGGCGTCCGCACTGCGCTCGTAGCGCTAGGAGCAGGCTTCGTCGCCGGGATAGGCCTGTACTACACCCGCCAGAGTCATCGTCATGCCGAAAAGCTCTATCTCCATAGTCAGGAACAGTTCGAGCACGCACGCAGGAAAGATCGAGAACAGGCGGAGCTGACGCGCGAGGGGCAGGTTACTGATCGATATGTGGAGGCGATCAAGTTGCTCAGCTCCGAGGATCTGACGCAACGCTTTGGGGGAATTTACGCCCTAGAACGCGTCATGCGGGATAGCGAGAAGGACTTTTCAACGGTAGTGAAGGTATTGGCTGCCTTCATTAGAATGCGCGCACCCCTACCGTCGACACCCAGCGAATCAGACGGTCCAGAGCTGGACACCCAGGCGGCACTTACTGTTCTTGCTCGCCGCCCACTGGTAAAGCATGTAGCGGTTGACCTCTCTCGAACGGACCTCAGGAAAGCGAATTTCAGTTTCGGAAATTTCGATGGATGCAATCTGAAAGGAGCCCGACTAGACGGGGCAAACTTGAACTATGCAAGCTTCAGGAAGGCGAATTTATCTGACGCGACTCTCGATAAAGCGAGCTGCACTCGCACTCAGTTCATCGAGACTTACTTGCATGTCAAGAGTATGATTGATGCCGATCTGACTTTCGCTTCAATGGAAGACCCGCCTATTCTGACCTCGAAGCTCTTTAAAGCACGGTTGAGTAAGTATACTAATGCTCCGTCGCAAATGCCTGAGGAATTTCAGCGAATGTGGGCAGAGCGAGCAGACGAATGCGATGCGGTATTGACGGTCGTGAACGAACCGGAGCCATGGCCCGGCACCATTCCCGATGACTAGTCGCACATTACCGTGTCACCAAGTACAGCTCAGCGTGCAGGCGTCCTTCCCGCTCTCGAATATGGAATCTCGCCGCAGGTCAGGACCAGAACGGTCCCCAGATGCCCTTCCCGAGTTAGGGCACGGGAGCTGTCGTCGCGGACCAGCCGCCGTGGCCTGGCCTGGTCGATGACACAAGCCAGTAGCCTGGCTGAGACTGGTGGGGGTGCAGCGAGGCACACGCGCGCCTGGTCGGTCGGCGCGCCCGCCGTCGTGGCTGACTGTCGTCGGCTGAGGTTCGTGCCACAACCGTGCCAGATACAGGGGGCAGCCACGGTCAACGCCGGTGCCCCGCGGTCGAGTAGCCGCCCGTTGCTCGGCCGGCGAACCCGCAGATCAGGCATGAGATCCCTCAGCCTCTCTCCGAAAGCGGTGATTTGGCTTGCAGCTACGTTCCTATGTCCGCCGCCAGTTGGAGGCATCTCCGCGACGATGTGCTCTGCGCTGGCAAGATGGGGCAATGGTTCGCAGGCCGTACCCCACGTACCGTGATCAGACATATCCCGCGACAGCGGCAGTATGGAGGGCCCTACGAGAGCTCCGCCCAGAACCGCCAGGGTACGCGAGCAAAGGCCCGCGCCAGAAGCTGTTCAGCGCAGCACTGGAACAGTCGGAGCAACTCTTCACTGCCGCTGCCTCGGTTGGACCGGCCTCCAGGCCCCTCGTACTCTTCTACGGCCTGAGCCAGGCGGGCAGGGCCATCGCAGCGTGTGCACCCGTCCCCGCCGACAGATACCGCCTGAACGGCCATGGAATCGCCGCCGCCCAGATGGACCAGCCAGACCTAGGCTCGGTCACCGTCAAAGACAAGGGCGCAGCCGGAACGCAGTCGTTCACTCAAGTTGCGGCGATGCTCGGATCACGATCACTGCCTGACGAAGCCCGTCTCGCGGACGTGTGGGCGTCCATCTTGGAAGTCAGTCTCTGGCCTTTGCAGTCGACAACGCGTCCGCAGCTCTCAGTCAGTAGAGAGCCGCATCACGGAGACGCGACCACCTTGCAGGCGATGGTGTCCGGCTTGCCTGGAAAGCTTCAAGATTACGCGAGTCCGCAGGACCGTGAGCAGGCTGTACGTGCATGGCTCGCCGATTATCCGTCGCTGACGGGGTACCGCTTCCGGTCGATTGGGGCCATCCCTGATAGCGGGCCAGATAGCTGGGATCCGGTGCAAGGCACGATCGGCTGCCGCCTGGTATGGGACGTGGCAGGTGGAGAGGAGGCCGCCAAGCGTAGGTTCGAGGACATCGCACCGTGGAAGGGGCGCAGCCTCTCAGACTCCACCCGAGTGATCCACACGGGATTCGGCGGTGACGACCGCGTACTCCACCCTCTGATGGCCTGGTGGGCGGTGCTCTACACGCTATCAATGCTTGCTCGCTACCAACCAGGCCAGTGGACTGCACAGATCGACGTGAACCGCAGCAAGGACGCTGTAGCGATCGAATACCTCTTGGACAGCGCCCTTGCCGCGGTGCCTGAGTTGATCCTGGCCGCCATAGACGAGGTGACGGCCTAGTTCCGGCCCCCGGATAGTGGCCGACACTGAGTGTCTAACTGCGTGACAACGCCAACGAACACCGGCGGACGACCACGAACGCCAGCGGACCATCCGCACAGGTGATAGCCACACCAGCCCAAGGCAGCACCCCCACCCAAGTTGCTTCGGGACGGAGCGGTCGAAGCGGCCGGAGGCAACCGCCTAGCTGCGAACACGCCTCAGCAGCGGTTTTCGGTCAACGCCCTGCATTGTCCAGCCCCTGCTATGGCATGGCCAGTACAGTCAATCGGTTCTGGCTCGCGCAACGACCCCAGCTAGGTCACACCGACCCGTACGAGCGCGCTATCCGCCAGCCGAAGGGGGAACCGTCTTATGTACGAAGAAGCAATCATGGCCGTGAGTACAGGAGCTGCCAGCGGAGTCCTCTCCTACCTGCTCCAAGGCCAGACCGACGCTTTGCGCACTCGGATCTCGGCTATCTTCCGTCGCGGTGGCAACCCTCAAGAGGAGGCCGCTGCCCTACAGGTACTGAACGAGCAGGTGGCAGCCCTGGCCCGGCATGAAATCACGCGGCGCACTGTCACAGACGCCTGGACCGAACTGCTTGCCGCCTTTCTCCGGGCTCACCCCGACGCCCGAGCCGACATCGAGGAACTCAAGACGACGGCACCGACGAAGACGGTCAACATCGGCTCCCAGCACAACCACGGTTCTGGGGCCTTCATCGGCAGTGACCACTACGGCGACATCAACATCAACACCCGAGACGGCCGATGACCACCGACGACGCGACGCTGCCAGAACAACGCCACGTCCAGATCAACTCCGGCGAGGGGGCCTTTGTCGGCCGTGACCACCACGGTGACATCAATATTCATCACGAGATCGACCCACAGACAAGGGTCACGCTCACGAAAATTGGGAGGATCGCGCCTGGACTGTCCCAGATGCTCGAACAGGCCCTGCGAGACGGCGTCATCTCTCCTGAAACGGCAAGCCAGCTCTCCTTGGCCGCCCGGAGTATCAACGAAGACGTCGCCGGCCAGATCTCGCGCGCTTCCCGGAGTATCAACGAAGACGTCGCTGGCCTACTCGGTCATGCAAGCAAGAGCATCAACGAAGACGTCGCCCACCAACTGCGTGTCGCCGCGGAACAGCTGTCCAGCGCCTCCAAGAAGCTCGACCTTGACAAGCTCGACCACATGGTCAGGCGCCTGGAAGGGCTTCTCGACCCCCAAGGCGGCAACAATCTGCACAGGGTTGCCACTCGGTTGGAGGGCAGTCTGAGCGAGCTCAGCGAGGCAACACACCGGGTCGGAAATCTGAAGGGACACAGCCCTCAGACGGGCAAGCTAGAGCAAGTGACCATGTCGCTCGCTGAGATTGCGAGGCGAGTAGAGGCAAGGGTTACCCCACCCCCTCCGGTGGTTCTGCCCGACTGGGAAGGGCGGTGGCGTTGGCTTGGCATTGGTGTCCTTCTTGGGATCGCCATATCGATCATGGTCGCGACCTACTCGTAGCGCTAAGGGCCGTGACGACCTCACTTGTGGTCTCGATCATGAGACCTAAGTCGCTGGGAGAAACCTGGGAGAAGATCTTCTCCCGGAGGCCCCCACACGGGCAGGGTCAAGCACTCCGCCGGATCGCCGCCGTCTCAGAAGCTGTTGTCTTTTCGATCTTGAGAGATGCGCGTCGAACGGGAGTCCCGATCGAGTGGTCGCGGGGCTCTGGGCGCATACGAACAGGGC
>NZ_JBFBJX010000042.1:0-15280 GCF_040686295.1 Streptomyces sp. NPDC085944 | reverse complement strand
TCGAGCCCCGGACGTCCGAGACCGGGCGTCTGGCCCGTCCCTCACTGCGTATGACGCTCACAGCTTCCCCTTCCTCACTTTTGCATTATGCAAGATGCGGACGGGAAGGCGTCGAAGAGGACCGCGGCAGCGAGGCCGAACCCGATCGTCTTGATCATTGACTCTCCGGAGCCGATGAAGCCGGAGAAGACCGCCATCATGATCACGGCTGCCGCGACGACCACGCGGGCGTTGTGCCGGAAGCCGCTCACGACGGCCTGACCGGGTCGCTCACCGTGGATGTACGCCTCGTGCATGCGGGCGACGAGGAAGACCTCGTAATCCATGGTCAGGCCGAACACGATGCCCACCAGGAAGATCGGCATGAGGCTCATGATCGGGCCCGGCTGCTCCACGCCCAGCACTTCGGCGCCCCAGCCCCACTGGAAGACCGCGACGACCGTACCGAGCGAGGCGAGCACCGACAGCAGGAACCCGAGAGCCGCCTTGACGGGCACGAGGATCGAGCGGAAGACGATCAGGAGCAGTAGCAGGGACCGCAGCACGATGACGGCCAGGTAGCGCACCAGGGCATCCTGCAGGGCCTGGGCGACGTCGATGTTCATCGCGGTGCTGCCGGTGGACAGCCCCAGCGCGCTGCCGAGAGCCAGGATCGCGCACATGCTCACGCCGACGCCGACGCCGACGCCGACGCCGACGCCGACGCCGATGCCGACGCCGATGACCGCGGTGAGCAGCGGCAGCCCCGCTGCGGTCAGGGAACCGAAGGTGATCAGCAGGACGACGGCGGCGAGGGCGACCGCGATGACCTCGGCCGAGCCTCCCGCGGCCGGCTGCGAGGCGAGAGCGGTGCCGCCCACCTACCACCGTGGGCCCCGAGCCGCGGGCCTGGTCAATGGCCCGCTCGAGGCTGTCCTTGCTGGCGTCGGTCGGGTCGCCGGCCTTGACCTTGTAGTTGACCGTGGCGTACGCGGTCGAGGCGTCCTTGCTGACCGTGTGGGCCTCGAAAGGGTCGACGGCGCCGTCCTGGCCGGACGGGGCGCCGTGCGCGGTGAGATCCGGGCGGTCGGTCAGGAGCGGTGGCGGCCGCGGTGGTGCGGGTGGCCGCGAGGGCGCTGCTCCAGGACAGGAGCTGGTCGAGCATGCCTGCCAGGGCCGGGCCCTGGCGCTCACCGTGGGTGAAAGTGGCGCCGAAGTCGGCGAAGGAAGTGGAAGGCAGTCAGTGGAGCGCGGTGGCGTCCCCGGACGTGAGGAAGGAGTCGAGGAGGGCGAGGACCGCTGCCGGCTCCTCGCGTAGAGGGAGGTGCCCGGCGCCCTCGACGAGTTCGAACCGCGCACGGGGGAAGGCGGCCGCGTAGGCGCGGCCGAAACCGGGCGTGACGACCGTGTCCTCGCTGCCCCAGATCACCAGGACCGGGCAGCTGACGGCGGGGAGGCGGGGCAGCAGGTCGGCGTCCGCCATGGCCGGCCCGGCGTACGCGCGCAGGGCGGCCGTCGCCTGCGGGGACGGTCCGCCCCGCTGGGCTGGTCCACGGGCCGGCGCGGGTCCCGCCGACCGTGGTCCGGTAGGTGCGGTGATCTGCTGGCCGGGCACGACCGGGCCGACGGCGTCCATGAGGACGAGTCGGGAGATCCGGCCTTCGCGGTCGTCCAGCACCGTCTGGGCGGCGACCCAGCCGCCGAAGGACGTGCCGATCACCGTCACGTCATGCAGGCCGAGCTGGGCGAGCAGGCCCAGGTAGAGGGCGGCGAGCGCCGGAACGCTGTCCAGGTCGTCGGGGCGTGTGGTGCCGTCCCAGCCCGGATGGGTGGGCGCCAGCACCCGGTGACGCGCCGCGAGGTGGTCGACCAGGGGGATGAGGCTTCCAGGGCCGGGACCGCCGTGCAGGACCAGGACCGGGCTGCCCTGGCCGGTTTCGTGCAGGTACAGGTCGCGACCGGGCCCGACCTGGACGGTGCGCCGATCGGGCGGAGTCGGTGAGGTCATGAGGTTCTCCCGGGTGCGGCGGGCGTCGTAAAGGTGGGCCGGGCTGTCACTGGCCGGCGGAGTCGGTGGTGAAGAACGCGGTCATTTGCTCCAGGCCGTCGGGGCCGAACATGGTGTCCAGGCTGGTGGCGGACTCGGCGGCGGAGGCTTTGCTGCGCGGGAAGAGCGCTTCCTCGTACGCGGTCAGAGCGGCCTCGGTGTCGCCGGAGTGGGCGGCGAGGGCGAGGGCGAGCTCCGCGCCGTCGTACATGGCGAGGTTGGCGCCCTCGCCCGCGAACGGCGACATCACGTGGGCGGCGTCGCCGAGCAGGGTGACGCCGGGGACGCGGTCCCACCGGTGGCCGACGGGCAGGGCGTGGATGCGGCGCGGGGTGATCGTGTCGGCGTCGGCGACCAGGCCGCGCAGGCCCTCGTCCCAGCCGTCGAAGTGGGCCAGGACGGCGGCCTTGGCGGTGGCGTGGTCACCGAAGTCGACGGTGTCGATCCAGCTCTCGTCCGTCTTCAGCGCGGTGTAGACGTGCAGGCTGCCGTCGGGCTCGCGGTGCGCGAGGAAGCCGCGCTCGTGCCCCAGGGCGATGAAGAAGCCACCGCCGATGACGGCCGCGCTGCGCGGATGGCGGGTGTCGGCCTCGTACAGGTCGGTCTCCACGAAGGAGATGCCCGTGTAGGCGGGCTTGGCGTCCGAGAGGAGCGGCCGCACGCGCGACCAGGCGCCGTCGGCACCGATGAGGAGGTCGGTGGTGATGACCGAGCCGTCGGCGAACGTGACTGCGTGGCGGCCGTCGCCCAGCGGGCGGGCGCCGGTGACCTTGCGGCCCCAGCGGACGGTGCCCGTGGGCAGGGAGTTCAGCAGCAGGTCGCGCAGCTCGCCGCGGTCGACCTCGGGACGGTCGCCGGTGCCGTCGTCCTCCTCGGCGACGTGGACCGTGCCGTCGGTGCCGAGCAGGCGCATGGCCTGGCCGCCCTCGTGGACGAGGCGGAGGAAGTCGTCGTGCAGGCCGGCCGCGTGCAGGGCTTTCTGCCCGTTCTCGGCGTGGATGTCGAGCATGCCGCCCTGCGTGCGGGCCTCCGGGCCCGCCTCCAGGTCGAAGACGGCCGGCTCGATGCCGTTCACGTGCAGGACGCGGGCCGCGGTCAGACCGCCGAGACCACCGCCGATGATCGCGACGGGAAAGTGGGTGGTGCTCATCGTGAACCTCTTCGCGGACGTGGTGACGCGTGGACGGCCGGGAAGGGACTGCCCTGTGGTGTTGCAGCGGTCCCGCCGACCACTCCCCACAGTAGCGAACGTGTTCGTAGCGAACAAGTTCGTTGATGGGTAGGTGTCGGCACGACCTCCTCCCGGCCCGGAGCGAGTCGCCCACCGGGCCGGGGAAGGAGGCTCAGTCCGCCTGGCCGGGCACCGGGGTGTCCGTGATGCCGTTGACGAGGATGTCGAAGCTCCAACGCATCCGGTCCCGGGCCGTGCCGCCGACCAGATCCGGCATGTGCGCGGCGATCGCCGGGTGCGTGGCCTCGTCCACCGCGTGCAGCGCACGCACCGTGGCGTTCCAGTCGTCCCGGGAGGTCGGGTCGCGCTCCTGCGTCGACTGCTCCGCGGCGGTGGCCGTCGCGTCCTGGAGCAGCTTGTCGACTCCCCAGGCGACCTGAGCCCGGGGTGCGCCGCTGCGTGCGAGCAGGTCGAGGATCCGGTCCACCAGCCGCAAGTAGTTCTCGCCGCTCGGCCTGGCCACCAGCGCGGAGCGGGCGAGCTGCGGGTGCTCGAAGAGCACCAGGGTGTACGAGGTCAGGACGGCGCGGAGCCTGCCGCGCCAGTCGTCACCACCGTCCCGGCCGCTCAGGTCCACCTCGCCCAGCAGTGCGTCCAGCACCGCCGCGTGCAACTCGGCGGTGTTGGCCACGTAGACGTACAGGGAGGCCGGGCCGGTGTCCAGCTCCTGCGCCAGGCGGCGCATCGTGACCTTCTCCAATCCCTCGGCCCGCATGATGTGCACGGCGGTCTCCACGATCCAGCGCCGGGACAGGGCCGGCTTCGCCGGACGCTCACGCCGACTGACCGGCTCTCTTCTCGCGCTCATGCATCGATCGTAACGAACGCGTTCGCACGCTGGTCGCTGGTGGCGGCAACACCCTGTCGGTGACCACCTCCGGGACTGCGGGCGGAACGCGGGAGTACACACAACGGGGCCGACCCGGAGTGTGGCGGTTTCGAGGGCCAGCGCTGCACTGCGAAGGGCGGCAACGGCAACGTCACCTCCTTCACCTACGACGGCCACGGCAACCTGATCAGAGTGAAGCTGCCGGCGCCGCTGGGGGAGACCACCTACACCTACGACGCACTGGGCCGGGTGGAGCGGTCGAGGACGGCCGCGGCATCACCACCGTCTACGGCTACGACTCCCGCGACCGCGGCCGCGAGGTCTCCGCCACCAACTTGACCGTCACCTACTGCTACGACGGTGACGGCAACGTCAAGTCCCGCACCGATGCTTCAGGCACCACGAAGTGGGAGTACGACAAGCTCAACCGCGAAAGCATCCGCACCCTGCACAACGGCGCCCAGACGGCGCTCGCCCACACCCCGGGCGGTGACGTCGACTTCTACACCGACCCGACTGGGACGGACCACACCTGGGACAACGCCGACCGCCTCGACCACCTCACCGCACCGAACGGCAAGAAGACCGACTTCGACTACGACAACAAAGACAAGCGCACCAGGACCGTCTACCCCGGCGGCACCACCCAGACCGTCACCATCGACGACAACGGCCGACCCCAGGCGACCAAGACCACCTCCGGCTCGACCACCCTGATAGACCTGACCTACAGCTACGCCAGCGCGGGCAAGGACACCACGAAGATCCGCACCCGCACCGACCACCTCACGAACCTCAAGACCAGCTACACCTACGACCCCCAGGACCGCCTCTCCTGCGCTCTGGAAGCCGACTCCGCGGACGCGCGTAAGGCCTCGTGGCCGGGTCGTCCTCGTACCGCCGGGTTCCCGTGTCCGAGCGGGATACTGGAGACAGGACGGATGAGACCATGCTGACAGAGCTGCGCGGGCACGTGGGCAAGGCGCTGTTCGCCCGGGTGGCGGGCCCGGACGGACCGGCCACCCGGGAGCGGATCCACGAGACCCCCGGGCCCCGCTGGTTCGAGCCCGACCGACCCATACGCACCGTGCACGGCGACGCCTCGATGTTCGTCGGCGGGATCAGTGCTCTGCTGCTGCAGTCCCTGCACCCCCTCGCCATGGCGGCCGTCGCCGCCCACTCCGGCTTTCGGGGCGATCCGTGGGGCCGCCTGCAACGCACGAGCACGTTCCTCGCGGTCACCACGTACGGCACCGCCGCCGACGCCCAGCGAGCGGTCGACGGCGTGCGCGGCATTCACCAGCGCATCCGCGGCAGGACCGCGGAGGGCCTGCCCTACCACGCCGCAGACCCGCACTTGCTCGGATGGGTCCACGCGGCCGAGACGGCCAGCTTCCTCCGCGCCCATCAGCGCTACGGGGCCTGTCCGCTCGACGACGCCGCCTACGACGCCTACGTGGCCGACACCGCCCGGGTAGCCGAGGCTCTGGGAGTGATCGACCCGCCCCGCGACCGCCGCAGCCTGGCCGAGCACCTGTCCGCCTACCGTCCTGAACTGCGCGTCACTCCCGAAGCCAGGGCCGCCGCACGCTTCCTGCTGCTGCAACCGCCGATTCCCCTCGTCGCGCGGCCGCTCTACGCCGGCCTCGCCGCGAACGGGGTGGCCGTCCTCCCGGTGTGGGCGCGGGACATGCTGAATCTGCCACGCCTGCCCGTCGTCGAGGACCTGACCGTACGTCCCCTGGGCCGCGCCCTGACGGGCGTCATCCGCTGGGCCATGGCTCCGCCACCGCCGAGCCCTTGACCCCCTCCGGCCCTCGTCCGGAGGGACACCACCGGTGTTCCGGAGAGCGCGGCCGGGGCAGAGGGAGCGCAGCCGGGCGAGGCCTGTCGCGGACCCTTGCGCAGGGCGTGTTTCGGCGCGGCCTCCGTTGTCCGCCGGACGCTCACGGTCACCCGGAGCTGCACGGCGCTCCTTCCCGTGGCGGGAGGCGCCCGGCATGCAGGTCAAGCAACCGCTACGGGGCCGAGGAGCCCTTGATCCGCCCCGGTGGGAACCGGGTGCATCCGGTCGGTAGTGGACCCTCCGCGGTCGGGCGAGAGACGAACCCGTCACCGGGAGGACCGCCGCACCGGTCGAGCCGGGCAGACAGACCTCTTCGGCGATCCGGAACGATGCCGGCGCACCTGATGCCCGGTCAGCACCGGGCATCGGAAGCGGTGGACGGGGGCGTTGCTGTCTGTTGCCGACAACTGTCGTCGGACACAGGCTCGCCGCCGCTCCTGGACGCGCGTGTGGAGTGCGGCTGCCGGACCAGCACCGTACTCAGCGCAGTTGCTCGGCCAAACCGACGATGATGCCTTCCGGGCCGCGGACGTAGCAGAGCAGATAGCTGTTCTCGAACCGGGCGATGTCGCCGAGGAGTTCGGCGCCGTGGGGACGCAGGCGGGCGACCGTGTCCGCCACGTCGTCGACGGCGAACATGACGCGGTGCGTACCCAGGACGTTGTGCGGCCGGTCGCGCGGCCCGGCGCTGGTCGCCACGGGGCTGAGGTACTTCGCCAGTTCGAGCCGGCTGAGACCGTCCGGGGTCCGTACCATGGCGATGTCACAGCGGACGCCGTCGAGTCCGGTGCACTGGTCCGCGAAGAGGCCCTCGACCTCTCCCCGCCCTTCCAGTTCCAGGCCAAGTTCCACGAAGAACGCGATCGCGGCCTCCATGTCGTCGACGACGATGCCGACATTGTCCATGCGCTGAATCGCCATGTGGCTTCTCCTCCCTGATCGCGCGGCCGGTATTGGCCGCGACTGCCCCTGGGACGGAGCCGACCGCGGATCCTCGACATCTTCACACGGCCGAACCGCGAAGCGGCTGCCTCCGGCTCAGCGAGTCGGCGAGCCGGGCTCCTGCAGGCTGGCTCCGGGCTGGGGCGGAAGGAGGCATCCTGGCCGGGGCAGACGGATCTGCGCGGTGACGTGTTTCCCGCCTGCCCGGCGGTCCGTGTCCAGGCGGTCGCACAGGCGGGTGAGCAGATGGATGCCGTGCCCGCCGACGCGGTGCGGATCGGGGACGCGCAGCCGGGGCGGCTCGCAGGAGGTGTCCTGGACGGTGATGCGCAGACGGGCCGGGGCGGCTACGAGGACTTCCAGCAGGAGACCGCCGGGCCCCGGCGCGTGCCGCAGGGCATTGGTGACCAGTTCACTGACGACGAGCTGGGCGTCCTGGCTGATCTGGTGGTCCGGGGCGTGCCCGGCCCACTCCAGCAGCATTCGTGCAGCGGTACGGGCTTCGAAAAGAGAAAATCCGGCCATGCCCCACACGACGCCGTAACGCAGGGCCGTCGGCGGAGGGCACTCACCTGATACCTGTTTCCCAAGAGGGATGACCATGGTGCTTCCTGTGCGAAGGGGTCTGTGCCTGACTACTGCTCGCTTATGTTCGCCCTGTTCCGCTTACCCACGGTGTTCTTCTTCATGAGCGGGACTGTACATACGCCGTCCGTGCCGTCCGGAACCCCTGGTGCAGGAATGGTCGACCATGCCGCTGACCTGCAGCAGTCCTGAAGGCCCGCTGCTGCGGAGGGCCGAACGGGGCAATCTCGCCCGCTTCGGCGGACAGCCGACGCCGACGGTGTTGCACAGCGTTCATGCGTCCGGGATCGTGCGCGGGTACTCGGGTGTGCGACGGTGGAAGGACGACGAGACCGATCGGCATGCCACGCGGCGCCGGTCTTTCGGGGTCCGGGCGTTGCCTCCAACCCGGGCACTCGGCCCCACCAACGCCGTACGCCCCCGCCCGGGGGTGTTTCGCCATTGGGCTCATCGACCCCGGAAGGGGGCGCCCCAAATGGACGTCATCACCACGCTCGACGGCGCCCGTGCATCCCTCACCCCGCACGGAGACATCGACTTCGACACGCTCACCTCACTCCGGGCCGCCGTCGACGCCCTGCCCGCTCACGTGACCGACCTGCTGTGGGACCTGCACCACACGTCCTTCATGGACATCGCAGGCCTCCACCTGCTCTTCGACCCGGCCGCCGGGGGCGGAGGCGTACGTTCGACGGCCGTCACGGGCCTACGTCCCCAAGCCATGAGGCTGCTGCTCCTGGCCACCGACGTGCATCCCACCGTCTTCGATCTCTCCCGCCTGTTTCCGGACACGCTCCGCACGCTGCCCGGGTGACTTCTTCGCCTCTGGGCCCCTTGCGGGGACCCCGGGCGGCCGTCCCCACACCGCGACCCTCCTCCGTGAACGTCACGGGCCGTGGCCGGTCCCCCGACGACGCTTCCGCCACACGGCAGTGGCTCGGTCGGCGAGGCGGTCCGGGGTCCTCGCGACGCATACGTGACCGCCACCAAGACCAACCACCGGGTGGACGACCCCGTACTCGGGCGTACCGTCAGACCCTGCATACCTCCGAGGCGGTCCGCAAAGGCCGCGCGGCAACCGCAGGGGATGATCCGTGCGGCCCGTCAGGCCGCGGAGCCCTCCTCGAGTTTCCTGGCGAACGCCGTCGCGGACGCGCGCGCCGCCTGCTCCACGATGCTGATGCCGACCTCCTGGGTGCTGCAGCCGTTGAGCAGTACTGCCATCAGATAGACACGGCCCTCATGCCGTATCCGGCCGATGCTGTTGACGTCCCATTTCTGGGTCCGGGTCCGTCTGAGCCACCCGTTCTTCAGTGCGGTCGTGCCGGAGTCGGCTGCCGCGGAGACCCCCCAGGCCTGGCTTTTGACGACGTGCTGCATCAGGTCCTGGACGTAAGCACGCGATACCTCGCTCAAGGGCGACTTGTCGCCGAACACGGACTGCAGCAGGCGTATCTGATCTTCCGCGGTTGTCTGGGTGATGCCCCAGACGGTTCCTTCACCGCCGTGCGTCTGGGTCAGACCGAGCCGTTCGTTTGCCGCGTCGAGCCCGCGGGCACTTCCGATCCGGGTCCACAGAGCGCTGGTGGAGTCGTTGTCGCTCTTGCGAATCATGGCAGCGGACTGGGCGCGCTCCTCGGCGCTCAACCTCCGCCCCTGGTCCTGGGCCTGGAGCAGCAGGGTCGCCAGTATGTCCACCTTGACGACACTGGCAGTGTCGAAGGTGCCGTGCCCGTAGGTCGCCATCGCGCCAGTGCTGACGTCCAGCATCGCCACGGACATACGGTTGTCGCCGAAGAGCGCGGTCACGGGGCGCAGCGCCGGTTCGAGGTCGAGCGGTTTCGTGGCCGGGCTGGGCGACAGAGACGGTGACGGCCCGTGTGACGGCGCCTCGCCCGCCTTCGCCTGGGCGGAGACGGGCGGTGGGGACGGAGCCTTCGCGTGGGTGGGCGGGGACGATTCGCCGGAGTCGCTCCCGGTGATCGCATAGGTGATGACGCCACCGACCAGGACCATGGTCGCCGTCACGGTCCACGTCGTGTGGCGCCGTCTGGCCTTGCGGCGACGTCGTTGCTCCCGGCGGGAGCGGCCGCGTCGCCGAGCGGGTGGGTTCTGATGCACGCGTGAGATGGTATATAGAATCCAAGTTCGAGGTCGTCAGGTGTCTCGCCGCTGCGACTGCTCCCGGCCGTCGACCGCCCCGAGGCCGGTCGAAGCGTGGGCGCCGTCATGCTCCCCGCACATCCCGGTCTTGAGGTCCGGGCGGCCGGCTCGGACCTCGGCCACGGCGAGGCCCACCAGCCGGCCGACTTCCTCGCGGGGGACTGGGACGGCAGCAACGTCAGCGTTCAGCTCACCGGCTCCGACTGCGCAGCCCTCGCCGAACGCCGGATCACCACGACCCGGTGATCCGCCGCTACGGCGACCTTCCGCGTCACCGGGCGCGGCAGGCCGCCCGGCGTTCGTCGTCCGTGCGCAGAACCTGACGGGCGCTGCCGTCGCCGGGACGGCCACGGCAACCGGTGCGTCGGCACGATCATGGACAGGGGCGACAAGTGCGCGGATTCTTCCGCTTGTTCCGCCGACCGCTCTGGCCATTTCGGGGAAGCCCGCGCCCGGCAGGTGGCCCTGTCCGTCCCCGTTCGCCGTCACATCACGGCGTCGGCTCACTCCGTTCCATGCCGCAGATGTCTCCTGCGGCATCGGGATGGGAGCACCGTTCGTTGGGCGCGGTGGTTCCCATCACCGCGTGCGCCAGGTCACGGCCCGGTCGTGCAGGCCCTCAGATCGGGCAGAGGTGCGACGAGTCGAGTAGACCCGAGACCGAGCAACTCCGCAGGCGGGCCGGACCTGCCGCGCTGCGCGCTGCTGACAGGTCAGACGGCATCGCCCGAGGTGTCGCTCGGCAATGCGGGTGACCGGGCGATTTCCGCTTCGGCGGCTGCGACCAGGACCAGCACGGCATTCGACGCGGCCGCGGGGACACGGGCCTCGACGGCCCGTACGATCGCGCGGTGCCCCGGCAATGATGCTTCCACCGCGCCGGGGGTCTGCGTGCTGATGAGAAAACTGTGCTCCAGCGCAATCTCGACCGCGCGGCTGCCTCTCCCGATCCGGACAGTGCTGCCCGCCGGTCAGGGCGTCGTCGAGCACCAGCAGGTGCATGCTGAGCCGGTCCGGCGGGTGGCCGGCCGGGTGGGCTCCCGGGACGCTGCATGGGCTCGCAGGCGCTCAGCGATCCACTCGGAGGAGCCCACGAGATCCGGGGCGAAAGCGGACGAGCGGTCCCTGCGGGCTCCGGGCGTGGGAGGCGCTGTGCTGCGTACTCCTCGCACTTGGCGCGCTGCGCGGCGTCGGCGGAGTCGCTGGCAACCACCACGAGCCCCTGGGATACCCGCGCGGGCTCCCCGCCGGGGTGCGCCGGGCGGACGGCGGATGCGAGAGAGCCGGATCGCGGCGAAGTCTTCGGAACCGGTGCCTGTGTTCGGCTTCCCGGCCCTGCCCACACTGCTGGTGAGAGGGTTCGACGCCCTGTCTCCGGCCCAGCGGGCCGAGCGCAGGCTGCCGGACCCGTACCACATGCGTCGCCGCAGGCTGGGGGAGTGGGGGCCGCACGCGGCCGGAGCAGCTCTCGGTGCCCTCCGTGCCCCGGAAGTCCGTGACCGGCTCACCCGCGACGTAGACGAGTGGGCGCCGTCCCAGTGCGTTGCCACGCGCTGTCGAAGCCGAGTCGTCCCGCCAACTCCAGCATATGCGGAGTGTCCTCGCGCCCTCGGCCCGGCTCCGCCTCGTCGAACAGCCCGACCGTGAGAAGCCCCGGCCTCGTCAGCCACCTGCCGTTGATCTACCACTCCCACGCACCGGCGCTCACACCTACCTGGCACCTCTCAACATACGGCTCATACCGCCGCGTTACCGCAGGACCATTCCTGAGGGCCGTACAACGCCCGACTGTTCACGAGAACACGACACCGGACGGCTACTCAGCCTGGCTCGAAACGGACTTCGTCGCCCTCGCGGGCCCGGGTCCGCCTTGACGCGGCCGGACTGAAGCCTGACAGCCGCTCATGGGCGCTACACGGACGCTGCCGGGGCGTACTCGAACCAGTCGAAGGCGACCGTGCCCTTGGTGGCGTACATGCCGATCACCCGGCCGGTGAAGCCGCAGGCGACCTCGGTGGACAGGTAGCGCCCGTCCAGCTCGGCGAGCGGCCGGGCATCCGGGGCGTCGGGATCGCCGATTCCGAAGGCGATGGTGTCGGGTCCCGTGGCCTCGCCGTCGGTGAGTTCGGGCGAAGCGGGAACGGGGTTGGACGTCCGGATCGTCACGCTGAGGTGCAGCGGCCCGGCCGGGACGGGGTGACGGGCCACGGTCTGGCGCAGCGGCCCGATCCGGGCGACGACACGGACCTCCCCGCCGCCGGCCTCCACCTCGTAGTGGTGGGCCTCGTCGAGACGTACGCAGAGTCCGCCGCGTCCCGTACCCGGGTCGATCAGGGCGGTGACGCGGCAGTCGTGGTGCTGCTGGCGCCGCCCGACGAAGGTGTACCCGGGGCGGTCGAGGGACGGGCCGGTGGCGTTGAGGACCAGCCGGCCGGGCTGCTCGGTGAGCGACCAGGAGCCTTCCTGGCGGGCGAACGGCGAGATCCAGTGCGGTGCGAGAGAGGACCTGTTGAAGTCGTCCCGGGCGGGCGGGGCCGGAAGGGGGTGCCAGGCCCCACCCGGGGCCGCATGGCTCACGGGAACGGGCGCGACGACGGGCCATCCGTCCCGGTCCCACGCCACGGGGGCCAGGAACGTCTCGCGGCCGAGCACGTGCACGTCCGGCGTGAAGCCCCGCGGACGGACGCCGAGCAGCACCATCCACCAGCTGCCGTCGGGAGCCTGCACCAGGTCGGCGTGGCCCGTGTTCTGGATGGAGCGGGCGGTCCCGCTGTGGGACAGCAGGGGATTGGCGGGCGCTCCTTCCCACGGGCCGCGCGGCGAGCGGCTGCGAGCCACGGACACACTGTGTCCGCGTTCCGTGCCGCCTTCCGCGATCAGCAGGTACCACCAGTCGCCGATGCGGTAGAGGTGCGGCGCCTCGGGATATTTGAGGCCGCTGCCCGACCATGTGGCGAAGGGCTTCTCCAGCACCTCGCCCCTGACCGGGTCGATCCTGGCCATGTTGATGCCCCCTTCGGGGCCGGAGAAGGCACACCAGCAGGTGCCGTCCTCCTCCCATGCCAGGTCGGGATCGATCCCGGTCAGGTCGATCCACACGGGGTCGCTCCAGGGCCCTTCGGGCCGCTCGGCCGAGACGACGAAGTTGCCGCCACCGTCGATATTGGTGTTGATGACCCAGTAGCGGCCGTCATGGTGACGGATGGTCGGGGCGTACAGACCTCCGGACGCCTTGGCACCGGGGAGAGGCAGCTGCAGTTGCCCGGGCCGGTCGAGCACGTTGCCGATCTGCTCCCAGTGCACCAGGTCCTTGCTGTGGAAGAGCGGCAGCCCGGGAAAGTACTCGAAGCTGGAACACACCAGGTAATAGTCATCACCGACCCGGCACACGCTCGGATCAGGATGAAACCCGCTGATCACCGGATTGTCGTACATGCGCACGGAAGCGTCTTCCCTTCGGCCGCCGGGTGCCGAGAGTCTAACCAGTGCTGCGACCGGGAAGATTGACCCTGACCAGAAGGGGTCCCGTAGGACGAGCGCACGCGAAACGGCTGATATTACTGGGGCATGCATGAAGAGACCGCACGCGCCGCGATCGACACGTTCATCTCCGCGTTCAACGCCTCGGACGACAATTACGTGACCGCCCTGCTCTCCCAGGCGCTGACCTCGGACGTGGTCTTCTGGGGGCCGTTGGGCCGCAGCGAGGGAATCGCGGCGGTCGAGCGGTTCGTGCTGGACATCCGGCGCCACCCGGCGGGGACCGGCACGATGGTGCGCTGCTCCGCGGTGGACATGCCCGACGAATGGGCCCGGTACCAGTGGGTCTTCACCACACCTGACGGAGGCCCCCGCCTGGCGGGAACGGACGTCGTCCATCTGCGACGGAGCCTCATCGACCAGGTCATCGTCTTCGCGGGGGAGATCGAGCCGTCCGCCTCCTGAGCCGTCCACCTCCTGAGCCGTCCTTCTGTCGCTGTCCTTCTCCCGGACTTGCCCGATCGGCGTTCAGGGGGCTGCTGCCGGCGGTAGGTCGGGTCGCGGTGCGGAGGGGGCGTCCGCCCCGGGGCCGGAGCGCGGCTGGCTGTTGGCGGTGCCCGTGCGAACGGGTTTGGCGCCCATACAGACGGTCGTCGTCTCGCTGTGTGTGGCCCCGGGAGGCGGCGGTCCCCTCGGGGGGCCTGGGGTCCGTCTTCAAAGATCATCAAGTTGGTGGATCATGATGGGGTGATACGCCGCCATGAACTCACCGATCGGGAGTGGGAGTTACCACTCATACCGCGGGCCGCGACAGGCCGTCCGCGGGTGGCGGACCGGCAGGTCATCAACGGCATGGTCTACAAGATCCGGACCGGGATCTCCTGGCGTGACCTGCCGGAACGCTACGAACCGTGGAAGACGGTCTATACCCGCTTCCGGCGATACGCCTTGGACGGCGTGTTCACCCAGGCTCTCCAGCAGGTCCAAGCCTCCGCGGACGCGGTCGGCGACATCGACTGGCTCGTGCAGATCGACTCCGCCATCGTCCGCGCTCATCAGCACGCCGCCGCTGCCGGCCGAAAAGGGGGACCCACCGGCTGAGGTTGTTCCCCGGGAGTGGACACCGGGTTTCATGCGGCGAGTGACAGCGTATGTGATGTGGTCAGACGCTGTTCGAACTCGACCGGTGTGAGGTAGCCGAGCGCGGAGTGCCGGCGGCGTCGGTTGTAGTACGACATCCAGCGGAACAATTCCAGGCGGGCCTGTGCCTTCGACGTCCAGCGCCGTCCGTGCAGCAGTTCCCGCTTGAGGCCCTGGAAGAACGACTCGGCGAGGGCATTGTCGTAGCTGGACCCGACGCGTCCCATGCTGCGGCGGATGCCGTGCCGGCGGCAGACATCGGCGAAGGCCCGGCTCACGTACTGGGCGCCCCTGTCCGTATGGAAGACGGCGCCGTCCACCTCGCCGCCGCGGGCTGACACGGCCATCTCGATGGCGTCGGTGACCAGGGACGCGCGCATGTGGTCGGCGATCGACCAGCCCACGACCCGGCGCGAGCAGATGTCGATCACCGTGGCCAGATACAGCCACGTCGAACCGACGGGTATGCAGGTGATGTCGCCGCACCACTTCGTGTTCAACGTGTCGGCAGTGAAGTCGCGCATCACCAGGTCCGGGGCGGGCGGAGCCGTCTTGTCCGCGATTGTTGTTCGCCTGGTGCGGCGCAGGTGGCGCCCGATGATGTGGTGGACGCGCATCAGCCGTGTCACGCGTTTGCGGTTGATCTTCCGTCCCCGGGCCCTCAACTCAGCGTGCACGCGCGGGGCGCCGTAGGCACCCCGGTGCTCGGCGTGGATGGCCCGGAGCCCGGCGACCGCTGCCGCCTCGCGTGCCTGGCGTCCGGCGCGGGCCTCTTCGGTGGCCTGGTGCCGGTAGTAGCCGGAGCGGGAGACCCCCAGGACCCGGCACAGCCGCTTGACGCCGAAGTCGGCGCGGTGGTCGGAGATGAAGTCCCAGCGGCGGGTCTTCACCTCACCTCCCTGGCGAAATAGGCGGCCGCCCGGCGCAGGATCTCACGCTCCAACCGCCACTCCTTCTCGGCCTTCAGCAGCCTGGCGTTCTCGGCCCGCAGCCGGGCCAGCTCGCCGGTCTGACTCTCCGGGCCGCTTCCGCCCCGAG
>NZ_JBFBJX010000041.1:0-17081 GCF_040686295.1 Streptomyces sp. NPDC085944 | reverse complement strand
ATCATGTACACGCCATGACACGAGGGCGAAACCGCCCCATCACCCACGAACGGGCGACACCACATCATCAGGAACGGGACTTAACGCCCTCTGAGGACGGACATCTCGTGGTCATGAAGAACCCGGACCGCGGACACCGTGGTCGCGGTGGTCCGGGAACACCGTCGTGGCCACGGGAAGGAAGATATGCGGCTCTGACCGCGAGGAGCCCTCAGTGAGGTCCTCACCGTGGGCTCGTTGCCGCACCGAGGAAACTGACACGACGCCACACCATCGGGCGGAAGGCACCGTTGGCGTGGCGTGTGTCACCAGGACCGGACACGTGTCCCGTCAGCCGAACATGGAGTAGCAGCGCACGTACTCCTCGACGGCGTCGGGGGTGGCGGTGTCGGGGTGGCTGCGCTCGTTCTTGATCATGTAGGTGATCAGTTCGCGTTCGTGCCCGGTGATCAGCATCTCGGGGACGTCAGGCTGGAAGTAGAAGCCCAGGTGCCACAGATGCATGCCGCCGGACACGTTCTCGGGGGTCAGGGCGGTGTGGTCCTCGAAGCCGAAGCCGGGAAGCAGCGCTTCGGCGAAGACCAGGGCGGTGACGTGTGCGCGGTGGCGGGCGGCAAGTTGATAGCCGATCACGGCGCCCCAGTCCTCGCCGATCACGGCGTAGGTTTCGTGTCCGAGGCGGGCCATCAGCTCGGCGATGTCATCGCTCATCGTCGCGGAGTCGTAGCCGCTCGCAGGGCGGGCCGAGTCGCCGAGACCGCGCAGGTCGGGCACGACGACAGTGTAACGGCACGAGCCTTTACTACCGGACGGCGGGGGCCGGCCCCGCCGTGGTACTGCTGCACGGCGTGCCCAAGACCGGCTACCACTGGCGCCATCTGGCCCCGAAGCTGACGCCCCACCAGTCCTGAACCTCCCAGGACGGCTGCGGCGTGCATCGGGCCGGCGGTCAGCGGGCCGTGCCGAGGTCCGGAGTGAGTGACTGTTCGGCCCAGATGACTTTGCCGTCTGTCGTGTAGCGCACGCCCCACCGATCGGCGAGCTGGGCCACGAGGAACAAGCCGCGTCCGCCCTCGTCCAACTCGGCTGCCTGGACGACGCGCGGTGCGGTGCTGCTCGCGTCGTACACTTCGCAGATCAGGACGTGGTGCCGAAGCAGCCGGACGGTGATCGGCGGCGCGCCGTACCGCACGGCGTTCGTGATCAGTTCGCTGAGGATGAGTTCTGTGGTGAAACCCGTGTCGAGGGCCCACCTTTCCAGTTGCCGCATGCACTGCGTACGGACAGCACCGACCGCTTCGAAGTCGGCGGGAACGTCCCACTGCGCGATGTGCTCGGCCGGGAAACCGCGGGTGCGGGTGACGAGCAGGGCGACGTCGTCGTGCGATCCGGTGGGGGCCATGGCCTCGATGACGGTACGGCACGTGCTCTCAGGGTCCGGCTCCGTGTCGGTGAGCACCGACCGCAGCAGCTCCATTCCGGTGTCGATGGCTCTGCCCCGGCTTTCCACCAGCCCGTCGGTGTAGAGAACGAGGCGGCTTCCCGGCGGGATGGCGATGTCGGTGGTCTGGAACGGAACGCTTCCCAGGCCCAGCGGCAGATTGGCCGGCACGTCCACGAACTCGACCGAGCCGTCGGGCAGGACCAGCGCCGGCGGCGGGTGTCCGGCACCGGCGAAGGCACACCTGCCGCTGGTCGGGTCGTAGACCGCGTACACGAGGGTCGCGCCCGTGATGGTGTGGTCTTCGCCTCCCGCCTGATGGGCGGCGTCCACACGCGTGACGAGTTGATCCAGGGAGCAGAGGAGGTCTTCCGGAGTCAGATCGAGGGCCGAGAAGGTCAGGACCGCGGTTCTCAGTCTGCCCATGGTGGCGGCGGCCTGCAGTCCGTGTCCCACCACGTCGCCCACCACCAGGGCGACTCGGGCGCCCGAGAGGGGGATGACGTCGAACCAGTCGCCGCCCACGCCTGATCGGGCCGGCAGGTAGCGGTGGGCCGCTTCGACGGCATCCTGCCGGGGCAGGTCTCGCGGCAGCAGGCTGCGCTGGAGGGAGACCGCGGTGGCGTGCTCGCGCGTGTAGCGGCGCGCGTTGTCGATGCAGACCGCCGCGCGGGCCGACAGTTCCTCCGCGGGCGCCACGTCGTCCGGCTGGAACGGAGGCCGGCTGCCGCGCCAGAACATGACGAGTCCCAGCACCACTCCCCGGGCCCGCAGCGGCACCGCGAGGAGCGAGTGGAAACCCAGTCGGAGAACCTGCTGCGCGCCTTCCGGATCCGGTACGCGCCAGTCCTGCGACTGCGCCAGATCGGATACCAGGACGGCGTCCTCACCGTCCATCGTCCGACGCTGCTCCGCGACGGGCGCGTACTCCAGGCTGCTGCCCGCCTCGTGGAAGGGCCAGGCTTCGACCGCTCCGCGTACCGCCACGCGGCGCACTGACGACGCCACGCCCGGCACGGGTTCCTCGCCCCGCAGTACGACGTCGAAGAGGTCGACGGTGACGACGTCCGCGAACTGCGGGACGACGAGGTCCGCGAGTTCTTCGGCGGTACAGGCCACGTCCAGGGTGCTGCCGATCTCCGCGCTCGCCCGGTACAGCAGTTCCAGGCGTTCGTGTGCGACTTCCGCTCGCCCGGCGAGGGCACGGAGCTCAGTGGTGTCCCGCAGTGTCGCGACGCCCCCGGCCGGGCCGTGTCCGCCACGGCTGGTCCGTCGCACGTTGACGGCGAGCAGGCGTCCGCCCACCGGTTGAACGGCGTCGTCCACGCTTCGGTCGGACGCCAGGAGCCGCACCATCGAGTCGGGCAGGCCGAGGTCGCGCATCGGCCGGTGCTCGGCATCGGCCGGCAGCTGCAACAGCCTTCGTGCCTCGTCGTTGACCAGCGACAAGCGGCCGTCCGCCCCGATCACCAGGACTCCTTCGCGCGCCGCGTGCAGCACCGCGTCGTGGTGTTCGTACATGCGCGTCACCTCGGTCGGTCCCAGCCCGTGTGTCTGCCGGCGCAACCGTCGGCTGACCAGCCACGCCGCGCCGGTGGCCAACGCCAGTGACCCTGCGGCACCGGCTGCCAGCAACGGAAGCTGCCGGTTGAAGGTACTGCTCACCGTGCTGATCTCCAGGCCGGCCGTCACGAGCCCCGTCACCGTTCCGTCCGCGTCGGTGACCGGTACGACGGCGCGGACGGCGTCCGTCGGCGCTCCCCTGAACAGTTCGGTGTAGGACTCGCCGTCCAACGCCCGGCTGAAGTCTCCGGTTGCCCGCTTGCCGATCAGATCGGGTCGGACGTCGGTGTAGCGGACACCGTCGCGATTCAGGACGGCGACGAAATCCACGCCCGAGGTCTGCCGAGCCTCTTCGGCCAGCGGCTGCAGCACAGCGGTCGGGTTGGTGCCCTTCAAGGCTGCCGCGACACCGGGGGAACTGGCGAAGCCCGCGGCCACCGCGAGGGCTTGGTGCCGTGCCCCACGCACGGTCTGGCTCCGCGTCTCGTACACCAGGGTGACGTCACTGAGTACGGCCAGGAGCAGCATGACCAGCAACTGCAGTACGAAGACTTGCGCCGCGACGCTCTGCGGCCATGGTCTGCGCGGCACCGCTGATACGCCACTCATCGCCTTGCGCATTCACCCGTTTTATCACTTATCAGGGCATTGCCATCCGGTAGAGCAGCGAGGCGAGAGCAGTGGCGAAGAAGAAGCCGGGTCCGGCCGCCGCGAAAGGCGGCCCGACGAGTGGCTCGGAGCGGCGGCGGGCGGCTGCGTGGCGCTGGCCCCGACGTCGGTGGCCCGTTTCTACGCCCACCCGGGTGTGGTGTTCCGCCCGGTTCACGGGGTGTCTCCGAGCCGGGTGGGGCTGGCCCGGCCCCGGGGCCGGACGCACGTGGCGGCGCTGGACGACTTCCTCGAGGACGTCGTACGACGGCTCGGGCGGAGATGACGAGTGGGGCTGACGGCTCATCAGTCGGTACCCGCCCGGACAGCCGCGGTTGGGGGGTGCGGGGTTCCGCCGCGGTCCCCTCGTGGAGCGCCCGGGGCCTTCGCACCTCCCGCCGAACCCGCAGGTGGGCCCGGCTGTCAGCGAGTGGAGGTCAGTCCGCCCGTGACGGCGATGATTTCGGCGATGGTGTAGCTGGAGTCGGCGTCGGAGGCGAGATGGACGTATGCCGGGGCGATCTCCTCGGGCTGCGCGACCCGGCCCGCGGGGCCTTCGCTGCCGAGGTGCGCGAGGCCCTCTTGCGGCATGTTCGGGTCGGCCACGTTGAGTGCCGTCCAGGTCGGACCGGGTGCGACCACGTTCGCCCGGATGCCGTCCTTGGCCAGGTGTGCGGCGATCGACTTCGTGAAATTGACCAGGGCGGCCTTGGCCGCCGCATAGTCGATCATGGTGTCGCTGCCCTTGAGGGCCTCTTCCGAAGCCGTGGCGATGATCGCGTCACCCGCTTTGAGGTGAGGACGCGCGGCCTGAACCAGGTGGTAGTACGCATGGACATTGACTTTGAAGGACCGGTCCCAGTCCTCGTACGACAGCTGCGACAAGTCCAGCCGGCTGTTCAGGTGGGCAGCGTTGTTCACCAGGATGTTCAGACCGCCCAGCTCGCGCACGGTCTGTTCGACGACCTCCCGGCAGAAGGCCGCCTCGGCCAGGTCGCCGGCGAGCAGCAGGCACTGGCGCCCCTCCGCCCGCACCGCGCGGCGCGTCTCCTCGGCGTCCGCCTGCTCCTCCGGCAGGTGAACGACGGCGACGTCGGCGCCCCCGCGTGCATACAGGACGGCCACCGCACGGCCGATGCCCGAGTCCCCGCCGGTAATCAGGGCGACCTTGCCGCGGAGTTTGCCGGCCGCTCGGTAGCGGGAGGCCAGGAAGCGTGGTTCCGGGTTCATGTCCCGCTCGAGGCCTGGGGGCTGCTGGCGTTGGTGCGGGTAGGGCGGGGCCGGCTCCGAGGTGACCTGCGGGGCCGTGTCGCCGGTGTTGCCGCTGTCGTGCATGGCGTGATCCTGCTGCCGTCTCGGAAACGATGTCCCGTTGCCACGCGTGATCGCGTAACCGGCGGAACCCTGAGCAAACGGGTTCATACGTACGTTCAGTAGTCCTGGGAGCCGTCGGGGGGAGCAGGAGAGGAATGGGGACCTGAGGCGTGGGAGTGGACGCGTTGCAGGTGCAGGTGGCGGGTGAGGCGAATGGCGGGGCGGATGAGGAGTTCGATGCTGCCGATGAGGAAGCACCAGGTTCCCGTTGTGGTCCACTGCTCGGAGAAGAACATGACGCTCCCCGCGATGAACCACAGGGCGATCAGGACGTCGTTGGCGATACTGGCGGCTTCGTAGCGTCGCCTGATGACGAGTTCCTCCCGGCCCAGGTGGATGACCAGCGACGTGCTTCGCGCAGTGTCTTTCATGCTTCCACGTTACGGGCGCCTTCAGCCGGTATCCGGCTCCGAGCCGCCGGCGTCGGCGTTGGTCTGGTGGCCGCGTCGGGCGTCACGGTCGAAGATGCCCATGATCTCGCACGGTCCGCCCTCGGCGCCGATGGAGTGGGGCATCATCGTGGGGAACTCGGCGGCCTGGTCGGTCTCGACGCGGAAGCGGCGGTGGCCGAGTGCGAGGACGGCGGCGCCGGACAGGACCACCAGCCATTCCCGGCCGGGGTGGGCGCGCATCCGGACCGGATTGTCGGGCGGCGGATCGGTCGTCCGCTGACGCATCACGGTCATACCCGGGTCGCCCTTCACGGGCCGGCGCATCAGACCGTGCGCGGCGTCGATCATCGGGCTGAAGACGACGTCTTCGGCGGCGTTCTCGACGAGTTGGTCCAAGGTGGTGTCCAGTGCGCGGGCGAGGGTGACCAACTGGTCCAGGGCGAGGCGGCGCCGGCCGTTCTCGATACGGCTCAGTGAGGACTGGCTGAGGTTGGCAGGCGTGGCCAACTCGTCCAGCGACCATCCCTGTGCGACGCGCAACGCACGGATTCGTTTGCGTACGAGGCTGTCCGGCTCCCCATCCTCTTGCGTATGGGCACCATGTTATGCCTCTGGTTCCTACCGGCGGCCGGAGCTCACTCGACGGTGAGCGTGCCCTTCATGAACGGGTGGATCGTGCACGTGCAAGGAAAGCCGCCCGGCTTGGACGGATCCGTGAAGGTGGCGCTCTTGCCGGGAGCGATGTCTTCGGTGTCGAAGGAGCCGCCCTTGGACGCCGTCACGGTGTGCGTGGCAGTGTCCTTGTTGACGACGGTGGCCTTCGCGCCGGCGGAAACGGTCAGTGAGGCCGGCCGGAACTTGAAGTCCTGGATGACGATCCGGGTGCCACCACCGTGGACGGGCCGGTGGCCGTCTCGGTCGCGCCGTCGCCGCCACCGCCTCCACCGTTCGAACACCGAGGAGGGTGGCCAGAGCAAGGGTGCAGGCGGTGACGGCGCCGAGGCGCACGGAGGTAGAGCGTCCGGCCCTTCTCGTCGACCCGCATCTTGCCGTAGGGGCCGTCCTTGGCTCGCCAGCGGGGGCCGCCGACGAGGTCGCCGCGGGGACCACGTCGGTGTCGAGGCTGTCCGCCGCGTTGGCCGTCTGCGTACCGTCGGCGCCGCCACCCGCGCATCCGGTCGCCGCGGCGGCGACCGGCACACCGCAGGCCAGCGCGGTGGCCGCCCTGAGCCGTCTCATGAGGTCTCTTTGCTGGTCGGCCACCCCACGGGCAGCACGTGGCCCGTCTGTCGGGGCCCACGGGCCCAGTGCATCTCCAGGCCGACGGAGCCACCGTCCGACCGCGTCTGTTCGGAGTGCGGTCGCGCCCGGACGGGCCCCACGATCCAGTACCTCGCTGTGTCCGGTCTCCGGGGCCGCCGAGGGTCAGGCGTCGGCGACCGTCGTGGATACCGGTGTGCCGACCTCGACGGTCCTGCTCACGGTGCAGAGACGGTCGTGGGAGGTCCTGACCGCGCGGGGCAGGATGGCTCGGGCGCGCTCCGCTCCCTCGTCGTCCGGGAAGGTCACGGCGAACGTGACCTGAAGGTTCGTCATGCGGTTGCCCAGGTCGTCGCTGACCTTGTCCCCCGTGACCGTCACGGCGAAGCGAGTGGGCTCTGCGTGGCGGCCGGTGGCGACGTCGACGTCCACCGCCGTGCAGCCGCCGATCGCCGCCAGGAACAACTCGACGGGGGTGAACCCGGTCTCCTGGCCGCTGTCCGGGACCGTACCGAAACTGATCGTTCCGCCGCGGGTGTTGGTTGCCACGAACTGGCCGCTGCTGATGCGTTCGACGACGACGGAACGCTTGGAGTCTTCGCTCATGGCGCTCACAGTAGTCACCCCGCCCCACCGGCCCACGGCGCCGGTCCGGCTCGCCTCGCGGAAGATCCAACGGTGCTCGTGACGCACGAACACTTCGACCACTTCTGCGAGGAGGCGCTGCGCCGGGCGGCCGCGGCGCGGCCGGGTCTGCGCATCTGGGCCAAACTCCCGTGTCGCGCAGCGCCTGGACGGCCTCGGCGACCGGGTCGTCGCCACCGGGAACGGGGACGCCTTCAGCGTCGCGGGCTTCGACGTCCAGGTACACGGAACCTGGCACGCGGTCATCCACCCGGACGTCCCGCGCATTCCGAACATCGGCTTCCTGGTCGACCAGTCACTGTTCCACCCCGGCGACGCCCTGACCGTGCCCGCCACGCCGGTCGGCACGCTGCCGCTGCCCGTGCACGCGCCCTGGTCCACCGTCGGCGACCTGATCGACTACGTCCGCGAGGTCGCCTCCCGCGCCGCCTAGGCCGTGCACGACGGCGCCGTCAACGACGTCGGAACCACGATGGTCGAGGGGTTCCTCGGTGAACGGGGGCCAGGGGTTCCCGCCCGCTACCGTCGGCTCACCCCCGGCGCGAGTGTTCGCATCGAGTGAGGGACGACGGCGTCACGTCCGGGCGCCATCGGGCCGAAGTCGTCGGGTGCGTTGACGGGCCGGCAACACCGGAACTATGGTCTCGACGATTTCACGAACAGCGTTCGAAATGTCGCACAAATGAACAGCCGAGCCACAGCCTTCCGTCCCCTGTCCCGTCACGGTGAACGCAAAGGTGGTTCCATGCCTGTCCCCCTCAGCAGAAGGCGCATCCTCCAGCTCGCCGGAACGACGGCTGCCGCGACCGCCGTCGGCCCTCTCGCCGGTGGCTCGCCCGCCCACGGCGCGACCCTCCCACCGGCCAGGGCCGACATCGGAGCGCTGGCGTTTCCCTTCGACCTCGGCCGGGTCCGGCTGACCGCGAGCAGGTGGCTGGACAACCAGAACCGCACCCGGAGCTATCTCCGGTTCGTCGACGTCGACCGGCTGCTGTACAACTTCCGCGCCAACCACGGCCTGTCCGTGAACGGCGCCGCCGCGACCGGCGGCTGGGAGGCCCCCGGCTTCCCCTTCCGCAGCCACGTGCAGGGCCACTTCCTCACCGCATGGGCGCAGGTGTACGCCGTGACCGGGGACACCGTCTGCCGGGACAAGGCGCTGTACATGGTGGCCGAGCTGGCCAAGTGCCAGGCCAACAACGGCGCCGCGGGCTTCGGCGCCGGGTACCTGTGCGGCTACCCCGAGTCGGACTTCGACGCCCTGGAGTCCGGGACGCTGGCCAACGGCAACGTGCCGTACTACACGATCCACAAGACGCTCACCGGACTCCTCGACGTGTGGCGGCACGTCGGCAGTGTCCAGGCCCGGGACGTACTGCTCGCCCTGGCGGGCTGGGTCGACCGGCGCACCGGCAGGCTGAGCACCGCGCGGATGCAGGCCGTCCTGGGCACCGAGTTCGGCGGTATGAACGCCGTCCTGACCGATCTCTGCCAGCAGACCGGCGACACCCGCTGGCTCACCGTGGCCCAGCGCTTCGACCACGCCGCGGTGTTCGACCCGCTGGCGGCGGACCAGGACCGGCTGGCCGGGCTGCACGCCAACACACAGGTGCCGAAGTGGATCGGCGCCGTGCGCGAGTACAAGGCCACCGGCGACACCCGCTACCGGGACATCGCCACCAACGCCTGGCGCATGTGCGTGACGACCCACACCTACGCCATCGGGGGCAACAGCCAGGCGGAACACTTCCGCGCCCCGAACGCGATCGCCGCGCACCTGGCGAACGACACCTGCGAGAGCTGCAACACGGTCAACATGCTAGGTCTCACCCGTGAGTTGTTCGCGCTGACACCGGGCCGGGCCGAGCTGTTCGACTATTATGAGCAGGCGTGGCTCAACCACATGATCGGCCAGCAGAACCCCGCCGACCCCCACGGTCACGTCACCTACTTCACCCCGCTGAAGCCGGGCGGCCGGCGCGGTGTGGGGCCCGCGTGGGGCGGCGGCACCTGGAGCACCGACTACACCACGTTCTGGTGCTGCCAGGGCACCGGCCTGGAGATGCACACGCGGCTGATGGACTCCGTCTACTTCCACGACGGCGGCACCACCCTGACCGTGAACCTGTTCGTCCCCTCGGTCCTCACCTGGGCCGAGCGCGGCATCACCGTCACCCAGACCACCTCGTACCCTCAGAGCGACACCACGGCGCTGCGGGTCACCGGCCGGATGGGCGGCACCTGGGCGATGCGCATCCGCATCCCGGGCTGGACCACCGGTGCCGTCATCAGCGTCAACGGCGTCACGCAGGAGGTGACCGCCGCGCCCGGGACCTACGCCACGGTGGAGCGCGCCTGGGCCTTTGGGGACACCGTCACCGTCCGCCTCCCGATGCGCACCGTCGTACGGCCGGCCAACGACAATCCGGACGTCGGTGCCGTCACGCACGGCCCGGTCACCCTGTCCGGGAACTACGGCGACACCACGCCGTCCTCCCTTCCTTCCCTGGACGTCGCCTCGATCAGGCGGACCAGTCCCACCGCGCTCGCGTTCACCGCGACCGCGAACGGTGCCACCGTGCGCCTCGGCCCGTTCCACGACGCCCACGGGCACAACTACACCGTCTACTGGAACACCAGCAGCCGCGCAAACGTCCGCATCGGCAGCGCCACGGGCGGTCTGGTGCTGGGCATCCAGGACATGTCCACCGCCGACGGCGGCCGTGCCCTGCTCTGGACGGACTCCGGGACCGCCGACCACGACTGGGAACTGGTACCCGACGCGGACGGCACCCACCGTCTGCGCAACCTGCACAGCGGCAAGGTGCTGGGCGTCCTCGACATGTCCACCGCCGACGGTGCCACCGTGCTGCAGTGGGCGGACAACGGCACCGCGGACCACCGTTGGACGCTCCTCGACCAGGGGGACGGCACCTGCACGATCCGCAACGCCCACAGCGGGAAACTCCTGGCCGTGCGGAACGACTCCCCTGCCGTCGGCGCCTTCGTCGTACAGGACGCGGACGACGGCACGGCGGACAACCGCTGGCGCATCCTGCGCTGACCACGGCGTCCTTCGGCGGCTCCGCCGGGGCGGGCGCTCACCCGGCCGGCATGACCGACTCCTCGTGCAGCAACTCGTCCCGCCGCTCGGGCATGGCGTGGCGCTCGGGCGGCCCGTCCGAGCCGGCCGGGTACTCCTCCGGCGGCACCAGCCCCCGCTCCCAGGCGGACAGGACCGGCTCGACGACGCGCCACGCCTCCTCGGCCTCGTCTCCGCGGATGGACAGGGCGGGGTCGCCCCGGAAGACGTCCGGCAGCAGCCGGCCGATCGGCGACTGACGGCCGGACAACCCCCTCCTGGACTTTCCCAACGTGGTCGTCACCCCGCACGCCGCCCACTACTCGCAGGAAGCGATCGGGACGGTACGCGCCATCGCGGCGGAGGAGGCCGTACGGGTCCTCACCGGGCAGCGCGCGCGGTACCCCGTCAACGACGTGACGGCCACCGGGAACCCGGCCGGATAGCATGCACACGGCGCCGGGGAAGGGCCCCGGACGGGTGTGGTTTTCCAGAGGTTGGGGGGTCCGCATGGTCGCGGGTCGTGTGGTGCGTTTCGACAGTACGCGGGGTTACGGGTTCATCGCGCCGGACGGCGGCGGCGAGGACATCTTCCTGCACGTGAACGATCTGCTCATTCCCGAGGAGTACGTGCGCTCCGGTCTGGCCGTGGAGTTCGAGGTGGAGAGCGGCGAGCGCGGACTCAAGGCGTCGGACATCCGCCTCGCCGAGGGCGAGCGGCCCGGGACCGCGCGGCGCCACCAGGAGCCCGCGCCCCGGGTCCCGGTGTCCGACGAGAACGGCCATCCGATGTGCGACGTGCTGACGTCCGACGAGTACCGGCGCGACGTGACGGAACTGCTGCTGACCTCCAGTCCGCAGCTGACCGCGGAACAGGTCCTCACCATCCGCGGCGCGCTCCTGAAGTTCGGCGAGGGTCACGGCTGGGTCGAGGACTGAGGACGCGCTCCCCGACCGGCCCTACTGAATTCGGCCAACCTCCCTGCTCCGCACCTGTGCTGCCCCGTCCGGGTCCGTGCATCCTGCATGCACCCGCAGGCGCCGAATTCCGGGGTTGCGACGGCGACCGAAACACATGTGTTCGATATCCCGGTCCGGTCGTTGAGCTTCACGACCGTGCTCAACGACCGTCAAGGGGGACCCGTTGACCTCGACCGACGCGACCGGACAGCAGAACGGACAGCGGCAGGCAGCCGCCGCTCCTCCTCCACCGCCGCAGCCGGCGGAGATCACCTACAGCGGACGGTATTCCGTCGATCCGCTCGCCGAGGTCTCCTTCCGGCGGATGTGCGCGCAGATCCCCGCCGTGCTCGGCCGGATCGCCCGCCTGTCGTGGCGGACGGACCGACGGGCGGTGCAACTGCTGCTCGGCTGCCAGGTGGTCACCGGTGTCTCGGCCGCCGTGCTGCTGACCGCGACCGCCCGCGCCATGGAGCCCGTCCTCGGCGAGGGCTCCGCGGGCGACCGGCTGCGCGGGGCCGTCCCGGCGCTGCTGGTGGTCGCGCTCGCCGCCGCGCTGGGCCGCGGTGCCGCGGCGGTGGCCACGTACTCCGAGCGGCGGATCACCCCCAGGCTGACGACCGAGACGGACAGCGCCCTGGTCGAGGCGGTGTGCCGGGTGGAGGCCTCCGCATACGCGCGGGAGGGGTTCTCGGACCGGCACGAGGCGGCGGAGATGGGGGTGATCCGCACCCAGGTGATGGTCACCGACGCGCAGCGGTTCCTGTCCGCGCTGATCCGGACGGTCACGGCCGGGGGCGTCCTGTCGGCGCTCAACCCGCTGATGCTGCCGCTGCTCCTGCTCGCCGTACTGCCGGCCGGTGCGGGTGCGGTCCTGACCGCCCGGGTCGACTACGAGGTCCACTACGCCAACATCGCCGACCGCAACGTACGCGGCATGATGCGCTGGTGGGCGACCACGTCGAAGTACGGCGACGAGGTCCGCGCCAACTCGATGACGGACTACCTCGTCCACTGGTACCGCACGCTGTCCGACCGCTGCGACCGGCGCACGCTGGCAGCCGCGCCACGCACGTTGCGGATCGCGGTACTGTCCGCGTCGGCCGGTGGAGTCTTCCTCGTGGCGACCTGGGCAGTCCTCGCCTGGCTGGCGGTCTCGGGCCGGATCGCACTCGCGGTCGCGGCCACGGCCGTCATCGCAGTGCAGACCACGCTGGCCGCGCTGTCCCAGGTCGTCGTCAACGGCGCCGCAGTCTTCCACACCAGCCTCTACCTGAGCGACATGCAGGCCTTCCTCGACGACGCCGCGGCCCGCGTCCCGAAACGCGGGCCCGGCAGGCACGAGGGGCCGACAGAGCGCATCCGGCTCGAGGAGGTCGTCTACCGGTACCCGGGCAAGGACGAACCCGCCGTGGACGGCGTCTCCCTGACCCTGGAGCGCGGCCAGATCCTCGCCGTCGTCGGGGCCAACGGCTCGGGCAAGTCCACGCTGACCCGGCTGCTGACCGGCATCTACCTGCCGGACAAGGGCCGGGTCACCTGGAACGGCACGGACCTCGCCGAGGTGGACCCCGCCACCGTGTGGGCGCAGGTCGGTCTGGTGCCGCAGATCTTCGCCCAGTGGCCGATGCCGGTCCGCGAGAACGTGACCCTCGGGCAGCCCCGCACCCACGACGACGCCCCGGTGTGGGAGGCCGTCGACGCCGTCGGCCTGCGCGAGACCGTCGACCGCCTCCCCTCGGGGCTGGACACCCTGCTCTCCCGCGACGTCTTCGGCGGCACCGAGCTCTCCGGGGGCCAGTGGCAGCGCGTGGCGTGTTCGAGGGCGCTCTACCGCCGCCCGGGGCTGCTGATCCTGGACGAGCCGACCTCGCAGATGGATCCGCGCGGCGAGCATCAGATCTTCGAGCGGATCAAGGCGGTCGCCGCCGAGCGCATCACCATCGTGGTGACCCACCGCCTGGAGAACACGAAGATCGCCGATCACATCGTCGTCATGGAGCACGGGCGGATCACCGAGCAGGGCCGGTACGAGGACCTCGTGCATGCCGGCGGGACCTTCGCCGAGCTCCTCGCGCTCTCCCAGGACCGCTGACCCGGGGCGGGCGCCGCCGTCACTCGATCAGCGCGTCCGCGACGATGACCACCAGGCCGAGCAGCATGTCCAGGGCGCCCGCGCGGCAGGCGGCCAGCCGGCCGAGTCCGGCGGTGCGGGCGGCCAGGGTGCCCAGGCAGAAGAGGGCGACGGTGTTGACCACCAGGGCCGTGTCGGCGGCCGCCGCCTCCGTCCACCACCCGGCCGTGGCGGCGAGCAGCATCGCCACGGTCGGCAGCACGGCGACGACCAGCGGCCACTCGGCGAGCACCGCGCGCAGTCTGCCCGGCCCCGCCGTGCCGTCGCCGGACGCACGCCCGGCGATGACATGCGCGTAGCCGTGGGCGGCGCCCGACGTCAGCGCGGTGAGCAGGACCCACAGCGCGTCCTGGCCGGGGTTGGCCTCCTCCCCCGGTACGTCCAGGGCGGCGACCAGGGCGCTCGCCAGCACCAGGCCGTAGATGCCCTTGAACAGCCACCGCTCGGGCCTGCTCCGGAGAATCCCCCTCGGTGTGAGGCTCCCAGCGGGCGCGGGACCGGCGTGTTCGCTCATTCAGGCGAGCCAGTCGGTGTACCGGGTGGGGGCCGGACGGGCGTCCCGGTCGGTGAGGACGTCGCCCTTGACCGCCGCGAAAATGCCGGCGGTCGGATCGGTGATCACCGTACGACCGTCGCCGTTGCGGGAGAGGGTCAGGCGGCCCAGTTCGTCCAGCGGGTACACGTCCGGTCCGCCGATGTTGCGGATGCCGTTCAGCGGGGCGCCCACGGCGACGTCCGCGACCTCGGCCGCCACGTCCTTCGCCGCGATCGGCTGGATCGGCGTGGCGGGCAGCCGGACGGTGTCGCCGTCGGAGGTCCACGCCATCACGGCCTCCATGAATTCCATGAACTGGGTGGCGCGCACGATCGAGTACGGGACGGGTCCGCGCCGCAGGATCTCCTCCTGAAGAAGCTTCGCGCGGTAGTAGTCAAGCTCCGGCACCCGGTCGACGCCGACGATCGAGAGGATGACGAAGTGCCCCGTCCCGGCCCGGTCCGCCGCGGCCAGGAGGTTGTCCATCGAAGTCTGGAAGAAGGCCGGCGAGGCGTCGTCGAAGGTCGGGGAGTTCGTCAGGTTGACGACGACATCGGTTTCCTCGACCGCCCGGTCCACTCCGGCGCCGGAGACTACGTCGACGCCCGTGGACAGCGAGTGGGGCACCGCCTGGTGTCCGGCGGCGTTCAGCTTCTCGACGACCTGCGAACCGATCAGCCCCGTTCCCCCGATGACCGCGATCTTCATGACGTGTCCCTCTTCCCTCCGGATCCGTGTGGTTCAGGAACCACTGTGTCGGTGTACGGAGGGGACGGCTCTTTGAACGCCCCGAAGGGATGAGGCTTCGCGGGACCGGTGTGGCGGTCCGTCCGCGCGCTCAGTCGGCGCAGTCGGGGCAGATGCCGCGGTAGGTCACTTCCACCTCGGAGACGGTGAAGCCGAAGGACTGGGACGGCGGGAGGTCCCCGAGGGGATCGCCCGTCGGCCGCACGTCGCGCATCGAACCGCAGCGTGAGCAGAGCAGGTGATGGTGGGGGCGGTGCGCGTTCGGGTCGTAGCGCTTGGCGCGGCCGTCGGTCGACACCTCGAGGACCTCGCCCCGGTGGACCAGCTCGCGCAGGGTGTTGTACACCGTCGCCCGGGAGATCTCGGGCAGTCGCCGCGCGGCGCGGGCGTGCACCTCGTCGGCGGTCAGGTGGACGTGGTCTCCGGCGAGGACCTCGGCGACGACGCGGCGCTGCGCGGTCAGGCGCCAGCCGCGTTCGCGAAGCCTCTCCAGGAGATCACTCATGCGAGCACCCTAACAGGGAACGGCGCCAACTCAAGAGCGGATATCGCTCTGGATGGTGCCTTGCCTTAGATCCTGTCCAAGGTAGGGTGTGCTCATGAACGCGCGGGGCAGCTTGCCCCGGACTGCCGGCCGGCCGGGACCGTCAGGCCTTCGAGCGCCATGCGACGAACCACACCGAGGAGCAAGCCTTGCCTGAGAACAACCAGAAGCCGCTGACCACGGTTGCCGGTGCACCGGTTCCCGACAACCAGAACTCTCTGACGTCGGGTCCGCGTGGACCGATGCTGCTGCAGGACGTGTGGTTCCTGGAGAAGCTCGCCCACTTCGATCGCGAGGTCATTCCCGAACGCCGGATGCACGCCAAGGGCTCGGGCGCCTACGGCACCTTCACGGTGACGCACGACATCACGCGCTACACCAGCGCGAAGATCTTCTCCGAGGTCGGCAAGAAGACCGAGCTGTTCGCCCGGTTCTCCACGGTCGCCGGTGAGCGCGGCGCCGCCGACGCGGAGCGCGACATCCGCGGTTTCGCCGTGAAGTTCTACACCGAAGAGGGCAACTGGGACCTCGTCGGCAACAACACCCCCGTCTTCTTCTTCCGCGACCCGCTGAAGTTCCCGGACCTCAACCACGCGGTGAAGCGCGACCCGCGCACCAACCTGCGCAACGCCGAGAACAACTGGGACTTCTGGACCAACCTCCCCGAGGCCCTGCACCAGGTCACGATCGTGATGTCGGAGCGCGGCATCCCGGCCTCCTACCGGCACATGCACGGCTTCGGCTCGCACACCTACAGCTTCGTCAACGCCGAGGGCGAGCGGTTCTGGGTCAAGTTCCACCACCGCACGCAGCAGGGCATCAAGAACCTCACCGACGCCGAGGCCGAGGCCCTGGTCGGCAAAGACCGCGAGTCCCACCAGCGCGACCTCTTCGACGCGATCGAGAACGGCGACTTCCCGAAGTGGAAGCTGTTCATCCAGGTCATGCCTGAGGCGGACGCGGAGAACTACCGCTTCCACCCCTTCGACCTCACCAAGGTCTGGTCGAAGAAGGACTACCCGCTGATCGAGGTCGGCGAGTGGGAGCTCAACCGCAACCCCGACAACTACTTCGCGGACGTCGAGCAGGCCGCCTTCAGCCCGGCCAACGTGGTCCCGGGCATCGGCTTCTCCCCCGACCGGATGCTGCAGGGCCGGCTCTTCTCCTACGGCGACGCCCAGCGCTACCGCCTCGGCGTCAACCACCACCAGATCCCGGTCAACGCCCCGAAGAGCCCGGTGAACTCCTACCACCGCGACGGCGGCATGCGCGTCGACGGCAACCAGGGCGCCACCCCGGGCATCGAGCCCAACTCCTACGGGCGCTGGCAGGAGCAGCCCGCCTACCGCGAGCCCGCCCTGGCCGTGGGTGCCGTCGCCGACCGGTTCAACTACCGCGAGGACGACGACAACTACTTCGAGCAGCCCGGCAACCTGTTCCGCCAGATGAACCCGGAGCAGCAGCAGGTTCTCTTCGAGAACACGGCGCGTGCGATCAACGGCGCCTCCGAGCAGACCGTCGAGCGGCACATCGCCAACTGCACCAAGGCCGACCCGGCCTACGGCGAGGGCGTCCGCAAGGCGATCGAGGCCCTGGCCGCCGGCAACCTCTGACCGTCCGGTCAGCGAGACGCGCGGTACCCGGCACCCCGCCGGCGCGGGCACCGGCCTGTGGGCCGTACTGGGTGACGGCGACGGCGCCCCCGTACTCGAAGCGCTCCGCGGTGCCGGCGCCGCACCGGACGCCTACCGCGACC
>NZ_JBFBJX010000040.1:0-17196 GCF_040686295.1 Streptomyces sp. NPDC085944 | reverse complement strand
TCCTCCGGGTACGGAGACTGGCGTCCCACCTGGACATCCCTTCCTGGACCATCAAGATCCATTGTCAGGGTGTCCACTCCAAGGGATCAGCCTCAGACCACCCACTACACCTACGGCAAGTACGACGAGCCGGACACCGTCACCGACCCGGCCGGCAACACCTGGACCTACACCTTCGACGCCCGCGGCCAGAAGACCGACGCCGACGACCCCGACAAGGGCAAGACCCACACCACCTACGACACCCTCGGCCGCGCCACCACGGTCACTGACGCCCGCGGCGTCACCCTCACCAACGGCTACGACGACCTCGGCCGACAGCGCACCCTGAAGAAGGGAAACACCCTGCTGGCAGAGTGGACCTACGACACCGTCGCCAAGGGCCAGCTGACCAGCAGCACCGATACGTCGACGGCCAGGCCTACACCACGGCCACCACCGCCTACAACGACGCCTACCAGCCCACCGCCAGCACCGTCACCATCCCCGCCGGCGCCGGGAACCTCGCAGGCAGCTACTCCTGGACCTACGGCTACAACACCTACACAGGCGCCCAGGAATGGATCAAACACCCGGCCGTCGGCAACCTCCCGAGCGAGCGCCAGACCACCGTCTACGGTGAACTGGACCTGCCCCAGAAGACCACCGCCGGCGCCGTCACCCTCGTCAACGCCACCCAGTACGACGCCTTCTCCCGCGTCAACCGCCTTGAGTTCGGAACACTCGGCAAGAAGCTTTATCTCAGCCGCGACTACGACGAGTTCACCGGACGCCTCACCCGGCAGACCTCCGACCGCGACATCGCACCGAAACGCATCGACGACATCACCTACGCCTACGACGACGTCGGCAACATCACCGGCCTGACCACCGCCAGCGGCCAGGACGCCCAGAAGACCACCGACACCCAGTGCTTCACCAACGACGCCCTCCAGCGCCTGACCGAAGCCTGGACCACCACCACCGACTGCTCCACCAAACCCACCAACTCCACCGTCGGCGGGCCCGACCCCTACTGGCAGACCTTCACCTACGACACGGTCGGCAACCGCACCAAACTCGTCGACCACAGCACCAACCCCGCGGTAACCACGGACGCCACCACCACCTACACCCACAACACCCCAGGCGGCAGCCTCCCGCACGCGGCACAGACCGCGAACGTCAGCGGCGGCCCGAACAACGGACAGACCAGCACCTTCGCCTACGACGACGCCGGCAACACCACCACGCGCACCATCGGCTCCCGCACCCAGAACCTCACCTGGGACGACGAAAGCCACCTCGCCACCGTCACCGAATCCGGCAAAACCACCAGCTACCACTACGACGCCGACGGTAACCGCATGATCGCCCGCGACGCCGACGGCACCCAGACCCTCACCCTCCCCGGCAACAACGAACTCAAGATCACCCCCACCGGAGCCAAAACGGGAGTCCGCTACTACACCCACGGCGACGAAACCATCGCCGTACGCACCAACAGCGGCTTCTCCTACCTCGTCAACGACCACCAGGGCACAGCCACGGCAGCGGTCGCCATGACAACCCTCGCCATCACGCGCCGCCGGCAGCTTCCCTTCGGCCAGCTCCGCTCCGAAAACAGCGAAACCATGCCCGGCACCCGCGGCTTCGTCAGCGGCACCGAAGACCCCACCGGCCTCACCCACCTCGGCGCCCGCGAATACGACCCCACCCTCGGCACCTTCATCTCCGTCGACCCCCTCATCAACATCGACGACCCCCTCCAGATGAACGCCTACACCTACGCCAACAGCCGCCCCGTCACCGCATCCGACCCAGACGGCAAAATGCTCGCAGACGACTTCACCGGCCTCGGCTTTGGCAACACCCAGTCCATGAAGCACGCCTATCAGAAGTGGGGCTACCGCGACACTAGGGGCCACACCACTCAGAAATACAGGAACAAACTCTCGAAGCTCAACAGGAGCTACAGCAGATACTACAACTCCAGCTACTACAAAAAGCTGCAGGACGACGTGGATGAGGCGGCGCGCAAGGCGGAGCAGGCCGAGAAGCATAAGAAGGACGGAATCTTCGAAAATATCATGAAGGGGGACTTCCGTGCTGCATGGGACAACAGCGGCGGCAAGGTAGTTTCGGCAGTGAGCGATCACGTATCCGATCACTGGCGAGACTATGCGAACGCTGGCCTTGTAGTCGGAGGGTTCGTTGCGGGGGCGGGATGTGCGGCCAGCATTGTCTGCGGCGTCGCGGTGGGGCTGACTGTAGGTGCGAGTACTTATGTCGTCTCGAATGCCGGGACTGATAACTGGAACTGGACCAGTTTCGGTGTCCAAACGGTCTCAACTGGGGCAGGGGGAGGCGTCGGTGCAAGGTACGCTGGACCAAAGTTCAATTCCATGGTCAGTGGTCTTCGGACGCGCGTATCTCTCTGGAAATTGGAGCGCACCGTGATTAAAATGAGGAAGGATGTAAATGGAAAGTAGGCAGCGGGTCGGGGGATGGCATTGGAGTATTTGGCTACTTGGTGTAGTCTCGGTGCTCGCCGTGTTCGTCGCGTGCTCGTATCTTCCTGGTCCTCTCGATATCATACTTCCAGTGATTTACGCAGTAGGCTTGGGCGGCGCACTAAGGCGTAATGGCCGGGCTAGCTGAGCGACGGGCAATGCACTGACCTAAGCAAGGATTAAATGGGGGTCCGCCGCAATCTCTGCGGGCGGACCCCCATGGGTACGCTCGTCGGTGTCGGTGAAATTAGTCGAACTGGTGATATGTCCGAGTGGATGATTGGTATGGGGTGGATCAGGTCGACGTGATTGAATTTGCAGGGCGTGGCCCTTCCGAGATGAGCGTCGGGTGGCTTGTCGTCTCAGGGGTCTTGTTCCCTCTGGGGCTAGTCATCGTTTTCAACATCGCAGAGATGGCGGATCGGATTTTCTTGTTCCTGATGGATGTGGTCCCCGGGCCTACCGAAAGGGGCACTCCGAGGTCAATACGGTTCGCCGCCGGAGTTATAGCGTTCCTGTGTCTGGTCAGCTTGGTGGTCGAGATTCGGAAGGGTCTCACCTGACGCGAGGAACAGGCGCGATCAGGGAGACGGCCACCAGGCTGCCTCCCTGATCTCGGGTCCGGGGTAGGACCCCCATGAGGCGTTTCAGTTCCTTTGTCCTGGGGGTGAAGTGAATCTAATATATTCAATCCTGATTGCCGTGCCGTTCATCCTGCTCGGTTTGGCGCTCATGAAGAACTTTCGCGGCATGGCGGACTTTTTAATACTGACGGTCGTCGCGATGTCAGGAAAATGGCTATTCTGACGGTTGCCCTCTTTTTAGTGCTTTCCATCTATCCTGTGGTCTGGGAGACAGTTGCCCTCCGACGGAACGCGATAAGCTCGGACGTTGACTCCTGAACGATCGGCGTCGGCCAGATGGTTTGAACCGTGCCGAGTGGCCTGGTGCTAACTTCGGCGACCATGTGCACGCACCTGGAAGCCTGCGAAATTCGGCCCCGCCCTAGCTGTATTGCCCTGTGAGGTTGGGGACGCGGCTGGCGGGTGGTTGCCCTTTCAGCGCGGTGTGTCCGCGGTGGTGATTGTAGGTGTGCAGCCATTGCGGGAATGCTTCTCGTCGCTCGGCTTCTGACCGGTAGGGGCGGGCGTAGGCCCACTCGTCCAGCAGGGTGCGGTTGAAGCGTTCGACCTTGCCGTTGGTCTGGGGCCGGTAGGGCCGGGTTCGTTTGTGTGCGATCCCGGCCGCTGCCAGGGCATCGCGCCAGTCGCGTGAGCGGTAGCAGGAGCCGTTGTCGGTCAGTACCCGTTCGACGGTGATCCCGGCCTGGGTGAAGAAGGTGTGGGCCCGGGTCCAGAAGGCGGTGGCGGTCTGCTTCTTCTCGTCCGCGTGGATCTCGCTGTAGGCGAGGCGGGAGTGGTCGTCGACGGCGGTGTGCAGGTAGCTGTAGCCGAGGTTGGGGCGGCCGTGGACGGCGCGGGGCCGGGCGGGGTCGCGGTGCGCGGAGCTGTTGCGGCCGCCCCGGGCCCTGCCGTGGACCTTGTGCCCGCCGCCGTCGGGGATGTTGCCCAGCTTCTTGATGTCGACGTGGACCAGTTCGCCGGGCCTGGCGCGTTCGTAGCGGCGCACCACGCGGCCCGTGGCCCGGTCCAGGTGGGACAGGCGGGCCAGGCGGTAGCGGGCAAGGACGCGGTGCACGGTCGAGGGCACCAGGCGCAGGAAGTGCGCGATGCGGGCCGGTCCCCACCGGCGCAGCAGACGGACCTTGATGATCCGCCGCTCGGTACGGGTCGGTGTGCGGCCCGGGCTCGTGCGTGGGCGGCTGGAGCGGTCGGCCATGCCGGCTTCCCCCAGGCGGCGGTAGCGGTCGGCCCACCGCTGGGCGGTGGTGGGCGAGACCTGGAAGCGTTCGGCGGCCCGGCGCAGGGGCCAGCCGTCCTCGACCACGCAGCGGGCCAGGCGCAGGCGTCCGGTCTCGGTCAGGGGTGCATTACGGTGGGACACGAGGGCCTTTCTGGTTGGTGTAGACGTCGCAATCCACACCGAACCGGAAGGCCCTCACCCGTTCAAGATCCCTCAGCCAAGACCTGTCTCACCGTTCACAACCTCCCCGGACAGAACACCTAGGCGGGACCGAATGATTGGGGCGGATGTGGTAGGGGGCTGCGAATCCCGGGGTGGCTGCAGGGTGCTGAAGATGACTTCGTCAGTCTGGTGCCGTTGAATGGTCAGGGTGAGAAAGAATAGGCTATTCTTCATGAATCAGCTTGTGCTTCGGCGCCGGTCCTGGCCCTTCATCTGCGGTATCGTAATTGCAGGTCTCGCCGTTGGAATGCTTGTGGCGGTATGGAGAGTAACTTCAGTGAATGGATTTCGGACCGGCTGGCAAGGTATACCGATATATTTTGCTCTAGCGGGTGTCTGCGGAAGAGTCGCCAACTGCAAAATTGTACTGCGGGGCAATGTGCTTCTGGTGGTTAATCCTCTGAGTACCTATTGCATTCCGAAGAACCTGATCCGTGGTGCAGTGGTCGGTGATGACGGCACGCTTGAGGTGACTCTCGATGAAGATCGCAGTGTCTCTGCGTTTGTATTCGGAGGGTCTCTTATTGATTGCTTTAAGGGTACAAGTGGTGAGGCGGGCCGAAGGATCGAGGCTTGGCTTCGTACAGATCCTGTGGAGAACAGTGACGAGGCGGAGCTGGGTATGGGCGACGACCAGGAGCCAGGTCCAGCGGTCCGCGGCCTCGGGAGTACGGATTTTCGGGGTGGTCCAGCCGAGCGTCTGTTTCCCGAACCGGAATGTGTGCTCCAGGTCGAATCTCCTGAGGAACACCTGCCACCACAGGTCCACGTCCGCCGGGGCGGCGCCGGTCTTCGAGGACCACAACCACACCGGCGGGGCCTCCCTGTCCTTCGAAAGATGCTCAACCTTCAGACGGACCAGAGTGCCCTCGACGATGGGGAGTTCGCCGTCGTGCTCCAGCCAGGCCGAGCGGTGGGTCAGCCTCGGGTGGACCCGGTCCCATGCCTGCACCTCGGCTTTTCCGTAGTTGGCGGTGTCGGTGGCCGTGGTGATCGCCGCCTCGGGCCAGGTCTCGGGCTTGGCGAAGCGGAACTCTTTGCCGTGCTTCGGCGGTCGCCCGCCCTGGGGATAGGCCAGGGAGTACTCCTTGAGCGAGGGCTTCGGCAGACGCATCACCCGGTCACTGCGGATCCGCCCGACCAGCTCGACGGGCAGATCCCGTAGCACCCACGCCAGGCGGGTGACGTCGTAGCCGGCGTCCATAACGATCGTGATGTCCGGGTCTCCGGGCGTCCACTGGCCGGCGGCGATGAGCCGTTCGGCCACGGCCCTCAGCTGGGCGGCGGTGACCGCGGTCGCGTCGTCCTCGGGCCCGAGCCGGACCACGTCCAGGATCCCGGTCCACGAGGTGGCGCCAGGCTCCAGGACCGCGACGAAGGAATACGGCCAGCCCGGGATGAACTGCGACGCGGACTTCGCCCGCCCATAGACGTGGCAGAACAGCCGGTCCGCCGAGCACGGCGCGTCCGACCGCAGCCACGGCGACACATCCACCGCCAGCACCAGACGCCCGCCCTCGAACCGCGGCAACGACAGCCCGGCCAGCACCGTCCGCAACCGCTCGACGTCGATCCGGCCATGGTTGAGAGCTCCGTACAACGCTCCGTGCCCACGACGATGCTCAGGCACCAGCGTCAGACCCACGGGCGAGACCACCGGCCCCTCGACGCACAACAGCGCGTCCGTCAGCTCGAACAGCTCGTCACGCCGCGCGGTCAGGCACTCATAGAACTCACCCCGGAAGCGTGACGCTTCCGCGAACGCCTCCTTCCGGACAACATCAGGCAGCAGACTCACCCTCACGGCCTTCGTCGTGGTCACGTGCACCTTGGTCGGAGCACATGATCAGACGAAGGCCGCCCCCACGTCCGGCGAATCCCCAGGCGAGCGAACCCGTTCGAGACACCGTTCGAGGTCGTGGCACCATGTACGGCATGACGACCAACCGAAAGGCCCATGCCGCGTAGACGGCCAGGACACATCCGGGCCAGCATCCCGGACCGGCACCAGTCACAACACTCAAGGTCGGCCATCGACCGCCTCTCCTCACGAGCGCTGTCCGAGATCGTTCGTCTTGAACGCACGCGGAACTACCTCCAGCCGGGGGACATCAGCGCGGCATTGCGCTTGTGGAAGGACTACGTCCACAAGCCCGCGCGCGAGCTCTGGCACGACGACGAGTTCGGCAACGTGCACTGGTACTGCTGCGGCAACCCGCTCGAAGCCCGTGCCCTGCTCGACGGCGTGATCCGAGCAATGTCGTCTCGCGGAGCCCGCGAACTCCGCAAGATCATCGAAGAGCTCGATACCTTCATGGGGCCGCCCGACCCAGCAGCAGACCGCCGAAGATAAAGAACAAGCTAAGTAGCTGCTGTCGTTCGGGAGTGTTCAATGATCGGCGGATCCGATGATCAAGGAGACGCCAGATGAGCGACACGACCATCGAGCAGATACCGGGCAGCGAGCCGGCGGCGGCCGTGCCGGCGAGTGACGAGCAGTTGGTCGCGATGCTCGTGGACCGGGCCCGCAGCGAGGATCTGCAGCTGACCGGGGAAGGCGGGCTGCTCCAGCAGCTGACCAAGCGGGTCCTGGAGTCCGCCCTGGAAGGCGAGATCACCGATCACCTCGGCTACGACAAGCACGACGCCGAAGGTCGGGGCAGCGGCAACAGCCGCAACGGAACGCGGGCGAAGACGGTGCTGACGGATGTCGGCCCGGTCGAGGTCAGGATCCCCCGGGATGTGGCGGGCACGTTCGAGCCGGCCATCGTGAAGAAGAGGCAGCGGTGCCTGTCCGGAGTGGACGAGATGGTGCTGTCGCTGTCCGCGAAGGGGCTGACGCACGGGGAGATCTCCGCGCACTTGGCCGAGGTCTATGGCGCGAGCGTGTCCAAGGCCACGATCTCCACGATCACGGACAAGGTGATGGACGGGATGGCGGAATGGTCCAACCGCCCGCTGGACCGCGTCTATCCGGTGCTGTTCGTGGACGCGATCAACGTGAAGATCAGGGACGGGCAGGTCGCGAACCGCCCCATCTACGTCGTCATGGCCGTGACCGCCGAGGGCCACCGCGACATCCTGGGGATCTGGGCCGGTGACGGCGGCGAGGGCGCGAAGTACTGGCTGAGCGTGTTCACGGACCTGAAGAACCGGGGCGTCGACGATGTCCTGATGCTGGTCTGTGACGGGCTGAAGGGCCTGTCCGAGGCGGTGGAAGCCGTCTGGCCTCGAACGATTGTCCAGACCTGTGTCGTTCACCTGCTGCGGAACAGCTTCCGGCACGCGGCCCGCCAGGACTGGGACAAGATCGCCAAGCTGCTCAAGCCCGTCTACACGGCCCCGAACGAGGCCGCCGCGTCCGAGCGGTTCGGCGAGTTCCAGGAAGCCTGGGGCAAGAAGTACCCGGCGGTCATCCGGCTCTGGGAGAACGCCTGGGCCGAGTTCGTACCCTTCCTCTCCTTCGATGTCGAGATCCGCAAGGTCATCTGCTCGACGAACGCCATCGAGTCCGTCAATGCCCGCATCCGCAAGGCCGTCCGGGCGCGCGGACACTTCCCCAACGAGGCCGCGGCCATGAAGTGCGTCTACATGGCCCTCATGTCTCTGGACCCGACCGGCAAGGGCCGAAAGCGGTGGACCATGCGCTGGAAGGCACCCCTGAACGCCTTCCAGATCGCCTTCGAAGGCCGGCTCACCCCGGCCGCCAACTGACCCACTACAGAAACTGGATCAGCCGTTTACTGGACACACCCCCCCCAGGCGAGCCCGCCGCGCCGGCCAGCCGGTGGCTCACCCTGCCGGCACTGGAACGCCTCGTCTCCTACGACAGCCCCCGCCCCTGCGCCGAGCCGTGCACGCCACCGCCGATCGCCTGGCGGCACCGGCCACCGCCCGTGCCTCTCACCGCGCCCACCGCGCAGCGCGTCGCCCACCAACTGCATGCGGCGACCGCACATCCTCGCCTGGCCGCGGCCGTCGCCGCCGCGCTGTTCACCGGCGCCTCCCTTCAGCAACTCGCCACCGCACGCCCTCGCGACTACGACGACGCCGCGGCCACACTCGCCCTGCACGACCGAGCCCGCTACACCGACGGCTGCGCCGCCTACCCCGTACCGCCCTGGGCCGGCGTCTTTCTGCGGGCCGCGGCCTGCTTCCCCCGGCTGGTATCCGGCGAGGACCATGAGCTGCTCGCCGCGCCAGGTGACCGCGGGCACCTGCTGCGCATGGCAGAGGCGGCCAGACTGCGCCCGCCCCAGCCGCCCACAGCTCACCGCAAAGGCCCGGTCGGCCGTGTGGAGTGGGACTGGCGCGAGCGGCAGGAAGCCGAGAGGTGCGAAGCGATACCGGCCAAGCGCGCCAGGCCGTCGCAACGCTGACCGCCCTGCAGTGCTCGCTCGATGGGCCAGGCTCAGCCGATCGAGAAGTCGGCGAACTCGACGTCGCTGAAGGAGACGTGCAGGCCATGGGCGCGGCGGCCCCACTCGCGAAAGTAGGCGTGCCCCAGCGCACGGGCGAGTATCACCGTCTGCTGCTGCTCGCCCGCGCCGGCATCCCGAGCGGCGAACAGCTCCCGGGCTACCTCTCCCGGCAGGTCCTGAGTGATCCACCGCACCCGCGGATCGTCCGAGGACCCCGCAGGAGCCGCGAATCCAAATCGCGCACGGGTATGGAAGACGAAGCCCTCCGCCTCTGCCTGGGCACGCCGACGGGCCCGTACCCGGGGCTGCCACCGAGCCAGAACCGCTTCCTCGATCGCCCGGACCTGCAGCGGACCCGGCGGACGACGCGCTCCTGGCTTCTTCGTCACCCACCGCTGCACGGTGCGCTGCGAGACCCCCAGCATCGTGGCCACCTTCCGGGGGGAACCCCGGTTCCTCGCCAGCAGAAAACGTAGGCGGGCCTCAGTGCTTGAGGGAATGGGCCGGGTGCGCAACACGCGCTCCAGTCCCTGCTCGATCTGTCCCAAGTCCGCCTCCCCAAGCGATCAGCCCGCACGGCTGGCGCCCCCACAGTCGGTAGCGTCAGTTCTCCCGCATCGCCCGCCCCTGCCTGCCAGTTTTTGCATTCTCGGGACAGCGCCGGATGACGCAGGCTACGAGCCCCTTGGGAGCACCGGCGACAAGCTGGCGGCGCGCGTCAGGGCGGACGTCGCCGACACCCCGGTGCTGTCCTTCGATATCGAGTCCCATCAAGGTATGAGGCCGAAAAGTCCCGCCGGATGGAGGCCTGGACTGTCCGGATGCCGCATCCATCCAGGCCGGGTGATCCTGAGGGGGCAGGGGCGGCCAGGCGGAGTCGGAGAGGGGCGTCGTGCCGGACAAGGCCACACTAATTCCGTAACTGGTGCGACGCGTTGCACGTTCGCTGCGATGCGCCGGCGCCATCGTCGGTTTCGAGTGTCGTTGTCGGCGGGATGCGTGAGACTGCCCATGTGTTGATCGGTTTCCTCTTCGCGGTTACCCCGTGGTTGGCCGTGGTCGGAATGGCGCTGTTCCTCTTTCCTGGACCAGTTCAGCGTTGGGGCTTGGCGTCTTTGGAGCGCTTCGAGCGAGGGCGTGCCGACTCGGGGGTGCGTCGAGCTGCTCCGCTTCTGACGCAGATGCTGCTGCTGCCACCACGAATACGAGACCGGGTCGGCGGCCACGGCTTGGCGCCTGGGTATGTCGTGCGGTGGTGGCGTGCCCGGCCTCTGGCCGGACCGTTCAAGTTCCTCCGGTTTGTGCTCCTGTTGTACATCGTGGGGCACATCGACGATGTGGCCGACTGGGAGAATCTGCGGTGGAGTGCGGACCCGGGACCGCACCCCGGTGTGATGCAGGCGCTGCTCAGCAGCTTGGCGGGCATGCCGACGACGGTTGCTACCTGGGACTCCTCCACGATCAGCAGAGTGTCGGCGCTCTTGCTCACGGCCTTGATCCTGATCGCCGAGGTGCGGTTCATCAAGCGCGTGAATCTGACCGGCTCTGGCAGCGGCGCGACACTTGCCGCCTACGACTTGGAGGTCCTCACTGGCCGCGCGGACAGGGAGAGTGTGCTCGTGGAGGACCGGCGCTGTTGGCCGGTCGTTGCCCTGCTGACGGTCGCCGCCCAGTGCGCCACGGTTCTGCGGCGCTGGGAGGAAACCCAGCCGGACTGCCAGATCCCGCGCGTATCCGTGCAGCCGGTGGAGCACGTTATCTGGAGGGCTCACCGCACCCGACGCGCCAGGGCCAGACGGCACAACGAGCGGCAGTTCAAGGCCCATGCCGCCCTGGTGGTGGGCGCGCTACGGCGGGCCGAAGCGCAGCAGGACTCCAAGCCGGACCGCGCCCTGGAAGACCTCACTGTGATGCTCCTGACCATCGCCGAACGCTACGCCGAGGGCCGTGTCGATGACCTTCTCGACGCAGACCAACTCGCAGGCGTCACTCCGGCCGCACCGAGGGAGCGTTTGCGGGCAGTCGTGGTGGGGCTCACGGTCGTGCTGGTGATGGCCGGCGCGGCCGTCCTCGGGCTGCCCGATGCTGCCCTCATCCCTCTACTGCCGGTGGTGGTCCTCTTCGTCGCAGTCGTTGTCAACCGCGGGCGGATGCCAACACCAGGGCAGCTCACCGATCTGATCATCCCCCGGTGAGGCGGGAAACCGCGGATCAGCCCCCGTCCTGAAGCCCGACAGGAAGCCGCTCCGCGGTGTCTTCCTTCGGAAGATCCATGAAGACCGTGACTGGACTCACCCGATGAGTGAGCGGAGCCCGGGGACGCTGACACCGGCTGCGGTCAGTCCGGCCAGAACGGCAGCAGCTACGGCACCGCCGCTGAGGAAGGTGAGCCCTCCGACGATCAGGCCGATGACGACCGCGATCAGAAGGACGACGGCCGTGTGGATCGTCAGGAACGGGGCCGGCCCTTGCGGCGTCGGTACGGGCGAACTCACTATTTCTCCCCAGAGGTTGATGATGTGACGCCCGCTCGTAAGTGTCCGTCCGAGCTCCACCCCACGGCCTGATTACCAGGCTTCCCATGGCTGCGAAAGAATCTTGGAAAAGTCCGTGGGGTGGCCGTGGGGGGCGCACTTACAAGGGGTCGTCTCGGTGCCGGCCGCGGCGGCCCGGGAGCTTGCGACTGGGCTGGCGCGGTTGGTGGCGAGCGGTCCCCTTGCACAGCTAAAGGGGGCGTGGACGACAACCGGAAGGGGAGGGCATGCAGGGCGACGGCGCGGGCGAGGAGGTCGCGGCCGCGCGCGCCCGCAACCTACAACCTGAAGACGGCCGGCCTGACGCCCGACGCCTGCTCGGCGCCCCCGTCACCTCGCAGGACCTGCGCGCCATGAACGGCCGCCAGACCAAGGAGGCCCGCCGGGAGCAGGTGAGCATCGACCGCAGGCTGGCCGACGGGCGCCTGGTGGCTATGCTCGAGCAGGACGGCTTCCAGGGCCCCCTCTACGACCGGTTCGTGGAGGAGCTCGTCCGCTACGGGATCTCTGTCCTGCGCGGCTGGATGCACTCCGGCTACATCTTCGAACTGGTCGCCCAGCGCGTATTCGGCCTCAACCCGCACGAACTGGACCTGGAAGACCTCGCCACCGACAGCGACCTGCGCGAGGAACTGGCCACGATGACCATCGCCCGGGCTCTGCCGCGCTTTCGTCAGCAGGCCCTGGTCGACAAGGGATGGACTCCTGAGGGCGGAGCAAGCATCACTACCTACTTCATGGGGGCGTGTGCGTACGACTTCCCCAATGAGTTCCGCCGGCACCGGACCAGCGAAACCCGGCAGCACCGCGCCCTGCGCCGAGAGAAGGAGCTCTACAGCCCGCCCGTCAGCACGATCAGCGTTGCCGAGGAAGTCCTGGGCAACCTGAGAGTCCTGGACGAACTCGGAGAGATCACCGATCCGCATCTCAAGGCGGTCGTGGCCCTGACGCTGGACGGCTACTCACAGGAGGAGATCCGGGAGCTGGTGGACGCCACGACCGTCCGGGCCGTCGAAGGCCTGATGTACCGCTGGAGAACCAAAGCGAAGCAGAACAGGAGGGGGACCGCGATGACCAGCCGGGACGACGAGTTCAACGCGCTGCTCAACGCGTCATCGCTGGGCACTGACGCAGCACGGCGCCTCAGGGAGCGGACCCCGCAGAGCACCGCCAAGGCCATCCGCACCATCACGCATCTGCGCAACACCGTCGTGCACGGAACCGGACCCGTGACAGAGCAGGCCGTCACCGACATCCTCACCGCGCTTGGCTACCTGACCAGTGACGACGCAGGCCTGCAGAGGCTGCGCGTGCCGTGGATCGCCTTCGTGTCCACGAAGGGCCTGAAGCGCTGGAAGCTCTGCCCGAGGCCGTGGAAGCCCTCAGTCTCCTGGTTTGGGACGACCTCGACTCAACCACGTCGCTGGAACTGCGTGCCGCATTCACTGTCGTCGCCGCGCGCCTGGCGATACAGGCCGCCGCGCCCGTCCTTCTCACCGTGGCGGAGACCGCTTCTGTCATGCGGGTGTCGAAGCAGGCCGTCTACCGGCTGGTGCACAGCGGGCACCTGCCGGCTGTCCGCACCGCTTCCGGAAAATCCTTCCGCATCCCCGAAGCCGCCGTACACGACTACGTGCGTGAGTCGTTCAAGGAAGCACCGGTCGACCCACGCTGATCGCGAGGAGTCGCGTGAAACGACTTACGCGCCACCCAGGAGGTCACGCAGCGATGCTGCTCCGCGCCCGGGCAGGACGTGTCGACGCTGAAGCACCAAACCCAGCCCTACGGATTACGTGCGCTTTCCGTACGCGAATCGTACGCTTTGCGTTCGAGTTACGCACGCTTCACGGAGCAAGCTTCAAGTGGGGCCGGGGCTGCGGCGGGCTACCTTCTTTCGTGAGGTTTTCTGCGGGGTGCCGGCCTTTTCCATCTGGCCGATGCTCCTCGTCGGGCTGCTTCGCGGCTTCGCTCTGCTCGTCCACAGCCGGTCCTTTTCCTGACGCGCCCAGCGATTCGCCAGGACAGTTTCCGGAACCGGCTACGCCCACTCCACCCCCAGCTCCCGCAGGGCGTCGAGTTGCTTGGCGGTGAGTTTGTCGCGTCTGGCGCGGGTGTTCGAGACCCATACGCCTAGCTTCACGATCATTGGCTCCGCCTCGCCGTCGACCGTGATCTCCTCGGCGTGCCCGCGGGGCACCGGGCGGTGGGCACCTTCCCGTTCCACCCACTGTGCGAGGGCTGCCAGGCCGCGCTGGAACGCCTGCTGCGCCTTGCTCGGCCCCTTCGTCGCATGTGCTGTCGCCGGGGCCGGAGACGGCGCTTCAAACGGCTGCACGCCCAGCTTCGACAGTCCTTCCTGCTGCTCGGTCGACAGCTGCGCCCAGGTGCCCGGGTTCTTCTGCCGCTGGAGCCACTTGCCCAGGTCGTCGCCTTCGAACAGCACCCCGGGCTGGATCTCGGGCAGGCTGCCGTCGGCGTCGACCAGGTCCGCCAGGACGCGGTAGTGGCGTTGCCAGTCCAGTGGCCAGGGGCAGTTCCAGTCGGGGTCGATGGCGGTCAGCCGCGCCGCGCGCGCCGCTGCCCGTTCGGGATTCTTGCCGAGGCCGCCCTTGCGCCTGAGATTCGCCAGTAGCTGACCGATGGGGACAGGCTTGCCGTTGGCGGGGTCGTCCCACAGGGCGTCCTGCCGGGGTGCGAGGTGCCCGGTGGCGCGCTGGTAGGACCGCAGCGCGGCGAGCTTGGTCTCCCACGCCTCTTCGCCCGGCTCCCAGACCATGCCGGCTTCCGGTGCGTCGAGGAGCTTCTTGCGCCGCGGTTCGAGCTCCCCGGCCCGCAGTGCCTTCCGCTGCTGGTGGACCCAACGTCCCAGCGGGAACGCCTTCGTCGCGCCGACCTCGGCCTCGGTGTCGTACGGAACGGCGTACAGCCCGGTGATCTCGTTCTGCGCCCGCCAGCGCAGCAGCGCCTGGTAGCCCTCCAGCCACACCAGCGACTCCGGCCGGTAGATCCGGGTCCGCAGGAACGCCGCGATGGTTGCCGCGTCCCGGGGAGAAGAGAAACGAAGCAGGGCCGACTCGGCAGCGGCGTCGGTGTCGCCCTGCTCCTCGTCCTCGCTTCCGCTCCCACCGCTGGTCCCGACGGTGCGGCCCTCGGTGTCGCGCTGGATGTGGGTCTTGCGCTTGCCGCTGGTGAGGGCGCGGGAGGCGAGCTGTTCGACCAGGCGCTCGTCATGCGAGCGCAGGCCCTGGAGGACGGACACGAGCGGCTTGAAGCTGGCGGAGGCGACCATGTCGGCGGGGTCTTCGCCGGGCTTGAGGAAGACGGGCACGATGATCCGCGCGACCTTCGTGGAGCCGTCCCGGTTGGGCCGGAGCGCCCGGCCGATGTTCTGGACGACCTCGACCTGGGAGCCGCGGGTGTCGGCGAAGCAGATGGCCTCGACTCCCCGTTCGCCGGTGATGTCGACACCTTCGCCGAGCACGCGGCAGCTGGCGAGGAACGCCCGGTGCACGCGTCGATTGTTCGCGTCGACGCCGTTGGCGAACTGGCGAAGGACTTCGCGTCGTTCGGCGACGGTGTGGTCGCCGCACAGCCACGCCGACCACACCCGGTCCGGTGGTACGTGCCGTCCGGTCTCCAGCTCGTAGAAGGTCGCGCCGATCGACGATGCGGGGAGCGGGTCCGCGGCCACCAGGCCGTCGTCCGAGACATCATTGACGTACAGCGCGGCCGCGGTCTTCGGCAGCTTCTCTGCGAACGCGGCGGCTTCCTCGACCTTCTGATGGAACGTCATGACCGTACGGAGGTTGTACGCCGCCACGTGCTCCAAAAGTGCGGTCTGCAGCAGCGCCAGGCGCCGGCCCCGCTGCGCCTCCTCCGATTCCTCGAGGACGGGGAAGGGGTCGCGGATCTCGAGGACGTCGATCTCGAAACCGGCGAGGATGCCGCGCTCGATCGCCTCCGAGAGATCCAGCTCGGCCAGCCACGGCCCGTAGGTGGCGGAGTCCTGCCCCATTGACGCGAGCTCCAACTCCTGGCCGCCGGCGTCCCTCTGTGGGCGGGGCGGGGCGAGGATGCGTGGGGTGGCGGTGAGGTAGAGCCGGAAGTCGGCGGGGATCCGCTGGTTGTCGTGGATCGCTGCCCACGGCCTGCCAAGCTCTCCCGCGGTTGAGTGGGCCTCGTCCACGATGGCGAGGTCGAAACCGCTCATTTGCTGGCCGTAGAGCCGTTCTCCGCCCGCCAGAGCGGCCTCCAGTGGCCCCCGCACCTTCCGCTGCCCCGTGGGGTCCTCCGGGTCCTCGCGGTCGACCAGGGAGGCGTACGTGGCGAACACGACGACCGGACCGGACCCGGCCCACAGAGCGAGCTGGATCGGGTTCGTAGTGGTGCGCACGCCCAGAGAGTTGAGCACCGCATCGCTCTCCAGCGAACACATCGCGACCATCGGCGCCCGGTGGCCCACCAGCCGCCACGCCTGGGCGGTCTGCACGAGCAGGTCCAGGGTCGGCACGGTCACGAGGATCCGCCCACCCGGGAAGCACTCCAGCGCGCACGCGGCGGCCGTGATCGTCTTGCCTGATCCGGTCGCGGACACGATCGTGCCCCGGGCACCCTGCCGAGGCACAGATGATCTTGCAGGGAATCCCACCCACTTACGGAAGGCCGCCTTCTGGTCGACCTGGTGTTCCCTGAGCAAGACTCCCTGCATTCCTGCTTCCCTTTCCCGGACGCAATTTCAGACGGCGAGGCTACTTCGAAGGCCTGACGATGTCGTCGAGTCCTCGAAGTCCCCATTCGTCGAGTCCGGCGTAGATGGTGGCGGTCCGGCACTGCGGCGCGTCCATGACCTCGGCTTCGCCCCGGTAGACGGCGACCAGCGAATCGCTGCCGCGCCACCAGGTGTCCGTGAGGCCGGCAACCTCCGGCACAGCCTCGAACCTGTCCAGCTCAAGGCCGTCCACGGCACCACCCGTCAACATTGTGGTCGTGCGTGCACACCTACGGGCGTGATCTGCCAAAGCCAGAGCCTCCACCCACCCCTCAACACTGGCGTGCAACGGCACCCACTTCCCGGCATGAAGCCCGAACTCCCCACCCGGACCGATCACGAACGAGTAGGGAAGAGCCGTACGCTGCGCACCGGCTTCGAAGTGCCAGTCAGGGTCCGGCCCCTCGGGTACGTCCCCGCTGAGCGTCCGAGGTCCTCCGTCATAGTGAGGAGAAGGGGGAAGAGCCAGGCCACCCCAGACAGTCTCGAAGGCGGCCACCCGGTCGATCTGAGCCTCGGGTATCCCATGCTCCATCCACCGAGCCCTGTACTGCTCTATATCGCTACGACCAGTCCAGTGACCATGACACCCAATAAAATATTGAGCCCTACGTGTAACCCCTCCAGGGATTCTCTCACTCAACGTCATCGCCCCACCCCTACTGTGTTTTCGCCAATGTTACATGATGCATCACATGATGCAGGGTCACCGCCCCCAACCATCAATCCCTCTCGCCGCCCGGGCCGAAGGCCCGTTAGCGGCACCGCGCAGCGGGGCCGGTCCCCAGGACGCGCAGTACCCCTCGCGATCTTCTTCTTCGTGGCCGGCATCGAACTCAAACGCGAACTCGTCGCCGGTGACCTCAAGGACCCCAAGGCCGCCGCGCTCCCGGTGG
>NZ_JBFBJX010000039.1:0-18148 GCF_040686295.1 Streptomyces sp. NPDC085944 | reverse complement strand
CCTCCGTGCGGTGCAGTCCTAGACAGCTCCACTGCATCGGAGGTCTTCGTTTTGATCAAATCCGGCGACTGTCAACAACGCTCGTGGTCAATACAGCTAGGGAGCGCCGCTTCCCTGCGGCGCGCGCCGCTCCGTCGCGGTGACCCGGGCGATGGCCTCCAGGGTCAGGGCTCGGCCGTGCGGCTCACGGGCCAGGGCGCGGTGCAGCGTCAGGCCCTCGATGAGGGCGTCGAGCTGGCGGGCCGTGTCCGGGTCGAAGTGCTTCTCCAGGTGGACGCGGCTGCGGCGCATCCATTCGTGGGTCAGCTCCCGGTAGGCCGGCTGCCGCGCGGCGAGCGTGTACAGCTCCTGGGTGAGCACCAGGTCCCGCTGGCTGTCCTCGGACAGCTCGTGCACGAGGTCGGCCACCGCCTCCCGGGCCTGGTCGCGGTCGGCTGCGGCGCCGAGGTGTTCGTCGAAGACCGCGACGATGTGGTCGGTGAAACGGCCGAACGCCTCGCGCAGCAGCTGCTCGATGCCGCTGAAGTGGTACGTCATCGAGCCGAGCGGTACTCCCGCGCGCTGCGCGATCCTCCGGTGGGAGACGCGCGCGATGCCCTCCTCGGCGATCAGGTCGAGGGTGGCCGCGAGGATGCGTTCGCGCCGCTGCGGATCCGTTTGTCCGGTTGCCATGGGAGCAGACTTACACGTTCCGCACCGGCCGGGCAGGGTTGCCGACGGCCACGACGTTCGCCGGCACGTCCTTGGTGACGACCGCACCGGCGCCGATGACGGAGTTGTCCCCGATGGACACGCCCGGCAGCACGATCGCGCCCCCGCCGAGCCAGACGTTGTCGCCGATGACGATGGGCCGGGCGGCCTCCAGCTTGTCCCGCCGGGGCCCCGGCTCCAGGGGGTGCGTGGGGGTGAGCAACTGGACGTTCGGGCCGATCTGGCAGTCCTCACCGATGGTGATCGCCGCGACGTCCAGTGCCGTCAGGTTGTAGTTGACGAAGGTGCGCGCCCCGATGCTGATGTTGCTGCCGTAGTCGACGTACAGGGGCGGCCGTACGTGGGCCCCGGTGCCCAGGGAGCCGAGCAGTTCGGCGAGGAGTGGCCGCGCGGCCTCCGCGTCCTCCGCGTACGCCGCCTGGTAGCGGGCGGCCAGCCGCACGGCCTGCTGCTGCCTGCGGGCGATCTCCGGATCGTCGGCGACGTAGAGGTCGCCCGCCAGCATGCGTTCGAGGTTCGTGCGGGAGTCGCCCGCGAAGTGGTCCGTCGGCATGCGCCCGATCCTACCCCGGGAGTGTACGAACGTACACTCCCGGCGCTCATGTCGCCGGATGACCCGGTTCAGCCCCGCCGGGGCCGGAGTGCTCCGGCGCACACGAGGACGAGCATCCCCGCGAGCGGCACCACCAGCAGCCCCACCCGCAGACTCGTCGCGTCGGCGACCAGACCCACGACCGGCGGGGAGAGCAGGAAGCCGAGCCGCATCAGCCAGGAGACGAGCGTCAGCCCCGATCCGGGCTTGAGCCCCGGCAGCTCGTCGGCCTCGTGCATCGCCGCCGGCACCAGCGTCGCCACCCCGAACCCGGCGGCCGCGAACCCGAGGACCGTGCCGGGCACCGTCGGCACGGCCAGTGCCCCTCCCATCCCGGCTGCGGCGATCAGGGCGCCGGAGCGGGCCACCGCGCGCTGGCCGAAGCGGTCCACGAGCCGGTCGCCGACGATCCGGCCCACGAACTGCGCGCCGACGAGGGCTACATACCCGGAGGCCGCCAGCGCCGCGGCCGCGTGCAGCGAGTCGGAGAGGTAGAGGGTGGCCCAGGACATGCCCGCGTCCTCGACGAGGGTGCCGGCCGTGGCGATGAGGACGAGCGCGGCCAGTACCCAGCCGGTGCGCAGGTCCGTAGCCGGGGCCGGGGCCGGCGTCGGCGCCCGGTCCTCGGCGTCCGTGTCCCCGGTCGGCTCGGTGTCGGTCTCGGGGCCCGGCAGGCAGTACCGCAGGGCGACGCAGGCCGCGACCGCGAACACCACGGCGGAGAACATCAGGTGCGGGCCCCGCGCGACGCCGAGCGCGATCGCGGCGGCGGCCATGGAACCGCCGGTGACGGCGCCGATGGACCAGATGGCGTGGAAGGAGTTGATGATGGACCGTCCGTAACGGCGCTGCACCCGCAGCCCGTGGGCGTTCTGCGCGACGTCGGTGAACGCGTCCATCGCCCCGGCCAGGAACAGCGCCCCCGCGAACACCGCCATCGAGCCGGCGAGTCCGGCGGCGAGGATGCCCGCGCCGGTCAGCAGCGTGCCGCCGACCGCCACCCGTGCCGAGCCGAACCGGCGCACCAGGACCCCGGCCGCGAGCCCGGCCACGACGGCGCCCGCCGGGAACGCCGCCACGGCCAGCCCGTAGGCGGCGTTCCCGACCCCGAGGTCCGCCTTGATCTGCGGATACCTCGGCAACAGGTTGGCGAACAGGGACCCGTTGGTGAAGAACAGCACGGCGACGGCCAGGCGAGCCCGCCGATCGACCGGGGCGGGCCGGCGCAGTACGTCAACAGTCATGCGCGGGAGCCTACCGCCGAGGCGTACGAACGTACACTCCTGCTCGTGCGCGGTGCCTCAGCCGAGCAGGTCGGCGACGAGCGCGGCGAACTCCTCCGGAGTGGCGAGCCGGATGCCGAGCTGTTCCGCCTTGGCCCGCTTCGAGCCCGCTCCCTCGCCCGCGACGACGAGCGTCGTGTTCTTGGAGACGCTGGACGAGGAACGCCCCCCGGCCCGCTCGACGAGTTCGTTCATCTCGTTGCGGCTGAGCCGCTCCAGCTTTCCGGTCATCGCGCCGGTGACCACCACCTTCATGCCCGCCAGCGGGCCGGCCCCGGCCGCGGCGGGCGTGGTCGCGTCCGCGTCCGCGCCGTCGGCGCCCTCCGCGTCGGCGGCCGGGGGCGGGGTGGCGCCGGGCTCGGTCATGTTGACGCCGGCGGCGGCGAGCTTGTCGATGAGCGGGGCGAGTTCGGCGATCTCCGCGACGATGGACGGCGCCTTCTCCACTCCGATCCCGTCGACCCGCTGCACGGCCTCGGCGTCGGCGGCCCGGATGTGGTCCATGGTGGCGAAGTACCGGGCGATGCGCCGGGACATGGACCGGCCGGTGCCCCGGACGCCCAGCGCGCACAGCACCCGGGACAGCGGTTGCTCCTTGGCCGTCGCGAGCGCCGCCAACAGGTTGTCGGTGCTGGTCTCGCCCATCCGCTCCAGGGCGAGCAACTGCTCCCGCCGCAGCGTGAACAGGTCGGCCAGGTCGGCGACCAGACCCGCCTCGACGAGCTGGACGACGCGGGTGGTGCCCAGGCCCTCGATGTCGAGCTGGTCGCGGCCGGCCGCGTAGGCGAGCGAGGCGACCAGGTGGCAGTTGCGGCCCTGCGCGCACCGCCACCGCTCCTCGCTCGTGTCGATGTCCGACCCGCAGCGCGGACACGCCTCGGGGAACACGATCGGCCGCTCCTCGCCCGTCCGCAGGTGCGCCACCGGGGCCTCGATGCGGGGGATGACGTCACCGGCGCGGTGCACCATGACGTGGTCGCCCAGGCGCAGTCCGCGCCGGGTGATGTCGGCCGGGTTGTGCAGCGTGGCGTAGGTGATCGTGGAGCCCTCGATGACCACGGGTTCCAGCACGCCGCGCGGGGCGACGATGCCGGTACGGCCGACGTTCCACTCCACCTCCAGCAGGCGGGTGATCTTCTCCACGGCCGGGAGCTTGTACGCGATCGCCCACCGCGGCGCCCGTGAGCCGGACCCGGCGGCCCGCCGGTCGGCGGCGAGGTCGGCCTTGACGACGATCCCGTCGATGCCGAACGGCAGCTCCGCGCGGAGCGCGGCGATCTCCCGGACCCGGGCCACGACCTGCTCGGCCGTCTCGACGACCACGTCGGGCACGGCGGTGCCGGCGCTGGTGTGGACGCCGAGTCCGGCCGCCGTCGCCATCAGCTCGCTGTACGGCAGCTCCCCGAGCCGCTCGGCGAGCGCGGCGTCGGTGCCGGGCAGCGCCAGCAGGCCGTAGCCGAAGAACGTCATCGGCACCGTGTAGGCGCGCTCCTTCGCACGAAGGGTGCCCGCGGCGGCGTTGCGCGGATTGGCGAAGGGCTGCCCGCCGTGCTGTATGCGCACCTCGTTGGCGTGCTCGAACTGGGCCGTCGTCATGAGGATCTCGCCGCGCACCTCGACGGTCACCGGCTCGGCCAGCTTCTCGGGAAGCCCCTCCACGGTGCCCATGGCGTGCGAGACGTCCTCACCGGCCGTGCCGTCGCCCCGGGTGATCAGCCGGGTGAGGCGGCCCTCGTGGTAGCGGGCGGCGACCGCGAGGCCGTCCAGCTTGGGACCCACGGCGAACCGGGTGACCTCGCGGTCGATGCGCCGGGCCAGGGACGCCGTCCAGGCGGTGAACTCCTCCGGCGAGAACACGTTGTCCAGGCTGAGCATGGGCACGGTGTGCGGAACGTCGCCCTCGGCCGCACCACCCGCGACTTTCCCGGTGGGGGAGTCGGGCAGCACCTCGTCCGGGTGCTCGGTCTCCCACGCGGCGATCCCTCGCGCCAGCCGGTCGTAGGCGTCGTCGTCCAGGGGCGAGGAGCCGCCCGCGTAATAGGCGGCGGCCGCGCGCGCGGCGTCCTCGACCGCCTGGGCGTAGGCGGCGGCGTCGACGATCACTGCTGCAGGGGTAGTCATGGACGGAATCATGCCGCCCACCACTGACAACGTGCCTCGCCGTGACAACGGGCCGGGCCGCATGCCGAGACGGACCCCGCGGCGGGAATGGCGGGAAGCAGGGCTCCGTTGACACCTGTCATGCCCGACTCTTCCCCGCGGTCCGCGGCCGGCCGCATGCCGCTCGCCGTCTACATCCTCGGCCTGTCCGTCTTCGCGCTCGGCACCAGCGAGTTCATGCTCTCCGGGCTGCTGCCACCCATCGCCGACGACATGGACGTGTCCATCCCGCAAGCCGGGCTGCTGATATCGGCGTTCGCCATCGGCATGGTGGTCGGCGCGCCGCTGCTCGCCGTCGCCACCCTGCGGCTGCCGCGCAAGACCACGCTCGTCGCCCTCATCTCGGTGTTCGGTCTGGGGCAGGTCGCGGGTGCGCTCGCGACGAGCTACGAAGTCCTGTTCGTCTCCCGCGTGGTGAGCGCGCTCGCCTGCGCCGGCTTCTGGGCCGTGGGCGCGGCCGTGGCCATCGCCATGGTGCCGGTGACCGCGCGGGCCCGCGCGATGGCCGTGATGATCGGCGGACTGTCCATCGCCAACGTCCTCGGCGTCCCGGCCGGCGCCTTCCTCGGCGAGCACCTGGGCTGGCGGTCCGCGTTCTGGGCCGTGGGCGGCGCGGCCGCCGTCGCGCTCGTCGGCGTGGTCACCCTGATCCCCCGCATTCCGCTGCCCGAGCGGCGGCCCCGGCTGCGCGGCGAGCTGGCGATCTACCGGGACCGCCAGGTCTGGCTGTCCGTCGTCGTGACCGCACTCGCCGCAGGCGGCGTCTTCTGCGCCTTCTCCTACCTCGCGCCGCTGCTCACCGATGTGGCCGGACTGGCGGACGGCTGGGTCCCGACCGTGCTGGCGCTGTTCGGCGTGGGCGCGCTGATCGGCACGACGATCGGCGGCCGGGTCGCCGACGCGCACCTGTTCGGCGTCCTGCTCTCCGGCATCACCGCCTCGACGGTCCTGCTGGCCGCACTCGCGCTGTTCGCCTCCAGCCCCGCCGCCGTGATCGTCCTGTCGCTGCTGCTGGGCGTCTCCGCGTTCTACACGGCGCCCGCGCTCAACGCGCGCATGTTCAACGTCGCCGGCGCCGCGCCCACTCTCGCCGGCGCGACCACGACCGCCGCGTTCAACCTGGGCAACACCGGCGGCCCCTGGCTCGGCGGCACGGTGATCGACGCGGACTTCGGCTACGCCGCGACGGCCTGGGCCGGCGGGGCGATGACCCTGGTCGCGATCGCCTTCGTCGCCGTCTCCCTGCGGCTGCACGGCCGGTCGCGCGTCGTGATGGGCGGCCTGGCCGCCGAGCCCGCGGACTCGGACCGAACCCAGCGGGTGTGACGCCGGCCGCAACCCGGACGCCCACCGGGCGTTCGAGCGGGATCGGCATACGATCACCGGCAAGGGCGGGGTCGTAGCACAGAGGTAGTGCGCCGCGACATCATCTCGGAGGACGCCGGTTCGAATCCGGTCGCCCCGCCCCCTTCCGCCCGACGCACGTCAGGGCCCCCTTCCCCCGACGTACGTTCCGGCGCGGGCGCGCCGTCAACGGCCCGTCGGCCCGGCGGCGGCCCTGGCGCAGCGGTGGGCCAATCCGGCGAACGCCTCCCTGAGCGCGGGCGGGCCGACGACCTCGACGTCCGTGCCGAAGAGGCAGAACGCGGCGGCGAGCGAGGGCCACGACCAGGAGCCCAGTGTGAGCCGGCAGCGGTCCGGGCCGAGTTCCTCGACGGTCCCGTCACCGGCGTGCGGGGACACCGCGGAGGCGGGCAGGTGGAGCACGGCCTCGCCCCGGCAGGGCCAGTCCGGGGAGCCGTCGGAGCCGCGGAACCTGGCGGTCAGGAAGTCGGCCACGTCCTTGCCGGGCAGTTCACGGGGGACGAACCGGGGGCCAGTGGGGTTGCGCGGAGTGATCCGGTCGGCGCGGAAGACCCGCCAGTCCTCGCGGTCCAGGTCCCAGGCGACCAGGTACCACCGCCCGCCCCGGGCGACGAGATGGTGCGGCTCCACCCGGCGCGAGGGCGGCGAGGCCTCGGGCCCGCCGTCCCCCGGGCGGGCCGGGGCGCGGTCGAAGCGCACCACCTCGCGGGCATGGACGGCGGCACTGAGCGCCATGAGTACACCGGTGTCCGTCGGGGGCGCCGACCGTGCGACGGAGGTGACGGGGAGGGCGTCGATCCGGTGCCGCAGCCGGGCGGGCATGACCTGGCGCAGGGTGGCCAGGGCACGCGCCGCACCGTCCTCGATGCCGGCGCCGGTGACCGCCGCGGTCCGCAGCGCGACGGCGAGGGCGACCGCCTGCTCGTCGTCGAAGAGCAGCGGGGGCAGCCGTGTCCCGGCGTCGAGCCGGTAGCCGCCGTCGGGCCCCTTCACCGCCAGGACGGGATAGCCCAGCTCCCGGAGCCGCTCGACGTCGCGGCGCAGCGTGCGCGGGCTCACCTCCAGCCGCTCGGACAGCACCGCGCCCGGCCAGTCCCGGCGGGCCTGGAGCAGCGAGAGCAGGGTCAGCAGCCGGGCCGAGGTCTTCCGCATGCCCCCATGTTCCCGCACATAGCGGCCACAACCTGACCGCTACCTCGACCAGAGTGGGCGCAGCGGGGCCGAACCGGCCCCACGGCCGGCCCGCTCCGGTGGGCCGTTCCGTTCCGCAGTTCCGCACGTTCCGCGAGGCAAGGAGCCCGTCGTGACCGCCAAAGCCGTGACCCACCTGAACTTCCGTGGTGACGCCCGCGAGGCACTCACCTTCTACCAGGCCGCGTTCGGCGGGGACGTGATGCTGGTGACCTACGAGGACGCCGGGAACGTCCAGGAGCCCGCCGAGGCCGCGCAGGTGATGTTCGGTCAGGTGTCCACCGAGGACGGCCTGTGCGTGATGGCCTACGACGTGCCCTCGGGCCTGCCGTGGGACCAGGGCGAGAACGCCTTCTTCGTCTCCGTCCGGGGCGAGACCACGCAGGAGATCACCGCGTACTGGGAGAAGCTGACCGACGGTGCGACCGTACTGCGGCCGCTGGGCGCCGCGCAGTGGGCACCGCTGTACGGCATGCTGCGGGACAAGTTCGGCGTCATCTGGGTCCTCGACGTGGTGAGCGAGTACACCGCGTGAGCGTGCTCGAGGTCCGGTCGCTGAACCGCGCGGCCCTCGCCCGGCAGTTGCTTCTCGACCGCGCGGACCTTCCCGTACCGGACGCGGTCGCGCACCTCGGCGGCCTGCAGGCACAGGAACCGCAGGAACCGTTCGTGGGACTGTGGTCGCGGCTGCGCGACTTCGCGCCGCGGGCGCTCGACGACCCGCTGACCGGGCGCCGGGTGGTGCGCACCCACCTGATGCGCCGCACCGTCCACCTCGTCACCGCCGAGGACGTACTGGCCTGGCGCTCCCGCCACGACGCCATGCTGCGCGGACGAGTCCTCGGCACCTACCGCCGCGAGCTGCAAGGGGTCGACCTCGACGAACTCGCGGCGGCGGGCCGAGCGGTACTGGCCGACGGCGAGCCCCGCTCGATGGCCGCACTCGCCCGGGCCGTGGCCCAGCGGTGGCCCGAGGTGGGACCGCGGCCGCTGGGGGAGATGCTGCTCGCCGCGCTGATCCCGACGGTGCAACTGCCGCCGCGCGGCCTGTGGCGGGTCAGGGCCCCGGTCCGCAACGCCCCGGTCGCTGCCTGGCTGGGCCGCGAGGTCGACCCGCCGGCCCCACCGGGCACCGATCCGGTGGGGGCGGCACTGGTACGGCGCTACCTCGCCGCGTTCGGACCGGCCGCCTCGGCGGACCTGCGCGCCTGGTGCGGGCTCGCGGGGCTGCCGGCCGCCGTCGCCGCCGTACGCGGGGAACTCGTCGCCTTCCGCGACGAGCGCGGCCGGGAACTCCTCGACCTCCCCGACGCACCGCGACCCGACCCCGGCGTCCCCGCCCCGGCGCGGTTCCTGCCGGCGTTCGACAACGCGGTCCTCGGCTATCAGGACCGCGGCCGCGTCATCGACGACGCGCACCGCGGCCTGTCGGTCACCGGTGCCCGCTTCGTCCTCGTCGACGGCCGGGTCGGCGCGACCTGGACCGTGGCGGACGGCACGGTGGCCGTCACACCGCTGCGCCGGCTCACCCGGCCGGAGCGCACCGAGGTCGCCGAGGAGGGGCGGGCCCTGGCGTCCTTCCTCACCGACGGCGAGAGCGACCGGGTACGGGTCGGGACGGCACCGCCCTGAGCCGGGGGCGACCTCGCCGGGGCGCCGTCGTCACCGAACCCGTCGGCGACGGCGAGCAGCCGGGACCCGGCGTACGCGGTGTGCTGGTTGGCCTCGCGGACCAGGCCCGCGTCGGAACCGGCGGCGTAACGGATGCTCAGGGGGCTCGCGGTGGTGGTCACGGCGGGGTCCTCTCGTTCCAGGTGACCGACGAGGAAGGCGACCAGGTTCCGCCGTGCGGCGAAGTCGGCCTCGGCCCGCGCCCAGAAGGCGCGGATCTCCCGAGCCGCGTCCCCCGCGTCCAGCGAGCACACGTGCCGGATGCGGACCAGCGGCATGCCCAGCCGTCGCAGCCAGGCGACGAGCCGGGCCCGCTCCACCTGGTCCGGCGCGTAGCGGCGGTAGCCGGTGACCGGGTCGACGTGGGCGGGCGGGAGCAGCCCCAACTCGTCGTAGAGACGCAGCGCCTTCGGCGAAAGCCGGGAGGCCTTCGCGAACGCCCCTATGGTCAGCAGCCCCATGCCCACTCCTCCTCGTACCGGGCGGGTCGCCCGGTGACACCGATGCTGTGGCCTGCCCCGAGGTGAAGGTCAACCTACCGTCAGCCGTCGGCCCGTCAGCCGTCGTCCGACACGAGGCCTGTGACGTCGACCGGGCCTCCCCGGTTCGCGGCTCGGGAACGGCCGTCCACGGCGCGGACGGTGCGGTGAAGAGGCGGACCCCCCGGGACCGGGCCGCGGGATTCGGCTGCCCGTGGCAACGAAATGCGGAGTACACCCATCTTCGTCGCCTACGCCCGGGGGAGCGGGACTCGGGGGCCCACTACATCCGACGCAGTACCCCAGTCCAGACCCAGGGGCGGATCAATCGCCCCGAACCCCGGGCGAGCATGGACGTGTACCCCGGTCAGCGCCTCCGCCTTCCCCCCCATGTGCCGGGTCTTCGTCCTGCCCGCAACCCGACGGATTGGTCCAAAGGTGGCTACGTTTCTCTATCGACTCGGCCGGAGGGCGTTCCGGCGCCGCGGCCTCGTCGCCCTGCTGTGGGTGGCCATACTCGTGGGCGCCGGCGCGGCCTCGTCCGTCGCCCCCGCCCCGCCCGAAGACTCCTTCTCGATGCCGGGCACCGAGTCCCAGAAGGCGTTCGACCTGCTCGACGAGCAGTTCCCGGCCGCCAGCGCCGAGGGCGCGACCGCGCGTGTGGTGATCCGCGCCCCCGAGGGTGGAAAGATCTCCGACCCGGCCGGCAAGGACCGGGCCGAGGAACTGGTGACGGCGCTCGGCACGGGCCCGCAGGTCTCCTCGGTGGACGACCCGTTCAAGGCGAACGCCGTCAGCAAGGACGGCACCACCGCCTACGCCTCCGTGACCTACAAGGTCAACGCGATGGAGCTGACCGACGAGGCCCGGGACGCCCTCACCGCCGCGACCGACGACGCCCGGGAGGGCGGGTACACCGTCGAGACCGGCGGTGACGCGGTCGTGGCCGAGCAGGAGATGGGCGGCACCGCCGAACTCATCGGCATCGGGGTCGCCGCCGTCGTGCTCCTGCTGACCTTCGGCTCACTGGTCGCGGCGGGCATGCCGCTGCTCTCGGCCATCATCGGTGTCGGCATCGGCATCTCCGCCATCGGGGCACTGGGCAGCACGCTGGAACTGTCCGCCACCACCTCCACCCTCGCCATGATGATCGGCCTCGCGGTCGCCATCGACTACGCCCTGTTCATCGTCTCCCGCTACCGGGCGGAGATAGCCGAGGGCCGGGCGCCCGAGGAGGCGGCGGGACGCGCGGTCGGCACCGCGGGCTCCGCGGTCGTCTTCGCCGGACTGACCGTCGTCGTGGCCCTGTCGGGTCTCGCGATCGTCAACATCCCGATCCTCACCAAGATGGGTCTGGCCGCCGCGGGCACCGTCGGCATCGCCGTGCTGATCGCCCTCACCCTCACCCCGGCACTGCTCGGCATCGCCGGCAAGAGGGCGCTGAGCCGCAAGGACCGCAAGGCGTCCGCCGGGGCGCGGGCCGTCGCCGGCAAGCCCAAGCTGGGCACGCGCTGGGCCCGCTTCGTGCAGCGGCGCCCGGTCACCGTACTGCTGACCGCGGTCCTCGGCCTCGGCGTGATCGCGGTACCGGCCGCGGGCATGGAGCTGGGCCTGCCCGACGAAGGCAGTTCGGCCCCCGACACCACCCAGCGCAAGGCCTACGACATGCTGTCCGAGTCCTTCGGCGCCGGGTTCAACGGTCCGTTCATGATCGCCGTCGACGCGCGCGACGCGGACGACCCGAAGGCCGCCGCCGAGACCGTGGGCGAGAAGATCACCGACCTGGGGAAGGCCGCCGCGGTCACCCCGGCCACCTTCAACGAGAAGGGCGACACCGCGGTTCTCACCGTGGTGCCCAGGACCGGCCCGAGCGACGCCGCCACCGAATCACTGGTGCACGACATCCGCTCGCTGTCCGGCGGGATCAAGGCCGACACCGGCGCGACCATGCTGGTCACCGGCGCGACCGCGATGACGATCGACTTCTCCCAGACCCTGGACGACGCGCTCGTCCCCTACCTGGCCCTGGTCGTCGGGCTCGCCTTCCTGCTCCTGATGCTGGTGTTCCGCTCCGTCCTCGTCCCCCTGAAGGCGGCCCTGGGCTTCCTGCTCTCGGTGGCCGCGGCGCTCGGCGCGGTGGTCGCGGTCTTCCAGTGGGGCTGGCTCGCGGACGTGTTCGGCGTGGACCAGCCGGGCCCGATCATGTCCATGATGCCCATCTTCATGATCGGCGTGGTCTTCGGTCTGGCCATGGACTACGAGGTCTTCCTGGTCACCCGCATGCGGGAGGCGTACGTCCACGGGCAGTCCGCCGGCGAGTCCGTCACCACGGGCTTCACCCACGGCGGCCGGGTCGTCGCGGCGGCGGCGATCATCATGATCAGCGTCTTCTCCGGCTTCATCCTGGAGAACGACGCCATGATCAAGATGATGGGCTTCGGCCTCGCGATCGCGGTCCTCTTCGACGCGTTCGTGGTCCGCATGGCCATCGTCCCGGCCGTGCTCGCCCTGCTCGGCACCAAGGCGTGGTGGCTGCCCAAGTGGCTGGACCGCATCCTGCCCGACGTCGACGTCGAGGGCGAGAAGCTCCACCGGGAACTCGGCGACACCGCCGCGCCCCCGGAGCCCACCCGCGAGCCGGAGACGGCCGGAGTCTGACGCGCCCGGCAGCGCACGCGCGGCCCCGGTGACCTGGAACCCCAGGCCACCGGGGTCGTCGGCACTACAGGTCCCCGGCGGCGTCGGCGAGTGCCCGGTCGAGGACGGCCACGCCGCGGGCGATCTCCTCGTCGCTCGCGGTCAGCGGCGGCGCGATACGGAAGATGCCGCCCATTCCCGGGAGCTGGACGATGTTCATGTGCAGCCCCAGCTCGAAGCAGCGCCGGGTGACGGCGGCCCCGAGACGGTCGGCGCCGCCCTCGCCCAGTACCTGGTCCCCGACCAGTTCCATGCCCAGCAGCAGCCCCCGGCCGCGGACGTCACCGACGACGTCGTGGCGGGCGGCGAGCTTGTCGAGGCCCTCGCGCAGTGCCGTGCCCAGCTCCCGCGCGCGCTCGTCCAGCCGGTCGCGGACCAGGACGTCGAGGACGGTGTTGCCCACGGCGGCCGGCAACGGGTCGTTGACGTGGGTGGTGAAGAACAGGAACCCGCGCTCGTACGCCCGCTGTTCGATCTCCGCGCCGGTCAGCACCGCGGCCAGCGGCAGACCCGCGCCGAGCGTCTTGGACAGCACGAGGATGTCCGGGACGACGCCCTCGTGCTCGAAGGCGTACCAGTCGCCGGTGCGGCACAGCCCGGTCTGCGCCTCGTCGAGGATCAGCAGCATGCCGCGCTCGCGGCACTTGTCCGCCAGAGCGGCGAGATAGCCCGGAGGAAGTTCGACCACGCCGCCCGAGGACAGGATCGGCTCGACCAGGCACGCGGCCAGACTGCCGACCGACTGGGCGTCGATCATCTCGAAGCCCAGGTCCAGCTGGCGGCGCCAGTCCAGCTCGCCGTCCGCGTCGACGACGGAGGGACGGTGGCGGTCCGGCACCGGCAGCGCGAAGTTGCCCGGCGCGGCGGGCCCGTAGCCCTTGCGGCCGGCGCTGTAGGTGGCGTTCGCGGCGGCCTGCGTCATGCCGTGCCAGGACCGGGCGAAGGAGACGATCTCGTGGCGCCCGGTGACGAGCTTCGCCATCCGCACCGCGGCCTCGTTCGCCTCCGCCCCGGTGGTCAGCAGCAGTGCCTTCTCCAGCGGCTCGGGCACGGTGCCGGCCAGCCGGCGGGCCAGCTCGACCACCGGCCGGCTGAGCATTGCGCTGTGCAGGTGGTCGAGGTGGGCGACCTGTTCGCGCACCGTCGAGACGATCGCCGGATGGGAGTGCCCGAGGATGGCACTCATCTGGCCGGACGTGAAGTCCAGGAGCTCACGGCCGCTCTCGGTGAACACGCAGGTGCCCGCCGCGCGGACGACGACCTCGGGCGAGAAGGCTGCGTGGCCGGAGTAACGGATCAGGTGGCGCCCCAGGTCGGCGCCGGGAGTCTCGGAAGGCATGGGACCGACGGTAGGGACGGGACACTGCGCGCGTCCATCGCACAGGATCGACGCTGCTGTACGGAAAAAACGTACGGCGCGGACGAGTCGTCGTACCATCGCCGCGTGCTCAACTCCGGACGACTGCACCTGCTCAGCCGGCTCGACACGCTCGGAACCGTCCGCGCGGTCGCCGACACGCTGCACCTGAGCGCGTCCACGGTCTCCCAGCAACTGGCGGTCCTCGAGACCGAGACCCGGTGCCGACTGATCGAGCGGACAGGACGGCGGGTGCGGCTGACACCGGCCGGGCTCCTGCTGGCCCGCAGGGGCCGGGAGATCCTCGACCGGATGGCCGACGTCGAGGCCGAACTGCGCGCCCTGAACGACGAGCCCATCGGCACCGTCCGGCTCGGCGTGTTCCAGAGCGCGATCTACAGCCTCGCCGTCCCCGCCGCGGACCACCTGGCCACCACCCACCCCCACCTGCACCTGGAACTGGTCGAGATGGAGCCGCACGAGAGCGGCCCCGCCCTGCGCTCGGGCGACGCGGACGTCATCGTCACCACCACCGACTACGCGGGTCTGACCCCGGGCGCGGACCTGGAGGTCATGTCGCTGGGCAGCGACCCGGTCGTGCTGGTGCTGCCGCAGGAGCATCCGCTGGCCGCCCGCACCGCGGTGGACCTCGCCGCCTGCAAGGAGGAGACCTGGGCCTGCGACCGGCCGCAGTCGTACATGGCGGACCTGACCGTGCGGCTGTGCCGCGAGGCCGGGTTCGAACCCCGGGTGGCCTGCCGGTTCAGCAACTACCTCATGCTGTTGCGGCACGTCGAGACCACGGGGTCGGTCGCCCTGCTGCCCGCCCTCGCCGTCACGGCCGACCTCGCCGTCGTCACCCGCCGGCTGAGCCCGCCCGTGCACCGCAACGTCGCCGTCGTGGTGCGGCGCGCAGCCCCGCAGCGCGCGGCGGTGAACGCGGTGATCGCCGCACTGCGCGACCATCCGGAGATCGAGGCCCTGGCCGCCCCGGACCCGGCCCGCGGACACGGGGACGGCGACCACCGCCCCTGACCGAGCGGCCCTCGGTCAGGAGCCGACGGTCGCCGAATCCTCCGCGCCGGTCTCGCCGGCCGGCCGGAACTCGACGGCCACGACGCCGTCCACGCCCCGACAGTGCTCCTCGAGGACCGGGGCGGACACACGGTCCGGGAGCCGGCCGCTGAGCACGACATGGCCGTGTGTCACATCCACCTGCACCGACGAGGGTGCCAGGCCCAGCGCCTTCACCAGGGCCTCCTCGATGATCTCGGTGCGGATCGCGCGGTCCGTGCGCAGGAAGACCCGCAGCAGGTCGCTTCTGCTGACGACCCCGGCCAGCCGCCCGTCGTCGTCGACGACCAGCAGCCGCTTGATGCGGTGCCGGGCCATGACCCGGGCGGCGTCCACGACGCTCCAGCTCTCCCGGGCGCACACGGCGGGCGAGGTCATGAGCCCGGCCGCGTCCGTGGCGTCCGCCTTGACCGCCGAGGCCCGGGACCCATCGGCGTGCTCGCGCGAACCGTCGGGCTCCCCGCCCCACATCTTCTGCAGCAGGTCGGCCTCCGACACCACTCCCACGGGGCGGTTCTCCCCGTCGACCACCGGCACCGCCGTGATGTCGTACTCCAGCAGCAGGTGAGCGATCTCCTTGAACGGTGTGCCGCGCTGCACGCGCACCACGGCGTCGCTCATCAGATCGCGCACCCTTTGGTGTTTCATCGAGCGTCTTCCCCTCCGCTGCCGGTCCGCGCGGACCGGCGTTCGTCCTTCTTGTCCGTGAAAACGATCGATCGGCCCTCGGAGTGCCCCGCCGCGGCGCGGGGACCGACGAGGAGCAGGGCGATGTCGTCGGCCGGCGCGGGCGCGTGCCGGATGACGGTGTGGGCCATGGCGTCGAGATCACCGGGGTCGCCGTGTTCCAGGAGCCCGGCGAGAGCCGCGATCGCGTCGTCGAGGTCGACTCCCGGCGCCTCGACGAGTCCGTCGGTGTAGAGGGCGAGCACACAGCCCGGCGGCAGCGGGAACTCCACCGAGGGGTACACGGTGTCCGGCTCGATGCCCAGCAGCAGACCCGGCGGGACGCGCAGGGCCTCGACGCGCCCGTCGGCGTGGCGCAGCAGGGGAGGGGGGTGCCCGGCGAGGGCCACGCAGGCACGGTGGGTGGCGAGGTCGAGGTGGACGTAGGCGCAGCTGGTGAAGAGACCGGGGTCGAGATCGGTGAGCAGGCGGTTGGTGCGGGCCAGCACGTCGCCCGGGGGTGCGCCCACGGTGGCGTGCGCGTGCACGGCGGTGCGGACCTGCCCCATGAGGGCCGCCGCGTCGACGTTGTGGCCCTGTACGTCGCCGATGGCGACGGCGGCCGTGCGCTCGTCGAGACGGATGACGTCGTAGAAGTCACCGCCGATGCTCAGCCCCTGGGCCGCCGGGAGATAGCGGGCGGCGACGTTCAGCCGCGGTGTGTCCGGGAGGGTGTGGGGCAGCAGGGCGGACTGCAGGCGGTGGGCGAGGTGATGCTTGGCGTCGTAGAGCCGGGCGCGGTCCAGGGCCTGCCCCACCAGGCCGGCCAGCGACGTGAGGGCGGCCCGTTCCCCGGGCGGGAAGACATGGGGCCGCCGGTAGGAGAGGAGGACGGATCCGATGGGCCGGCCGGAGGCGATCAGCGGGAGTACGGCCCAGGCGGCCATCCCGTCCTCGTGCGTCATCGCGGGATAGGCCGTGTGGAACTCCTCGAACGTCGGCCAGAATCCGGGGACCCCCGTGGCCATGACGTCGGTGCCGGGGATGTCCGAGGACAGGGCGATGCCGTCGAAGTGCTTCAGGAGCTCCGGATCGTAGCCGCGCTGCCCGACGATACTCAGGTGGCCGTCCTCCGGAACCATCACCACCATGCCCTGCGCACCCAGCGCGGGCATCAGCTGGTCGGCGGTCTGCTCGACCACGTCCGGCACGCTGACGGCCTCGGTCAGGGTGGAGGCGAGGTGCATCAGGTGGTACAGCACCGTGGCGCGGCTGGGCCCGAAGGCCTGTACCGACCGGCCCGGGGACGCGTCCGCGTCCGGCCCGCCGGGGGCGATGCGGACGCTCAGCCCCGTGGCGTCCGGGTACAGGTCGAAGGTCAGCCACGTCTGCGGCGGGCGCAGCACCGTGAAGGCCTGCGGTCTGCGGCTGACCAGCGCGGCCCGGTAGCGGTCCTCCACGTGGGGCACGTCCATCCAGGGCAGCGCCTCCCACGGCAGCGCGCCCATCAGCAGGGACCGGTCGACCCCGAGCAGCTCGGCCGCCCCCGGGGTGACGAGGGTGAGGCGTCCGTCGAGATCCAGCGCGCACGAACCGCCGGGCAGGCGGTCCACGAACGCGGACAGCACGGCCGCTTCCACGAGGGAGGGCGGGCGTGGGGCCGGCGGAGGCAGGACCCGGGGGCGGTCCGGCGGCAGCGGCTCGCCGCGGTCGAGGGCACGCTCCAGGCTGTCGTACAGACGGTCGCAGCCCGCCCGGACGGCGTCCTGCTCAGCGCTGTTCAGCCGGGCCGGATGCCCCCCGGCCCACAGCAGCACCAGCCCGCCCCGGACGGTGGAACCGGAGGCCAGCGGGGCGGCCGCCAGCCCGAACTCGTACGGCAGGACGAGCGCCAGCCGCGGGTACTGGCGGGCCATCTCCTCCCGGTCGCCGACCCACACCAGACGGCGTTCGCGCACCGCGTCCGCGACGGGCGTGGGGTCCTTCAGCCCGACCCGGCGCCACGGAGCGGCCATCTCCTGCGGGACCCCCGTGATCAGCAGCTGCCACATGGCGTTCTCGCCCGGCGGCAGTACGTACAGGATTCCTCCGTACGCACCGCTCGCCCGCACCACCGCGGCCATTGCGGCGTCCATCAGCCGTCCGTCCGCGCCCGCGCCGACAGGGCTGCCCGACGCCGGCCACCCCGAACATCACCCATATCTGGACACTACGCCCGTACCGCCGGGACGGCATGCGAGGGCGCGGCGGGCGGGGGCCGACCGCTGTCACTCAGTCCCGCCCGCCGCGCCCTTCCGGGCTTCGCTTCACATACAGCCGGCCGTCCGCCGGTCCGGTCCACTCCAGCCGTACGACACCGGGCACGCGTGGGAGTACGCGGCCCGCGGGGGACTGGCCGGCCGCATCTACGCGTGGGGCGAGGAGCTGACTGCCGGCCGCCGGTGGCGCTGCAACATCTGGCAGGGCCGTTCCCCCCACGTCAACACCGTCGAGGACGGCCACCTGACCACCGCACCGGTCACGTCCTACCGCCCCAGCGGCAACGGCCTGTGGAACACCGCGGGAAACGTGTGGGAATGGTGCGCCGACTGGTTCTCGCCGTCGTACCACGCCGAGTCCCCGGCAGCGGACCCGCGCGGTCCCGGGACCGGCACGGCGCGGGCCCTGCGCGGCGGCTCCTACCCGTGCCACGACTCCTACTGCAACCGCTACCGGGTCGCCGCCGGCTCCTCCAACACCCCGGACTCCTCGTCCGGCAACCTGGGCTCCCGCTGCGCCGACGACGGGGACGGCGTCGGATTCAGCGTTGGGTGAGGGTTTGGGGGTAGTCGGTGATGATGCCGTCGACGCCGAGGGTGGTCATTTTGCGGATGGCGCCGGGTTCGTCGACGGTCCAGACGTT
>NZ_JBFBJX010000038.1:0-19743 GCF_040686295.1 Streptomyces sp. NPDC085944 | reverse complement strand
AACGTCTGGACCGTCGACGAACCCGGCGCCATCCGCAAAATGACCACCCTCGGCGTCGACGGCATCATCACCGACTACCCCCAAACCCTCACCCAGCGGGGGTGACAGACCCACGAGCGGCCTGACCGCACGTTGGCGTTCGACGAGTTCGGACCGCTGGGCATCCGCCCGACCGCCGGCTCATGCCGGGCAGAACAGGGTCGGCCAGACCGACCGCCGGCGACGTTCCGCCGAACTCACGGGATCACCTATTTCCACGGCTGCTTCTCCGTCGGCGACGACCAAATGTGGGGGATCAACCGGCGCCGCAAGGGCATCGACCATACCTGGGCGGCCCTGCGAACCATCCGGGCCGCCCGCCCGGTCGGCGCCCCGATCTACGTGATCCTCGACAACCTTTCCGCCCACACGAACTGGCGGATGAAAAGGTGGGCGGCCAAGAACAAGGTCGAGCTGTGCTTCACCCCGACCTACGCCTCCTGGGCCAATCCCATCGAAGCCCACTTCGGACCGCTGCGGCAGTTCACCCTGGCCAACTCGAACCATCCCAACCATACGGTCCAGACCCGGGCCCTCCACGCCTACCTGCGCTGGCGCAACCAGAACGCCCGCCACCCCGACGTCCTCGCAGCCCAACGACGTGAGCGAGCCCGCATCCGCAGTGAGAAGGGTGTCCGCTGGGGAGGGCGTCCCACCACGATGGCGGCCTGAACGACTACACCTGCTCCTGATACACCCTGATCTCGGTCGGCTTGAGTCTGTGGATCGTTGCCCAGGTTGCCCGCTCGGTCAGTCCTCGAGCCCACTCTTCGAGATCGTCTCCGGCATCGTGGAAGAACCACGAGTCGAAGCTTCCGAGGTCCTCCAGGGCGGGTGCGAGTCCGTATCTGAACTCACAGTGGACCTGCACGTAATGGTCGTGATCACCGTTGGTGTCGGAGATCTCGAACTGTCGGGTGAGGTCCAGCGTGAATGCCGGAGGGCCGTCGAACGCGTGGGTCCCGTACTGGAACAGAAGACGGTCGGCGTCGGGTGTGTCCGAGACATCGAACAGCCGTCGGCCGAATCGGAGGAAGGCAAGCCAGAGGTCTTCGGTGACCAGGTCGTCAAGCGAGCGCTGTCCTGACCCCAGTTCGCCCTCAAGCAGTCCCACGGCCTCGTCCACCGACAGTCTCCGCGTCATGCCCGACCTCCTCGTCCACCGCAGCCGGGCTCAGCGTACTGACCCCGGTGAACCTTCTCGGTCAGACCACTAGCTAGGTTTTCTGCAAGGTGCGGCTGACACCCGCGACGATGGCGGTTGTCAGCACCCAGCCCGACGCGAGCAGCGCATAGGCCAACCATTGAGGGCCGGGGGCCGTCCAGTACCAAGCAGTGCGCTGCCCCAGACCCCCAATGGGAATCAGGAGGTCGAGGGCGTAGACGAGGGGCTGGAACGGTGGGCCCTCGCCCGGTTTCACCGGCGTCGGAGACTGTGTACGGAAGGCGAGGGTGCCCAGCAAGGTCAGCGCAAGGAGCCAGATCCCGGCCAGCCAAGGACGGTAGCCGTAGCCTACGGTCGCATCGAGCAGGTGGCCCCAGCCACGCGCGGGCAAGGGCAGGGCGCGGCGCCGGTGCCGCTGTTTTGCCAGGAGGACCCGGCGGGCGTCGTCGTCGTGGCCGATCGTCCGGTACCAACTCGCCAATTGCTCGTACGGTTGCGGACTGTAGCCCGGGCTGCGTCGAATCCAGGCCAAGCGGTAGTTCACGGAGTCGCGCCGCTCACCGGACTCCACCTTCTTGAGGGAGCCATAGACGAAGCCCTCCAGCTGCACCGTAGCCGGCCAGCTGTGCTCGCTGTCGCAGAGGTAGGACACCTGCGCCCCGGTCAGATCCACTGCACCGGTCGGTGGCCGGGCCAGGGTGAGGTCGACGTCGGCGGCCTGCATGAGCCGGCAGTGCAAGGCCGGTGCGTCCCCGTCGGGAGATCCGTTCAGGGTGCCTCCTTCGAAGCCCACGCGATCCGAGATCTGGGTGCTTCTCAGCTTCACGGTCCCGTTCGCGATGAATCCGTCGGAGAAGTCGAGCCGTGAGACCACTGCGTTGTTCAGGGCGAGCGCCACTCCGTGCGGTCCTGGGTCGTTAAGTTGTGAGCCCCGCATGTACAGGCCGCGCGGCAGCTGCGCTCCGACCAGCCGGATTTCTCCACGCGCGACGAATCCGCGGTTGCAGTAGATACCTCCTCCCATGACCAGACCGCCAGCGGCCATCGCCCATCCTCCGGGCGCACTGAGGTGAGCTCCGTTCAGGAGCATGCCGCCGCCAACCTTGGCGTCACTGAGCGATAGTGCAGTGCTGACGTTGTTGAAGGGCGAGGAAGCCAAGCTCTCCACGACGGAGCGCCGCAGGTCGAGGTTGCCCTCGATATGAGCTGAATCGGCCTCAATGCCCGGCACTCTGCAGCCCGTCATCCCGATGGTCTTGGCCGACGCTCCGAGCAGGTCCACCGCCGCCTCGAACCAGCACTCCTCGATCCACAGGGAATGTTCGATCTGCGCACCGGCCAGACTGAGGTGCCCGGCTATCCGCGCCCCAGCGAGTTTGAGGCATGCGACGGCGCCTGCCTGCGCGGTATTCGCGCCCAGTACGAGCGCCACGATCACGGCTGCCCGGACCGTACGGTCGGCACCCCACTCTCCCCCTCTGGAAACAAGGTCGGTCCCCGGCGTCCCCACACGCAGATCCACGCGGCGCCCCTCAGGGAACGCGTCCCACAGCGCACGCTCGGGCGGCGTCAGGTCGTTGTATGAGATCACGAGGGCAGCGTAGCGACCGTGCCGCGCACCCCGCCGCACCTCAGCGAACGAACAGAAGAGATCCATTCTGTTAGGAGTTCTTGGGCGGATCTAGCACCTGATGTGAGGCCCTGCCGTGCCCACTCGTTAGCGCTGGGCACGGTGTCCCGCTGCTCAGCGAGTGCGGTCCGCCTCGACGGGGCATGCCAGGGGCGTGGATGGTCGAGGGGAGTAGAGGTTCGTGACGCTCCAGCCCCGCGCGAATCCGGTAGATGACGAGGTCAACGCCATGCTGACAGAGTGGGGGAAAGCGGGGTGGGAGCCGGTGAACCATACGACTATGGCCTATCACGAGGGATTCCCCATCCACGTCTCCTTCCTGTTTCGGCACCGCGTCGTCTAGCTAGGCCGTTTCCTTCGGATCAGCTGCCTTTCGGTCCATGGCGCCGACGGCATGCTGGCTGCCGGTCGGATCGCCAACTCAGACGACCGGTGCCCCGCGGTCGAGTCGAATGCGGGGCACCTGGATTGGCAGAGAAGGGCTTCTAGTGGGGGGAGACCTCCGTCTTCGGCTTGCCGAAGTGCCACTCGTGCACGATGAAGCGGAAGTCCTTGAGATCGCCCTTCTCGTCGAAGCTCAGAGTGCCGGTCGGGGTCTTGAAGGTGCCGTCGCGGAGCGCCTTCGCGACCTTGTCGGTGTCTTCGGACCCGGCTGCCTCGATGGCCTGGGCGATCAGGTGGATCGCGGAGTAAGAGGGGAAGATGTAGGGGCCGGCGGCGTCCCTGCCGCCGGCCTCGATCGCGTCGACGATGGCCTTGTTGGCGGGGTCTGCGTCGAATGCCTTCGGGGCAGTGACCAGCAGCCCCTCGGAGGCGTTCTGGGCGATCTGGGAGATGGACTCGCTGGCACACGCCTCTCCGGCCATGAAGCGGGCCGTGAGACCGTTCTCCTGGGCCTGGCGCAGGATGAGGCCGAGCGCGGGGTAGTAGCCGCCCCAGTAGACGAAGTCGACCTCGTTCTGCTTCAGCTTCCGGATGACCGGGGAGAAGTCCCTGTCACCGGCGTTGACGCCCTCGAAGAGGACCGCCTTTACACCATTGCGCTCCAGCGTGTGCTTGACGACGGTCGCCAGGCCATCGCCGTACGGCTGCTCGTCGTGCAGGATCGCGACGCTCTTCGGCTTCACATGGTCGGCGATGTAGTTGCCGGCCACCTGGCCCTGCGCGCTGTCGAGGCCGATCGTGCGGAAGACGAGCCCGTAGCCGGGAGCGGTGATCTGCGGGAACGTGGACGCGGGCGTGATCATGACGACACCCTCGTCCTCGTAGATGTCCGAAGCCGGGGAGGTCGAGCAAGAGGCGACGTGGCCGACAACGAACCGCACGCCGTCGCTGATGGCCTTGTTGGCTACGGTGACGGCCTTCTTCGGATCTGCCTCGTCGTCGTACCCCGCGGGCTCCAGCATCTTGCCGTTGACGCCGCCTCTGGCATTGATGTCCGTGATGGCCTGCATGGCGCCGATGAACTGCTGGTCGCCGTACTGGGACACCGGGCCGGTCCCCGGACCCGCAATTCCGATCTTGATCGTGTCAGCCACTGCAACTCCCTTTTGAGCGATGGTCGGCCCGCTACCAGACACTGGCCAAGGATCGGCAGATGACTGGCCACCGAACCCAATCGCAGTTCATCGACACGCCCCACCATGGGCGTAGGCGCCATGCCGTGCCCATCCCGCCTTCATCCGAACGAGCCTGCACGGTCATCTCGGGTTGACCAGGTAGCTTCACCCAACCCCGCAGCAGTCCCTCCAGGTCATCTCGCTGACCAGATGAAGATGGCAGCGACGTGCAGCCCCGCGAGGTAGATGGTGGAGTTCTTGTCATAGCGAGTGGCCAGCCCGCGCCACTGTTTGAGCTTGTTGATGCACCGCTCGACGGCATTGCGCTGTTTGTATGATTCGCGGTCGAAGGCCGGTGGGCGACCTCCGGACCGACCTCTCCGCGTGCGGTTGGCCGCCTGGTCAGCGGGCTGCGGGATCACCGCCCGTATGCCGCGCCGACGCAGACAGCTTCGGATCGCGCGCGACGAATACGCCTTGTCAGCCAGATGAGCTGGCCCCGGATTCGTGAAGTCCCTGAAGCCAGGCTTATGGTCCTGGCCCGAAGGAGAACCCCGAGCAGTGCCAGCACCACGCAAATACCCGGACGAGTTCCGCGAGCGGGCCGTCCGCGAGGTCCGCACGACGGGCCGGCCGATCGCGCATGTCGCCAAGGACCTGGGCATCCACAAGGAGGCCCTGCGCGGCTGGGTCCGCCAGGCCGAGGCGGACGCCGGCGAACGCGACGACCGGCTGACCACCGCCGAGCACGAGGAACTGAAGCAACTCCGCAAAGAGGTAGCGGAGTTGAGGCGGGCTAACGACATCCTCAAAGCCGCGAGCGCGTTTTTTGCGGCCGAACTCGACCGTCCCCGGACGAGGCCGACCAGGTGATCGAGCACCTCAGGGACAAGGGCCTCGGGGTCGGGTTCGCCTGCCGGGTGCTGGGGCTGTCGGAGGCGGCGTACTGCGCGCGCGAGAAGCGGCCGAAGTCGGCCCGCCGTCTGCGCGACGAGCAGCTGAAGCCGCTGATCGAGCAGGTCCATGCTGAGTCCGGCGGCACCTATGGGGCCCGGCGGATCACCCGCGCCCTGCGGCGCAAGGGTGTGGTGGTGGCCCGCTGCACCGTCGAGCGGCTGATGCGCGAGCTGGGCCCGGAGGGCGTCATCCGCGGGCAGCGTCGCCGCACCACGGTGCCGGAGCCGTCGGCGCCTCGCCCGCCGGACCTGGTCGACCGCGACTTCACGGCCTCGCGGCCGGATCAGCTGTGGGTGGCGGACATGACGTATGTGCGCACCTGGTCCGGCTGGGCGTACGTGGCGTTCGTCCTGGACGTGTACTCGCGGATGATCGTCGGCTGGCAGGTCGCGAACCGCATGCGGACCGAACTGCCGTTGGATGCACTGGAGATGGCGTTGTGGAGACGGAGGATCAAGAAGGACTCCGGCCTCGTTCATCACAGCGACCGGGGGTCGCAAGGCGGATTCAACCGGTCGTCGCAACACCTTGATTTCGGAGGTGTTCAAGATCGCTACGGAGGACTGGAGCCGGAAGACCGGCGATGTGCCCGAGGAGCTTCGGCGGCAGTGGCGTGCTGATCGGGCGCTGAGGCCGGCGATGCGCTCGCCTGGCCGGCCTGATCCGCCGCGGGTGGTGCAGCGGCAGTTCTGGCGGCTGATCGCCACGGGCATCACGACGGCTGAGGCATCGCTGGCGGTCGGAGTTTCGGTGCCGGTCGGCTCTCGGTGGTTCCGTCACGCTGGCGGCATACCGCCGATCTCTCTGGCCGAGCCCACCGGCCGCTACCTGACCTTCGAGGAGCGCGAGGAGATCGCGATTCTGCGTGCCCAGGACAAGGGCGTGCGAGAGATCGCCCGCGCGATCGGACGTGATCCGGGGACGATCTCGCGCGAGTTGCGCCGCAACGCCGCCACCCGCAGCGGGAAGCAGGAGTACCGGGCCACGGTCGCTCAGCGGAAGGCGCAGCAGGCCGCGAAACGCCCGAAGGAGGCCAAGCTCGCGGGCAACGACAGGTTGCGTGAATACGTGCAGGAACGGCTCGCCGGCAGTGTCCGTCGTCCCGACGGCTCGATCGTCACCGGTCCGAAGACGCCCGCGTGGAAGGGGCTGAACAAGCCGCACCGGCAGGACAGAAGATGGGCGATGGCATGGAGCCCGGAACAGATCTCGCGGCGGCTTCGCGTCGATTTCCCCGATGATGAGTCCATGCGCATCAGCCACGAAGCGATCTACCAGGCGCTGTTCATCGAGGGCCGCGGTGCGCTCAAACGGGAGCTGGTCGCGTGTCTGCGGACCGGCCGGGCGTTGCGTACTCCCCGCGCACGGTCGCAGAACAGGCCGCAAGGGCATGTCACCGAGGACGTCGTCCTCAGCCAACGCCCCGCCGAGGCCGCGGACCGCGCGGTCCCCGGACATTGGGAAGGCGATCTGATCATCGGGGCCGGCCGCTCCGCGATCGGCACGCTCGTCGAGCGCAGCAGCCGCTCCACACTCCTGGTGCACCTGCCCCGCCTCGAAGGCTGGGGCGAGAATCCGCCGGTGAAGAACGGCACCTCACTCGGGGGCTACGGCGCGATCGCGATGAACGCGGCGCTCACCACATCGATGGCACAGCTGCCCGAGCAGCTGCGCAAGACCCTGACCTGGGACCGGGGCAAGGAACTCTCCGGCCACGCCCAGTTCGCCCTCGATACCGGGACGAAGATGTTCTTCGCCGATCCGCACTCGCCCTGGCAACGACCGACGAACGAGAACACCAACGGGCTGCTGCGTCAGTACTTCCCGAAAGGCACAGACCTCTCCCGGTGGTCGTCCGCGGACCTCGAAGCCGTCGCCCTGGCCATCAACAACCGGCCCCGCAAAATCCCCGGCTGGAAGACCCCGGCGGAGGTGTTCGAGGAACAGCTAGGCTCGCTACAACATCCCGGTGTTGCAACCACCAGTTGAACTCGCCCAGTATGTATCAATTCGGTATACCGAGAGGCTGTCCGAGATCGGCGCCTCAGCCTCGGTCGGCTCGGTCGCGGACAGCTACGACAACGCGATGGCCGAGGCGCTGAACGGCACCTTCAAGGCCGAGCCGATCGAGATGCAAGGCCCTTGGCGGGACGTCGACCAGGTCGAGCGGGCGATCTTCCAATGGGTCGCCTGGTACAACGAGGAACGGCTCCACTCCGCCCTCGACTACGTACCGCCCGCCGAGTACGAACGCGCCTGGTGGCGAGAACAGGAAGCCACCCCGCAGTCCGCCTGAAACAAGATCACCGGACTCTACGAAACTCGGGGCATCTCACTTCACGATGGCGGCAGCTCAGTGTTGAGCCTCTCGGCAGGCACTCGCTCGATGCGGGTCCATCCCCTCCAGCCCCGCTCCTCCAGGATCTCCAACAACCGTGCGGCGTGCGGTGAGGACTCGACCATGGTTGAGTCCAGCAGGTCGACGAACTGATCGTCGATGCCGTCGCCGGCACCCACCTCGCCGGCCTCCACAGCGCGGACCATCAGGCGCTCCATGATGTCGGCGACCTCGACGATCCGCGGATCGTTGGCCGGCCAGTCGAGCGCCCCGCTGAGAAGGCTGTAGAGCTTCACCATGTCGGGGTCGTTCAACTCCTCGTGTTTCTTGGCGATCACGGAGTCGATCGAGTGCGGCACCTGGGCGGCGATCATGATCCAGGCGTCCCGCTCCATCTCGATGTACCCCTCCTCAACGCCGAGACCGCGCAGCCGGTCGAGGTAGTCCACGACGCTCTGCGGGAGCGCCAGGTGCTCTCCGGCGGCGAGCTTGGCGAGTCGGCTGCGAGTGTCCTGCAGCCGCCGGATCTCGGCACGCAGGGCCTTGTCGATCTCCTGGACGCCGGCGGCGAACTCCTCCGGGCCGGCGGCGAGCAGTTCCTGCACCCGGGCCAGCGGCACGCCGGCGTCTGCGAGCGTGCGGATCCGGATCAGTCGCCCGACCGCGACCGCGTCGTAGGACCGGTATCCGGACCGGTCGCGCTCGGGTTCCGGCAGCAACCCGATCCGGTGGTAATGGCGTACCGCCCGCACCGTCACCCCGGCGTACGACGCAAGCTGGCTGATGGTGAGCATGGGTCTCAGCCTGCCTCAGGCGATCTTCCGGCGATAGGCGGCCATCGCGAAGACGTACGCCACGACGAGGATGCCGACGCACCACGCCAGGGCGGTCCAGATGTCGTCACCGACCGGCTGCTGGGCGAACAGGTTGCGGATCGTGTTGACGATCGGCGTCACCGGCTGATGTTCGGCGAACCAGCGCACCGGGCCGGGCATGGTCTTTGTGGGCACGAACGCCGAGCTGACGAACGGCAGGAAGATGAGGGGGTAGGCGAACGCGCCTGCTCCCTCGACCGACGACGCGGAGAGCGCGGGGATCACGGCGAGCCAGGTCAGCGCCAGGGTGAACAGGAGCAGGATGCCGGCGACCGCGAGCCATGCCGACACTCCTGCCCCTGAGCGGAAGCCCATGAGCACAGCGACGCCCACGACGAGCACGAGCGCGATCAAGTTGGCGACCAAAGAGGTGACGACGTGGGCCCACAGCACACCCGACCGCGCGATCGGCATGGACTGGAATCGTTCGAAGATCCCGCTCTTCACATCGGTGAACAGCCGGTACGCGGTGTAGGAGATGCCTGAGGCGATGGTCATGAGCAGGATGCCGGGCAGCATGTAGTTCACGTACGGAACCGACCCGGTATCGATGGCGCCGCCGAACACGTAGACGAACATCAGCATCATGGCGACCGGCGTGATGGCGGTCGTGATGATGGTGTCCATGCTGCGTGTGACGTGACGCAGGGTCCGCCCCGTGAGCGCGGCAGTGTCGTTGAAGAAGTACGTGGTCATCCTCGCCCCCCAGTTGTCGTGCCAGTGACGTCGCTCTTGTCGCTGCCGCCGATGACTGCGAGAAAGACTTCCTCGAGAGTCGGCTGCTTCTCGACGTACTCGACCTTGGCGGACGGGAAAAGCTGCTTGAGCTCGGCGAGGGTGCCGTTCACGATGATCCGACCCTGGTGGAGGATCGCGATCCGGTCGGCCAGCTGCTCGGCCTCGTCCAGGTACTGTGTGGTGAGCAGCACCGTCGTTCCATGAGCGGCGAGCTCCTTGACCGCGTCCCACACCTCGATGCGCGCCTCTGGGTCGAGTCCGGCCGTTGGCTCGTCCAGGAAAATCACCGGCGAATTCCCGATGAGGCTCATCGCGATGTCCAGCCGGCGGCGCATCCCACCCGAATACGTGGACACTCGCCGCGCGCCCGCCTCGCTCAGCGAGAAACGCCTCAGCAGGTCATCCGCAGACGCGCCAGGGTCCTTGAGGTGGCGCAGCCTGGCGACCAGGGCGAGGTTCTCCCGACCGCTGAGGATCTCGTCGACGGCCGCGAACTGCCCGGTGAGACTAATGGACTCCCGCACGTTCGCCGCTTGCGTGGCGACGTCGAAGCCATTGACGCTCGCCGCCCCCGCGTCGGCTTTCAGGAGCGTGGCGAGGATCCTCACGGTCGTGGTCTTGCCCGCCCCGTTGGAACCGAGCAGGGCGAAGATACTGCCCGGCACCAGGTCGAAGTCCACACCGCGCAGCACTTCGAGCTTCCCGTACGACTTCTTGAGACCTTGCACGCGAATCGCCGGACCGGCGATCGATTGGTCTGTCATGGTCATCTGCCTCCTTAGCGGAGATGTTCCAGGCGACTGCGCGGAAGCTCCTCCTGGAAGGATGGAGGGTTGACCCAGCGTCAAGGTCAAGCCCGTCCCGACCACGGCACTCAGATCGCCTACCGGCCAGACGCACTGCAGCGATGACGGGCCGCTCGCCCCGAGCCCGTTCGGCCGCGAACCCGCCCGCGAGGCCGTACCGTCGGCGCTCTTCCCGCCGTCCGCCTCGGTCCTGGACTGCGTGTGGCCCGGGACGGGGCGGCGGGGCGCCGAAGACGTCCGGCACTACGCGCTGGCCGGCCCCGTCGTGAAACGGCAGCACGAGCCGGGACGGGTGCGCCGGATCGGGGTAGCTCCGTCACCTCGTCGTGGGAGTCCCGGCGCCGTGGCAGAGCCGTCGCACGCATTGACATGGACGCGTCTCCGCGCAACGCTGAGAGCGCTCTCAGAATCGGTACGGACCAATTCCCCCCACACCCGCACGGAGGTGGAGAGTGCTCTCCCGACTCAGACACCGTCTGCTCGCCGTGGCCGCGGCCGCAGGCCTGACCGGCGCCCTGCTCACGTTCGGTGCCGCACCGCCCGCGGACGCCGCGGTGCCCGCCACCATCCCCCTGAAGATCACCAACAACTCCGCCCGCGGCGACGCCGTCCACATCTACAACCTGGGCACCTCGCTGACGACAGGTCAGCAGGGCTGGGCGGACGAGAACGGCACCTTCCATGCCTGGCCCGCCGGCGGCAATCCCCCCACTCCCGCACCGGACGCGTCCATCCCCGGACCGGCCGCCGGACAGACCAAGACGATCCGCATCCCGAAGCTGTCGGGACGCATCTACTTCTCCTACGGCCACAAGCTCGACTTCCGGCTGGCCACCGGCGGCCTGGTCCAGCCCGCCGTCCAGAACCCGAGCGACCCCAACCGCGACATCCTCTTCAACTGGTCCGAGTACACGCTCAACGACGGCGGGCTGTGGCTGAACAGCACCCAGGTCGACATGTTCTCCGCTCCCTACACGGTCGGCGTGCAACGCGCCGACGGCGGTGTGACCAGCGCCGGCCGGCTCGAGGCCGGTGGCTACCGCGGAGTGTTCGACGCGCTGCGGGCGCAGCCCGGCTGGGGCGGACTGATCCAGACCCGGCCCGACGGCACCGTACTGAGGGCGCTCGCGCCGCTGTACGGAGTGGAGACGGGGGCGTTGCCCGCCTCGGTCATGGACGACTACGTCAACCGGGTGTGGCAGAAGTACGCGACGACGACGCTGACCGTGACGCCCTTCGGGGACCGGCCCGACACCAAGTACTTCGGGCGCGTGTCGGGCAACGTCATGAACTTCACCAACACCTCCGGCGCGGTCGTCACCAGCTTCCAGAAGCCGGACGCCTCCAGCGTCTTCGGCTGCCACCGGCTCCTGGACGCGCCCAACGACCAGGTGCGCGGGCCGATCTCCCGCACGCTGTGTGCCGGGTTCAACCGCTCGACGCTGCTGAGCAACCCCAACCAGCCCGACCCGTCGTCGGCCGGCTTCTACCAGGACGCCGTGACCAACCACTACGCCCGGATCATTCACGACCGCATGGCCGACGGGAAGGCGTACGCGTTCGCCTTCGACGACGTCGGCAACCACGAGTCGCTGGTGCACGACGGCAACCCGGTCGAGGCCCGGCTCACGCTCGCCCCGCTCGACTGACCCGCCGGCGGCTACGAGTCCGCCCCCGTCCCCCGCCGGTGCGGTGGAGGACGGGGGCGGTGTGGTGTCAGGCGCCGGGCAGTACGCCGGTGCGGGCGACCTCGGAGTACCAGCGGGCACTGGCCTTGGGGATGCGGGTGCCGGTCGGGTAGTCGACGTAGACGGCACCGAAGCGCTTGCTGTAACCGTGGGCCCACTCGAAGTTGTCCAGCAGGGACCACAGGAAGTAGCCGCGCACGTCCACGCCGTCCAGGATGGCCTGGTGGACGGCGGCCAGGTGGTCGCGCACGTAGGCGATCCGGGCGGGGTCGTTGACCTGGCCGGCGGGGTCGGCGTAGTCGTCGAAGGCGGCGCCGTTCTCGGTGATGACGAGCGGCAGCCTCGGGAAGTCGGCGGACAGGCGGCGCAGCAGGTCGTACAGGCCGCTCGGGTCGACGGCCCAGCCCATCGCGGTGGTGTCGCCGGGCGGCTGGTGGAAGGCGACCCGGTCGGCTCCCGGCCAGGGGCTGTGGGCGCTGTTGCCGTGCCCGTCGGAGGTGTGGGCGGCGCTGCCGTCGGTCTCGGACACCACGGTGGGCGTGTAGTAGTTGACGCCGAGGAAGTCCAGCGGCTGGTGGGCCTGGCGCAGGTCGCCGTCCTGGACGAAGGACCAGTCGGTCAGTGCGGCGGTGTCCTTGAGCAGGTCCTCCGGGTAGGCGCCGTTCAGCATGGGGCCGGTGAAGACCCGGTTGGCGAGCGCGTCGATCCGGCGGGCCGCGTCGACGTCGCCGTCGCCGCCGGTGAGCGGGCGGACGTGGTGGACGTTGAGGGTGACCGACACCTGGGCGTCGGCGCGCACGCGGTCGCGCAGGGCCTGGACGGCCAGCCCGTGCGCCAGGTTCAGGTGGTGGGCGGCGCGCAGGGCGGCGACCGGGTCGGTGCGCCCGGGGGCGTGCACACCGGAGCCGTAGCCGAGGAAGGCGCTGCACCAGGGCTCGTTGAGGGTGGTCCAGGTCCGCACCCGGTCGCCGAGGGCGTCGGCGGCGAGGGCCGCGTACTCGGCGAACCGTTCGGCGGTGGCTCGCTCGGGCCAGCCGCCGGCGTCCTCCAGCTCCTGGGGCAGGTCCCAGTGGTAGAGGGTGGCGACGGGCTGAATGCCCTTCTCCAGCAGCTCGTCCACCAGGCGCCGGTAGAAGTCCAGGCCCTTCTGCACGGCGGGGCCGCGGCCGGTGGGCTGGATCCGGGGCCAGGCGAGGGAGAAGCGGTAGGCGCCCAGGCCGAGTTCGGCCATCAGGGCGACGTCCTGGCTGCGCCGGTGGTAGTGGTCGGTGGCGATGTCACCGGTGTCGCCGTTGCGGACCCGGCCGGGCGTGCGGGCGTAGGTGTCCCAGATGGACGGGGTGCGGCCGTCCTCCGTGGCGGCCCCCTCGATCTGGTAGGAGGCGGTCGCGGAGCCCCAGAGGAAGCCCTTGGGGAACGTGCGGGCGGCGTCCGTGGTGGATGCGGTCTGCTGTGCTGCGGTGACCACGTAAGTCCTTTCAGTGGTGGGTGAGTGCGCGGGGCGCGCGCCCGATGAAGTGGTGGCGTACGGCCCCGGACGGCGCGGGGCCGGGCCGCACGGCGGCGAGTCAGCCCTTGACGGCGCCCGCCATGATGCCGCTGACGATCTGGCGGCCGAAGACGACGAACATCGCCAGCAGCGGCAGTGTGCCGAGCAGCGCGCCGGCCATGATCAGCGACTGGTCGCGGACGTAACCCGCGCTGAGCTGGGTGAGCGCGACGGGGACGGTCGGATTGGTCATGTCGAGGACCACGAACGGCCAGAAGAAGTCGTTCCACGCATGCACGAACGTGATCATGAACAGGACGGCCATCGCGGGCCGCGCGATGGGCAGCACGATGCTGAAGAAGATCCTGAGCGAGTGCGCCCCGTCCACGCGGCCGGCCTCGACGAGTTCGTCCGGCAGCGCCTCCGTCAGGTACTGCCGCATGAAGAACACACCGACCGCGCTCACCAGCGTCGGGAAGATGACGGCGGGCAGCTGCTGCGACCAGCCGAGGTCGGCCATCATCATGAACAGCGGTACGACGGCGAGCTGCGGCGGCACCATCATGGTGCCGATCACCAGCATGAGCAGGGCGTTGCGTCCCTTGAAGCGCAGCTTGGCGAAAGCGAACCCGGCGAGCGTCGCGAACAGCACGGTGGACAGGGCGATCACCCCGGCCACGATCAGGCTGTTGATCATGGCCTTGCCCATCGCCGCCTCGTCCCAGGCCCGGGCGAGGTTGCTGAACAGGTTCGGGCCGGGCAGGAACGGGGGCGGGGTCTGGCTGACCCGGGTGTTGTCGGTGGACGCGGCCACCATCGTCCAGTACAGCGGGAAGATCGACAGGATCGCCATGACGGCGAGCAGCACATAGGCGAGGGGTCCGGCGTGGTGCTGGCGGCCCGCGCGCTGGCGCAGCAGCCGGCGGCCGCCGCGGCCGCCGGCCCGCACGGCGGGGGTCCGGGCCGGGGCATCGGTCCGGGCCGGGAGACTTTGGGTGGTCATGACGGCTCCAGGTCAGGACGTACGGGAGCGCAGGCGCTTGACGACGCGCTGCACGACGAAGACGAGGACCAGCAGCATGAACATCGCCCAGGCGACGGTCGCGGAGCGGCCCATCTGGTAGTTCTTCCAGCCCTCCTCGTAGAGCAGCAGGCCCAGCGTCTGGTACTGGTTGTCCGCGCCGCCGGTGACACCGTTGGGCCCCTGGCCGAAGATCAGCGGTTCGCCGAACAGCTGGGTGGCGCCGATCGCGGAGAGCACGATGGTGAAGACGATGGTGGAGCGGATCCCGGGGACGGTGACGTGGATGAACTGCTGCCACCGGGAGGCGCCGTCGAGGGAGGCCGCCTCGTACCGGTCGGCGGGGATGGCCTGCATCGCGGCCAGGTAGAGCAGCGCGTTGTAGCCGGTCCAGCGCCATATGACGATCGTGGAGATCGCGATCTGGGCGGGCCACTTGTCGGCCTCCCAGTCCACCGGGTCGATCCCGACCGAGCCGAGCGCCCAGTTGATCATGCCGAAGTCGCGCTCGAAGATCATGGTGAAGACGAGGGCGGCCGCGGCGACCGAGGTGGCGTAGGGGACCAGGGAGGCGACCCGGAAGAACAGCGAGGCGCGCATCCGGTAGTTGAGCAGGTGCGCCATGCCGAGCGCCATCATCAGCTGCGGCACCGTGGAGATGACGCCGATGGTGATGGTGTTCTGCAGCGCGTTCCAGAACCGTGAATCGCCCCACAGCTCCACGTAGTTGTCGAACGCCACCCACTCCATGACATCGAGGGTGGCCAGCTCCACGTCGTGCAGGGAGATCCACGACGTGTAGATCAGGGGGTAGAAGCTGAACGCGGCGAAGATGATGAAGAACGGCGCGACGAACGCGTACGGGGCGCCCTTGATGTCGAGCCGGTGCCAGAGCGCGCCGCGTCGCCGGGCGGTGCTCTCGCCGCCCGTCCGGGGGGTCGGACGCGGAGGCTCGTCCCCGGTCAGCGCCTTGGTGGTGGAGGTGGCCACCGGTCTTCCTTCCTGAGAGCGGATGGATGGGCCTGGCGCCGGGCCCGCCGGCCAGGACCTGATCCTGGACGCGGGCGGGCCCGGTCGGCCTCGGGAGCGTGCGGTCAGCCGACCGCCTTCTCGATGCGCTCCCCGGTGGTCTTCCACGCCTCGTCACGCGTGGCGTCGCCCTGCTCGATCAGGGCCAGGCCCTGGGAGAAGGTGTCCTTGATCGTGCCGTCCTTGCGGCCGAGGACCTGCTTGTCCGGGATCTCCTGGGCGGCCGCTGCGAAGATCTGACCGATCGGCGCGCCGCTGAAGTACTCGGACTTGGCGTTCTTCACCTCGGGGCTGTCCAGCGCCGTGCGCGAGGAGGGGATGTTGCCGATCTCCTTGAAGATGTGGGCCTGCTGCTCGGGCGCGGTCAGCCAGGCGACGAGCTTCTTGGCCTCCTCCTTCACCGGGCTCTGCTCGACCACACCGAGGAAGGAGCCGCCCCAGTTGGCGCCCTTGGGGGCCTTGGCAACGTCCCACTTGCCCTTGTTGGCGTCGCCGGCCTTCTCGCTGATGTGGCTGAGCATCCACGCCGGGCACACCGCGGTGGCGAAGGTGCCGTTGGCCAGACCCGGGTCCCAGCCCGGCTGGAACTGGCGGAGCTTGGCGGTCAGACCGTCCTCGGCCGCGTCGGCGGCGAGGTTCCAGGCCTCCTTGACGGCCGGGTTGGTGTTGTAGATCAGCTTGCCGTTCTCGTCGTAGTACTGCTCGGGGTAGCCGTAGACCATGGCGTTGAACAGGCCGCTGGCCGCGTCCATGTAGGCCACGTCGCCGTCCTTGAAGCCCTTCTTGAAGGTGCGGCCGACCTCGACGTACTTGCTCCAGTCGCCCTCCCAGAGCTTGGCGACCTCCTCGCGGTCGGTGGGCAGGCCCGCCTTCTCGAAGTAGTCCTTGCGGTAGCAGACGGCCATCGGGCCGATGTCGGTGCCCAGGCCCAGCACCTTGCCGTCCTTGGTGGTGATCTGGGACTCCTTCCACGGCAGGAAGTGGTCGGTGCCCTCGACCTTGGAGAAGTCGGCGAACTTGTCCGCCTGGGTCTCCGTGATCTCCTTGGCGCGGCCGATCTCGATGCCCTGGATGTCCTTCAGGCCCTTGCCCGCCGCGAGCCTGGTCTGCAGCGCGGTGTAGTAGGTCTGCTCGTCACCGGCTATCTCGGCCTTGATGTCGACATTCGGGTTCTCCTTCTCGTACTGCTCGAGGAGGCCCGTCTCCTTGATCCCCATCACCCCGTACATGCCCATGGTGATGGTGACCTTGCCGTCCTTCTTGCCACCGCCGGTGGCCGAGTCGTCGCTGCCGCCGCAGCCGACGACGAGTGCCAGCGCGCCGACGGCCGCGGCCGTCGCCACCGCCCTTCTGCGCAACGAACCGAAAGTGCCCATGGATCTTCCTCCTAGCGACGGCGCTGACACATCGGAGTGACGAGTTCTGCGATGACTACTGCGATGGCTACAGCGATGAGAGACAGCGGCTCGAACAAGGGCTGGGAACGTTCCCATTTTGATGGGCACGTTCCCAACGACGCATCGAAGACTCATGGCTCCGATGCCGATCTGTCAATGACTTGAACGCAAGTTCCCGCAGCCGTCCGCACGTCGCGTTCGCCTCCCGATGGCCCGGGGGTGCTGCGCCGGCCGCGGTGTCTGCAAGAATTGCCGCAGGTCACCTCCGCGGCAGGCACCGCCGCCGCGGCCGCCGAGGGGGGAGCACATGACCGGCAACCGCCGTCCAACGATCAAAACGGTCGCCGCCCGCGCCGGTGTGGGCCGCACCACGGTCTCCCGTGTCGTCAACGGTTCGGAGCTGGTCAGTGCCGATGCCCGGGAGCGAGTGCTTGCGGCGATCAAGGAACTGAACTACGTTCCCAACTCGGTCGCCCGCGGTCTGGTCACCAACCGCACCAACGCCGTGGCCCTGGTGATCCCGGAGTCGGAGAGCCGGCTCGGCTCCGAGCCGTTCTTCGCCGCGCTGATCCGCGGGGTCAGCGGCGCCCTCGCCGAGAGCCGCACCCAGTTGCAGCTGATGCTCGTCCGCGACCAGGCCGAGCGCGACCAGCTGACCGAGTCGGTCGCGACCCGTCGGGTGGACGGCGTGCTGCTGGTCTCCGTGCACTCGGAGGACCGGCTGCCGGGCATGCTGGAGGAGATGGGCCTGCCCACCGTGCTCGCCGGCCGCCGCGACGCGGGCGAACGGCTGAGCTACGTCAACTCCGACAACGCCGGCGGGGCCGCCGCCGCGGTGCGGCACCTGCTGGGCAGCGGACGGCGACGGGTCGCCACCATCACCGGCCCGCTGGACATGGACGTCGGCCGCAGCAGGCTGGCCGGCTGGCGCACCGCGCACACGGAGGCGGGCGTTCCCGCCGCAGAACTGCTCGTCGAGGCCGGCGACTTCACCGAGGAGGGCGGCGCCAACGCCATGCGTTTGCTTCTTGAACGCGCCCCGGATCTGGACGCCGTCTTCGCCGCGTCCGACCTCATGGCCGTCGGCGCACTGGCCGAACTGCGCCGCTGGAAGCGGCAGGTCCCGGGGGATGTCGCCGTCGTCGGCTTCGAGGACTCCGTCCTGGCCCGGCACACCAACCCGCCGCTGACGACGGTGCGTCAGCCGGTGGAGGAACTGGGCCGGACCATGGCCCGCATCCTCACCGACATCACGCAGCACGGCTCGCCCCGGCAGCAGACGACACTGCCGACGGAGCTGGTGGTACGCGAGTCGTCGTAGGAACCGACGCCGTTACGACGCGGCCGGCTGCCGTACGAGCCGCTCCAGGACCCGCCCGCGGAGCAGTTCGTACTCCTCGCCAAGTCGGCGGATCTCGGGCGGCCGGGGAACGACGGTGCCGCCGACGACGGTCTCGTGCGGGCCGAACTGCCCGCGGGTCAGGTCGACTTCCAGGACCGGGCCCAGCCGGTTCCACCAGTGGTGATCGACCCGCTCGCCCGCGACGTGCACCTCGCCGCGGATCAGCTGGCCGCCCAGCAGGTCGATGAGCACCAAGGCGGTCACGCCGCACTGGTCCCTGGCCGGGTTGTCCGCGGTCCACCGCGACCGGAACTCGGGTGTGCACGTCTCGGCGCTCCAACTGTCGCGCACGGCCCGCTCGACGTCGATGAGAAGCAAGGGTGTCATGCGGTGCATTCTGTCGGCGGGCACTGACAGTCGCCCGTGACGAGGACGGTCCGGCCGAGCCGCAACCTCACCGGTCCGGGAGGCACGCCCGGGCGATGGACAGGCTGTTCTCGTAGAGGTGGTGCCGGGTGATCCGGCCGGCCTCGACGGTCAGCCGCAGAGCGAACGGCCCCTCGAAGGACTTGCCCGTCGCTCGTACGGTCCCGGACAACCGTCCCATCAGGACGGCGTCCGTGCCGTCGACGAGGAAGGTGTCGACCGAGGCCCGTGCGTCCTCGGGCACGGTGTGCTCCGCCAGTTCCGTGAACTGGGCGGCCGCCTCGACCCCGGTGGAGCGTGGCCGTATCCACGGGACGGCGGGGTTCTCGGCGAGCAGCCAGTCGACCTCGTCGGCGAACAGCTCGACCAGCCGCCCGGTGTCCCCGGCCATGCGGGCGGTGAGGAAGTCGCACACGACGGAGCGGGTGACCTCGGCGACCTGGTCCCCCGTGGGTGCGGTGCGGGTGTCGGACATGCTGTGCTCCTCGTTGCGGTGGGCCGTTCCGGCCGGTGTTGCCGTCGGTGGGTCCGATCCTGCCGGGACGGAGGGGTACGGTCGATTACCCCGCGGGTAAGGCGGGCGGCCGGGCCCTCGTCGGAGGGTCGTGGCCCGACGTGCACCCGACTGGCCCAGTCCGCGCCCGGCGGGCGTTTCCCCCGGGTCCTTGGGTCGTTGGGACGGGCATGATCAAGAAGCTCGCCTGTGTCTCCGTCCTGGCCGGCGCTCTGCTGGTCTCCGCTCCGGTCGCCGAGGCGGCCCCGGAACCGGGGCCGTCCACTGGTGTTCCCGGTGGTCAGCTCCTCGACAGCCTTCTCGGCTCGCTGGAGGTGGGGCACCCGGCCACCTCCCCGCAGTCGCTCCTGCCGCAGGGCCTCCTCGGCCGCTGAAAGGCATGAGGCGGGAGGGGGTGATTGCGCGCAATCACCCCCTCCCGCCTCTGATGACCGGTTCGACGCTCCGCTCCACCGGCCCATCCCGGGACCGCCAGACCGCGTCAGGCTTCCCGTAACCACGGTCCTGGAGCCTCCAGGGAGTCATTCGAACGCGGGAGGCTCCAGTGAAGTTTCCGAGCAAGAGGCGCGCCGGTGCCGTGGTGGCCGTGTTGAGTGGTGTGGTGCTGGCGTTGTCGTCGACGCCCGCGCAGGCCACGACCGACGGCCCCCAAGTCATCGCCCACCGAGGCTCCTCCGGCATGGCACCCGAGAACACCGCCGCCGCCATCGACCTCGCCGTCCGCCAACGC
>NZ_JBFBJX010000037.1:0-23667 GCF_040686295.1 Streptomyces sp. NPDC085944 | reverse complement strand
CACCGTCCGCCGGTCGAGTTGGAGCTGAACCATGGTGCCCTCCCAGTGACCCCACCGGCGGTCCGGCTCCTGAGCCGGATGCCCGGGTGCCGAGGGTGTCTGCCGTGGGCCTGCGTTCTGTGCTCGCGGCGCACGCGAGACCCCGTCACGGTCGTCTCGGCGCGACTCCGTCCGCCACCTCCAGTGTCCATCGAGCGCGCCGCCCGTGGGGAAGGCCATACAGCCCACCCATCGGTTCCGCCTGGCCCCGGCCTGCGGGACCTTCGGCGCGCACGAGGCCCGTGCGGAAACGGGTCCGGCTGCACACCGTGCGGTGGGCTCCACCGCAATTCACTGCGCTGGCGGACGGACGGTGCTTCTGTTCCTCTTGAAGGAAGGCGGAAGGAATGGAGCGGACAGTCGTGCACGCCGATCCAGAACGGTCAGGTGACAGGGCTCAGCCCTCCTCCGAACACGGCCGCATGGCCGACCGGATGGCGGTGAGACGCCAGCAGCTGGGCATCTCTCGCGACGAGCTGGCCAGGCGAGCGGGCATGTCCACGACGTACTTGCGGGAAGTCGAGAGTCGGGCCGGCGACTTCGACCCCGGGGCGCTCGCCCGGCTCGCGGTCGTCTTGGAGGTGTCCTACGAAGAGCTGACGACCGGCCGGACCGACGCACCGCCGGGTCGGGGAGGGCGGGCCGCGCATCCGGTGCTGGTGCGGCTGTCCGAGCAGGAGTGCTGGCAGCGGCTGGGAACGCACGGCATCGGACGCATCTCCTACGTCGTCGGCCCGGGCAAGGAGGCCCCGGTGGTGGTGCCGGTCAACTTCCTCGTGGACGGGCGAAGCGTCGTCTACCGCACGGATCCGGTCGGCGTGGCGGGCATCCGCGCCGGAGAGCCAGTCGCCTTCGAGGCCGACCACGTCGACGAGCAGACCGGCTTGGGCTGGAGCGTCTTGCTGTCGGGCACGGCCGAGCACCCGACTGAACACGAGTCGCTGGAGGCCCTGGCCCGAAGGCGCGGGGCCGGCCCCTGGGCGGGGGGAAAGCGCGACTTGTGGGTCCGTGTCCTGCCGCACCAGGTCAGTGGCCGCGTCATCCAGTCCTTACGGGAAGCGTAGGCGTCGCCCGTGGCTTCGGCTTCCCCACCGTCCTCACTCCGACCGACACAGAGCCAGAAGCCGCAGCCGACTCCACCGCGGCGGCCCTCCGCGTGACCTGCTGTGTCGTGATCACCCGCGCCTGTGGGTGGGCCGCCCGGGTCTCCAGGGCAGCCGATTGCCGCGCCACCCGGGGGCCTGCGCGGTGAGGCGATGATGCGCTGAGCGCGCCCCGGTCGAGATGGCCGAGGGAAGGGCGGGCGCCGCTGGTCCTCACCGGCGGATACGCCGTGCAGGCCCACGGCCTGCTCGAACGCTTCAGTCATGACCTCGACGTCGCCACCGAGAACCCCGCTCCGACGCAGGAGGTCGTCGCCATCACTCACAGCAGGGCTCAGGACGGGCGGCGCACACAAGTGCGCAGGGGCGCGTGACTTCGACTTCGGCTTGGGCGGGCCGAGGCCGGCGCCTTGGCCCCCGCCGCCTCGCTCGCGAGTCCCGCGCTGCCGAGGGGCCCTTTGGCAGGCGGCAGGCAGCGAGCCGGCCTGCGGGACGGCCGAGCGTCGACCGGGCCATGGCCGAACGGACTGTGTTCCCGGAACCTGGGCGACGTCGGTGCCTGACGGGTCGGTGACGCCTGGACGCACGTCGTAGGCGTGTGCGGAGGGCTCCCGCCTGCCTGATGGCCCATCAGGCAAGTCAGTGTTCGGTCAGCATGAGCCGCCGGGCATGCCGGGAGGATTCCTGAGCAGGCATCGGTGACGGCACGAAAGCCCACGTGAGGGCCCGGATCGCCCGACCGGAGCGATGTTCCTCACAAACATCGTTCGGCGCGTGCCGGTGTACAGTCGAGAACGCCCTTGACCTGCAGGAAGCAGGCAGGGAGCCGTCTCGGAGGAGTCCAAAGTGCTGCGTACTCCGTTCAAGTCCAAGATCTAGCACCTGGGTGTTTGCGCAGCTCAGCGGCATATTCGGGCCGCTCGGGTCAGCCAGTGGTCAGCATCGGGCGCGTCTGTGTCCTTGCGTTGCCGGCCCTCTGGGCCGAGGGCGGTGACCCGGCAGGCGCTGCCAGGGGCTCTCGTCAGGACGCGGCTACCCCTCCAGTGACCAAGCGCCGACGCAAGGTGCGGTCCCCGGGAGGACCACGTGACGGCCGGGAACGGGACCCGTCGGCCCGGGGCCGGCAGCGAGACGGTGACGGCTCTGCCCGGCGTCGGGTCTCCGTGTCCGGGCGTTGGCCAAACCGCGCATCGCTCCACTCCGAGGCCCTCTGATGGCCTAGCCGCGGTGGTGGCCCGAGGCAGGTGAGGGACATGGTCGACGGGGCGGCACCTTTCCGAGAACGGAGCGATCCCTTGCAGCGCAGCGCACAGATCTCACCCCGGGCCATGGAGGCGATCTCGACGCCCGAGCGGGTCGAGACGCACCTGGGCACCCTGGAGTTCCCGCTGGGCGTGCCCACCGAGGAAACCGCGAACCGCGTCTACGACCACCTGGACCGTCTGCACGCCGTGCGGAGCTTCCTCGACGCCTACTCCGGGGTCAGCATGTGGGCGGCGCGCAAAGGCTTCCTCGATGCGGGGATCAAGGACCACGACGTCCTGCTCTTCTCGGAGTTCATGGATCCCGAGACGCTCGTGCTGACGGGGAACGCGGACACCGTCTACTTCGTGACGTTCCTGGACCTGACCGAGGGCCCGCTGATGGTGGACGTCCCGCCGGTTTCGCTCTGTTTCCTCAACGACCTGTGGTACCGCTGGGTCGCGGACCCCGGCATGGCCGGGCCGGACCGCGGGGCCGGCGGCAAGTACCTCTTCGTGCCGCCCGGCTACGAGGGCCCGCTTCCGGAAGGCGGCTACTTCACCCAGCGGACCCGCACCACGCGGCTCCTCCTCGGCGGGCGGGCGTTCCTGGAGAACGACGACCCGAAGCCGGCGGTCGAGCGCATCAAGGAGGGTCTGCGCATCCAGCGCTACGTACCCGGCTACTACGGGACGAGCATCGGGGAGATCGTCACGGGCGGCACGGCCCCGCCGCTGCCCTGGACCGCGCAGACGTGGACCGCCGCGCTCCACCGGCCCGAACCGCCCCGCTTCGTCGAGGGCAGCGGGCTGGCCGTGAACACGGTTCCCCCCGCGGACGCGACCTACTTCGACCTCGCGAGCGAGCTGGTGCACGACCAGCCGGCCGAGGCGCTCGACCCCGAGATCGCCGGTGCCCTGGCCGCGATCGGGATCGCCAAGGGCCGGCCCTTCGAGCCGGACGCGCGGATGCGGAAGATCCTCGCCGACGCGGCCGCGCTGGGCAACGCGACGGCCCGTACTCTGGCCTGCCGCCCGCACCCGGAGGAGGGGGCGCACTACTACGGCGCTTCCTCCCGGTGGGTCAACGGCCTGCTCGCGTCCGGCTACGACTTCATGACCCCGCCCCCGGACATCACCGACCGGGGTGTCGAGCCCCGTCCGAGCGACGGCGCCCGCATGCTCAACCTGCGGAACTGGTGGTGGTACCTGGGGGTGGGCATCAGCCCGGCGTTCACGGCACCGCTGCCCGGCATCGGCTCGCAGTACCTGTTCGCGTTCGTGGACCGGCAGGACCAGACCCTGGACGGGGGTCGGCACTACCGTCTGGTTCTTCCGCCGGACATCCCCGCTGCCCGTTTCTGGTCGGTGACCGTCTACGACAACCAGACCCGCTCCATGCTCTCCACGCCACAGCGCTTCCCCCGGGCCGGCAGCCAGGACTACCCGACTCCGGCGGCGGTCGCCGACGCGGACGGCACGACCGCGGTGCACTTCGGGCCCGACCGGCCCGAGGGCGTCCCCGAGGGCAACTGGATCCGGACCACGCCGGGTCGCGGATGGTTCGTGGTCCTGCGGCTCTACAGCCCTCTGCCGCCGTTCTTCGACAAGTCCTGGCGGCCCGGCGAGATCGAGGCCGAGGACTGACCCGCGCGGGAGATCGGACGGTGTGACGGTCCGGACGCCGAGGTGACCATGAGTACGAGCCACCTGGAGAGTTGGAACGACGGCGCTGCCAAGCGGGCGATCGTCGACTTCGTGACGTCGGCTGCGGCGGAAGGGACGCCGGGCTTCGTGCCGCCGGCGGACCGGGTCGCCGTGTTCGACAACGACGGAACCCTGTGGGTCGAGAAGCCCGCCCCGGTGCAGACGGCTTTCATCCTCGGCAAACTCGCCGCACGAGTGAAGGCGGACCCTTCACTGGCCGACGAGTGGCCCTACCGGGCCGTCGCCACCCGGGACGAGTCGTTCCTCCACGCGTTGGAGGTCCAGGACGCCGACGCCGTGACGTCGATGGTGGAGGCCATTGGCGCGGCCTGGGAAGGCACGTCCCTCGGCGCCTACGAGGCCGAAGCCGCCCGGTACCTGGCCTCGTGGCGCCACGAGCGCTTCGGCCTCCCCGCGACCGGCCTGGTCTACCAGCCGATGCTTGAACTCTTCGACTACCTCCGGGCCGACGGCTGGCGGGTGTTCGTCTGCTCGGGCGGCGGGCGTGACTTCATGCGGGTGATCTGCGAGGAGACCTGGGGCCTGTCCCGGGAGAACGTGATCGGCTCGGCACCGGAGTTCGCCTGGCGGGACGGCGTGCCGGTCCGCCGGGCGGTACTGCACGGCCCCGTCGCGATCGGCCCGGGGAAACCGGAGTACGTCCTCGCCCGCACCGGCCGCCTGCCGCGCTTCGCGGCAGGCAACGACGACGTGGACGTCGAGTTGCTGGCGTCCGCGCAGTTCGCTCTCCTTGTCGTGCACGACGACGACGTGCGGGAGTACGCCTACACCGACGGGGCGGAGCGAGCACGTGCGATCGCGCGGCGGGAGGGCTGGACGACGGTCAGCGTGAGGGACGACTGGAACGTGGTCCTCACGGAACGACACACTCAGGAGGAACGCAGTGCCCCACGTCAGTGACGCCCCCAGTCCGGGCACATCACCGGAGACCCTCGCGTCGATAGTCTGCCCGGATCGGCTGGAGACGGTCTTCGGAGCGTTGGACTTCTTCGACGGCATGCCCATGCCCGACACGGTCAGCCGCAGCTACGACACGCTGGATCTGCTGCGCGGGATCGAGGCGTTTCTCAACTGCGTGCCCGGCGCCTCCATGGTGGCGATGCGGCGCGGACTGCGGAGCATCGGCGTCGACTCCCGCACCATCGGCTACACGGCCCCGCGCTGCACCTCGGCACCGGTGCTGCTCACGGGCAACACGGAGACCACCTACGGGATGACCTTCCTGGCGCTCGACGAGGACGGTCCCACCGTGATCGAGGCGCCGGGGAACTCGCTGTGCATCGTCGACGACATGTGGCAGCGCTACGTCACCGACATGGGCATCGCCGGGCCTGACAGGGGAGAAGGGGGCAAGTACCTCTTCCTGCCTCCGGGGCACGAGGGCGACGTTCCCGACGGCTACTTCGTCGTCCGACCGGCGACGTTCGGCTCCTGGGTGCTCCTGCGTGCCCTGGAAGGCACCGAAAGCCTGCTCACCACGCGGATCTATCCGCTCTCGGCCGCGGCGGACCGGCCCGAGCCGCGCTTCGTCAACTGGGCGGAATCGGACTTCAACACGGTCCACGCGAACGACTTCTCCTTCTTCGAGGAGATCGACACCATCGTCCAGGCGGAGCCGGCCGAGTCGCTCGACCCCGAGCGCGCCGGTCAGCTCGCCGCGCTCGGCATCGTGCGCGGCAAGCCCTTCCAGCCGGACGACCGTATGCGCTCGATCCTTGACACCGCCGCCAGGATCGCCTCGGGCATCGTGCGGACACTGGCACTCAAGCCACGTGACCCCGGCTTCTACTACTACCCGGACAAGTCGTGGAAGACCCCGTTCCCCACGCGCAGCTACGAGTTCCTGTCGGCAAAGGGCGCCCGCCTGCTCGACTCCCGGGCGGTGTTCTACTACTTTGCGACCGCCTCCTCGCCGGCGATGGTGACGGCGCCGGTCGGCACCGGATCGCAGTACGCCTACACGGCGGAGGACTCCACAGGCGAGTGGCTCGACGGCGGACGGCACTACGCACTCACGCTGCCGAGCGGCATCCCGGTGAAGAACTTCTGGGCCGTCACCGCCTACGACCCCCAGACCCGCTCGCTGCTGCGCACCGACCACCCCTACCCCAGCGTCAACAGCCAGTCGGAAGGCGTCCGGCCCGAGAGCAACGGCGACACGGTCATCCACTTCGGCCCGACCGCGCCGGAGGGCAAGGAGGCGAACTGGGTCCAGACCGTGCCCGGCAAGGGATTCTTCGTGATGCTGCGGCTCTACGGCCCGCTCGAAAGCTGGTTCGACAAGAGCTGGCGGCCGGGCGAGATCGAACCGGCGTGAGGTAGGCGGCCATGGGTGAGGCGATCGGTCAGATTCTGTCCTATGGCGTCGCCGTGGCGCTGAGCGCGTTCCCGATCATCGGTGTGGTGCTGATGCTCGCCACCCCCAGGGCGCGCTCCAACGGACCGGCGCTCCTTCTGGGCTGGGCCCTGGGCCTGGCCCTGGTCGGCACGATCGTGCTGCTGGTCTCCGGCGGCGCCGGCCCGAGCGAGCAGGGGGAGCCGGCCGGCTGGGTCAGCGCGCTCGACCTGGCGCTCGGCGTGCTGCTGCTGTGGGTGGCGGTGAGGGAGTGGCGCGGCCGGCCGCGCGGCGACCAGGACGTGACGTTGCCGAAGTGGATGAAGACGGTCGACTCGTTCACCCCTGTCAAGGCGCTGGCAGTCGGGACGGCGCTGTCGGCCGTCAACCCGAAGAACCTGCTGCTCTCGATCGCCGCGGCGTCGGCGATCGCGCGCACGGACGCCTCCGCCGGCGCCCAGACCGTGGCACTGGCGGTCTACGTGGTGCTCGGGTCGCTCGGGCCCGGAACGCCGCTCGTGCTCTACTTCGCCCTCAAGGAGCGCTCGCAGCACATCCTCGACGGTCTCAAGGTCTGGATGGAGCGCAACAACACGGTGATCATGGCGGTGATCTGCCTGCTCTTCGCCGCGAAGCTGATGGGCGACGCCATCAGTGATCTCTCCTCCTGATGAAGGCGAGCATGCCCCGGCTGTTCCCCTCCCTGCGGGGATACCAGTGGCAGTGGCTGGGCCGGGACGCCCTGGCCGGGATGACGGTGTGGGCGATTCTCGTGCCCGAGGCGCTCGCCTACGCGACGATCGCCGGCGTCTCGCCCGTGGTCGGCCTCTACGCGGCACCCGCCGCCCTCATCCTCTACGCCGTCCTCGGAAGCTCCCGGCATCTGGTGGTCGGGCCCATGGCGGCCACGGCGGCGCTCTCGGCGGCGGTCGTCGGTGACGTCACGGGAGGCTCCGGCGCGCACTTCGCCGCACTGACGGCGGCCCTGGCCGTCACGGTGGGCATCGCGGCGCTCCTCGCCGGACTGCTGCGCCTCGGCTTCCTCGCGAGTTTCATCTCCGAGCCGGTGCTGAAGGGCTTCATCGTGGGCCTGGCACTGACGATCATCGCGGGGCAGTTGCCGAAACTCTTCGGTGTCGAGGGCGGATCGGGGGACTTCTTCGAGAAGATCTGGGCTCTGATCGGCGACCTCGGCGCAACCAGCGGCCTCACGGTCCTGGTCGGTGCCGGCAGCCTCCTGCTGATCCTCGCCCTCAAGCGGATCGCCCCGGTCGTGCCGGGCTCGCTGATCGCGGTGGCGCTGGGCATCGCGGTGGCAGCGGCCTTCGATCTCGAGGACCACGGTGTCGCCGTCGTCGGAGAGATCGACACCGGGCTGCCCTCGTTCGGCTTCCCCGACGTCTCGCTCGCGGACCTCGGCGCTCTCGCCGCCGGAAGCATCGGCGTGCTGCTCGTCGCCTTCGCCGAGGGACTCGGGGCCGCGAAGGACTACGCCGTCCGCGGCCACTACGAGGTCGACGCCAACCGGGAGCTGATCGGGCTCGGCGCCGCGGGCCTGGGCGCCGGCCTGTCCAGCGGCATGGTCGTCAACGGCAGCCTCTCGAAGACCGCCGTCAACTGGTCGGCGGGCGCACGGACCCAGCTGTCCGGCGTGTTCGTCGCCCCCCTGACCGTGATCACGCTCCTCTTCCTCACCGGCCTCTTCGAGAAGCTTCCCGAAGCGGTGCTCGCGGGAGTGGTGATCGCGGCGGTGGTCGAACTGGTCGACCTCGCCTCGCTGGCTGCCCTCCACCGCGTCTTCTCGCGCAGGCTCGGCCAGGACTACGGCGTCGCCGCGCGGCCCGACTTCCTCGCCGCGGTCGCCGCGATGCTCGGAGTGACGGTCTTCGACACACTGCCCGGCCTGTTCATCGGGATCGGAGCCTCGCTGGTGCTCCTCCTCTACCGCTCCTCGCGCCCGGTTGTCAGCGAACTGGGACAGCTGCCGGGGAACGGGCACTTCACCGCGCTCGACCGGCACCGGGACAGCCGCAGGATCCCGGGAGTGGTCGTGCTGCGTGTCGAGGGGGGCATCTACTTCGCCAACGCCGAGCGGATCCGGTCCGCGGTGGTGAGGGCTGCCGGCAGGCGCGGAGTCACGGCGGTCGTGATCGACGCGGAGACCGTCCCCTTCATCGACGTCAGCGCCGTACGCATGCTCGACCAGCTGGCCGGAGAGCTGAAGGCCCGCAGAGTCCGGCTGCTGCTGGCCCGCGACGTGGGTCAGGTGAGGGACGTGCTGGGCACCGCGGACGCCGGGGCGGAGCTGAGACACATCCATCCCACCGTGCGGGAGGCTGTCGAGGCCGTCAGGACCGACACGTGACCCGACGGAACACCGTGCCCGTCGCCCCGTGGTCAGCCCTTGACGGCGGAACGGAACTGGCGACTGCTCCGACGACAGCGCGCCCGCCCTCCGGCACACACGGCGATCCCGTCGGGCCGATCGCCCTTCCCCACCAGGCGTGGGTCAACCGGCCGAACGGTGCGCTGCGCGTTCGGCTCCCCAGGCGTTGACCGCCGCCCCCGGGGTGTGGGGGAAGCCCGTCAGGCGGTGCGGCGTCGGGGCAGGCGCCGAGGCCGGGCGCATGGGGAACGTGGCGAGAGTGGCCCCGGTCGCCCCGTGATGGTCAGACCGTCCCGGGTCAGCGTCAGTTCCCGCAAATCCTGAGAGTTCCAACGAGCGTCCGGTCGGCGCCGCAACGGCCGCGTGGCGCCGGACCTCATGCCGGAGGCCTGTACCAATGAGAGGCGATGCTCCTCAAGATCATCGACTCCGACGCGTGCCCGTGTAGACTAGCGAACGCCCTTGACCTGCACAAAGCAGGCAGGGAGCCGTCTTCGGGAGTCCGACATGCTGCGCACCATGTTCAAGTCCAAGATCTAGCGGTTGGGTGTTTTTGCAGCTCAGGGCCCTGATTGCCGCCTCCAGGTCAGCAAAAGGTCAGCATCAGGCCGGACGGTTTCCGGCTTGCTGACCTGCACCGCGGCAGGGGGCCTGCTGCCCTGCCCTGCAACTATTCCCGGAACGAGGACGGATCCGGCGGGAAGGCCAGGCCGGTGACGTTGCCGGCCTGGACGATCGGGCCATGGTGGGTGCCGCCGGAGACGGTGTTGTGCACCGTTGCCGGGCGGCCCGCTGCGGCATCCGCCAGTCGGCGCAGCGACGCTCCTAGAGCACTCAGGTCCTCGCCGGTGAGCACCCCGGTTTCCACCAGCCCGCAGAGACGGGTCTGCCACTCGGCCGCGATGCCGGACGTGGCGCGCTCGTCCGCCGCGGTGCCGGTGAGGAGCAGCCGCGCACGCGCGTCGTCCAGGCCGGTGATCGTGGTGGTGTCCGTGCCCGCACGTGCCAGGAACCGGCCCATCAGTGCGCGGGCGTGAGTCCAGGAATCAGTGACCATGAGGGAGACCAGGGTGGTGGCTCCCGATGCCGCCATCGCGGCCAGTTCGGCGTCCATCGCGTCCTCCTGGATGCGCAGGGATGAAACTTTCTGGTCGACGGTCAGACCGTGTCGGTCGGCGGCCCGGGGTCGGACGCCGGTTCCGCTCCGGTCTCGGGAGCGGGAGGTCTCGGCGGATCGAATCGGCGTAGGAGGTCCTCCGCTGTCTCGTGGCGGTTGTGCTGCTCGACGAGCTGCGAGAACTGTCGGGCCAGCATCGCCCGCCCGTCGTCGTCCTCCGCGAAGCCCATGGTCTCGAAGAACCCCGACAGGTGGTCCGCAGCCGAGGGCTCACGGGCCGGGAAATCGGCAGACCCCGTGTCGATGTCCGGCATCCCGGGTCCTCCCGGCCGGTTCGGCAGCATCTCGAGCAGGCGCTCGGGGATGTCGGTGTCGTTGGCAGCGGAGGTCAGCTGTGCCAGCAAGGGGAGGTCGGCCACGGTCTTCGCCACGTGCTCGTCGTTCCTGGTGAGCCACCACACGACGGCGCTGCCGGTGTCCTTGAGGACGTCCTCGCCCAGATACCGGCGCTTGCTCTGCTCGTACTTGCGCTGGTGCTCCCAGACCGCCTCATCCTTACGCACGTCGGCGAGCCGGTCGAGACGTTTCTGGTCCTCGTCGGGCAACCTGAGGCTGATGTCCTCCGCCATCGCCCGGAGGTGGCCCGTGGAATCCGGGCACATGCGGCTGAGGGCGCCGCCGAGTTCGTGCTGAAGGAGCGAGGCATGGCCGGGCTCCCGCTTCTCGGCGATCGCGCGGGCCCGGCTGAGGACCGCGTCGACGGCGAGGCCGGCCGGGTTGACGGCCGTCCCACGTCCCGGGCCCTCGGCGGAGCACCACCGCACGGTCGCCGAGAAGACGAAATGGTAGTCGTCCCAGAGGCTCGGGAGCGCGACTCGGTTGACGCGGTACTCGGTCCGCTCCACCGGGGCGGCCGTGAGCTGCTCCTCGAAGCTGACCGGCACCGGACCGCGGCGCTGCGAGGCCACCCGGAAGGTCACCGCGGGCAGCACGAGAAGAAGCGCGGCCAGCACCGGCCAGGTCCAGCCGGGCCATCGCTGCACCAGGCCGGCGATGGTCAGCAGCAGGCCGCACAGAACAGTGAGGAACACGGTCGTCGTCTTGCGTGTGGTCGTCATGATCGACTCCCTCTGGCCGATGCCGACGGGGCGGCAGGACCGAGGTTCTGTGCCACGCCGATTTTGTGGAGCAACAGGTCGGTCGTCTCGGCGGAGTGGGCGCCGGCGCCCGGAGAAGCGCACTCCGCCTGGCGCGCGGACGCGTACAACGCGGCGAACGCCGCGCCCTGGTGCTCCCCACATCGGTCGGCGGCAGCGACCAGCAGGTCGAGGAGGATCTCCCCCCGGTCACCCGCGCCCTCGGCCGCCCAGTGCAGCCAGCTCTGTATCTCTGTCCGTGGTGCCACGCGTCGGCCTTCCGGCCGCGACACCGCGTGGGTCAGCACGGCACGCCAGCACGTGATCAGCGAGCGTCGTACCCCGTCCTCGTCGACCAGGGCGCGAGTGGTGACGGAGCGGTCCGTGAGCGGCTCCGGATTGCTGACGCGCAGAAAGATGGCCAGGTCGGTCGGTGCGAGGTCGCCGCGTGCCAGCCGGTCGAGCAGCCTTCGGCGCAGTCGTCGGCTCCCGGCCACCAGATCGCACAGGGCCTGCAGCGCATGGGCCGTGCCGCGCTCACGCCGGGCGAGATGGTGCAGCCGGATCAGGGCGTGGTCCGGATGGTCCAGCGCGAGGACGTCGGCGCAGACCTGGACCAGCACCTGGGCGAACTCACCGGTCAGCTGGCGGTACGCGCACCACTGGTAGATCCGCTCGCGGAAGTCCCTGCCATGGGCGGGGTCCGCGAGACCGCAGGCGAGGGCCTGGACCGCGGCCTCCGACCGGGCTCTGCCCGCTCCCTGTGCGCTCCACCGATCGGCGAGCGCGGCGAGCGCGTCGGGCCGCCCGGTTCGCAGATACTCACCGGCCAGCCGGGCCACCAGGCCGTCGCGGACGTCCGGCACGAGATGCGGGTCGCTCGACTCGACGACCCGCGCGGCCCACGCGCCGAGGTGCGGCCGCAGGTCGGGCATGTGGTCCCAGAAGTGGGCGCGGACGGCGGAGTCGTAGTCCAGCTCGGTGAACCGCACGCGACCGTCCGGCCCGGGGCGGGCCGAGATCTCCGACAGCCGCTGGGCGAGGTCCTTGCGCTGGAGGAGCGGAGTCTCCTCCTCGGGGGCCCCGACCGTGCTCAGCAGAAGTGCGGCCGCCCGGTGGACGACGTCGGCGTGCGCGCCGTGGAGCATGGACACGGCGACCATGAGGGCGCGTTGGGAGGCATCGGGCAAACCGGCGACGCGGTCGGCGACTTCGGCGCGGCGCCCGGCGCGCGCACGTTTCGCGGCCGCGCACCACTCGGTGAATCCCTCGCCGGGCCCGGCCGATTCGCGGGCCCGGCGTATGCGGTCGGCGAAGTCGGCGATCTCCCGCATGTGTCTGCGTTCGCTCAGGAACTCGTCGACGGTGACGTCGTTTCGGAGGAACTGCTCGTATGGCACGCCGTGGGCGCGCAGGTGGCGTCTGAGAACCTCCATGGGGAAGGCTGGCGGTCTGATCTCGACACGGTAGTGCTGGAGGTCGGGATCGAGGGCGCCGCCGTGCGGCATGATGACGACGAGATGGGCCTGCCGCTCGTGCACCGTCTGGCGCAGGGCGGGCAGATCGCCCCGCGCCGCATCCCACAGACCGGCCTCCGTTGTGGAGAGATCGAGCAGTAGCCGGTCGCCCGGGTCGACGACAGCCGGGTTGCGCAGCGACAACTCTTCTCGCTCGTCGCGCAGGAGTTCGCGGAAGGCCCCGCCGGGACGGTGGTGTTCGCGCAACAGCACGCGGGCCGTGGCCGTGCGTCCGCTGCCGGGAGCACCGTCGAGGATGACGGTGCCTGTCTCCTCGAGCGTAATGCGAGCTTCGCCCATGTTGGCCGGAGTGACCAACACTCTCCGCGTCCAGCGCAATTGGTCATCCGGAAGCTGTCGGAAGACTGGCTTTCGGGGCTCGTGCGCAGTGACGCCGAGGTTGACGTAGATATGGCCGTCGCCCGTGTGCGTGACACCCTGCGTGCTATCGACCCGGGTGGTGTGCTCCGTGCTCACCGGCGGTCGTCCTGGGGCCGCTCCGGCTTCCCGAACCGCTGGTGGACGTCCCCGTGGTGGTCGCCCTCGGTGTACGTCGTCCCGGTGCCCGAGATGTAGCGGTCGCCCGACACATGGCGCGAGTTGTTGTAGATGCTGCCGCTGCCTGTGTGGACCGTGCCGTGGGAGTTCTTCACGATCGTGCCGCCGACGTCACCGCTGAAGTCGCCCGCCTGGACGGACGTTCCGCTCACGTCTCCGATCGAGTTGTGCACGGTGGTCGACGCCGGGGACGGCTCGCCGGGCTCGCTCAGGTCCCCCAGCTCGGGAACCAGCTCGGCGACCAGATCACCGATACGCCGGACGCCGCCCTCGGTGTCGTGGGTGCTGTCGAACGGTACGGACTGCAGATCGGCGAGCCGCGCCAGCTCCGGGGGCAGGGCCGCTTTGCTCAGCCGGTCGGTCTTGCGGCCGTCCAGCACGGGAACGACGATGAGTCCGCACTCGAACGCGGCCTCGATCTCCTTGCGCACCCAGTCGTCGGGATCCTGCAGCCGACTGCGGAAGTTCGTCCAGTCCGGTCCTACGACGGCCAGCAGCACGGAGCTGTGGCGTAACGCGGTCAGGAGAACCTCGGGGTAGGCGTCCCCTGGGGTGATGGACCTGGACGCGCGGAAGACGCGGTCCTGGCCGAAGCGACGTGACAGCTCCTGGTCGAGGAGGGCCGCGGTCCGCTCGCCGTCGCCGGTGCGGTAGTTGATGAACACGTGGGGCATGCCAGTGACTCCTTCAGGTGGTGGACGGGCGCGACAACGTGCCGAGACGCGGTCCCAGCTGGCGTACGGAGGAATGGTTCGCGTGGCGCGCCAGGGCGCGGGCGAGCCGTCTCAAATCGGTCGTGACCGTGGCGGAACCCACGGCCTCCAACCCGTCGAGCAGGGGCGCCGTCAGGTCGCAGGCGTGGTCGATCTCGCCGGCCGACGCGTAGGCGAGTGCACGGCGGACGCCGTACCTGACCTGGGTGCGGACTGCGTCCCCGCCGACCAGGGCGAGTTGTCGGTCCAGTTCCTCGCTCGCCTCGCGCGGCTGTCCGAGATCGACCAGGCACCAGCCGGTGACCATGCCGACCGGATCGGGAAGGTGCATGGTGCCGATCACCGGCTCGTCGGTCCCGTCGTCCTGGAGGGCAAGGAGCGCACGCGCGCGGTCCAGCGCGTGCAGACAAGCCAGGTGGTCACCCGCCAGGGCATGGCCCTGGGCTTCGCGCTGTGCGGCGAGTCCGCGGATCCGCGGTGGCAGGGCGCTGCTCTGTGCGCGACGGGCCAGAGCGACCGTCTGCTCGGCGTCGTCCCGGTACAGAGTGATCAGCGCCCGGCGGACCAGCGCGTAACCCGCCAGTGCCCGGTCGCCACCGGCGGCCGCCAGATCGACCGCGCGCTGCGTCCACCACAGGGCCGCCCGCTCGTCCCCGGTCTCCTGCACCAGCCAGCCGACGTATTCGGCGTACCGGGAGCCGAGGGCCAGCAGGTGGCGACGGGTGCCGCTGTCACAGTGGGCGGACAGTTCCCGCAGGGTGTGCGTCTGTGCGATCAGAACAGGCAGGAGCAGACCGGGCGCCACCGTCTGGCCGAGTCTGCGGTAGTGGGTGAACAGCGAGCGGGAGGCTTCCAGCATTCCCGCGCCCGCGGCCGGCGAGGCCGGGCCCGCGCGGTCGGGCCGCCACGCCATCAGCGAAGCGGCACCGGCGCCTATGGCATCCCGTCGACTTAAGGGCTGGAAGGTGTTCGGGCCGTCCGGCGACAACTGCATGATCCAGTCCTCCTCGTGGACATGGCCCGGCGCCGGATCGACGGGCGGGTCGGTGGTCTCCGGTGCGAGCAGGGCCAGCAGGGCCCCGCCGGCCCCGAGGGCGGCGTCGCACAGGCGGGCGAGGTCACGGCTGGGGACCTTCAGGTCCCGCTCCACCTTGCTCAACTGCGCCTTGCTGTAATGCACGGAGCCGGACAGGGCGGTCAGGCTGAGCCCTGCCTCCAGACGCCGCCTCCTCAACTCCTCGCCGAACCCGGTGGACGGCAGTGGCACGGAAACCTCCAACCCCTCCCGCCATCAGCCGAGTCGGCGCTGCACGTAGCGTGCGGCAGTCTGGCCGGGGCGGACAAGACGATCGATGCTGTTTCCCGTTTCCTTCTCCGACATGGGAACGCGACATGCGCGGCAGGGAAGACCGGAGAAACGGACTATCTGGAAGTCGTGCCGAAAAGGGAGGCGATCGTGCGCTTGACCACCCACCGGATGACGTCCAGGCCACTGCCGTGGTCCTCGCCACGCTCGGCGATCACCGGTGTGATGCCGGGAGCCCGCACAAGACGGCGGTACTTGTCATGGCCGCAGCCGCGGCCCGCGAGCAGGGCATCAGGCCGTCGGCGCGGGCGGCCGACCGGTCCCGCTACCCGCGGGATGCCCTGACCGTCGCCCGCCGGGTGCCCTCTCGTCCACTGCGCCGGCGCCATGGGCCTCCTCGGGACCGTCGTCATTCCCGACACCGAGACGGAAGCCGCAGCCGACTCCATCGCGGCGGTCCTCCGCGTGACCTGCTGTGCCACGATCACCCGCGCCCGCGAGCGGGGCTGGTCCTAGGTCGGCAGGGCAGCTGGTTGCTACGTCACCTGGGGTTGTACGGGTAGGCCATGATGAGCGTCCGAGAAAGGGGCGGGCGGCGCCCGACCCGTACATACGGCAGGGGAGCTCCGTTTCCGCCATGCCGCCGCCTCCCAGCAGCGATACTGGATGCATGGACTCGACGATCACCGCCCGCCGCGCCGAGGTACTGCGGGACCGCTACCGCAGCCGACTGCCCGAGCGCTTGCAGGAGCTGGCCGGCCCCGTCGAGGGCAACGTGGACCTGCCGCTCCACATCGTCTGGTCCGGGCGGACCAGCTACAGCCTGGACCGTCCGAAGTCCCGCATGACGCTCTACCGGACCGTCCTCGCCGAAGGACTCCGTGAGGACCTGGTGGCACTCCTGCACCACCGGCTGCTCACCGAGCAGTGGCCCGTGCTGCGGCGCTTGATCAGCCCTTACATCCGCGAGGTCTGGGAGGACGCCTTCCCCGAGCTGCTCCGCACCGCTCCGGCCGACACGACCGCCGCGTGAAGCTCACTCCGCTCCACGAGCGTCTCCTCGCCGACATCCTCGACCTCGGCTCCCCCTACCCTCTGGTCCTCACCGGCGGATACGCCGTGCAGGCCCACGGCCTGGTCGAACGCTTCAGCCGCGTCCTCGACGTCGCCACCGAGAACCCCGCTCCGATGCAGGAGCTCGTCGTCTCACTCACAGCGGGTCTCAGCGAGCGCGGATGGCGGACCACGCACGTCCAGACCGATCCGCTCAGCGGCCGTTTCCTCGTCACCGATCCGGACACCGGCGAGGAGTGCGAGGTCGACGTCCTCAAGGAGGCGTTCTGGGCTCAGCCTGCCCAGACTCCCTACGGCCCGGTTCTTTCCCTCGACGACGTGATCGGCACCAAGGTTCGTGCCCTCGCCGACCGCGGTACCGTCCGCGACCTCATCGACGTCCAGGCTGCCTCCCGCCACCGCTCCACCGCCGACCTCGAATCCCTGGGCCGCCGTCGCGCCCACGACGAGTTCAGCCTCGAAGACCTCCGGGACCGGCTTATCGGCGCGGACTGGTACGAGGACGAGGACTACACCGCGTACGGGCTCACCTCCCGGCAGATCGAAGAACTCAAGGCGTGGGCGCTGGAGTGGGCGGAGGATCTGGGTGCGCGGATCCATGACGAGAACGCCTGAGAAGGGGGCATCGCGAGGGGCAGCTGAGCGATGCCCCGCAGCGGACTCACGGCGAAGCTGGGCTGCGGCAACGGTCAAACACTGCATCCGCTCCCACTCCCAAAGACTGTCCGTGAAGCCGGATCCGCGGGCCGATGGGCTGGTCGCAGATCTCGGACCCGGTCCTTGAGCACGGTCAGGCTGCGGTCCCAGCCGATCCGCTCAACGATCGCCGTCGCCGGCATATCGGGCCACTGCTCGAGCGGTTCACGGATCTGCGGCTCGACCGCGTCCACGACCGAGCCCTTCGGCGCCCGCTGGTACGTCGGCGGCGCGTCGTCCGCGATCGCCCTGCAGACGGTGGTCCTCGAGATCCCCGGCTTCCTCGCGGTCGCCCGCACCGGCATCCGCTCGGCCCGGTGAAGCCGACGGAGCTCCGCCCAGTCCTCCACGCTGATCACCACTCCTCCCGGCCTGACTCAACGAGTTTCGGCAATCTGCGCAGTGCCCGGCCCATCGCCCTGCCGCTCGATCCGGTCGGGCACGAAGAGGTCAGGCTGCTCGTACAGGTTCGTGCGCGAGAACCGCAGCCGCCGTACCCGTGCCTCGTCTGCCTGCTCCTGAGCAAGGTCTTCCCGTGTGCTCTCCGAGAGCGCCAGTTCTACACGGGCAGTCAGACACCGGTACCTGGTGGCGCCAGGCGGCGGGGTGGTTTGAACATTTTCGGGGCCCGGTGCCGAGGACGGCCCAGTGCTCGAGGCAGCGCCTTCTACCTGAAGTGTCGTCAGACAAGTCAGCATCCGGTCAGCATGAGCCGCCGGCCTTTCCTGGAGGATTGCTTGAACAGACGCCGACGCGGCGCGAAAGCCCAGGCGTGAAGCCGTCTCGCCCGAGCGGAGCGATGTTCCTCACAATTCTCGACCGGCGTGTTCCGGTGTACAGTCGACACCGCCCTTGACCTGCACAAAGCAGGCAGGGAGCCGTCTTCGGGAGTCCGACATGCTGCGCACCATGTTCAAGTCCAAGATCTAGCGGTTGGGTGTTTCCGCAGGTCAGGGCCCTGATCGCCGCCTCCGAGTCAGCGAATGGTCAGCATCAGGACGGATGGTGTCCGGCTTACTGACCCGCACCCGGGCAGGGCTTGCTGCGCTGACCGGCGCGTTAAGCCAGTGGTCGCCAGAAGGTGTCTCCTCGACCTCGATGGCCCGCTGCGCTCATCCGCGATCGATTGCAAGCCTGTAGGCGGCTCGGGCCGCACCAGGGTCCGCCGAGGCTGTCAGGTCCTCGAAGACATGCCGTCCTGCCAGGGCGGACCCTGCTGTTTCCACGCGATCAGTCGAGCAAATTGGGCGCCGAGCCGGGGCAATGCACTGACGTACTCGTCGGATGAAAACCGTCAACCAGCCTTGGAGGCGTCGCTTGTGTCTCGGGGGAGATCTTCTAGCCTGGCAAGAACCCCTTCAGACAGCGCCTTAAATTCCTTGAAGCAGGTTTTCACGTACTGTTGGGTGCTGCCGAGTGCACCATCGGCCGGCCTCAGATCGAACATTGGCTTGCGTGCGTCGTGCGCGAGGGGCATCAAACTGCGATAATTCCTCATGGTGGCAATACGGTGGCTATCGTCCCCTCGCGAGGGCGGTGATTCACCAAGGACTGCAGAGGAATAGACCCAGGGAATTCGCTGGAGCCATCGCTCGTACGCCTTGACTGGTCTGTCAAGTCGCATTTCTGGTTGCATGATGACGTACCCCAGCGGCTGCATGGTCGCGCGAGGGGCGGAGATGCTATCGGGAACCCTTGGCAGGACGAGGGACTGCCAGTCGGTGCGCCATTGGCGCAGGGTCGGACCCAGGTTGCTCAGGCCCTTCAGCGAGAACAGGTCCGCGGCCAACGGCATTAGCACCGTGTCAGCTGAGATTAGGGCGGCCCGGTTGATGGCACCCAGGTTGGGGCCGACGTCGATCAGGACGATGTCGGCGTCCACGGACCGCGCTGCCTGCTCGATGATGCGGTGGAACGACGTGGACGTGCGAATGGCGGCGACGTCGCCCGCATAGGCGCGTGACCATTCATTGGACAATTTGTCCTCGAAGCGGCTCAGGTCGAGACTGCCCGGCAGCAGCCATAGGTCCGGCTGGAGCCGAACCGGCTCGACGACCGCGATGTCACCGGTGCCCTCAAGGATGGGACGGACGGCGTCGGCAATGGTCTGACCGCTACGCACCCGCCCCGTGCCGGGCAGGCCCGCCATGGCAGCGCCTTGGTTGATGAGCTCGGAAGAGTTCTCCCACAGTTCCTCGATCTCTGTTTCCTCTAGGCACATCGACGTAAGGTTGGCCTGAGGATCGAGGTCGACCGCCAGCACACTTAGGCCGAGTCGCCTGATCATGTGGGCGAGATGGTAGGTGAGGGTCGTTTTACCCACCCCACCTTTATTGTTGAACAATGCGATCGAGGTCATGCGGCTCTCCGGATGACGACAGCCCAGGACGCGTCGTCGACCTGGAACTCGGCAGGTGGGTTTCCATTGGCCTCTAGCGCCTTTTTCACCCGGCCAATGCCCCGGCCGAACCGGTTCACGTAGCCGAGACCCTTCATCGCGGCGGCCAGGGAAGGATTGCGGTAATCGGTGACACGGTCGAAGTTGTCGTCCCGGACCTGCCCGAAAGGACCACCGGGGTTGGTGACCTCGATGCGGTCGTCGAACCACACGATGCGGGTCGGCGCGTAAGAGGTCTCGTAATTTCGGTGCATGAGGGCATTCATGCAGAGTTCGCGTAGTGCTTCCAGCGGATAGTCCGGGCGGGGCGTCTCACGGAAGCCGTCCTCCACGAGGCGAGTGCGCAGGTTACTCCGCAGAAGGGGCTCGAGCCGTGCCGACAGCCCCACCAGATTCTGACGCAGTTCCTGCTCGTCCGCGACGGGGGCGTCGAGGTCCATGCCCTGGTAGCGGACGAACTGGAGGTACGCCCCGGGAATGTGACTTCCCGGGTCGAGACCGATGGTGAGTAGGCCGAGCACGGTCGGCGCACCGTCCGGCGTCATGAGGTGGAGCGACGACAACTGGAGATTCACGGGACGGCCGTTCTCCTCGATCACCTCGGGCGCGACCATGGACGGTAGATACGACTGCCGGAACAGATCAAGGTCTAGGTCTTCGGGGCGGGCGAGAGGCAGCGGGCGTGTGTCGAACGGGATGTCCTTGGCGCGACGACGCTCCGCCAGCACACGCTCGTCCTCTCGGCTCGCCCTGCGTGTGGTGGGGCCGGGACGGACCCAGATAACGCCCTCGAACCGGACTGGTGGAGTGGCGCATGCCTCGACATGAAGGCGGATGACCGGTTTGCCTCGAAAGATGGCTCTATCGACGGTGAGAGACGGGCGGTCGAGGATGCGCCCGTCGTCCCGCAGCTCGGTAAGCTGAAGGAGTGCTCGGTCGCTTACGTCGACGTCGTCGACAGGGTGTCCCTTGTCATCGACGCCGATGAGGATGTCGCCACCACCGTGACCCCCCAAATCATTGGCCATGGCGCACACCGCGTTTCCGATGGCGTCTCCGCGCTTCCCCTCGCGTTTAGCGGTGCGTTTGAACTCAAGGGACGCGGTCTCCTGCGTGCCCAGGAGATCGGCAAGGTCCGTTCTGTTGTCGCTCACGGTGTCCATTGTGCCGTGCGGGTGCGCTGCTCAGTCATGATCCATGCCCTGCGGCGGATCATGGCTGGCGCCTGGGCGCCTTCTATTCCGCCCACGGTCTTGCGGGAGGACGGGTGAGGCTCCGCACCCAGTGGTCGGCCAGGCCGTCAGCTAACGAGCTCGTGCACGGTAGGCAGGGAGGCGTCGAGGATGGCGGCGGGGCTCGGTGCTCACCTCTGCCGTGTCGACGTCAGGTCCGCGGTCTGCTGATGGGACAGCAGGCCGGCGACGGCCTGGACGGTGTCGCTCATGTGCTCGCGGCGGCCGAGGTGGCGGGCCAGGGCCCGCCAATTCTTCAGATGGGCGATGCCGTGCTCGACACGTATTCGACGTGAGGAGTGTGCCTTGCGCTGTCGCTCGTGCATCTCCTCGTACCAGTCCGGGGCGTTCTTCTTGAACTTGCGATGCGGTGGTGTCACCACTCGGCCGCCGGTCTGCGCGCCCAGACCCTGGTAGCAGGCATCGGCGAGAATCTCCACCGCGGGCCCGTCGGCCAAGAGCTTGACCAGCCCTAACTGGCGGGCGTGGGTGATGTCCGCGCAGCTTGCGGGCCTGGTCGGGCTGCACCACAGCACGCGGCCTTCGCCGTCCGTGACCACCATGGACTTGACGGCGTTCTGCTTGTTCTTGCCGGAGATGAACTTGTCGCGGTCCTTGCGCCCGGCGGCGGGCCGACGGACCCGGATCTCGGTGCCGTCGACGATGCCGGTCGTCCCGCTCGCGCCGAGGTGGTCGACGATGTCGGCCAAAGATTGCAGCCGCACGCCAGGGCTGACGGTGCAGCCTCGCTCGGCGAGCAGGGGCCGCACCTCACCGACGGCCCGGGTGATGGTGGAGCGGTCCACGCCGAACCAGCAGGCCAGCACGTCGTGGGTGACCCCGTGCCGAAGATGGACGAGCGTGGCCAGCAGCCGGTCGACGAACACCAGCCGGTGCTTTGCGCCGGCGCCCACGGCCCGCTTCCGTGGCCGGGCGGCAAGCCGCGCCTGACGGCGCTCCTGCCACAACGGGCCGATCTCATCGACGAGTTCAGCAATCACTCCCACAGTCAGGCCCGTGATCCGCCGATTACTGATGATCACCGCACGCGTTGAGTTCCCCACCACCTGACCATGATCAACCATCCAGGCTCGACGTCTCGCCGCCTACCGTGCAGGAGCTCGTAAGGGCTGTCCCGTAAATGATCTTCGGGTTGCCTTGAGCAGGGTTGGTCGCTGTGCGGCCCGGTCGCCTATCCGGCGAGGGCGAGGTTGTGCATCCGGGCGATGCCGAGCATGGCGTAGTGGACTCCGTCGCCTTTGAGGCGGCAGTCGCGGAGGATCTTCCAGGTCTTCATGCGGGCGAAGGCGTGCTCGACGCGGGCTCGGACCTGCTTGTGGGACTTGTTGTGTTCCTCTTTCCAATCCGGGAGTTCGGCCTGGCCGCGCTGTCGGCGGTGCGGGATGACGAGTCCGGTGCCTGGGTAGCCGCCGTCGGCGATCGTGAGGGTCTTGCCGACGGCGGCCTTGGCGCCGGATTCCTCCCATGCCCTGCAGTCGTTGCGGTTTCCGGCGAGCGGCTGGCCGACCACGACGACGAGGCGGGTGTCGGCGTCGATGACGACCTGGTGGTTGGTGGAGTACCGGTAGTTCTTTGACCGCTCAGCAATGGTGTGGTCGCGGGTGGGGACCAGGGTGCCGTCCACGATGAGCACGGTGCCCTTGGCGAACCGCTTGTGGGGCTGGAGCGCGAGCATCGGCCCGAGGTGATCGATGATGCGGTCAGCCGCCGACTTCGACACCCCGAACAGCGGCGCGAGCTGCCGCATGGTCAGGTTCGTGCGCCAGTAGGCCGCGACCAGCAGTGCCCGGTCCTCCAGTGGGAGGCTCCACGGTCGGCCCTTGCGGGCGACGTCCGCACCCTGGCGCCTCAGAACGGTCACCAGCTTCCCGAACTCCCTCGGACTCAGCCCGCTGAACGGGGCTATCCAGGACGGCTCCGACGCCGTGATCACACCAGCCACGGCGAGATCGTCTCATCTTGATCATGGTGCGGGGTCGCCAGCCTGTGCCGGGGCACAACTCGGTCGCCCGGACGGATTCGGCATGAGAGCCTCACGCCCGTGGCTACTGAAACCGAGGTGGGACAGCTGTTGCACCGGCGCGGCTGGCGGACGGCATTCACGGTCACAGAAAGGGTGAACGCGTGGGCTTCCCTCGTGAGCGTCATCGAGCGGGGCTACGGCGACGACATCTACGAGTACACCAACGACCTCTACTGCCGAAACTGGCTGCACGAAGCATGGCTTCTACTGGACGAACACATCGTCCAGCTCTGGACGCCGCGGATCAAAGCCCTGGACGCCCAGTACATGGCCGCGACCGTCCACGACGACGGCCAGGCACTCGATCAATTCCACAGGCTGCCCGGCCCCGACCTCTGGTGGTGGCGGCGCCACCCCCGCATCCTCACCGGAGACCTCGGGCGTTCGCTTCGCTCGGCCGGCGCCATCGGCGCCGACCCTGACACGGCATGACCCTCAGCCTCGTGGGATTACGGGACAGCACTCAGGAGAAGGCCGCGGCCGGTCATGGTCATCGCGTCCGGGTCAGCGGTAGCCAGCACAGTCCAGAGGGTGTCCGAGCTTCCTGGCTTGATTCGTCGACCGTTCCCCGGGTAGCTGTAGGCGGCGAAGAGCACGACCGATTTGAGCTGGTCGAGGTGGATCAAGGCGCCGTAACCCAGGAGGCAGGCCGATCACGGCGCACTGACCTGCAGCGGATCCGGTCGAGCGAGACGCCGCCGCTGAGGACGCGTAAGCCGGGAGGGATGCGTCTACTCAGCCGGCCGACATGATGCCTCCATGTCAGGCAGAGTCCGGTCTTTCCGCAATCCCGTAGCCATGGACCCAGTACCTCTGCGGTGGTCCGTGCCCGCGCTGGGGGAGGCTCTTGGTCCGATTGAGAGGGCGTTAAGTCCGTTTCTGGTAGCGGCCGCGTCCCGGTTGCTCGAGGAATCCCTGGCGGACGAGTCGTCCCAGGCGGGAGCGGGTGACGTTGATCGAGGGCTCGTCGGTGGGCAGGCCGAGGTGCTCATGCAGATCACGGACGCGGAACACCTTTCCGGGGTGCTCGTTGAACGTGGTCAC
>NZ_JBFBJX010000036.1:0-26544 GCF_040686295.1 Streptomyces sp. NPDC085944 | reverse complement strand
TCGAGCCCCGGACGTCCGAGACCGGGCGTCTGGCCCGTCCCTCACTGCGTATGACGCTCACAGCTTCCCCTTCCTCACTTTTGCATTATGCAAGAGCGTCAAGGGGGCAGGCTCGCAGGTACCGTTCCTTTCCGTCGGTCGGCGGCGGGGTGCGCGGGTGTGCCCGGGGGGGGTGTAGGCCCGTGGAGATCCGCGCCCCGCCCCTCGTGGCCCGCCGCCAGGGCGGCTCCGGCCACCCGCTCCAGGCCGAAGGGCTCCAGCCGCAGGAAGGTCCCGTAGTGCAGCAGGGCGCTGGGATGGACGAGCAGCAGGCGTCTGGGGTCACCTCGGCACGGGCGGCCCGAGGACGAGCCGGCTCCCGGCGGCGAACAGGAGGAGCGAAAGAAGCCTGCGGGTGCCTCCCGCCGACCGCGCGCCGACAACCGCACCCCGGGGTCGCATGGTCCCAGGAGACGACGCCTTGGAGTCTCGCCGGACGTGAGGGCCGCTCATCACGAGGCGGCCGCGGTGATCGCCGACAGGCAACCGTCGCCGACCGGAAGACCGGCGTCCCGGCCCCCGCCCCGGCGCCCAGGGCATGCCTGCCGTCGCGGCGCTGCCGTGGCCGCGGCCCCCGTCACCCCGCTCGCCGCGTCCACGGGGTGGTCGGCTGGAGCACGGCCTCGGCGAGTGCGCGGGACCTGAGACGGGAGATCTCCCGGTACCCGGGATCGGTCACCATGCGGCTGAACGCCTCCCGGCTCGGATAGCGCACGAGAAGTACGGCGTCCCATGCCTGACCTTCTTCGGCGACCAGTGCCTCGTTCCCGTCTCCGGCGTAGAGCAGCTCGCCCCCGTACTGTCGCAGAAAGGCCGCCGCCCGACGTGAGTACTCCTCGTACGACGCGCGCCCGTCGGCTGCGAAGCGCAGCAGGTTGAGCATGACGAAGGGCTCACCGGGGTTCCGGCGAGCCAACTCCTGGAGGACTGCCTTGTCGGGATCGACAGCCATGGCCGTCTCCTTGTCGTTGTCGGGCGCAGGACGTGGCGAAGCCTCGGGTGTAGCTGACAGCGAGAGTAGGCGACGATCGGAGCGGTGCATACCACCTGGTCGGTATGGATCGGCGTGTCACCGAGGCACGTGACGAGAGCGACGCCTTCCACCCACTTGCCGACCGGGCCTGTCTGCTCAACGACCCCGATGTGCACCATGCCCTGGAAGCGCTGCGAGAGGATCTCTCGGAGCACGTTGTCGGGCCGCCGCACGACGACGCCGCGCTGTTGCTGGTCCGCCGCCGTAGGAGACCGGCCGAAGGCGAGTTGACGGAGCCTCAGCAGGCGGCGGATCGGCCGCAGGCCGTGTCCGCCTGTTTGTGTCCGTCGTGCCGGGGATACCCATGCAGCGCCTTGTGCCACTCAACGACAACCGGCGAAGTGAGGGACATGTCTGCCAGGGGCGACGTTGGAGGGTGTATCGCGGGGCCGACCACCGACCTGGTCCGCGGCCGCTTCCCGGACATCCCGCGTCCCGTGTCGGGCCGTAACCGCGTCCCGCTCCTGCCGGAGCACGGGTTCGACACCGCCCGACTGTCGGCCGGTTCCGAAGTCACGGTGGTGCGGGCGGGGCCGGGCCCGGTGCCCGCGCCCAGCCGGTCTTCCGAGCAGGCTGCCGCACGGGCGTGCCCGGCGCCCCCGACCCGCTGGGCGCAGCCGTCGTCGGCAGTCGCTGGTGCGCCCACCGAGGCGGGGGCGGTGCCGGCCGGTGCACGGGCCTGCGACCGAGGCCGGCATCGGCTCGACCCGTGGAGGGGGATCCTTTAAAGGTGGAGGGCACATGGTCCTTCGGTCTGGCCATTCTGTTCGTGGCACTGGCCGGGCTGGCGGCGTTGGGATCCAACCGGCTGAGTGAACGCACCCGCATCCCGGCCCCTGCGTTCTTCCTGGTCGTCGCCGCCGTCGCCGTGGATGTCTTCCCGGCCCTGCGGGAACTGCCGACGACGACGGTGCAGGACGTCGTCACCATCGCCTTGGTGGTCCTGCTCTTCCAGGGCGGTATGGACATCGGGTGGCGGCGTTTTTGCCCGGAGGCGCGGGCGATCCTGTCGATCGGCGTGCTCGGTACGTTCGCCACCGCCGGTCTGCTCGCCGTCGGCGCGCACCTCCTGCTCGGGCTCGACTGGCGTACCGCCCTCCTCCTGGGCACGGCACTCGCGCCCACGGACCCGGCGGTCGTCTTCTCCGTCCTGGGCCGGCGGAAGATCACCGGTCGTACCGGCGTGCTGCTGCCCGGGGAGTCGGGTGCCAACGACCCGGTGGGCATCGCCCTGATGGCCGGGTTGCTGGGTGCCTCGTCAGGGTCGGCACTTGAGACGGCCGGGCACACGGCGCTGCTGTTCGTGGAGGAGATGGCCATCGGTGCCGCACTCGGAGTGGCGGGCGGCTGGGGTCTGAAGCTCCTTATGCGGAAGGTGCCGTTGCCGGCCGAGGGTCTGTATCCGCTGCGCACACTCGCCGGTGCGTTCGCGGTGTACGGGCTGACGACGGTGGCGCACGGTTCCGGCTTTCTGGCCGTCTTCGTGGCCGGCGTTCTGCTGGGTGACGTCCGTGCTCCCTACAAGAAGGAGATCGAACGCTTTCACACGGCGTTGGGAAGCCTGGGCGAGGTCGTGGCGTTCGCTCTGCTGGGCCTGACCGTGCCGCTGTGGACCTTCACCATGGAGGGGGCATGGACGGACGGCGTCGTGCTGGCGGTCCTGCTCGCCTTGGTGATACGGCCACTGGTGCTGACCGCACTGCTGTGGCCCATGGATCTCAGCCGTGGGGAGAAAACGTTCCTCGCCTTCACCGGGCTCAAGGGTGCCGTGCCGGTTCTCCTCGGCAGCTACCTCGTGAGTTCCGGCGTCGGGGACGCCGACCGACTGTACGACGTGGTGTTCGTCGTCGTGGTCTTCTCCGTCGTCGTGCAGGGCTCCCTGGTGCCCGCGGTCGCCCGCTGGTGCCGGGTGCCCATGCAGTCGGTGGACCTGGAGCCGTGGGCGCTGGGGGTGCGACTGCGGGACCGGCCGGAGGGCGTGGCCCGTCATCTGGTGGAAGAAGGATCGCCGGCCGAGGACAGTACGGTCGACGGGCTGGACATCGGCGAGGACGCTTGGATCAGCATGGTCGTCCGGGAGGGGCGGGTCGTCCCCGTGAGTGGTTCCACGCGCCTGCGGACGGGCGACGAGGTGCTGCTGATCACCGGCGACGACGGGAAGGCGTGCGCGGCTCTGTTCACCGCGGAGCGGACATGAGCGGTGTGCCGGCAGGCGGTCGCCGGGCCGCTGCGTTTCCCCTCTGTGCGCTCGGCTGCCCACGCATCGTCGTACCGCCCTCGCATCGCCGTGCGGGCCGCACCTGCAGAGAACCGATCCGGTCGGCCGCCTTTGGACACCGTGGTGAGGCTCTACGGTCTCGCTGTCTCGCGCATGGCTCAGCCCTTCCTCATTGCCGGGAACAGCAGGGTGCTTACTCTCGCGATCAACAACAGGTCACTGGCACCATGGCGGATCCGCCCGCGCACTGACGCACCGTCCGGCAAGGCCTGGCAGGGTGCCGCCGCGCGCCCGGTCCCGTGCGGGGAAACTTCCCTCCGTCGCGGCGCGCCCCGCCTCCTCCCGGAACCGATGACGGAATCCTGCACAGGGACGCCGGTTGACCGCCTGGATTACACATGCCCCCCTGGGGTACGCGACGACGGCACCGGACGACACCAGGAGGAGAAGCGCGCAGATGGCTACGCAGATCGCCGCCCCACGACGAGGCAGCCGCCGGTGTTGCGCCCCGGCGGGACCGGGCACGGCCACCGGTCACCTGTCAGGACTGTGAGGCGATGATGGACGGCATGACGGCAGTTCTGTCGCTGCTGGGCGTGGCCCTGCTGGCCGTCGCCGGTGTTTACGCGGCGAGCTGGGCGGCGCGGCTGTCCTCCGATCCGGCGGCAGCGGCTCCCTTCGCGTCGGGACTGGAGCCGGTCGAGCACGCGGTGAGCCGTTTCCACGTGCGCTGGTACACCGTCACGATGCTGTTCCTGGCCTTCGACATGGAGATGGTCTTCATGTACCCGTGGACGCGGGTGATCTCGGCGATGGGGCCCAGCGCGGTGATCGAGATGTTCGTCTTCCTGGCGATCCTGCTCGCCGGGGTCCTCCATGCCTGGCGGGAGGGCGCTCTGCGATGGACCTGACCGGTCTCGCCCTGCGTGCCTCGGCCGCGCGGCCCCACGTACTGCTGGCCACTCTGCCGGGAGGCACGGCTGCACGGCTTCAAGCAGAGCGCTTGGCGCGGCTGCGGGACTGGCCTTTGGCCGGCACCCCGGCCGGGGCGGACCTGCTGCTTGTCGTCGGCCAGGACAGCTCGCGCCTGCGGGCGGCGGTCAACCGGCTCTGGCAGGACATGCCCGCGCCCCGCGCCCGCGTGCACGCGGACGAGGCCGACGATGTCGCCGCCGCGATGGAGGCCGGACGGACCCAGCTCGGCTCTTCGGCCGAGCAGCACAGCCAGTGCGAAGCGTCCGCCGAAACGGCCCCGCCCGACGACGGCCGCCCGCACCACCAGGAGTCTTCCGGTGGCGCTCACCACCACGACGAAGAAGCCCAGCACGAGGACACCCGTGAGCACGGCGAGGACGCCGACGGGCACGGCGGCCACGACGACGAGGGTGCCGGGAAGGAGGGGGGTCACGGGATCCACGAGGAAGACGGCGGCCATGGAGGGCACGGCAGTCACGGTGGCGGTGAGATGGAGATGCCGGGCGGGCTGCCGATGGCCGAGCAGGGCGAGGACCGTGACGGTTTGACGCTCGATCGTCTGCACGTGCCGCTGGGGCCGTTGCTGGCCGACTGGCCGACCGGCCTTGCCGTCAATCTGATCGTGCAGGGCGACGTCATCCAGGAGGCTGACGTCACAGATCTGCCCACGCCCACCGCCGGGTCGGCCGCCCCCTTCTGGGTGGAGCCGTGGCTGCGTGCGGCTCGCGGGGACCCGGTGAGGACGGGCGAGGCGGCCCGGCGGCGGGCGGCTGCCCGTCTGGACAGTCTGGCCCGGCTGCTGTCGGTGGCCGGCTGGCCCGCCGAGGCGACCGTGGCGCGGCGGCTGCGCGACGACCTGCTCGACGGAGCCCCCGGTGCGGCGGTCGCGTCCCCGCTTGGCCGCTTCACCCGCCGCGTCGGCCGGTCACGGACTCTGGACTGGCTGACCCGCGGAATCGGCAGCGTGCGCAACGAGGACGCGCGAGCGGCCGGGGTGAGCGGACCGGCGGCGCGGGCCGGCGGGGACGTGACCGCTCGGTACCGGCAGTGGCTCATCGACATCCGCAGCGATGTGGGGCGGCTGGATGACTCCTCTCCGCTTCGACCAGCGTTGGACGAGAGTCCGCGCGGCGACTGGAACAGCGACGCTCCGCCGTCGGCCGCGCTGATCGCGTTGCTGCCGCGTCTGCTGAGAGGAGCCGAGCTGGCCGCGGCCCGTCTCATCGTGGCCAGCCTCGACCCGGATCTGGACGAACTCGCCGCAAGCACAGGGGAGGTGACTGCCCGTGGGTGAGGTCGGCGCGTGGTGGACAGTGCTGGCCGCACCGGCGATGCTGCTCGCTCTGGCCGCGTTGGCGGTAGCGGGCAACGCGGTGCTGGAGGCCCGTGAGGCCGGTCGGCCGCTCGGTTCCGCGGCCGCGGTGCGGCCGTTTCTCGGCGTGCCGCGGGCGCTGCTGGCGCAGCCGCGCCGCCTGCCCGCCCCGGACGTGCTGCTGTGGCGTACTGGGGTGGTCATCGTGCCGGTGGCCGCGGTGCTGTCCACGCTGGTGATCCCGTTCGGCAACACCGTGGTGGCCGATGTGTCGGTCGGGGTGGTGTGGTTCAACGCCATGGAGGTGCTGACCTGGGGCGGTCTGTGGCTGGCCGGGTGGGGGCCCAACGCGGCGTTCTCCCTGATCGGCGGCTACCGGTTCCTGGCCCAGGGGCTGGCCTATGAGCTGCCGTTGATGTTCGCGCTGATCTCGGCCGCCACCGGGGCGCAGTCGCTGCGGGTGGGTGACATCGCCGCCGCCCAGCACGGCCTGTGGTACGCGGTGTGGATGCCGGTCGCCTTCCTCGTCTACCTGGCCGGTGTCCTGGCCTTCAGCTTCCTGGGCCCGTTCGCCTACCCGGCGGGCCGTGACCTTGCCGGCGGCGTGCTGAGCGAAGCCTCGGGCGCGGACCGGCTGCTGCTGGAGGCCGGGCGGTGGCTGTGGCTGGCGGCGGGGGCGGCGATGGCGGTGCCGCTGTTCCTCGGTGGGGGCGCCGGCCCGGGCCTGCCGCCGTGGGCGTGGTCGCTGGTCAAGACGCTGCTGGTGCTGGCCGTGCTGGTGGTGGCGGTGCGCAGGCTGCCGGTGGTCCGCGCGGACCGGTATGTGGAGCTGGCCTGGGTGGTGCTCATCCCACTGACGATCGCGCAGGTCCTGGTCCCGGCCCTGGTCGACCTGAACTGATGACGAGCGAAGGGAGGCCGTCATGAGTACGACGGGACTCGTGCTGCTGGCCGTGCTGGGCGTGCTCGCCCTGACGGGCGGTGTGCTGGTGTTCACTCTGAACTCGATGGCGCGCGTCACCTTCTGCCTGCTGGCGTCCCTGTGCTGCGTCGGAGGCGTGGTGACCGTGCTGGGGCTGCCGTATCTGGGTGTGGTGATCGTGCTGATGATGGTCATGGAGATGGTGATCATGGCCGTGTTCATGATCGCCTACATGATGAACCCGGCAGGTCTGATGCCGATGTCGATGCTGCACAACAAGCGAGGCTCCCTGGCCATCAGCGCCGTGGCGTTCGCCGCCCTGGTCGCAGGAATCTTCATGGTGTCCTGGCCCGAGCGGACGGGTGTCCGGCCGAAGGACACCACCCGTCAGGTCGGGATGTCGCTGATGGGCGGCCAGATGCTGACCATGGTCATCCTCGGGTTCGTGCTGCTGGCCACCATGGTCGGCGCCACCGTGCTGGCCACCCACCGGGGCCGTTACGACCGCTTCGGCGACGACCTCGATCAGCGGCCCGCGAACGACCCGGCCGGCGGAGGAGTGGGCCGATGACCTTCGAGCTGATCCTGGTACTGGCTGCGGGCCTGTTCTGTATCGGTCTGTTCGGCGCGCTGTCCCAGCAGTCCATCGTCATGATCATGATGGGGATCGAGTTGATGATCGGCGGTGTGATCGCGGCCGCCGCGGACTTCTGGCACTTCCTCGCCCCGGCCGCGGCGAGTGGCCAGGTGGTGGTCGTGGCGGCGGTGGTGGCGATGGCGGTGGAGATGGCCATGGGCTTCGCCGTCACCACGGCGATCTACCGGGCCCGGCAGGTCGACATGACCGACATGGCCGAGGAGCTGAAGGGGTGAGCGCGCTGCTGTGGCTGCTGATCGCCGTTCCTCTGGGCGCCGGGACCTTCCTCGGCTCGGCGGGCCGAGGAGTCAACCGCCTGGCTCCGGCACTCGGCGTGGGAGCGGCCCTGGTGACGATGGGCCTGGCGGTGGCCGCCGCGTTCGCACGCCCCGAGGCGAGTGCGCCTCTGCTCACCGGGACGCGGGCAGGGCTGGCGGTGGACGGTCTGTCCGCGGTCATGGTGGTCACCGTCGCCGCCGTCACTCTCGGCGTACTGCTGTTCGCTGCCGCGGAGTTCGGCCCGGACGAGAACCGGGGCCGGTTCTTCGGCCTGATGCTGCTGTTCGCCGGGGCCATGCTCGTCACCGTCTCGGCGACCACGCTGCCGCTGCTGCTGATGGCCTGGGAGGCCATGGGCGCGACCAGCTGGGCGCTGATCGGCTACTGGTGGCAGCAGCCCGAGCGGGCACGTGCGGCGGACGTCGCCTTCCTCACCACGCGCACCGCCGACCTCGGCCTGTACCTCGCGGCCGGGGCCGCGCTCGCGGGCGGCATCGGCTCCCTGCGCCTGGACGCTCTGCCCGGGGCGAGTTCCCCGTGGCTGCAACTGGTCACGGCCGGAGTCGTGGCAGCGGCGCTGGGCAAGTCCGCTCAATTGCCCTTCTCCTTCTGGCTGTCGCGTGCCATGCAGGGCCCCAGCCCGGTTTCGGCGCTGCTTCACTCGGCCACCATGGTCGCGGCCGGCGCCTACCTGCTGCTGCGGCTGCACCCGCTGCTGGCCGCCACCGCCTGGGCGGGCCCGCTGGTGGCCTGGACCGGCGCACTGACCGCCCTGGCCCTGGGCGTCGTCGCCGTCGCCCAGCGCGACGTGAAACAGCTGCTCGCGGCCTCCACCTCCGCGCAGATCGGCTACATGGTCCTGGCCGCCGGAAGCGGCGGCGTGGCGGGCGGCGTCACCCAGCTGGTCGCGCACGCCGCCACCAAGTCGGGTCTCTTCCTGGCCGCCGGAGCATGGCTGACCGCACTGGGCACCAAGCAGCTGCCCGCCCTGCGCGGCGCCGTCCGCCGCTACCCACTGGTCGGCGCCGCCTTCACCGCCGGCGCTCTGACGCTGGCCGGGCTGCCGCCGCTGTCGCTGTGGGCCGCCAAGGACGAAGTCCTCGCCGCAGCCCGCGCCGAGAGCACCGGACTGTACGCCGTCGGACTGGCCGCCGCGGCCGTGGCGGCGGTCTACAGCGTCAAGGCCCTGTGGTATGTCACCCGCCCCCTGCCCCAGGGGGCCGAAGCCGGTCACGACACCGAGCGGCACGGCACGCGCCGCGTCTCACGCGCGGCTGTGGTGCCCTTGTGGGTGCTGGCGGCGGCTGGGGCAGTGCTGGGTGTGCTCGCGCTGCCCGGCCCGGCGTCCTGGACGAAGCAGCTGGTCGGCACTCCTGCGGAGCCGAGCCCCGCGGCGTGGGAGCTGGGGCTGTCCGCCGGCGTGGTGCTCATCGCCGCAGGCATGGCCTGGCGGTGGTCCGCCCGCCCGGCGCCGGTCTCTCGTGCGGCAAGGGGGTGGGTGCGGCAGTGGCTGCTCCTGGAGCGGGTTGCGCAGGTCCTCGTGGTGCGGCCCGTTCTGGCGCTGGCGCGGGCGCTGGCCGTCTTCGACGACCAGGTCGTCGACGGCTCCGTGCGGCAGGCTGCCCGCGGTGGCCTGGCCGTGGGGCGGCTCGCCCGCCGTGTCGACGACGGCGGCATCGACGCCGCCGTCCGCGCGGTCGCGTCCGGCGCCCGGGGGCTGGGCCAGTGGGCGCGACGCCCGCAGACGGGGCTGCTGCACCAGTACTACGCCCAAGCCGCCGTCGGCTTCGCGGTGCTGATCCTGATCGTGCTGTTGGTGAGGTAAATCCCTGTGCTGAGTGTCGTCACCTTCCTGCCGCTGCTGGTGTGCGCGGTGTTGCTGCTGTTGCCGCGCACCCTGCCGGACCGGATGTACGTCTGGGCGTGGATCGCCGCCGCTGCCGTCGACCTCGCCCTGGTCATCGCCCTTTGGACGGGCTTCGACGCCGGGGGAGGCATGCAGTACCAGCAGCGGATGCGCTGGATTCCCAGCGCCGGCGTCGGCTACCACGTGGGCGTCGACGGGCTGTCCCTGCCTCTGGTGGCCCTGAGCTGCCTGCTGTTCCTGGCCGTCGCCGTGTACTCGCTGCGCCAGACCGCACGCGTGCGCTCCTACGTCTGCCTGTTCCTCTTCCTGCAGACTGTCAGCCTGGGACTGTTCGTCGCCCTGGACCTGATCCTCTTCTTCGTCTTCTTCGACCTGTCCATCGTGGGCATGTTCTTCGTCATCGCCGGCTGGGGACACGGCGAACGCGCCCGGGCAGCGGCACTGAAGTTCTTCCTCTACACCTTCATCGGCTCCCTCGCCCTGCTGCTCGGCTTCATCGGCGTCTACCTGGCCGCCAGCCCGCACACCTTCGACATCACCGACCTGACCCGCGCCAACCCCCTGGCAGGGCGCGGCCCGTACGCCGGCCTGGTGCTGCTGGCCATCGGCGTCGGCCTCGCGGTCAAGACGCCCACGGTGCCCTTCCACACCTGGCTGCCCCCGGCTCACACCGACGCTCCCGCCGCCGGCTCGGCGATCCTCGCCGGAATCCTGCTGAAGATGGGCACCTACGGGTTCGTCCGCATCGCCATGCCCCTGCTGCCGGGGTCCTGGCGCCACTACGCCCTGGTCATCGTCGTCATCGGCGCGCTCTCCGTCGTCTACGGGGCGCTGGTGGCCCTGGGCCAGACCGACTTCAAGCGCATGATCGCCTACACGTCGGTCAACCACATGGGCTACATCATCCTCGCCGTCGGAGCCGCCGGAACCCTCGCAGGCAGCGATGCCCAGGCCCGCTCCCTTGCGGTGACCGGTGCGGTCACCCAGATGGTCAGCCACGGCCTGATCACCGGCGCGCTGTTCCTGCTCGCCGGAGTGCTCTACGACCGCGGACAGACCTACGCCATGAACGCCTACTCCGGGCTCGCCGCGCACACCCCGCGCCTTGCCGGCCTGACGGTCGTCGCCGCGTTCGCCAGCCTCGGCATCCCCGGGTTCTCCGGCTTCATCGCCGAATTCCAGATCTTCACCGGCTCCCTCGCCTCCCAGACAACCGCCACCGCCATCGCCGTGACCGGCATCCTCATCACCGCCGCTCTTTTCCTGCGCGCTGTGCGCACCATGTTTCTCGGCCACCCGCGCCTGCCGCAGACCATTCGCCCCGGCGGCATCACCGACCTGCGCGGCAGCGAGGCGGTGCCGACCGTGACCCTGATGGCCGTGGCCCTGCTCATCGGCGTCGCGCCGCGCTGGCTGCTGGACGTCATCGAACCGGCCGGCCGCACCGTGACCGGGCTGGTGGCACGGTGAACGAGAACCTGACCGCCCTCCTTCCCGAAACGACCCTGCTCGGCGTCGCGGTCATCGGCCTGCTCGCCGGTTCATGGCTGCCGCGCCGCCGCCAGTGGATCATCGCGTTGCTGGCAGCCGCCGCTTGCGCGGCGGGCCTGGTGGCCACCGCCGTCACCATGGCCACCGACCGTGAACAGACCGTCTTCTCCGACGCCTTCGCCATTGACGCCGCCACCCACATGGGCCGCCTCACCGTCCTGACAGCCCTGCTGCTGATCATCGGCATGTCCGTCGAATCCGTCCGCGGTCACCATCGAGAGACCGAGTACTGGGTGCTGCTTCTCATGACCGGCGCCGGCACTCTCGTCCTGACCGGCGCCAACGACCTGCTGATGCTGTTCGCCGCCTACCTGCTGGCCAGTATCCCCGCCTACGCACTCGCCGGCTTCGCCAAGGACGTCACCGGTACCGAAGCCGCCCTGAAGTACTACCTGATGGGCGCCCTGCTCGGCACCACCATGCTGGCCGGTACCGCCCTCCTGTACGGCGCCGGCCACGCCACGCTCTACCGCGAGCTCAACGCCGGCCTGCCCGCGGCCTCTTACGGCCTCACCGCCGTGGGACTCGTCGGCGTGCTGGTCGGCGTCCTGTTCAAGATCGGAGCCGTCCCGGCCCACTACTGGGTGCCCGATGTCACCGAGGGCGCTCCCACCCCCGTCGCCGCCTACGTCACCACCCTGCCAAAAGTCGGCGGCCTGATCGCCGGATACCGCCTCCTGCACCAGGCACTGCCCGGCACCGACGTCAACTGGCCCCTTCTGCTGGCCGTCCTCGCCGCGATCACCATGACCCTGGGCAACCTCGCCGCGTTCTTCCAGACCTCCGTGAAGCGTCTGCTCGCCTACTCCGCCATCAGCCAGGTCGGCTACCTCCTCATGGCCCTGGCCGTCGCCACGCGCAGCGACCTCGCGCAAAAGAGCCTGCTGTTCTACCTGGCCGCCTACGCCGCCACCAACCTCGGGGCCTTCGCCGTCGTCACCGAACTGCCCCACGCCCGTACCCTCCAGGACTACCGCGGTCTCGCCCACCGTCACCCCGGCCTCGCCGCAGTCCTCGTCGTGTGCCTCCTCGGCCTGGTGGGCACCCCGCCCACCGGCGTCTTCCTCGGAAAGCTGGAGATCTTCAGCGCGGCAGTCGACGGTGACTACACCTGGCTCGCCGCCCTCGCCATCGCCAACACCGTCGCCTCCCTCTTCTACTACCTGCGCTGGCTCGCCCCCCTTTTCGCCGCCACCGCTCCGGCACCCCTGAGCACACAGACCGTCCAAGGCCGCTGGACCGCCGCCACCGCCTACACCGGCGGCGTGATCTCCCTCGTCCTCGGCCTGGCCGGAGGCGCAGTGCTCCCCCTCACTACCGGGCCGCTCCTCCGCTGAGGACGTGGCGGTCACTTCTCCGCCCTCGCCCGGTCACGGCCAGGGCACAGCACGTCCATGCCGAGTCGTTCGGCGCCGTCCTCGGGCGACCGTAGGGCGGGCCAGACCACTGTCGGTCGTTGCCGGTCACGCGTGGGCGGGGAGCCCGGCAGTCCCGCCTACAGAGACAGTTGCGTGCTCTCCGTGCCTTCCACTCGACAGCGCATTCCCCGCAGCCCGGCCACCACGTCGGGCTGTGGAGGTCCCGGATTCAGGTGGACGGCATCCGTGTGCCGCTCTTCGGGCTGTCCTGGGTGGCGTCCTGGGTGGCGTCCTTCAACTGCCGGAAGGGGCGAGGGGAGTCGAGGACTCGACGATGGCACTGGACGTCTGGAGCGGCGAGGTGTCCTCGGGCTCCCCGGGCAGGCCGGGAGGCTCTTCGGGAAGGCAGGAGAAGAGCCCCAGGAGAACGGCGAGCGCGGCCGCGCCCGCCAGGATGCGCCCGAGGCGGCGCATGCGTCCGCAGGTGTCGAGACGGCGCCATGCGGGTTCGGTCAGTGCGTCTTCGCGGGACCACGCATCGCCGAGGTGGTCGTTCGCGTCCAGGCGTCCAGCCCTCTCCCGAGCCGATGGCTCTCTCGGCGCGGAACGGGCGATGGCTTCTTCACTGTCGGCGAGGAATCGTGTCCATATCGATGCGGGGGTGGGCTTCGGCACTTCTACTCACTTCCGAGGTGTCGACGAGTCACGGCCGGGGCGGCGCGTCCGGCGGATTGGTGTCCGCCTCGAGCCGGACGAAGGGGATCGCGCGCCCGGCTTCGCGCAACGTCGGCTCGGTGCCGTCGGCGGGCAGCCCCAGGTACGCGCACAGGCGGCGGGCGGTGCGGGGGTGCTCTCGGCCGTAGTGCGCCATGATGGCGGCGCCTTCGCCGGGGGTGAGGAAGCGGGCGGTGACGGCGTGGTGGCGGTTGCCGAACTGCACGACCGTCTTCGGCTGGGCACGTAGGTTGCGGTACCAGTCTGAGCGCGGGCCGAAGCCGGAGGCGACGGTCCAGCAGCGGTACGGCGCTTCGTATGCCACGACTTCGAGAACCACCCGGCGGTCGCGTCCGCTGACCCGGCCCACGTGGTGCAGGAGCAGGAACCGTCTGCCGAGCAGCGGTCCCAGGCCGGCCCGGAACAGGAGGATGGGTGCGCGAGCGACCAGCCGGCGCCAGCCGGTGGGAACGCGGGGTCTGGCGGGGTCCGTTGCGTCAGGTGTCATGCTCGCCTTCCACGGGGTGGGTGGTGACCCCCGGACGGATGGGCCGGAGAGCCGCCGACTGTTACTTCGGCAGGCAAAATTTTGCACAGTCTAAATGATGAGTCCAGGGTAGAAAGGACCCATGGTGGAGCGCGAGTCCCGAGAGAGGACCATGGAGGACGTCGACGCGGTCACGCGGGAGGTGCTGACCGCCTCCCGGGTGCTGGTGGCGGTCTCCGCCCGTTCCCTGTCAGCCGTCGAGGACCGGGTCACACTGCCGCAGTTCCGGATGCTGGTTGTCCTGTCCAGCCGGGGCGCCACCAAACTCGTCGCCCTCGCCGGCCTCCTCCACGTCGCCCCCTCGACGGCCATGCGCATGGTCGACCGGCTGATCGCAGCCGGCCTTGCGGACCGACAGGTCAACCCGGACAACCGCCGGGAGACCCTGCTGCGCCTCACGACGGAGGGGCGTCGCACGGTCGAGGAGGTCACCGCCCGGCGGCGAACGGAGATCGCCCTCATCGTCGAACGTCTGAGCGCGCAACAGCGACTGGCGCTTGTCGATGCCCTGACCGCCTTCAACACGGCGGGCGCAGAGCCCCTCGCTCCGTCCGCCGTCACCGAGTCGTCCCCTCTCGGTTGGGAATGACGGCGCCGTACCGTGTCTTGCATTCACCACCGGCCAGCCGTCCTGAGCGACGGCCGGGGCGAGGTGCGACAGCTCACCGCACCCCGTTCGTTGCCGGACTCCGGCAGCGAACAGCTGCTGAATGTGCACTACTTCATCCATGGACCTCCCATGACGGAGTCCGGCAGCATCAGAGGGGCAGGTGCGAGGGGGAGCCGGCGGGTGATCCCCCGGGCTCACCACTACCGGCGCTGACAGGGGAGACCGCTGGATGCTCGCACACGGACAGGCGAAGGATCAGGTCGTGAGTCCCGGCCACGCGCAGCGCGCCACGCGTGATCTCCGGACTGGAGGCAGCCCTTGGCCGTGCCCGGAGCCACCAGGTGTGGAACGCGGCAGGACTGCCCCCATCGTCGTTCACGCTCCCACCTTCATGGAGGGCCGTGCCATGTCGCTTCAGGGCAGGGTCGTCGGCGTGGCACACGGCGTCCAGGACGTCATCCTGTTGGCACGTCGGCACGGTGTCGAGCTGGAGGCCGAGGAGCTGGACCGCACTCCCCTCGTCGAGTGGCGGGGAGGCGGCGCCGCCGCCTGGGGGCTGTCAGAGGCGATGCGGCCCATGAGTCGATGAGACGGGGGAGTGGTGTCCTCCGGGTGAGTGGTGGTGTCCCCCGGGTGAGTGCGGGGCCGCCGACGGACGGGCCTGCCTGTGGGTGCGGCCCGTCCGGAAGAGGCCTCACCCGCAGTTCGTGGCACAGGTGGTCTCCCGTCTTTCGTTCAGCTGAGGTCGGCGAAGGTCTCCACGGCTCGGGTCTTTCCGGTGACCACGATGACGTCACCGGCCTGGACGACGGTGTCGGCGGTGGCGTAGGTGAAGTCCTCGCCGGGGCGTTTGATGCCGACCACGGTGACGCCGTACGTGGTGCGAACCTGGCTCCGTCCGAGCGGCACCCCGGTGGCCACCTGCGGGGCGACGGTCTTGACCAGGGCGTAGTCGTCGTCGAACTCGATGAAGTCGAGCATGCGGCCCGTCACCAGATGGGCGACGCGTTCGCCCATGTCGTGCTCGGGGAGGACCACGTGGTGGATGCCGAGGCGTTCGAGGATCTGGCCGTGCTGGCGGCTGACGGCCTTGGCCCAGATGTTGGGTACTCCCGCGTCCAGCAGGTTGGAGCCGACCAGGATGCTGGCCTCCATGTCGGTTCCGATGCCGACGACGGCGCTGGTGAAGTCGTGGACACCGAGTTGGTGCAGGACTTCCGGATCCGTGCAGTCCGCGACTGCCGAGTGGGTCAGGGTGTCACTGTGCTTCTGGACCAGCCGGGCGTCCGTGTCGATACCGAGGACGTCCCAGTCCCTGCGCATCAACTCGCTGGCGAGAGAGCTGCCGAAGCGGCCCAGGCCGATGACGGCGACCCGCTGGTCCCTGGTGCGGTGGAGCCGGGCGGCGGGACGTTTGCGGCGGCGCAGGACGCGGAGTGGGTTAGCCAATGACGGGTCGCTCCTCGGGCAGTTCGTAGCGGCGGGTGCGTTCACGCAGTGCCAGCGCCGAGACCAGGGTGATGGGTCCGAGCCGGCCGACAAACATCAGCAGGACGAGGATCAGCTGTCCGGCCTGGGGGAAGTCGGCGGTGATGCCGGTCGACAGGCCCACGGTGCCGAAGGCGGAGACGGCCTCGAAGAGCACACCCTCGAAGGGCAGCGATGTCATGCTCAGCAGGGCGAGTGTGGCCGTCATGGCCAGAGCGACCCCCATGAGGGCGACCGTCAATGCCTGACGCAGTACGTGCGGAGCGAGTCGGCGTCCTAGGACGGAGGAGTGGGGTTCGCCGCGCACCTCGGCGGTGATGGCGACGAGGAGCACGGCGAAGGTGGTGACCTTGATGCCGCCCGCGGTGCCGGCGCTGCCGCCGCCGATGAACATCAGGACGCAGGTCATCAGTAGCGTCGCCGGCTCCATGGCACCGATGTCGATGGAATTGAAACCTGCGGTGCGAGACATGGCCGAGTGGAAGAACCCGTTGAGGACCTTGTCCGGCACGGAGTGGTTTCCGAGCGTTGCGGAGTTGCTCCACTCCAGCAAACAGGTCAGCACCGTGCCCGTGACCAGCAGGGCCGCCGTCGTGATGAGGGTCAGCCTGGTGTGCAGCGTCCAGTTGCGCCGGCCGGTCGTGCGGTGACGGTTGCGGCGACGCAACAGCTCCAGCAGTACGGGGAAGCCGATACCGCCCAGAATCACGGCCGCGGCGATCGGCAGCGTGATCCACGGGTCGTCGGCGTATCGCGTGAGGCTGTCCCCGCGCAGTCCGAAGCCCGCGTTGTTGAACGCGGAGATGGCGTGGAAGTAGCCGTGGTGCATCGCGTCGCGGATGGAGAAGCCGTAGCCGTAGCGAAGGCGCAGGGAAAGAGCGGCACCGACAGCGGCCTCGACGGCGAAGGTGGTGCCGGCCACTCCCAGCAGGACCCGCCGCACATCTCCGATGCCCAGGCTCTTCGTCTCCGCCTGGGCGGTGAGCTGCAACTTGAGGCGCAGCTTCCCGGACACCAGCAAGGCGAGCAGGGACGCCATGGTCATGATCCCGAAACCACCGAGCTGGATCAGCGCGAGGATCGCGCCTTCACCGAAGTCGCTCCAGTACGTCCCCGTGTCCACGACCGCCAACCCCGTCACGCAGACGGCGGACGTGGCCGTGAAGAGGGCGGTGACGAAGTCGGTCGACGTGTCCGCCTCCGAGGCGAGCGGGAGGGCGAGCAGCACCGTCCCGATCACGACCACGGCGGCGAAGGCCATGACAACCGTGCGAGCAGGGTGCGCGGTGAACAGAGCGTGCCGTGCCGCCACGAAACGTCCTGCCACCTGCTTCCTTCCTGTACGTGGGCGACCACCCGTCAACGGCGGATGAGAAAGCGCCGCCGGACCGACTGGACCCGGGACGGCGGCCACCCTACCCGGTCCACATGTTCCCCTTCCGCCCTGGCGCGGCGGAGACGGACTGGCCTCGGCCCGGTTTCTGGCGGCCGGGACGACCAACGTGCCCAGCGCAACGCCGTCCTCCCGCGGACGCCCCGAACACCAGCAGCCCGAGACACGACCCCGCGACGTACGTCGTCGCCCTGTCCTGCGAGGCCGTCCGCGCCCGCTGCCCCGCGAGCAGCAGCATCGACATCGGCTTGAGCAGCCTGAACGGCCGCAGCAGCGGCAGCAGGACCGCCGGCAGCGCCAGCGGTTGGCTCCGCACGAACCGCAGCCGGTCCTCGCTCAACCACAGACGTACGGCATAGTCGAGGCGAAGGCCGCGGGGTCGCGCCGACGGCCCGCCCGACACTCCGAATCCAGGACGACCCCATGGCCGTCAATCGCGTTCAGAGTCAGGGTGGGCCCGGCGATCGGTGCAGGCCGAAAGTGGCAGAGGATTGACAGTCGTACCCGGCACTCCTGGGCAGGTCAACCATGTGAAGGGCTCGCTCGCCACGTTCCGCGGGGCAACGTAGGGAGAGGTGACTTGAGGTCGGGGCTGCTGCGACCGCGCGCCTCGAAGGAGCGGGCCGCCTTTCCGCAGTTCGATCGGCCTGCCACCGTGTAGGAGCCGCAACTGCTCCTGGACGAGCAGCTGCCGGCCCCGACGCTCGCGCCCCGCAGGGAGGCCGCGGCGGGGAGCACCGCCGCCGGGCTCACCGCCGGACGGCACGCAGTCCGTCCAGGAGCAGCCGCAGCCCGAACTCGAAGTGTGCCGTGAAGTCCGTACTGGTGAGGACCGGCAGGGTGGCGGCGAGGTGCGGATACGTCCCTGCCTCCTCCACCGCGTCGCGCAGAGCCCCCGCGTCGGTGGACCCCCCCTCCTCCGGTCGGAGAGCGGCCTGTTCCTCCAGGGTGTGGCCGACGGTGAAGTGGGACACCGCGTACAGCGCCCGCGCCGCCTCACCGTCGCTGAAGCCCGCCGCACGCAGCACCCCGATGAGGCTGTCGGCGAAGCCCAGGGTGTGCGGGCCGGTCGAGTGTGTACCGGCGTAGACGCGGGCGCCGTCGCGATGGGCGAGCAGGGCTGTGCGCAGTGCTCGGGCCAGGCGCGCCACTGCCTCGCTCCAGTCGCCGCCCCCGGTCGGGCCGGTGGCGGCGGCGACGCCGGCGACCATGTGCTCGGCCATGGCGGTGAGCAGGTCCTGTTTGGTCGCGAAGTAGCGGTACAGCGCACCGGCCTGGACACCTATCGCGTCGGCGAGCCTGCGCATGGTCAGCGCGTCGAGCCCGGACTCGTTCAGCAGGTCGAGGGCGGTCCGGACGGTGCGGGCCTGGTTGAGCCGGGCGGGCCGGCCCCTGGCCGGGCTTGACGGTGTGCTCATGGACCCCATTATGGTGAACATCGTTCAGGTGAACGATGTTCACTAAATAGAGGAGGCTATCCTGATGAACACCGACGTGATCGTCGTGGGCGCCGGCCCGACCGGGCTGATGCTCGCCTGCGAGCTGGCACTGGCGGGCGTACGGACCCGGGTTCTGGAGCGCCGCACCGAACCGCAGCGCCATTCGCGGGCGCTGAGCCTGCACCCGCGCAGCGTGGAACTGATGGACCAGCGGGGGCTGCTCGACCGGTTCCTCCCGCTCGGCCGGACCGTGCCGGGCTGGCACTTCGCGGGGTTGCCCACCCAGCTGGACTTCGGTGCCCTCGACTCCCGGCACGGCTACACCCTCTTCCTGGCCCAGGCGCGCACCGAGGCGATCCTCGAGGAGCGGGCACACGAGCTGGGGGTGGAGATCAGCCGGGGACACGAGATCCTGGGCGTGAGCCAGGACGGCGACGGGGTTGAGGTGGAGACCCGCGTTCCCGGCGGCGGCACCGAGACCATACGTGCCCTGTACACGGTCGGATGCGACGGCGGGCGCAGCCTCGTACGGCGGACCGCGGGAATCGGCTTCCCCGGCACGGACGAGACCCTGACGGGGATTCTCGGGGACTTCGCGGTCGTCGACCCGCGGCCCGGTGCCCTTGATGCGGCTCGGGCCCACGGCGTGATCGTCGCGCCGCTGGAGGGCGGGCTCACCCGGTTCGTCTGCCTGGATCCGGAGCGGATGCGGGTCCCGTCCCGGGAGCCGGTGACCCTGGAGGAATTCCGTACGTCGCTCACCCGGATCACCGGCTCCGACTGCGGGGTCGCCGAGCCCGACTGGCTGTCGCGTTTCGGCAATGCCACGCGACTCGCGGAGAGCTACCGCTCGGGACGGACCCTGCTGGCGGGCGACGCCGCCCACATCCACTTCCCCGCGGCGGGTCAGGGTCTCAACACCGGGCTCCAGGACGCCATGAACCTGGGGTGGAAACTGGCCGCCGCGGTGCACGGCTGGGCCCCGCCCGGGCTGCTGGACAGTTACGACGCGGAGCGCCGACCGGTCGGGCAGTCGGTGACCGAGAACACCGAGGTGCAGACGCTGTTGGCGGAGCTGACGCTGATTCCGGGGCACCAGCGCCCAGCCGCGGCTCTGCGGTCGCTTCTCGACCAGCTGCTGGGCATGGCGGAGGTCAACCACCGGCTCGCCGATCAGGTCTCCGCGCTCGGCACCCACTACCCGCCGGCGGACCCGGGCGCCGACCCGCTGGTGGGGCGTCGTATGCCCGATGTGGGGCTGACCGCCGCCGGTTCGACGGCGACACGGGTGTACGAACTCCTCACCCGTGGCCGCTTCGTTCTGCTCGCACTGGCGAGGGACCCCTCCCTGCGGGAGGCCGTCGGCGCGGAACGGGCCTCCCGGGTCACGGCGGTGTCCGTCGACAAGTACGACGAGCACGCCGATCTCGACGGGGTCGCCGAAGTGCTCGTACGCCCCGACGGGCACGTCGCGTGGGCCACCCGGACCGCCGACCACGCCACGCGCCGCGACGAGCGGGTCCAGGCGCTGACCGCCTGGGCGGGTACGCCCTCCTCGAGGAGCTGACCATGTCGGTGACCCGCGTCAGTCCATCGTCCGTGCACAACCCGTCCGACCGGATCACCCGGGTCGTCACCGTCGACGGAAGGCGGCTCGTGCATCTCTCCGGGCAGGTCGCCCGGGATGAGCGAGGACGGCCCGTGGGGCTCGGTGACCACGGGGCCCAGGCGGCACAGGTCGCCCGTAACCTCGACGCCGCGCTCGCCGCGGTCGGCGCCATCCGTGACGACATCGTCGACGACACCGTCTACGTCGTCGACTACACCCCGGAGCTGCTGCCCGCGATCTTCGGGCCGCTGCGGGCCGGTGTGGCGGAAGCACCCGCGAGCACGCTGGTGGGCGTGTCCGCACTCTTCGCACCGGGGTTCCTTCTGGAGGTCAAGGTGGTTGCCGAGCTCCCCGGACAGGAGAGCCAGGACCGGGCCGTACCGGCCGACTCCGGCACCTAGGGGGCGAGCCCGCCAGGGCGCACCCGACGGACGAGGACCAGGATCTCGAAACGGCACTCGTCCGCCGGGCCTGGGAGGCCCCGTTCTTCGCCGCACGACTGGAACGCGAGCCCCCGGGAGGCCCCGGCGTCGATGGGGGTGCGCCCGGCCCCGGGGGCAAGGTCAGGTCAGGCGGCAGAAACGCGACACGCTGTACTACGTTCTCCCGCCCGCGAAACGACCGGAGGAGCCGGACCGCAGTGAGCCCGTGAACCTCATGGACCTGTGGCGCAGCGGGGACAACTTCGTCTGGCTGCTGCCCGAACGACTCGAGACCGTACTGCTGGCCATGCGCCGAGGTTTCCACGAGGCTTCCTGATCCCCGAAGACCGTCTGAAACGGGTACCGCGGGACATCCGCTCCGCCTGGGCGGCCAAGGCCGGAACGGAGGGGGATGGCCACCTTCGTTCTCGTACACGGTTCGCGGCTCGGCGGCTGGACCTGGGAGCGGGTTGCCCCCGCACTGCGAGCGTCCGGCCACACCGGCCTGTGCCCCTCGCTCGCCCCGCCGAAGCCGGCATCGGGCTGCGCACCCACATCGCCGAGATCGTCGGCCTGATCGATCGCCACGAACTCGCCGACGTGATCCTCGTGGGCCACAGCTACGGAGGCATGGTCATCACTGGCGCCGGACAGGAGCGACCGCCGCAGCCCCCTCACGGCGGGGCGAACGCAAACTGCCGCGTGGTGAGGTTCGTGCGGTAGCGCACGCCCACCAGCAGCACCCGCTTGGCCAGTGGAAGCCGTCACGGCCGGCCCCGCCCGAACCCCTCGCCACCGCGCTGATTTCAGCAGCCGAGCGAACCGATCCACCCATCGGCCGGTGAACACTTTCACTCACACCCGTTCGGCCCTCAACACCCCAGGCATACACAACGGAGATTGACGACGAGCGGTAGGGGCTGGGGCCGGGGTCGGCGAGCAGCCGAATTTCTAAAATTCTTGTGCCTGGGCCCATTCAGTTGTCGAACCGGACGACGAGTCGCATGTGTGGGCTCGATGTCCCGCGTGCGTGGCGGGGGGTGACAGGCCGAGCAGGGGGAGCCACACCTTGTCCACGATTTCGACGATCGTCTCGTCCGGCACTGCGCCCATGGTCATCAGCATGTCGTGGCGCACCAGGTCGAAGGGCAGGTTCACCACGCGGTCAAGTCGCGGTACATCCGTGAGCTCGCCGCGTTTGATGGCGCGGTCGACGAGCGTCGCGAAGGGGGGCTGCCGGCCCGTGGGGTGGAGACGGCTGCGCAGGTCTTGGAAGGTGGTGCCGGTCTCGCGGAAGTAGTCCGCCAGTTGAATGCGCAGGAGTATCACCGTGCGAGCCCGCTCGGCGTTGACCGTACGTAGGAGGGTGAGGGCGTCTTGGCGCAGGCTGCCGGTGTCGGGGATGCCGAGGGGGCGCCAGTACCGGGTGAGTGTGGCGATGAGGAGGTCCTCGCGCTGCGGCCAGCGCCGGTAGAGCACCGGTTTGCTGGTTCCGGCGCAGGCTGCGACGGCCTCGTAGGTGAAGCCGTTGTAGCCGTGCTCGACGAGTACGTGCCAGGCGGCATCGGTGATCGCGTTCTCCAGGGTGGCGCCCCTGCGCCGGGTGTGGGTGCCCTCTCCACGCTGCTCACTCACCGGTACCCCTGTATGTCGCTTTTCATGGGCTTTGGCCATGCAATTGGATCCGCTTGCGTATCTTAACTTGCAGCCGTACGCTATGGACAACAAGAAACGAATGCGTATCTTATCGGTCCGTGTGTCAAGCAAGGGAAACGCGCATGTCCATGATCAATGCCGCGCTTGTGGAGTCATTCGACGAGCCGCCGCACTTCCGCTCCATCCCCGCACCCGAGGCCGCCCCGGGGCAGGAAGTGGTGGACGTCCTCGCTGTCGGCGTGCACCGTGCCACCAAGGGAATCGCCGCGGGCGAGCACTACACCAGCCCCAAGACACTGCCTGCCCTGGCCGGCGCCGACGCCGTAGTCCGCCGGGCCGACGGCAGCCTCGCGTTCGTCATGCCAATGGGCGCGGGCTCTCTGGCCGAGCGCATCGCCATCGACCCGGCCACCGCCATCCCCGTCCCGGACGGAGCCGATCCCGCGCTCCTGGTCGCCACCATGAACCCGGCCCTGTCTTCGTGGGCCGCGCTGCGCACCCGGGTGCCCTTTCGGGCCGGGCAGTCGGTCCTCGTGCACGGCGCGACCGGCAACGCCGGATCGATGGCCGTCAAGGTCGCCAAGCATCTTGGTGCCGATCGCGTGATCGCCGCCGGTCGCAACCGCGCCCGCCTCGACGAACTCCTGGACCAGGGCGCGGACGCCACCGTGCAACTCGTCCCCGACCAGGACGCCACCGCGGCCGCACTCGCCGAATCCGCCGCGGAGGTCGACGTGGTCCTCGACTACGTGTGGGGGTCGCCCACCGAAATCGCCATGCGTGCCGTCCTCGAGGCGCGTACCCAGCACACCCGTCTGCTCGACTGGGTGCAGATCGGCGGCATGGGTGGCGACTCCATCACGCTGTCCGGACACGCCATGCGCTCCAACGCGTTCCGCGTCCTGGGCAGCGGCATCGGAGCGGTCCCCATGGACGTCATGCAGCGGGAATTCACCGAGCTCGTCGCCGCGATCGCCGCGGGAAGCATGGCCGTGCGCCCGCGCCCCTTCCCGCTCGACCAGGTCGAGGCGGCCTGGACCCACCAGGACGCACCCGGCGAACGCACCGTTGTCCTCCTGTGACACGCCCGCCGCCGGCTCGGGCACGGCGATTCACTGGTGCCTTGGCAGTCTGCCCACCGTCGGACTCTCCTGCTCTCACGGCCGGTCCGAAATGCGGAGGTTCCCAGCGGGAAGCCGCACGTGAGCAGCGCGAGACGCACGGTGGCCAGGCTCGTTCCTGCGAGGTCGGCGACGTTTCGGAGGACGTAGTGGTCGTCTTCGTGCCACCTGCGCCAGTGACCGATGCGGCGGCCATGTGCTGGGTGTGTCGGAGCTGCGGCGGAGTCCAGTCGACCGGGTGCTGCGACAACCGGACGCTCGCAGGCGCGCGCCGAAGGGGGCGTCTTGGCCCTGCCGACGCCAGCATGCGGTGCCGGCCCGACGAGCAGAGCACTGTTGAGATCGCTCCATTCGTCACTCCCGCGGCTTGACGGATGGTGGAAACCCTCAGTCAGCAGTAGGGGTAAGGGGCGGTGATGAATTCGGTCAGAACCGTGCCGCCGGGATCGAGTGCATAGACCCCCCGTCCCCCGGACAGATGGTTTATCTCACCCTCTTGGGTCTTTTGCGGGTCTGCCCAGTACGTGATCGCCTGATCTTTCAGGCGCGCCAGGATGCCGTCGAATTCGTCGTCGGTCACGAGAAATGCGAGGTGGCTCTCGTTGATGCGGTCCGGCGGGACCAAGGCGTCGGCGAAGTCGATGCCGACGTTGTTCGCTGTGTCCACTTGGGTGAACAGACCCCAGTCGCACGGGGCCGGTCCTGCCAACAACTTCGCCAGGAACGCGGCGGACTCCCGCCGGTCACGGCAGTGGACGATGATGTGGTTCAGCTCATTGGCCATTGTGCCTCCTTGGGGAACGCGTGTCGGCGATGCTCGAGTGAACTGCCGCCAGTCCGGGCCCGAAGCGGAGCCTGGTCGGTGGGCCCTTGCCGTCCCACGGGCGCGGTGTGCTGGTGGCCGGCGACCGTACGGCGATCGCAGCGGGAGAGGTGGGGACGATGTGGCCCCGGGTCACAGGTTCCGGGCGACGGCCCAGGTGCGAGCGCGGTCCAGGGCGTCGAAGAGGTCGGTATGGGTGATCATGATTTCAGTGGCCCCGGCGTCGAAGTAGCGGCGCAGACCGGCGGTGACGGTGTCCTCGTCGCCGGCGATCAGCAGGTCCGCCGCGCTGGACAGTCCTTCGGCCGCGATGACTTTCTGGTAGGACGGGATGCTGTCGTAGAAGCCGAGGGCGGCCGAGACGCGGCTGCGAGCGGCCGCGGCGTCGTCGGTGACCACGGCGGGCACGCCGACCACGATCTGCGGGGCCGGCCGCCCGGCCGCGGCGGCGGCTTCGGTGATGGCCGGCACGATCTGTGCGGCCAGGGTGCGGGGCCCGGCGAGGAAGGGAATCGTTCCATCGGCCAGCTCTCCCGCCGCAGCGAGGGCCCGCGGCCCCATCGCGGCCACCAGGACCGGGACTTGCGGCTCGGCCCCGGCCACGGCCGTCGGGCCGGCCGGGCGTGACGACAGCGTCTGCCCCACGAAGGCAGCGTCGTCGCCGTCCAGCAGCGGGCGCAGCGCGACGAGGTACTCACGCAGGTGCTTGATCTGCGGCGGATACGGCAGGCCGAACTGCGGCTCCAGTACCGTGCGCGCGCCGAGCCCGACGCCGAGCCGGAAACGCCCCGCGGTAGCCGCTTGTGCGGTCTTCGCCGCCGCCGCGAGCAACAGCGGGTGGCGAGGGTACGTCGGCACGACCGAGGTGCCTACGCAGATTCTGGGTTCCGCCCGGCCCACCAGTGCGGCGAGCTGGGGCGCGTCGTAATCCGTCGCCTGCCCGAACCACACCGTGCGCATCCCGGCGTCGGCCACCTCGTGCGCGAGTTCCACAGCCCGGTCCACAAGGTTGGTCAGGTCAGGGTCCTGTGCGAACGTGCCTCCCAGAAACACTCCCATCCTTTTCCCGCAAGCGTTCATCACGAGCTCCTTCGCCTGGTCGGGGCCGCAAGGCCCGTCGGCTCCACCATCGCGGCCTGCATCGCCGCGCGCAGCATCCCAGTGATTACAGATTCTGCAATCACTGTACAGCTTGATTGCAGGATCTGTAGTCCCTACTCTCCGTGTCATGGCACGATGGCCGGGCGGCACGCCGGAACGACTGCAGGAAGCCGCGATCGAGTTGTTCACCGAGCGCGGCTACGAACGCACGACCGTGGCCGAGATCGCGACGCGCGCAGGCCTGACCGAGCGCACCTTCTACAACCACTTTGCGGACAAGCGTGAAGTACTTTTCCCCGGACAGGACTCGTTCATCGCCGGGGTACGAGACGCGCTCGGCAGGGCACCCGGAGAGCAGTCCGCGCTCGACGCGATCCGCGCGGTCTTCACTGCTGGCAGTGACTGGCTCGACCAGCGTCGCAACGCGGCACAGCGCCGCAGGCACATCCTCGACGCACACCCTGACCTTCGGGAGCGCGAATGGGCGAAACTGGCGGCCCTTGCCGCTGCGATCGCCGACGCGCTGCGCGCACGGGGCGTCCCCGACCCTGATGCGACGCTGACCGCAGCCGCCTCCGTCACCGCTTACCACTGTGCCGCAGCCCGGTGGCTGGCCGATCCGCAGCACCGCACGTTCGGGCAACACCTCCACGCAAGCTTCGACGATCTGCACCGCACCGCCCGCAACTGGTGACGTCACCGCAAAGCGCGGACACGGCGGCGGCCTACTGACTTCGGCTTGTCAGGGTGACGTTTGTGATGCGGCCGATCCGATGGGACCTGATCGAGCAGCGGTACGACCAGATACTGAAGTACGCCACCGTGCTCCGGCTCGGGACGGCGCAAGCAGAGCAGGTCCTGCGGCGCCTCACCCGCGGCGGATTCAAGCTCCCGACCTACCGGCTCTCGAAGAACTCGACCGCGCAGTTCGTACGGCGTTCGCCTGCGATTACTTGGCCTGGTCCGCGAGATCCACGGCGGGATTCAGGTCGCGGAGAACTGGGACAGCGTGAACACCATGCTCCATGACGAGAAGGAGGGCGCCCTGACCGGGATCGGGGTAACTCCTGGTCAAGGAAATTGCATCGATGACCAGCGACAACGTGACCGAGGCCGAGCCCGTCAAGGCCGCTGAGCCGCAGCCGGCGAAGAAGGTGGACGACCGGCTCATCGACGAGTTGGTCGGCCACGCTCAGGCTGAGGGCCTGCAGCTGACCGGCGAGGGTGGGCTACCTCCAGCAGCTGACCAAGCGGCTTCTGGAGTCCGCCCTGGAAGCCCGCACCGACGGTCGGCGTCATCACGGGGGGCCTCCACTCCGTGTGAACATGGTGCTCTCTCCTTCTGAGGGGTACCTCATCGCCCTTCTTGCTGCATCCGGGCGCCGCCGACCCGGTGCATCGCACCCGTGCCGGCCGGCCCGCGTGGGGGA
>NZ_JBFBJX010000035.1:0-40518 GCF_040686295.1 Streptomyces sp. NPDC085944 | reverse complement strand
TCCTTTGTACTCACCCTCTCGGGCTTTCCTCCGGGCGCTTCCCTTCGGTCTTGCGTTTCCGACTCTATCAGATCTTTCCGACCCGATTTCCTCGGCGCTTTCCAGGTTCCCGCTTTCGCGTTTCCCTTTCCGGCGGCTCCGACTTTATCAGAGATTCTGAGTCGGGATTTCCGCCCCCGGGGCGGCTCCGAACCACGAGGTGATCGGGTGCCCGTCCGAGCGGAGATGTAAACGTACTGGAGCGGGGCGCCCCGATGCAAATCGGGGCGCCCCGCTCCAGGTTGGCGCTTTCGGTGGTCCGACGGCCCGTCAGACCTCCACGACGACCGGAAGGATCATCGGCCGGCGGCGGTAGGTGTCCGACACCCACTTGCCGAGGGTCCTGCGCACCAGCTGCTGGAGCTGATGCGGCTCGACGACTCCGTCCTGGGCCGAGCGCTCCAGTGCCTCGGTGACCTTGGGGAGCACCGCCGAGAAGGCCGAGTCCTCGATGCCCGACCCACGGGCCTGCACATGGGGCCCACCGGTGATCTTGCCGGTGGAGGAGTCCATGACCACGAAGACGGAGATGATGCCCTCGTCGCCGAGGATCTTGCGGTCCTTGAGGGCCGGCTCGCCGACGTCGCCGACCGAGAGGCCGTCGACGTAGACGTACCCCGCCTGGACCTTGCCGGCGATCTTCGCCTTGCCCTCGACGAGGTCGACGACCACGCCGTCCTCCGCGATGACGATGCGGTCGTGGGGGACGCCGGTCAGGGCGCCCAGTTCGGCGTTGGCGCGCAGGTGGCGCCATTCGCCGTGGACCGGCATCAGGTTCTTCGGGCGGCAGATGTTGTAGAAGTACAGCAGCTCGCCGGCCGAGGCGTGGCCCGAGACGTGCACCTTGGCGTTGCCCTTGTGGACGACGTTCGCGCCCCAGCGGGTCAGGCCGTTGATCACGCGGTACACCGCGTTCTCGTTGCCCGGGATGAGGGACGAGGCCAGGATCACCGTGTCGCCGTTGACGATGCGGATCTGGTGGTCCCGGTTGGCCATGCGGGACAGGGCGGCCATCGGTTCGCCCTGGGAGCCCGTGCAGACGAGGACCACCTCGCTGTCGGGCAGGTCGTCGAGCGTCTTGACGTCGACCACCAGGCCCGGCGGGACCTTGAGGTAGCCGAGGTCTCTCGCGATGCCCATGTTGCGGACCATGGAGCGGCCGACGAACGCGACCCGGCGGCCGTACTCGTGGGCGGCGTCCAGGATCTGCTGGATGCGGTGGACGTGGCTGGCGAAGCTCGCCACGATGATGCGCTTGCGGGCGCCGGCGAAGACCTGACGCAGGACGTTCGAGATGTCCCGCTCGGGCGGGACGAAGCCCGGAACCTCGGCGTTGGTCGAGTCCGAGAGAAGGAGGTCGATGCCCTCCTCGCTCAGACGCGCGAACGCGTGCAGGTCCGTGAGGCGGCCGTCCAGCGGGAGCTGGTCCATCTTGAAGTCGCCGGTGTGCACCACCATGCCCGCCGGGGTGCGGATGGCGACGGCCAGCGCGTCCGGGATGGAGTGGTTGACCGCGACGAACTCGCAGTCGAAGGGACCGACGCGTTCGCGGTGCCCCTCCTCCACCTCGAGGGTGTACGGCCGGATGCGGTGTTCCTGGAGCTTGGCCTCGATCAGGGCGAGGGTCAGCTTGGAGCCGATGAGCGGGATGTCCGGCTTCTCGCGGAGGAGGAAGGGGACGCCTCCGATGTGGTCCTCGTGGCCGTGGGTCAGGACGATGCCCTCGATGTCGTCGAGGCGGTCCCGGATGGACGAGAAGTCCGGCAGGATCAGGTCGATGCCGGGCTGCTCCTCCTCGGGGAAGAGCACGCCGCAGTCGACGATCAGCAGACGGCCGCCGTACTCGAAGACCGTCATGTTGCGGCCGATTTCGCCGAGGCCGCCCAGCGGCGTGACCCGGAGGCCGCCCTTGGGGAGCGCCGGGGGCCGGCCCAGTTCAGGATGCGGATGACTCAAAAGACTCTCCTCACCACGCGCGCCACGTACCGGTGGCACGTGGCGCGCGTGACGTTCGTGCAGAAGCAGTTGTCGTTGTGGGCTGCGGGCACCGGTGGCCCGCTTATTCAGTTGTGAAGTCCGTGCGGTCGTGCGGTGGTGCGAAGTCTGTTGTCAGAGCTGTACCCCGCCGGCGGCAAGATCGATCTTGAGCTGCTCGGTTTCCTCGGGCGTGAGGCCGACCATGGGGGCGCGCAGTGGTCCGGCGGGCAGTCCCTGGAGGGCGAGCGCGGCCTTGGTGGTCATGACGCCCTGGGTGCGGAACATGCCGGTGAAGACCGGGAGCAGCTTCTGGTGGATCTCCAGGGCCTTCTGTACGTCACCGGCGACGAACGCGTCCACCATGGCGCGCAGCTCGGGGGTGACGACGTGACCGACGACGGAGACGAAGCCGACCGCGCCCACGGAGAGCAGCGGCAGGTTCAGCATGTCGTCGCCGGAGTACCAGGCGAGGCCGGAGCGCGCGATGGCCCAGCTGGCCCGGCCGAGGTCGCCCTTGGCGTCCTTGTTGGCGACGATCCGCGGGTGCTCCGCGAGGCGGACCAGGGTCTCCGTGTTGATCGGGACGCCGCTGCGGCCGGGGATGTCGTAGAGCATGACCGGGAGCCGGCTGGCGTCGGCGATGGCCGTGAAGTGCTGGTACAGGCCCTCCTGCGGGGGCTTGTTGTAGTACGGCGTGACGAGCAGCAGGCCGTGGGCGCCGACGCGCTCGGCGGCGCGGGCCAGCTCGATGCTGTGCTGGGTGTTGTTGGTGCCGACTCCGGCGACGACGTGCGCCCGGTCGCCGACGGCCTCCAGGACGGCTCGTACGAGGTCCGCTTTCTCCGCGTCGCTGGTGGTGGGGGACTCGCCGGTGGTGCCGTTGATGATCAGGCCGTCGTTGCCTGCGTCCACCAGGTGGGCGGCGAGCCGCTGTGCGCCGTCGAGGTCGAGTGCGCCGTCCGCCGCGAAGGGCGTGACCATGGCGGTGAGGACCCGCCCGAAGGGGGTCTGCGGAGTGGAGGTCGGAGCCATGGGTTACACGCTACTCGTTGCTCAGGGCGGGGTCTGCCCTCGGGGGAGGCGGCAGGTCGGAACGGAGGTGGAGCCCGGCACTGCCTGCTCGGGGGTTCAAGCAGTGCCGGGTCCCTTTGATCAGGCTAGATGAACTTCTCCAAACGCCGCAATCCGGACACTTCGCATGGTTGATGCGTACATCTGTGCCCGGCCGGGCCGGCCAGGGGGCCCGGCCCGTTACGGCGCCACGCGGCCGTTGGCGTTGAAGGCGGCGTGGGTGAGCGGCATGAGGCGGGCCCACTCCGCCTCCATCTTCTCGCCGACCATCTCGATCTCCCGCTGCGGGAAGGAGGGCACCTTGGCCAGCTCGTGCTGGGTGCGCAGGCCCAGGAAGTGCATCAGCGAGCGGGCGTTGCAGGTGGCGTACATCGACGAGTAGAGGCCGACGGGGAGCACCGCGCGGGCCACCTCGCGGGCGACACCGGCGGCGAGCATCCTCTGGTACGTCGCGTAGGCCTGGCGGTAGGAGTCCTCCATCGCGCCGCCGACCAGTTCGTGCTGCTCGGGGGTGCCCTCGACGAAGACGTACTTGCCGGGGCGGCCCTGCTGCACCAGCTTGCGGGACGTGTCCGGCACGTAGAAGACCGGCTGGAGCTCCCGGTAGCGGCCCGACTCCTCGTTGTAGGACCAGCCCACGCGGTGCCGCATGAACTCCCTGAAGACGAAGATCGGGGCGCTGACGAAGAAGGTCATCGAGTTGTGCTCGAACGGGCTGCCGTGCCGGTCCCGCATCAGGTAGTTGATCAGGCCCTTGGAGCGCTCCGGGTCCTTCTTCAGCTCGTCCAGGGACTGCTCCCCGGCGGTCGAGACGCGGGCGGCGAACAGCACGTCGGAGTCGGTCGCGGCGCTCTTGACCAGCTCGACGGTGATGTCGCTGCGGAGTTCGATCTTCGGATCGTCGGCGGGGATGTCGGTCACGGTGTGGAGGGCCTTCCCAGTCAATCTCGGCGCTTGGCGAGGCCACTCTACGGCCCGCCAAGTGGCGCCGAATCGGGCGCTCGATGCCGTGCCGCAATGAAGTCGGCGAAACAGGGCACCGGGAGGGGCGTTCGTTCGTCTGTATGAGTAACAGCACTTCATTCCAGTCCCTGAAGGGAGACGCAGCCCCTATGATCCGCCGGCGTGAACCCGTGCCGTTCGCCTTCGTCGCCGAGGCCGACAGGTTCCGCAGCAATGTCACACCCCCGCCGCGCGAGCGGGCGTCCTTCGGCCAGCTGGCCGGACGCTGGCTCCTCGGCCTCACCGTCGTCGCCGGTCTCGTGGGTTCCCTGGTGATCGGGATGCCCGCCCTGTCGGCCGACCAGCCCTCCCCGCACAAGCAGCCGTCGCAGGCGTCCGAGGGGCGCTAGAGGCACACGGGGGCGGACGGCCCGACTCCGTCCGGACCCCCGAGGGTGGTGACGGGAGACACAGGTCGGTAGCCTCACCGGGCACAACACTTGCCATGGAACGAGTGAGGACCAGCCGTGCCCCTGCCCTTCCTGACGGCCGACCGCGCCTTTGACACGACCGACGACGTCGCGCTGCCGTACGACGACCGCGACCGGTGGCGCCGGCCCTACCGGCCGGGGCCGTGGCGCGTGGGGACGGCGGCCCTGATGCTGCTGCTGGCCTCGTTCGTCCTGTTCGCCGCGGTGATCATCGCGGCGACGGGCGGTCCGTCCTCCGCCGGGGCGGTCTTCGGCATCGCGGTCGTCGTCATCGTCTGCGCCCTGCGGATGCTGCGCATGGGCGCGTGGGTGAGCGCGCACGGGGTGCGTCAGGTGGGCTTCCTCACCACGCGCACGGTGGCCTGGCAGCAGGTCGCCAGCCTGCGCACGGTGCAGCAGCCGGTGCGCTGGCTCGGACTGCCGCGCACGGTGCAGGGGCAGGCGCTGCTGCTCGTGCGGCAGGGCCGGTCGGCGGAGCCCATGGCTCCGCTGCTGACCACGCACAACTCCGACTTCCTCGCCCGCGACGGCGCCTTCAACCGGGCCGCCGACGCGGTGGAGGCGTGGGCCGACGAGTACCGGCGGGGCTGAACGGCGGAGGTCGAAAGGCCGGGGCCCGGACCGCAGCTGTGCGGTCCGGGCCCCGGCCTTTCGGCTCCTGCCCGCTCAGGCGGCCTCGGCCTGCTTGCCGTCGTGGAGGGCGATCGCCCGTTGCATCGCCTTGCGGGCGCGCGGGGTGTCGCGGGCGTCGTGGTAGGCGACGGCGAGGCGGAACCAGGTGCGCCAGTCGCCGGGGCTGTCCTCCGTCTCGGCCTTGCGCAGGGCGAAGACCGCGTCGGCCGACTCCCGGTCGACGCGGCCGCTGGGGGTGCGCTTCAGCTCGTCCACGGGCAGTCCGCCCTCGGCGTCGAGCTCGGCGGCGAGGGCGTTGGCCCGGCGGACGAACTGGGTGTTCTTCCAGAGGAACCACAGGCCGATCACCGGCAGGATCAGCACCGCGACGCCGAAGGTGACGGTGAGCAGGGTGCCGGTCTTGATGAGCAGCACGCCGCGGCTGCCGACCAGGACGAAGTAGAAGACCAGGACGGCGGCCGTGACGAGGTAGGTGATCTTCGCGCGCATCAGAGTGAGGGTCTCAGTTCAGGTCCAGGAAGTGTTCCAGGCCGAAGGTGAGGCCCGGGGTGGTGACCACCCGGCGGGCGCCCAGCAGGATGCCCGGCATGAAGCTGCTGTGGTGCAGGGAGTCGTGCCGGACGGTGAGGGTCTCGCCCTCGCCGCCCAGCAGGACCTCCTGGTGGGCGAGCAGGCCCCGCAGCCGGATCGCGTGGACCGGGACCCCGTCGACGTTGGCGCCCCGGGCTCCGTCCAGGGCGGTGGCAGTGGCGTCGGGCGCCGGTGCGGAGCCTGCCTTCTGCCGGGCCTGAGCGATCAGCTGGGCGGTGCGGGTGGCGGTGCCGCTGGGGGCGTCCACCTTGTTCGGGTGGTGCAGCTCGACGACCTCGACGGACTCGAAGTACGGGGCGGCGATCTGCGCGAACTTCATGGTGAGCACGGCGCCGATGGAGAAGTTCGGCGCGATGAGCACGCCGGTCCCCGGGGAGGCGTCGAGCCAGCCGTTCAGCCGCGCGAGCCGCTCGTCGGTCCAGCCGGTGGTGCCGACGACGGCGTGGATGCCGTGGCGCAGGCAGTAGTCGAGGTTGTCCATCACCGAGGCGGGGGTGGTCAGCTCGACGGCGACCTGGGCGCCGGACTCGGCCAGCGTGTCCAGGCCGTCACCGCGGCCGAGAGCGGCGACCAGCTCCATGTCCTCGGCGGCCTCGACCGCCCGTACCGCCTCGGAGCCGATCCGGCCCCTGGCGCCGAGGACGGCCACGCGCAGCTTGCTCATGTTGTTCGCTTCCTTACCGGGAGTGTCAGGCGACGGCGTCGTGCAACCGGGACGCCTGCTTGTCCTTGAGCGGGCCGATGACCGACAGGGACGGCCGGCGGCCCAGGACGTCGCGGGCGACGGCGCGGACGTCGTCCGGCGTGACCGAGGCTATCCGGGCCAGCATGTCGTCGACCGACATCTGCTCGCCCCAGCACAGCTCGCTCTTGCCGATACGGTTCATCAGCGCGCCGGTGTCCTCCAGGCCGAGGACCGTGGAGCCCTGGAGCTGGCCGACGGCACGGCCGATCTCGTCGTCCGTGAGGCCGTGCTCGGCGACGTGGTCCAGCTCGTCGCGGCAGATCTTGAGCACGTCGTGCACCTGGGAGGGCCTGCAGCCCGCGTAGACGCCGAAGAGGCCGCAGTCGGCGAAGCCGGACGTGTACGAGTACACGCTGTAGGCCAGGCCGCGCTTCTCCCGCACCTCCTGGAACAGGCGCGAGGACATGCCGCCGCCGAGGGCGGTGTTGAGGACGCCCATGGCCCAGCGGCGCTCGTCGGTGCGGGCCAGGCCCGGCATGCCGAGGATGACGTGGGCCTGCTCGGTCTTGCGGCCGATCAGCTCGACGCGTCCGGCGGCGCGGACGGTGCGCCGGCCGTCGCGCGGGGCGAGCGGCTGTGCCGCCGGGTCCTTGAGGGCGCCGGCCTTCTCGAAGGCGGCGCGGACCTGGCGTACGACCTTGTCGTGGTCGACGTTGCCGGCCGCGGCGACCACCAGGTGGGTGGGGTCGTAGTGCTTCCGGTAGAAGCGGCGGATGCGGTCGGCGGTGAGGGCGTTGACCGTGTCGACGGTGCCGAGGACGGGGCGGCCCAGGGCGTTGTCGCCGAACATGGTGTGCGCGAACAGGTCGTGTACGCAGTCTCCGGGGTCGTCCTCGGTCATCGCGATCTCTTCGAGGATGGCGCCGCGCTCGACGTCGACGTCCTCCTCCTGGATCAGCGAGCCGGTCAGCATGTCGCAGACGACGTCGATGGCGAGCGGCAGGTCGGTGTCGAGCACGCGCGCGTAGTAGCACGTGTACTCCTTAGCCGTGAACGCGTTCATCTCGCCGCCGACCGCGTCGATGGCGGAGGAGATGTCCAGGGCGCTGCGCTTGCGAGTGCCCTTGAAGAGCAGGTGCTCCAGGTAGTGGGTGGCGCCGTTCAGCGCGGGCGTCTCGTCGCGGGAGCCGACGTGGGCCCAGATGCCGAAGGTCGCCGAGCGGACCGAGGGCAGGGTCTCGGTGACGATGCGCAGGCCGCCGGGGAGGGTCGTCCTGCGGACCGTGCCGATGCCGTGCTCGCCCTTGATGAGGGTTTGGGTACGGGCGACGGCCCGCGCCTCCGAGGAGGTGCGGGCCGTCGCGCCGGCGCTACGGGACGTCACTTGTCGGCGTCGTCCTTCTTGTCGTCGTCGCCCGCTTCGCCCTCGATCACGGGGATCAGGGAGAGCTTGCCGCGGGAGTCGATCTCGGCGATCTCGACCTGGACCTTAGCGCCCACGCCGAGGACGTCCTCGACGTTCTCCACGCGCTTGCCGCCGGCGAGCTTGCGGATCTGCGAGATGTGCAGCAGACCGTCCTTGCCGGGCAGCAGGGAGACGAACGCGCCGAAGGTGGTCGTCTTGACGACCGTGCCCAGGTAGCGCTCGCCCACCTCGGGCATGGTCGGGTTGGCGATGCCGTTGATCGTGGCGCGGGCGGCCTCGGCGGCCGGGCCGTCGGCGGCACCGATGTAGATGGTGCCGTCGTCCTCGATCGTGATGTCGGCGCCCGTGTCCTCCTGGATCTGGTTGATCATCTTGCCCTTGGGGCCGATGACCTCACCGATCTTGTCGACCGGGATCTTCACGGTGATGATCCGCGGCGCGTTCGGGGACATCTCGTCCGGCGTGTCGATCGCTTCCATCATCACGTCGAGGATGTGGAGGCGGGCGTCACGGGCCTGCTTGAGGGCGGCGGCCAGGACGGAGGCGGGGATGCCGTCCAGCTTGGTGTCGAGCTGGAGGGCGGTCACGAACTCCTTGGTGCCGGCGACCTTGAAGTCCATGTCGCCGAAGGCGTCCTCCGCACCGAGGATGTCGGTGAGGGCGACGTAGTGCGTCTCGCCGTTGCTCTCCTGGGAGATCAGGCCCATGGCGATACCGGCGACGGGGGCCTTCAGCGGCACACCGGCGTTCAGCAGCGACATGGTGGAGGCGCAGACCGAGCCCATCGACGTCGAGCCGTTGGAGCCGAGGGCCTCGGACACCTGACGGATCGCGTAGGGGAACTCCTCGCGCGTCGGCAGCACCGGCACGATGGCGCGCTCGGCGAGGGCGCCGTGGCCGATCTCGCGGCGCTTCGGGGAGCCGACGCGGCCGGTCTCGCCGACGGAGTAGGGCGGGAAGTTGTAGTTGTGCATGTAGCGCTTGCGGGTCACCGGGGAGAGGGTGTCCAGCTGCTGCTCCATGCGAAGCATGTTCAGGGTGGTGACGCCCAGGATCTGGGTCTCGCCACGCTCGAACAGGGCGGAGCCGTGCACGCGCGGGATGGCCTCGACCTCGGCGGCCAGGGTGCGGATGTCGGTGACACCGCGGCCGTCGATGCGCTTCTTCTCCTTGATGACGCGCTCGCGGACCAGGGACTTGGTCAGCGCGCGGTACGCGGCGGAGATCTCCTTCTCGCGGCCCTCGAACTCCGGCAGGAGCTTCTCGGCGGCGATGCCCTTGACGCGGTCCAGCTCGGCCTCGCGCTCCTGCTTGCCGGCGATGGTGAGCGCCTGGGCCAGCTCGGGCTTGACGGCGCCGGTCAGCGCCTCCAGGACGTCGTCCTGGTAGTCGAGGAAGATCGGGAACTCGCCGGTCGGCTTGGCGGCCTTGGCGGCGAGGTCGGCCTGGGCGCGGCAGAGCACCTTGATGAAGGGCTTCGCGGCCTCGAGACCGGCGGCGACGACTTCCTCGGTGGGCGCCTCGGCGCCGCCCTCGACCAGCTTGACGGTCTTCTCGGTGGCCTCGGCCTCGACCATCATGATCGCGACGTCGCCGTCCTCCAGGACGCGGCCCGCGACGACCATGTCGAAGACGGCGTCCTCGAGCTCGGTGTGCGTCGGGAAGGCCACCCACTGGCCGCGGATCAGCGCGACGCGGACGCCGCCGATCGGGCCGGAGAAGGGCAGGCCGGCCAGCTGCGTGGACGCGGAGGCGGCGTTGATCGCCACGACGTCGTACAGGTGGTCGGGGTTGAGGGCCATGATCGTCGCGACGACCTGGATCTCGTTGCGCAGGCCCTTCTTGAAGGACGGGCGCAGCGGGCGGTCGATCAGGCGGCAGGTGAGGATCGCGTCCTCGGAGGGCCGGCCCTCGCGGCGGAAGAAGCTGCCGGGGATCTTGCCGGCGGCGTACATCCGCTCCTCGACGTCCACCGTGAGGGGGAAGAAGTCGAGCTGGTCCTTCGGGTTCTTGGAGGCGCTGGTGGCCGACAGCACCATGGTGTCGTCGTCCAGGTACGCCACGGCGGAACCGGCGGCCTGACGGGCCAGGCGGCCCGTCTCGAAGCGGATGGTGCGGGTGCCGAAGGTGCCGTTGTCGATCACGGCTTCGGCGTAGTGGGTCTCGTTCTCCACTAGTGATTTCTCCGATGCTTGTCGTCTTTTGTCCCACGCCGCCCGTGTGGCGGAGGGGACGGTGCGGAGAAGCGTTCCGTGCAATGCGGGCCGGTCTTCGATCGAAGCACCCGGGGTTCTGCCCCCGGGGGCCACTACCGAGGACCGGCGGCGGCGTGAGGGTCCGCTTCTCCTCGTACGTCTTGTGTTCTGTTACCACACTACAAAGGGGCGGCGACAGCACGCACGTACAGCAAAGGGAGCGGCCCCCGTACGATGGGAACCGCTCCCTCCACGGCGTCCTAGCGGGCGCCCGCCGCACCGCGGCGGATGCCGAGGCGCTCGACCAGCGCACGGAAGCGCTGGATGTCCTTCTTGGCGAGGTACTGCAGCAGCCGGCGGCGCTGGCCGACCAGGATGAGCAGACCACGACGGGAGTGGTGGTCGTGCTTGTGGGTCTTGAGGTGCTCGGTCAGGTCGGAGATCCGACGGGACAGCAGAGCGACCTGGACCTCGGGGGAGCCGGTGTCGCCCTCCTTGGTACCGAACTCGGTGATGATCTGCTTCTTCACTGCGGCGTCGAGCGACACGCGTACTCCTCTTGGTCTGTGACGGGCCACCGAGTGCCCCCGGTCTACGTCTCGGGGGATCTTCCACGACTCGGAAGGCGGGGATCCGCTGGGCGCGACCTCCAGGGCACGGGGCTCCGGAGGCGCGTACACAAACGGCCGTCACACAGGGTACCAGTCGGGAGACGCACCACTCACCCGGCGTCTTCGAAGCCCACCGCGACCGGGTCGGTCCCACCGACCTCGCCCTCGTCGTACGGGCCCACGACGGTGCGCGCGCCGAAGAACACGCGCCCGTACTCGTACACGATGTCGTGCTGCGCCGGGTCGTCGAGTGCGCCGACCTCCCTTCCCCCGGCGAACAGGAGCAGGAGGGTCTCCTCGCCGGAGTCGGGGTCGAGGGCGACGACCGCGTCGGGGCGGCCCAGCCCCGCCCGAGCGGTAGGCGATCAGCTGTCCCCCGCTCATCCTCGGCGGGTGCATCTCGCCGCCGGCAGGCGCGTCGAACTTTCCGACGGCTCGGCCGGTGGCAGGTCGTGGGCGACGACGTGGTCCCCCTCCGACGGGGACAGCCGTTCGTCGTCGACGACGATCGCGCCACAGCTCCCGACCACGGCGCTGAAGGTCCGGTCGCAGTCGAGGGCCTGGTGGTCCCGGTTCGGGCGGATGGTGGCGCGGCGCTTGCCCCGCTCGTCGAGGGAGATCAGGTCGGTGACGACGGCGTCGCCGGCGGCCACGGCGACGACGGCCGGTGAGCCGGAGACCAGGTAGACGTCTTGGACGCCCCGGGCGACCCGGTACGTCCGCTCCGCGTCGCCCGTGCGCGGCTCGATCTTCTGGACGCGGTAGGTGGGGTCCGCGGAGTCTCCGCAGGAGAGGAGGGCGAGAAGGTCGCGGCCACCGGCGAAGCCCTCGTCCGCGCAGGCCGACGGGTCGGTGTCCGCCCACAGCCGCTTGCCACCGGTCAGCTCGTACGCCGCCGAGCCCTCGCCCCGGGCGGTGACGACGGTGCCGCCCGTCATCGTCACGTTGACGGTCAGGGAGGAGCCCGCGCCGGTCGGCTTCGTGTCCCGCATCTTCTTGCCGGTGTCCATGTCGAATACCGCGAGCCGGTCGCATGCGCGGGTGAGCGGGTCGGCCTCCGGCCCGCCGGCTGTGCCTGTGTCCGTGCCTGTGTCCGTGGCTGTGGCTGTGGCTGTGGCTGTGACTGTGGCTGCGTCTGTGGCTTCGCGGGCGTAGGCGACGGCGGTACGGCCGTCCACGCTGACGTGGCGGGTCACCACGCAGAGCGGTCCTGGAGGGTGAGGCGTCAGGCGGTCCCCGACGCTTCGGAGCCGCCGAGCCGGAAGTCCTTGATCTCGTTGCCGAAGCCCTTGGCGAAGACCTTGTCCGTGGCCCAGGTGCCCATCGCCGTGACGTTCCGTCCGACGGTACGCAGGGTCGCCTCGTCCGTGACCGCCGCGGTGCCCTCCGGGGACGGCGGCCGTTTCTCGACGGTCTCCCGGATGTCGTCCGGCGCCTGGCGACCCGCCGCGCCCGTGCGCCCGACGGGAGCCGCCACCGGCCCCGCCCGGACCGAACGCCCACACTCCGGCGGCCAGGGCCACCAGCAGGACGGCCGCGACCGCGCCGACGGTCGTCCTGCGGCGCCCGGTGCGTGGCGGCGGACCGGAGGAGACGTCCGGGCCGGGCACGTTGTAGAGGATGGGCGGTGGCCCGAAACTCACGGCGGACGCCTTTCGAGTGGCGGAGTCGGTATCCCGGCGAGTCGGGAGGTCAAGGAGCCGACGGCATCGTCACTCCCTGCCTGGTGAAGCGTGCGCGAACCGCGGGGCAGGAGGGCGGGCGGCAAGTAGGGTAGCCGCACAGTTCGTTGGCACAGCAGGAAGGACCGGAGCCACGATGGCCGATGCCGAGGACAAGGAACTCCGAGCACGCAAGGACCGGGAGCGGGACGAGCTCTACGCCCTCGACATCTCCGGCGTCGAGTGGCACAGCGCGCCCGGCACCGAGACCCATGAGGAGCGGGTCGAGATCGCCTACCTCCCGGAAGGCGCCGTCGCCATGCGGTCGTCCCTCGACCCGGACACCGTGCTGCGGTACACGGAGGCGGAGTGGCGGGCCTTCGTACTCGGCGCGCGGGACGGGGAGTTCGACCTGGAGCCGACGCCCCGGAAACGCGGTACCGGCACCGAGTAGGCCACGACGCCGGGACGTCTACGTCGCGGAGCTCCCGATGCCCAGCACGAGGTAGCTCCACTGCTTGGCCTTGGCCTCGGCGGGACCTTCCGCGGACTTGACGCCGAGGAAGAGGCGGCCGTTCTGGAACACGACGTCGTTGTGCTCCGTCATCGTCATCAGCCGCGCCTCGTACGGCAGTCCGAAGTAGAGGTACGGCACTTGCGCGCCCGTGCGCGCGTCCAGGGCGACCAGCGCGTTCGGCGCGATGGTGTCCTCGCTCACGCTCAGGGCGAGGAGCCGGTCACCGCTCATGCGCACCGGGTAGAGCAGTGCGCCCCGACCGGAGTCGAACTTCTTGGTGGTCTTCCCGGTGGCGAGGTCGAAGCCGATGATCCAGTTCCACGTCGGCACCTCCGACTGATCCTTGCTCCGGATGAAGACCTGGTCCTCCCCCACGGTGATGGTCGGGCAGTCGTCGATCAGGAGATAGTCGGTGAGGAGGCACTCGGCGACGTAGGCGCCGTTGCGGAGACTGATGGTGGCGCGGTTGCGGCCCTGGTCGTCGAGGGAGATGAGGTCGGTGACCTCGCTGTCCCCGGCGGAGACGGCGACGACCGCCGGGTCGACGGAGGGTACCTGGACGTCGCGGACGCCCTTGGCGGGGGAATACGTCCACAGGGCCTTGCCCGTGGCCGGGTCCAGCTTGCGCAGCTTGTACGTGGTGGACCGCCAGGTTCCCGCGGAGAGCGGGTCCTCGCCGCTCGCACACTGTTCCCGGACGATCAGTCCGCGGCCGCCCGCGACGCCCATGTCCTGGCAGGGCGCGGTGGTCGTCGTGGACCACCGGGTGTCGCCCTTCCCCATGTCGTACCCGACGGTGCCGCCGCCCCAGGTGACGGCGACCGTGCCGTGCGCGAGGGCGAGGCCGGGCCGGTCCTTGTCGGTTCCCGTGGCGTCGCCCGACTCGGGTCCGCCCTGCGAGACGGGGACCTTGGCCTCCCAGACCATGCGACCGTCGTCGAGGTCGACGAGGGCGACCTGGTTGCAGAGGGCTTCGTCCGCCCAGTCGTTCGCACGGAAGAGGACGGCGGTGCGGTGGTCGCCGGTGACGTCGCGTGTGTAGCCGCAGATCGGGCCGTCGAGTGCGAGCCGCCACTTCTCGTCGCCCGGCGCGGCGTCGGTGCCGATGCTCAGACCGACGAGTGTCTTGTTGATGCCCTTGGCGAGGATGCGGTCCGTGGCCCACATTCCGGGCATCTCCACGTGCTCCCCGTGCTTCATGTCGCCCACGGAGAACCGGAACGCCATCTTGCCGCTGGTGCTCGCGGGCTTCTTCTCGACCGTCTCACGGACGTCGAGCGGTCCCTGTGGGGCCGGTGCCTGCGCCTTGCCCGACGCGTCGGAGCCTTTGCCGTCGCGTCCCCAGAGCAGCCAGCCGCCGGCGCCCAAGGCCCCGACGAGGATGACCGCGAGCAGCCCGGTCAGCAGCTTCCGGGGGCTCTTCCGCCCCGCACCGCCGCTGCCGTGGGGGCCGTGCCGGTTCTCGGTGGGCTCAGCGGCGGTCGCGGGGCCCGGGGGCATCGACGGGGGCGGGCCGAAACTCACTCGGGGCCTCTTCCTCTTTCTGGGAATTCCGGTGGTTCTGTCATGGAATTCGTGCGACGGGACGGCGAGATCGGCCCCAACTATGCCGGGTTCACGATCACTCGCTGGAACCGGGTCGTGACGGGTGGAGTCATCCTCCGTACGGGGGTGGGCAGATGAGGCGGTGTGACGCTCAAGAGACGCCAGGGACGCGGTGGGCGGGGCTTCGGCGGAGGGCGGGGGCTGCCGGGGCGGGGCTCGTGATGATTAGGCTGGTGTCGGGCGCGACACCAGAATCCGTCAGCGGGCGTCGGCGTCTCAGGGGGAGAACCGGTGGATCGGACGACCTCGGACAACTTCGGATGACAAGCAAGGGTCGCCCCAGCACGGCTTGAGGGTGCTCGACCACACCAGGAGGAACTGTGAGCAGCGATCGGGACGGGATCCGCGGGGGCTGGGCTACACCCGGCGATGACCAACCCGACGCGGAGTCCTCCGTCGAGACGACCGGCGAGTTCACCATCGACTACGCGCCGCCCGCCTGGTACACGCAGAACGCGTCCGGCGACGGCGGGCAGGGGGAGAGTGAGGGTGAGGGGTCCGGGTCGTCTTCCGGGTCCGGTTCCGGTTCGTCCGCTGCCGCGTCCGGGTCGGCCGCTCCATCTTCCCCTTCCGGTGCGGCCGTTCCGCCTGCTCCTCGTGGACCCGTTCCGCCGCTGCCGGGGTTGACTCCGCCGCCGCACGCGACGCCCGACGGGGCTTCCGCCGCTCCGGCTTCCACTCCGGGGGCGCCGTTCACGCCGCCGCCGCCGGCTCCTGCTCCGGGTGCCTCCTTCACGCCCCCGCCGCCGGCGCCCGCGCCGGGGGCCTCGTTCACGCCGCCTCCGCCTCCGCCGCCGGGGCCGGGTGCGCCGTTCACGCCGCCCGCGCCGCCGAGCGCGGGGCCGGCCGGGGTGCCCAGGCTGCCGGTGGGGAGCGGGTTCGAGCCGCAGCCTCAGCCGTCGGCTCCGCAGCCCCCGGCGCCGACGGAGCCCGAGGCCGAGCCGGATCCGCAGGCTCGGACGCCGGAGCCCGGACCGGAGGCCGACCCGGCGCCTGCCGCGGATCTCGCCGCTCCCACCGCTCTGCCGGCGTTTCCGGCCGGCGGGTTCCAGCTCCAAGCCCCCGCTCCGCCCCCGCCGGCCGAGGAGCCCAGGGCCGCGGAGGAGCCCGAGGCGGTCGCCGAGCCCTCGGCAGCCGTCGAACCCGAGCCCGACACCGGTGATCTCGGTAACGGCGACCTCGAGAGCGGCGCCACCATGCGCTTCTCCTCGGCCGCGCTCAAGCGTGCGATCGCCGAACGGGCCGCCGCCGAGGACGGCGCCGAGGACGGCATCGAGGACGGCGCCGAGGAGGAGTCGGCCGACGGTTCCGACGCGGTCGACGACCTCCCGGACCAGGGGCCCTTGCTTGCCGAGGACACCTCTCCGTCCGAGGACGCCGACGTTGCCGGGTCCCCCGCACTGGACGACACGGCCACCGACGGCGTCTCCGGGAAGGCCTCCGACGAGGTCACCGGTGCCGGGGACGGCGACGTGAGCGACCCGCGCATCGACGGGCCGGCCCGTGACGCCGGACCGGAGCCGGTCGTCCTGACCGCCGTACCCGACCCCGTGGCCGAGGACGAGACCGGGGAGGAGCCCGAGGACGGCCTTCCGTCGGCGGACGAGCCCGAGGACGCGGTGCCTTCCGACGCCGCTCCGTCGGCCGACGCCGTTCCGCAGGACGCCGTTCCGCAGGACGCACCGTCGCAGGCGCCCGGCGGAATGCCGCCGCTGCCTCCGTCGTACCCGCCGGCCGCGCCCGCGCCGGCCCAGCAGTGGCCCGCACAGCCGCAGCCCGCCCCCGCCGCTCCCGAGCAGCCGGCGGCTCCGGCTCAGCAGCCTCCCTTCCAGCCGCAGGCTCCGCAGCCGGCACCCGCCGCATGGCACCAGCCGGCCGCCGCACCGGACCAGTCGGCCGCACCGCCTGCTCCGCCGGCCCCGCAGACCGGATACGGCTTTCCGCAGCCCGGTGCGCAGGCTCCCCAACCGCAGGCGCCGGTTCAGCCGCACTCCCCCGCCCAGGCCGGCGGGTACGGCTTCCCGCAGCATCCGCACGGGCAGGCGCCGCAGCAGCCGTACCCCGGCGTTCCGCAGCAGCCACAACAGCCACAACAAGCCCCGCCGGGCCAGGCTCCCCACGCGGCCCAGACTGCCCCCCAGGCCCCGCAGGCTCCCCAGCCGATGCAGCAGCCCGGGCAGCACCCCGCGCCCCCGGCACCGCAGCCGGAGTACCAACCCCAGCCGCCGCAGCCGCAGCAGGCACCGCAGCCGCAGGCCCAGCAGCCTGCCGATCCCCGGCTCGGTGCCGCCTGGCCGCAGCCCATGCAGCACGACCAGCGGCAGCCCACCAACCCGGGGGCCGCGCCGCTCGGTTACACGGCGGCCGTGGAGCTGTCGTCCGACCGGCTGCTCAACAACAAGCGGCAGAAGGCGAAGAGCAGCCGTCCGGCGGCCGCCGGGTCGCGGTTCAAGCTGGGCGGGAAGAAGGAGGAGGCGGAGCGGCAGCGGAAGCTGGACCTGATCCGCACCCCGGTGCTGTCCTGCTACCGCATCGCCGTGATCAGCCTCAAGGGCGGTGTGGGCAAGACGACCACCACCACCGCGCTCGGCTCCACGCTCGCCACCGAGCGGCAGGACAAGATCCTCGCGATCGACGCCAACCCGGACGCGGGTACGCTCGGCCGCCGGGTGCGCCGGGAGACCGGGGCCACCATCCGTGACCTCGTCCAGGCGATCCCGTACCTCAACTCGTACATGGACATCAGGCGGTTCACCTCGCAGGCCTCGTCCGGTCTGGAGATCATCGCCAACGACGTGGACCCGGCCGTGTCGACGACGTTCAACGACGAGGACTACCGGCGCGCGATCGACGTGCTCGGGCAGCAGTACCCGATCATCCTCACCGACTCGGGCACCGGTCTGCTCTACAGCGCCATGCGCGGCGTACTCGACCTCGCCGACCAGCTCATCATCATCTCGACGCCGTCCGTGGACGGTGCGAGCAGCGCCAGTACGACGCTGGACTGGCTCTCCGCGCACGGGTACGCCGACCTCGTCTCGCGGTCGATCACGGTCATCTCCGGGGTCCGTGAGACCGGCAAGATGATCAAGGTCGACGACATCGTCGGGCACTTCCAGACCCGGTGCCGCGGTGTGGTCGTGGTGCCGTTCGACGAGCACCTGGCCGCCGGTGCCGAGGTCGACCTCGACATGATGCGGCCGAAGGTGCGGGAGGCGTACTTCAACCTCGCGGCGATGGTCGCCGAGGACTTCGTCCGCCACCAGCAGTCGCACGGTCTGTGGACCTCCGACGGCAACCCGCCGCCGGTCGCCGCCCCGCCCATGCCGGGCCAGGGGGCACCCGGCCAGCCCGTCCCCGGCCAGCCGGTGCCGGGGCAGCCGTACCCGCAGCAGCAGCCGGTGCAGCCGCAGCCGGGGCAGCCCTACCCGCCGCAGCCCGGACCCGGAGCCGGTCAGCAGCCGTACCCCCAGCCCGGTTACGGGCAGCAGCCCTACGCCCAGCCCGGCTACGGATACCCGCAGCAAGGACAGCCGGGGCAGCAGGCACAGCCGGGGCACCCGGGGCAGCCCGGGCAGGCGCCCCCTCCCCCGCCCCAGCAGTAGCTCGATGTCCCCTCCGAAGGCCCGCGCCGTCTCCGACGGCGCGGGCCTTCGAGCGTGTGCGAACGACAACGTCCGCCCCAGCCGCCACGCTCTCACCAGGAAGGCGCCAGTGGTCTGCGCCAATGAGAGTCACACGTTGGTCAAGTAGCCGTTTCCGCAGGCCACATGGGGTTTGACACACCGTTGACGCGCACAGACTGCCGCTGGTAGACACACACTTCATTCCGCGTTCACCACCGTTCAAGCCCGCCCCACGCGAGGACGCCCGGCGTCTGCGCGTGCGATGACGCGAGGTCAGGTAGCCATGAACAGACAGGATCAGCACGACAGCCGACGGACCGGCCACCGGCCGTGGAGAACCCGCCTCCTCGCGGCAGCGGGCGCCGGCGCGCTGCTTCTCGCGTCGGGGACGCTCGCCCCCTCGGCCTCGGCGAAGGAAGGCGACGGGGGTGACGGAGGCGACAAGGTGCTCACCGTCGCCGTGGCGCAGAGCGTGGACTCGCTCAGCCCCTTCCTGGCGGTACGGCTGCTCAGCACGAGCATCCACCGGCTGACGTACGAGTACCTGACCAACTACGACCCCAAGGACAACCACGTCATACCGGGACTCGCCACCGAGTGGAAGTCCTCGCCGGACAAGCTGACCTGGACGTACACGATCCGCTCCGACTCCGAGTGGTCGGACGGCGAGCAGGCCACCGCCGAGGACGCGGCGTGGACGTTCAACAAGATGATGAACGACCCGGGCGCCGCCACGGCCAACGGCAGCTTCGTCGGCAACTTCGCGAAGGTCACCGCGCCCAGCCCGACCCAGTTGGTGATCCGGCTGAAGAAGCCGCAGGCCACGATGACGGCGCTGGACGTGCCGATCGTGCCCAAGCACGTGTGGGAGAAGGTCGACGACTTCTCGAAGTTCAACAACGACAAGCAGTTCCCGATCGTCGGCAACGGGCCGTTCGTGCTCACCGACTACAAGCCGGACAGCTATGTGCGGCTGAAGGCCAACAAGGACTTCTGGCGCGGCGCCCCGAAGTTCGACGAGCTGGTCTTCCGCTACTACAAGGACCAGGACGCCGCCGTCGCCGCGCTGCGCAAGGGCGAGGTGTCGTTCGTCGCCGGGTCGCCGTCGCTGACCCCGGCCCAGGCCGACTCGCTCAAGGACGAGGAGAACATCCACGTCAACGACGCCCCCGGCCGCCGCTTCTACGCCCTCGCCACCAACCCGGGCGCGCGGGCGAAGGACGGGACGAAGTTCGGTGACGGCGATCCGTCGCTGCTGGACCAGCGGGTGCGCAACGCGCTGTTCATGGCGGTGGACCGCAAGGCGATCGTCGACAAGGTCTTCCAGGGGCACGCGGTCGAGGGGGCGGGCTACATCCCGCCGCGCTTCTCCTCGTACTTCTTCGAGCCGTCGGCCGACCAGAAGCTCGCCTACGACCCGGAGGCGGCCGCCAGGCTGCTCGACGAGGCGGGCTACCGGACGAACGCCGACGGCAAGCGCCTCGGCAAGGACGGCAAGCCGCTGAGCTACCGCGTCCTGTGCCACGCCACCGACCCGAACGACAAGGCGGTCGGCAAGTACCTCCAGGAGTGGTGGGGCAAGCTGGGGATCTCCCTCACCCTCGACTGCCTGGACAACGTGACCGACCCGTGGCTGGCCGGTGAGTACGACCTCGCCTTCGACGGCTGGTCCGTCAACCCGGACCCGGACTTCGTGCTCTCCATCCACACCTGCGACGCGCTCCCGGCGACGCCGAAGGACACCGGGGCCACGGACAACTTCATCTGCGACAAGAGCTACGACGAGCTGTACGCGCAGCAGTTGGTCGAGTACGACGCAGGCAAGCGCGCGGAGATCGTCAAGCGGATGCAGTCCCGGCTGTACGACACCGGCTACATGAACGTCATGGCGTATCCGAACGCCGTCGAGGCCTACCGCACGGACCAGATCGAGTCCATCACGACGATGCCCTCCGCCGCGGGCAACATCTACGGGCAGGACGGTTACTGGAGCTGGTGGTCGGCGGTGCCCGCGGACTCCGGGGACTCCGGCGGGGGTTCGTCGTCGACCGGGACCGTGGTCGGTGTCGCGGCCGGCGTCGTCGTCCTCGTCGGCCTCGGCGTGCTCTTCGCCGTCCGTCGCCGTGCGTCGGCCGACGACCGTGAGTAGCGTCGCCGGCCGGGTCGTCGAGAAGCGCGAGGAGGACGGGAAGCGGGCGTCCGCGGCACCGCGGGGGCGCACCCGCAGCGGGTATCCGCGGTACGTGGCGGGGAAGTTGGCGGGAGCGGTCGTCTCCCTGTTCGCCGTCCTCGTCACGAGCTTCTTCCTCTTCCGGCTGATCCCCGGCGACCCGGTGAAGTTCATGACCGGTGGCCGCCCGGTCTCGGCCGAGCAGCTCGCCGGGTACCGGGAGGAGTTCGGGCTCGACCTGCCGCTGTGGCAGCAGTTCACGGACTACTGCGCCAAGGCGCTGACCGGGGACCTGGGCACGTCGTACCAGTTCCACTCGCCCGTCGTCGACAAGATCACCGAGGCGCTGCCGAACACCCTGCTGCTGACCGGGACGGCCTTCGTGCTGTACACCGCGCTGGGGGCCTTCCTCGGCACCCGGTCGGCGTGGCGGCACGGCGGGCTCGGCGACCGGCTCAACACCGGTCTGGCGCTGATGCTGTACTCCATCCCGTCCTTCTGGCTGGGGCTGCTGCTCATCATCGTGCTGTCGGTGGGCGTGGACCCGATTCCGGGTCTCTTCCCGACCGGCGGGATGGAATCGGGCCGTGCGGAGGGGCTCGCCCGCGTACTGGACGTGGCGCACCATCTCGTCCTGCCGGTGGTGACGCTGGTCGCCGTGGAGTACGGGCAGACGCTGCTGGTCACCCGGTCGGCGCTGCTGGACGAGATGGGCAGCGACTATCTGACGACCGCGCGGGCCAAGGGGCTCAGGGACGACCTGGTACGGCGCCGGCACGCGGTGCCCAACGCGCTGCTGCCGACGGTGACGCTGGTCTTCGTCAATCTCGGGCGGACCGTGGCGGGAGTCATCCTCGTCGAGACGGTCTTCTCCTGGCCGGGTCTTGGCGGGCTGTTCTACCAGGCGCTCAGTGTTCCCGATCTGCCGCTGGTGCAGGGGTTGTTCTTCGTCTTCGCCGCCGCTGTGATCCTGATGAACACGCTGGCCGACCTGTTGTATCCGATGCTCGATCCGAGGGTGGGCCGATGACCGCCGAGACCACCGAGCCTGCTGTGAAGCCGGGGACGCCCGGGCCGCGTGCCCTCGCCCGCCGGCGGCGCCGTGCCTCCGTGGCACGCTTCTGGAGGGAGTACCGCAAGCACCGCGCGGGGGTGTTCGGGCTGGCCGCGCTGGTGCTGTTCGTGCTCGTGGCACTGACGGCGCCGCTGACCGTGGGGTCGGACGTGGACAGCGTCACCGACGCGCCCGGGCAGCCGCTGCAGAGCCCGAGCGGACGGTTCCCGCTGGGCACCGACCAGTTCGGGCGGGACCTGCTGGGCCTGCTGGTCTGGGGCTCGCGCGTCTCGCTCCTGGTCGGGCTGCTCGCGGCGGCGCTGTCCGTGCTGATCGGCGCGCTCATCGGGATCACGGCCGGCCACTTCCGCGGCTGGTACGCCACGGTGATGATGCGGATCACGGACTGGTTCCTGGTGATGCCGACGCTGGTGCTGGCGATCGTGCTGGCGACGGTGCTGTCCCGGTCGCTCGGCACGATCGTGCTCGCGATCGGTGTGACGACGTGGCCCACCACGGCGCGCCTGGTGCGGGCGCAGACGCTGGCGGTGGAGTCGCGGCCGTACATCGAGCGGGCGAAGGCGCTCGGGGGCGGGCACTGGCACATCATGTCGCGGCACGTGCTGCCCAACGTCATGCCGCTGGTCCTCGCGCAGACCACCCTGATCATCTCCTCCGCCATCCTGGCCGAGGCGACCCTGGCCTTCCTCGGACTCGGCGATCCGATGGTGGTGTCCTGGGGCGGGCTGCTGCAGGACGCGCGGGAGGCGGGCTCGGTGAGTTCCGGCGACTGGTGGTACCTGGTGCCGCCGGGCGTCGGGATCGCGGTGGTGGCGCTGGCGTTCACGTTGTGCGGGCGTGCGGTGGAGGCCGTTCTCAATCCCAGGCTGGGGGTGTCCCGTTGAGTCTGCTGGAGGTCCGGGACCTGAGGGTGACGTATCCCGGGGGTGCGGCCGCCGTGCGCGGGGTCGACCTCACCCTGCGGGCGGGCGAGAAGCTCGGCATCGCGGGCGAGTCCGGCTGCGGGAAGTCCACGCTGGCGCTGGCGTTGCTGCGGCTGCTGCCGCCGGGTGCGCGGGTGGGCGGGGAGATCCTGCTGGACGGCGAGGACGTGCTCACGATGAAGTGGGGACGGTTGCGGGCGGTGCGGTGGGCGGGGGCGTCGATCGTCTTCCAGGGCGCCATGCACTCGCTGAACGCGGTCCACCGTGTCGGCGACCAGATCGCCGAGCCGGTCGTGCTGCACCGCAGGGCCACCGCGGCCGGTGCGCGCAGGAGGGCCGGTGAGCTGCTGGAGCAGGTGGGTCTGCCGGCGGCGCGGGCGAGTGCCTACCCGCACGAGCTGTCCGGTGGTCAGCGGCAGCGGGTGATGATCGCGATGGCGCTGGCCTGCGACCCGCGTCTGATCGTCGCCGACGAGCCGACCACGGCGCTCGACGTGATGATCCAGGCGCAGATCCTGCGGCTGATCGAGGGCCTGGTGGGCGCGCAGGACGTGGGTCTGATCATGATCAGTCACGATCTCGCGGTGCTGGCCGACACCTGCGACCGGCTCGCGGTGATGTACGCGGGCCGGGTGGTCGAGGAGGGCCCGGCCCGGCAGGTGTACGACGACGCCCGGCACCCCTACGGCCGGGCCCTGTCCGGGGCGTTTCCCAGGATCGGGGACCCGGCCTCTCGGTTCGCGCCGCGCGGCCTGCCGGGCGACCCTCCCGACCCGGCGGCGGTGCCGTCGGGGTGCGCCTTCCATCCGCGCTGCCCGGTCGCCCTGGACCTCTGTGCCACTGAGGACCAGACGCTGCGACCGGCGGGCCCGGGACGCCGGGCGGCGTGCGTGCGAGTGCGGGCGGACGGCACGGGGACCCCGGGCGACGGCGGGGCGGTCGCCGAAGCCGGGGTGCCCGAGGAGGGCACGGAGGCTCCCGACAGCCGGGACGCGGAGAGCGACGCCACCCCCGCGACCGGGGCGGCCGCCGAAAGCACCGAAACGGCCGGGAACAGCACCACGCCCACCCTCGAGCCGACCACCGAACGCACCGAGCCCCCCGGGAACGGCACCGCCGCCCCCGGCCGCACCGCCACCGAGGCCGAGGCACCCGGCGCGAGCACTGAGGCTCCCGACAGCCGGAACGCGGAAAGCGACGCCACCCCCGCGACCGGGGCGACCGCCGAAAGCACCGAAACGGCCGGGAACAGCACCACGCCCACCCTCGAGCCGACCACCGAACGCACCGAGCCCCCCGGGAACGGCACCGCCGCCCCCGGCCGCACCGCCACCGAGGCCGAGGCACCCGGCGCGAGCACTGAGGCTCCCAACAGCCGGAACGCGGAAAGCGACGCCACCCCCGCGACCGGGGCGACCGCCGAAAGCACCGAAACGGCAGGCAGCCGGCCGGTGAAGTCCGGCGGCCCCGCTCCCCGGACCGGACCCACTGCCGAGATCCCGGCCGGGGATGCTGCCGACGATGAGGAACCTGTGGGCAACAGCGCCGCCATCGACAGCGGGACGCCCGGCGAGGGCACCGAGGTCGCCGCGGACCCTGGTGCCGGTGCTGCCGCAGAGGGGGCCGCCGGAACGGCCGACGGCGCCGACGGGAGCGGAACAGGGGCCGGGCGCGGAGCCGTGGACGAGCGTGCGGATGGGGCCGGCGCAGACGCGGCGGTGCAGGGCGACGGAGTGAGGAGCAGTGCCCCATGAGTGGCAGCGAGGTCAGCAGGACGACGGGTGCCGAGGCTCCACTGTTGAGCGTCCGGGGTCTGCGCGTCGCCTTTCCCGGGCGGCGCGGGGCAGCTGCCGCGCGGGCCGTTGACGGGGTCGACCTCGACATCCGGCGGGGCGAGATCGTCGCGCTGGTCGGCGAGTCGGGCTGCGGCAAGACGACCCTCGCCCGTGCGCTGCTCGGCCTGGCCAGGCCGACCGGGGGGCGCGTCACCTTCGACGGCGCGTCCCTCGCGTACTCCGCCCGGGCGCTGAAGGCCCACCGCAGGCGGGCTCAGCTGGTCCTGCAGGACCCGAGCGGCTCGCTGAACCCGCGGCACACGGTGTACGACATCGTCGCCGAGGGCCTGCGCATCCACGGGCACGCCGGGGACGAGCGGACGGCGGTGGCCGAGGCGCTGGCGCGGGCCGGGCTGCGACCGCCGGAGCGCTTCTTCCTGCGCTACCCGCACGAGCTGTCCGGCGGCCAGCGCCAGCGGGTCGTCATCGCGGGCGCGCTGGTGCTGCAGCCGGAACTCCTCGTCGCCGACGAGCCGGTGGCCTCCCTCGACGCGTCGGTACGCGGCGAGATCCTGGCCCTGCTGCTGCGGCTGCGCACCGAGCTGGACCTGTCCGCGCTGGTGGTCACCCACGACCTGGGGCTGGCCTGGAACATCGCCGACCGGGTCGCGGTGATGTACCTCGGCCGGATCGTCGAGACGGGCCCGGTGGAGCAGGTGCTGACGGCGCCCCGGCACCCGTACACCCAGGCCCTGCTGTCCGTGCTCCCGGAGGCGCCCGGCGCCCCGGTGGTGCTCACCGGCGAGCCGCCGGACCCGTCGTACGTCCCGGGCGGCTGCCGCTTCCACGTGCGCTGCCCGGTCCTGGCGGGCGGCGAGGCCGAACGCGCCGGGGTCGCGGACGCGTGCCGGACCACGGAGCTGGAGATCCTGCGCGGCGGCGACGAGTCACAGGTCGCCTGCCACTGGGCCCGGACGGACCGGCCGGCGGCCGGGCAGCCGGGCTGACGAGGCGTCGACCGGACGGGGAAGGCCGGCCGTGACGGCCAGGAAGCCGGCGGTGACGGCGAGGACCGCCGGTGGCGCCCGGCGACGGGAAGACCGCCGGGACTCAGCCCTTGGGCGCGTCCGCCTCGGTGATCTCCCGGCACCGGTCGACGTCCTCGGCCATCTGCGCGAGCAGCGCGTCCAGCGTCTCGAACTTCGCCTGTCCGCGCACGAAGGCCACGAAGTCCACGGCGACGTGCAGGCCGTACAGCTCCAGGCCCACGCGGTCGATGGCGTACGCCTCGACCGTGCGCTCGGTGCCCTCGAACTGCGGGTTGGTGCCGACGGAGATCGCGGCCGGCATCGCCTCGCCCTGGGCGTGCAGCCAGCCTGCGTAGACGCCGTCGGCCGGGATGGCGGTGTGCGGGAGGGTCTCGACGTTGGCCGTCGGGAAGCCCATCTCACGGCCCCGCTGGGCGCCGCGCACCACCACGCCCTCCACGCGGTGCGGGCGGCCCAGGATCTCCGCGGCGCCCGCGACGTCGCCCTCGGCGACCAGGCGGCGGGTCAGGGTGGAGGAGAACGGCTCGCCGCCGCCCGCCTCGCCGGTGACGTACAGGTCGACGACCTCGACCTCGAAGTCGTAGACCTTGCCCTGCTCGACGAGGAAGTCCACGTTCCCGGCGGCCTTGTGGCCGAAGCGGAAGTTGGGGCCCTCGACGACGGCCTTGGCGCGCAGCCGGTCGACCAGGACCTTGACCACGAAGTCGGCCGCGGAGAGCTTCGAGAACTCCTTGGTGAAGGGGAGGATCAGCACCGCGTCCACGCCCAGGCCCGCCATCAGTTCGGCCCGGCGGTGGTGCGGGGCGAGCAGCGGTGGGTGGCTGCCGGGGCGGACGACCTCGCTGGGGTGCGGGTCGAAGGTGACGACGACGGCCGGAACGCCCAGCTCACGGGCGCGGTCCACGGCGTGCCTGATGATCAGCTGGTGCCCGCGGTGGACGCCGTCGTAGGAGCCGATGGTGACGACGCTGCGTCCCCAGTCCTCGGGGATGTCCTCCAAGCCACGCCAGCGCTGCACTGTGTCCGCTCCTTGGTGCTTCCGTGGTTTCCATGGTTTCCGTGGTGACCCTTGCGCAGGACTAAGGGTGCCATGCCGTCCGGCTCCCGCCCGCATCGGCATCGACCCTGTGACCGGGTGCACGCCGTGCGGGCCCGGTGGACGGTCGCGGTCGGGTCAGGCGGGGACGCGGGCGCCCGCCAGCTGCTCGATCGTGCGGCGGGTGCTGGGGCCCACCAGCACGGCCCAGTCCTCGGGTGCGTCGGTGAGCCAGCCGATCAGGCGGGTGGCGAACCCGGGGACGTGGCGGGCGAGGTCGACCAGACCCCGGTCGAAACGGGTGGCGCCCTCCGGAGTGCGGACCAGGATCAGCCCGGTGCGGTGGACGAGGCCGCGCAGTTCCCCGCGGTTGCACCGGGCCGCCGCGTGCAGCAGCGCGTCCAGCACGGCGGGTTCCTGCTCGTGGGCGAACAGGTGCTCCCGCAGTGCGCGGCGCAGCGGGGCGCCTGCCGTGGCCCCGTCGGCGGCGAGGACGGTGGCGAGCGCGGCCCGCGCCGGGTCGGGACCGTCGTCCAGGAGGCGGGTCACCAGCGGGAGGAGTACGGCGCGGGGTGCCGGGTCCCGGTCGAGGCGCCGGTCGACGTACGCGGCCAGGTGCCCGGCGATCTCCGGGCGCTCCGCCGCGGCCCGCCCCACGAGGGCTGCCACCCGGTGAGTCAGCGCGGGTGTGGTGGCGTCGGCGAGCCTGCGCAGCGCCTCCCCGGCGTCCGGGCCGAGCAGGCGGGCCCGGAACGCCTCGAGGACGGGCTCGGGGTGCGTCGGCAGGGCGGTGGCCACCGCGCTCGGCGGGAGATACGGGTCGCAGGCGGCGAAGTGGTCGAGGGCCCTGGGGAGGTGGCGGTCGCGGCAATCGGGGTCCTGGACGAGCAACGCGAGCGCGCCACCGCGCAGGGGGCTGTGGGAAGGGCCGGCGAGCAGCACCAGGGCGGCGTGGCGGAGCAGGGTGCGGTCGGCGCCGGGGCGGGCGTGCGGGGCGGTGCGCAGTCCGTGGGTGACGGCCGCGGTCTGCCGTGCCGGGCGCTCGTCGCGGGCCCAACGCTCCACGGCGCGGCAGAGCGCGGACGGCTCTTCCTCGGCCAGGACGGCGAGCAGTTCGTCCGCGCGCCGCTGCGCGCTGTCGACGAGCACCTCGGTGAGGCCGTCCAGGCCGCGGTGGCGGTGGGTGTGCAGCAGCGCCTGAGCGGCCGTCGCGACGGTGGCGTGCGGGGTGGCGGGCAACGGCCGCTCGTCGTCGAACCAGCGGACGAGGAGCGGTTGTACGGCCGAGGGGTCGGCGGTGAGCAGCCCGGCCACGGTGTCGAGGTGGCGGGGGCCGGGCTCGTGCGGAGGGCGGTCTGCGAGGACGAGGCGGCGCAGCAGGTCCAGGCGGGTGGATTCGGGCAGGCGCAGGGCCGTCCAGAAGCCGGGCCCGAACACCTGCGGCGTCGGCTGCCCCTGCGCCCCCCGTTCCGCGATGCCGTCGGCGAGCAGTCGCAGCACCTCCGTGTACGGCGTCGCGTCGGGTACGCGGGTGAGCACCTCGGCGAGCAGTCGGGCGGCCCACCAGGAGTGCGGGTCGAGGTCGAGGGCGTGCACCAGCTCCTCGAGGGTCAGCGCGAGTTGGGGGACGCCGTGCTGCCGGGCGAGGAGCAGGACCGCCTCGACGACGGAGCCGATGCGGTGGTGCGGGACGGGGAGGATGTGCGTGCCGTGCGGGGTGTCACGGCGGTGGACCAGGGCGCGCAGGGCCTCGTCCAGGTCGAGGTGGGTGCCCTGGATCCAGTCGGCGAGTGCCTCGTGCGCGAAGCGGTAGCCGCTGCCCGCGGGGACGAAAATGCCTTCGGCGAGCACGGCCGAGGCCCAGCCGGTGCCGCCGCCCAGCCGGGCCGGGGCCGGTCCCCACGGGAACAGCGCCCCGAAGGTCTCCCGGTCCAGTCCGCCCTGCCCGGGGCCGAGGCTGCGCCGGGCCGCCTCGTGGACCTGCCCGGAGACCTTCGCCGCGAGCCGGCGCACCGCGGTGCCGTGCAGGCCGTTCTCCCCGGCCAGGCGGGTGGCGACGCGCAGGCACATCAGGTCCAGGTATGCCGCGAAGACCGTGTCCCGGGTGACGGGGGCCGGGGCCGGGGAGCCGGGGAGGGCGGCGTGTACCTCCGCGTACAGGCGGAGGGTGAGGGGGTGCCCGGCGTCCGCCTCCGCCAGGCCCCCTTCCGGTACACCGTGGCGTGCGCGCGCCTCGCGGGCCTCGTCGTCGCGCAGGTCGCCCAGGCGGACACAGGGCGGGAGCCCGGCGTGCCCGCGCCACCGGGGTCCTGCAGACACCGGCTCGGCGCACGCCGGCCCCGAGCGCGTCACCTGGGCGGACGCCCGCCCTGGGTACGTCGGCTCGGCGGACGCCGGCCCGGAGCGCGTCACCTCGGCGGACCCCCGCCCGGGGTACATCGGCTCGGCAGACCCCGGCCCGGGGTACATCGGCCCGGAGCACGTCACCTCGGCGGACCCCCGCCCTGGGTACATCGGCTCGGCAGACGCCGGCCCGTGGTACGTCGGCTCGGCGGACCCCGGCCCGGGGTACATCGGCCCAGAGCGCGTCACCTCGGCGGACACAAGCCCGGAGCACGTCACCTCGGCGGACGCCGGTCGCAGGTCGGTGGCTCCGGTCCCTCCCCGCGTTGCTGCGGCGGCCGCTCCGGCCGGCGATTCAGGTCCCGTTGCGCCGCCGGTGCGTCGCGGCCACGGCGCTCCGCTGGTCGTCCCGGGCGCGGCGGGCGCGGCGGCTCCGCCGACCGTCCCGGACAGAGGCGCCCCGTCTTCCGCCCAGTCCGACGTCCCCTCCCACGCCCGGGACACCGGCACACGACCGACGGAAACACCGGCGGCCGACACACCACCGACCGACACAGGACCGGCCGCCTCCGCCGGCCGGGTGCCTCCAACCACCCCGCGCGCCACCGCACCGGGGTCCGTCCCCGGCACCTGGCCGCCCCGAGAGCCCGTTCCGGACGGGGGCACGGCACCCGCCTCCCCCGGCCCCCCTTCGGCGGCCACCCGGGGCGACGGAAGCTCCGCCATCCACCCGGACGCCCCCGCTCCGGCCGTCGGGCCGGACATCGGCCCACCCGTGGACCGAGGAGGCGACGACGCCCCCGAAACCGCCCCGTACAGCAGCTCCCCCGGGAACTCCGCCCCCGCGTGCTCCCAGTGCTCCGGGCGGCAGGCCACCACGAGCCGTGCCCCCGTCTCCCGCAGCCAGGTGGCCGTGCCCTCGGTCCACTCGGGGAGGCGGTGGGCCAGGACGGGCGGCATCTCCTCCGGGCCGTCGAGAAGGAGCAGGAGGGGCCGGCCGGCGGCACCGGCCAGGTGGGCGAGGCGTTCCGGGGCGATGTCGCCGAGGCCGGCGGGGCGGGAGGGGTCCGAGGCGGCCACGGTGCGGGCCGCCCCGGCCAGTGTTCGGCGGGCCGCGTCCGCCACCGACATGTCGTCGTCGTGCAGGTCGGCGCCGCGCAGCCACAGCGTGGGTGCCGCCTCCGGGCCTTTGGCACGGCGGGCGGCGAGGGCGGCCAGCTCCGTCGTACGACCGCTGCCCGGCGCGCCGACCAGGCCGAGGACGCGGGCGTGGCCGGCGGCGAAGGCTGCGAAGTCGCGGGCCGTGTCCGCGCGTTCGACCGGTTCCGGCGTCCCGGATCCGCCGCCGGGACCGGTGGCGGGGCTGCCCTCCCGGACCGAAGTCGCCGTCAGGGCCAGCACACCGGCCAGGTTGAGGTCGGCGCCGTACGCCGGGACCGTCGCCGCGTTCTCGGCGAGGAGGCCGGCGAGCGGGCCCGTGGCCGCTCGGCGCAGGGGCAGGGCGAAGCCGACGTCGCTGTGGCCGGAGCTGAGGGCGGTGCCGAGGACACCGAGGACGGCGCCGGTCGCCGCGTCGAGCACGGGGCCGCCGGCCGCGCCGCCGCCCAGTCGCAGGGCGTCCCGCCCGGCCGTGCCGACGGCGAGTTCCAGGGCGTCGCCGACGAGGTGGAAGCGGTCGGTGGCGGCGTAGGTGACGTCGGTGGTGCCCAGGACGCGGGCCTCGCGCCAGCCGCCGGCGGCGATGCGGACGTAGGTCCCGGCATCGACGTGGTCCCGCGTGGTGAGGGGCAGCGGGTCGACGCCGAGGCCCTCGGTGCGGACCAGGGCCAGGCCGAGGGCGGGCAGCGGGGTCACGTCGGCGGCGGCCACGACCCGACGCCGGGCACCGGCGGTGCTCAGGACCAGCCGGGACAGGCCGTCGACCGCTTCGTGGCTGGTGAGCACCGTGCCGTGGTGGTCGGCGACGAACCCGGTGCCGCGGGGGCGGCCGGCGAGGTCGTGGACGCGGATCAGGGAGGCGTCGCCGGACGCGCACCCGGCCGGGTCGGACGGATACTCCGCCGGCTCGGCCTCACGGACGGCCGGGAGCCCGCCTCGCGCTCCCCGGGAGCCGGCCCCGGACCGCTCCCCCGCCGTGCCGCCCGCTACCCCCCGGGACCGGTTCCGCGACGCCATCGTCGAACCTCCCCGCCGTACACCCGTGCCGTGTGTTCGACGGTAGGCGCGTGATGATCAGCAGGACAGACACCGTGGCCAACGCGCCCCCTTCCACTCCCCCGGTTCACTCCGAGCGCCTGCCCGGACGGGTGAACACAAGGGGTGGGTTGGATAGACCCTAGGGGGTGGGGGAACCGAGGGGGGACCGTGGAGCGGCGACAGTGGTAGTCCCCGTGATCGCCGCTCCACGGGCGGACCCGGCGGTGTGCCGGCTCAGCCGAAGACGGCCAGGCTCTTCGCCTTGCCCTTCTGCTCCTCCACGAGCGCGAGGAGGCGCCCGTCGGAATCGAAGACGGCGACGGCACCGGCGCCCGCGTACTCCTCGGGCATCTCCAGGCGTACGCCGTTGGTGAGCAGCCGGGCCCGCCTGGTGTCCACGTCCCAGCGCGGGAAGGCGGCACCGGCCGCGTCCGCGACGGGCATGACGGTGAGCTCCTGCTGGAGCTGGTCCAGTGTCCGGGCGCCGTCCAGCTTGTACGGCCCGACGCGGGTGCGGCGCAGCGCCGTGAGGTGCCCGCCGACGCCGAGGTCGGCGCCCAGGTCGCGGGCGAGGGCCCGGATGTAGGTACCGGAGGAGCAGGTCACCGAGACCACCAGGTCGAGCACCGGGGTGCCGTCCTCGGCGACGGCGTCCCGGACGTCGTACACCGCGAAGGAGGAGACGGTGACGGGGCGGGCGGGGATCTCGAAGTCCTCGCCCTCGCGGGCCCTCTTGTAGGAGCGCACGCCCTTGATCTTGATGGCGCTGACCTTGGACGGCACCTGCATGATGTCGCCGCTCAGCTTGGCGACCCCGGCGTCGATCGCCTCCCGGGTGACCTTCGAGGCGTCCCGCGACCCCGTGATCTCGCCCTCGGCGTCGTCGGTGAGCGTCGTCTGCCCGAGCCTGATGGTGCCCAGGTACTCCTTCTCGGTGAGGGCGAGGTGCCCGAGGAGCTTGGTCGCCCGCTCCACCCCGAGGACCAGGACGCCCGTCGCCATCGGGTCGAGCGTGCCGGCGTGCCCGACGCGCCGGGTGCGGGCGATGCCCCGCATCTTGGCGACCACGTCGTGCGAAGTGAAGCCCGACGGCTTGTCGACGATGACAAGGCCGTCGGGCGTGGTGTGCTTGTCGGTCATTTAGCGGTGTCGTCCGTCTCGTCGGCCTCGGTGTCGTCCTCGTCCGGCTTGCGGTACGGGTCCGCGTCGCCCGCGTACGCGGCGCCCGCGGACGCCTCGCGGACCTTCTCGTCGGACTGGCGTGCCCGGTCGAGGAGGTCCTCGATGTTGCGGGCGGTGTCCGGCAGGGCGTCCATGACGAAGGTCAGGGTCGGCGTGAACTTCACGCCCGCCGCCTTGCCGACCTCGGAGCGCAGGATGCCCTTGGCGCTCTCCAGGCCCGCCGCGGCGGCCTTGCGCTCCTCGTCGTCGCCGTAGACCGTGTAGAAGACGGTCGCCTCCCGCAGGTCACCCGTGACCCGGGTGTCCGTGATGGTGACGTGCGAGCCGAGCCGCGGGTCCTTGATCCCGCGCTGCAGCTTCTGGGCCACCACCTCTCGGATGAGGTCCGCCAGCCTTTTCGCCCGCGCGTTGTCGGCCACTGGTCCGTCTCCCGTTCTTTCTTCTCTTGCCTGATCTGGTCTTCTGCCCGATCTGGTCAGTCGTCGTCGCCGTGGAATCGCCGTCGCACCGACAGCAGTTCCACCTCGGGGCGGCCGGCCACCAGCCGCTCGCACCGGTCGAGTACGTCGCTGAGGTGGCCCGCGTCGCCGGACACCAGGGCCAGGCCGACGACCGCCCGGCGGTGGAGGTTCATGTGCTCCACCTCCGCCGCGCTCACCGCGTACTTCCGCTGGAGTTCGGCGACGATCGGACGGACGACGGAGCGCTTCTCCTTCAGCGAATGTACGTCGCCGAGGAGGAGGTCGAAGGACAGCGTCCCCACATACATGTGAAACCGGTTCACCCGCCGGTCCGGGATCGATGGCCCCGCCGCGAACGGGCGGGGACACCAGAACCGTACAACGAACGGCCGGGGCCGATCGACGGATATTGTGCTCCGCCGACCGGCCCCGGACCGGTCACTGCCGGAAGACGCGGTGCTTACACCCGCGGCTTCTCACGCATCTCGTACGTCGCGATGACGTCGTCGACCTTGATGTCGTTGAAGTTTCCGAGGTTGATACCGCCCTCGAAGCCTTCGCGGATCTCGGTGACGTCGTCCTTGAAGCGACGCAGACCCTCGATGTTGAGGTTCTCCGCGATGACCTTGCCATCGCGCAGGAGGCGCGCCTTGGTGTTGCGCTTGACCTCGCCGGAGCGGATGAGGACACCCGCGATGTTGCCCAGCTTGGAGGAGCGGAAGACCTCGCGGATCTCCGCCGTGCCCAGCTCGACCTCTTCGTACTCCGGCTTGAGCATGCCCTTGAGGGCCGCCTCGATCTCCTCGATCGCCTGGTAGATGACCGAGTAGTACCGGACGTCCACACCCTCGCGCTCGGCCATCTGCGCGGCACGCCCGGCGGCGCGCACGTTGAAGCCGATCACGATGGCGTCGGAGCCCATCGCCAGGTCGATGTCGGACTCCGTGACCGCACCGACGCCGCGGTGCAGGACGCGGATGTCGACCTCTTCGCCGACGTCCAGCTGGAGCAGGGAGGATTCCAGCGCCTCGACCGATCCGGACGCGTCGCCCTTGATGATCAGGTTGAGCTGCTGGACCTCGCCGGCCTTCAGCACCTTGTCCAGGTCCTCCAGCGACACGCGGCGCGTGCGCTTGGCGAACGCGGCGTTGCGCTCGCGGGCGGCGCGCTTCTCCGCGATCTGGCGGGCCGTACGGTCCTCCTCGACCACGATGAAGTTGTCGCCTGCGCCCGGGACGTTGGTCAGACCCAGCACCTGGACCGGCGTGGACGGACCCGCCTCGGCGACGTTGTTGCCGTTGTCGTCGAGCATGGCGCGGACGCGGCCGTAGGCGTCGCCCACCACCATCGTGTCGCCGACCCGCAGGGTGCCTCGCTGCACGAGGACCGTCGCCACGGCACCGCGGCCGCGGTCGAGACGGGACTCGATGGAGATGCCCTGCGCGTCCTGGTTCGGGTTGGCCCGCAGGTCGAGCGAGGCGTCCGCGGTGAGGACCACGGCCTCCAGCAGGGAGTCGATGTTCAGACCCTGCTTGGCGGAGATGTCGACGAACATGGTGTCGCCGCCGTACTCCTCGGCCACCAGGCCGTACTCGGTCAGCTGACCGCGCACCTTGGTCGGGTCGGCACCCTCGACGTCGATCTTGTTGACCGCGACGACGATCGGGACCTCGGCCGCCTTGGCGTGGTTGAGCGCCTCGACCGTCTGCGGCATGACGCCGTCGTTGGCCGCGACGACCAGGATCGCGATGTCGGTCGACTTCGCACCGCGGGCACGCATGGCGGTGAACGCCTCGTGACCCGGGGTGTCGATGAAGGTGATCTTGCGCTCTTCGCCGTTGACCTCGGTCGCGACCTGGTAGGCACCGATGTGCTGGGTGATGCCGCCGGCCTCGCCCGCGATGACGTTCGTCTTGCGGATGGCGTCGAGCAGTCGGGTCTTGCCGTGGTCGACGTGACCCATGACGGTCACGGCCGGCGGACGGACGACCAGGTCCTCCTCGGAGCCCTCGTCCTCGCCGAACTCCAGGTCGAAGGACTCGAGCAGCTCGCGGTCCTCCTCCTCCGGGCTGACGATCTGAACCGTGTAGTTCATCTCGTCGGCGAGGAGCTGGAGCGTCTCGTCGGAGACGGACTGGGTCGCGGTGACCATCTCGCCGAGGTTCATCATGACCGCGACGAGCGACGCCGGGTTGGCGTTGATCTTCTCCGCGAAGTCGGTGAGCGACGCGCCGCGGGAGAGACGGATGGTCTCGCCGTTGCCGCGCGGCAGCATCACGCCGCCGACGCTCGGGGCCTGCATGGCCTCGTACTCCTGGCGCCTCTGCCGCTTCGACTTGCGACCGCGACGCGCGGGTCCGCCGGGACGGCCGAAGGCACCCTGCGTGCCACCACGGCCACCGGGGCCGCCGGGACGACCGCCGAAGCCGGGACGGCCACCGCCGCCACCGAAGCCACCGCCGGGACGACCGGCGAAACCGCCGCCGCCACCCGGACGACCGCCGCCGCCACCGGGACGGCCGGCGAAGCCGCCGCCACCCGGACGACCGCCGCCGGGACGACCGGCACCGCCGGGACCGCGACCGCCGCCACCGGGGCCGGGACGCGGGCCGGCAGCGGGACGCTGCGGCATCATGCCGGGGTTCGGACGCGGGCCGCCGCCGGGACGGGGACCGGCGCCGCCGCCCTGCGGACGGGGCATCGAGCCCGGGCTCGGACGGTTGCCGCCCGGAGCCTGGGGACGGGGACCGCCGCCCTGGCCGCCGGGGCCCTGCGGACGGGGACCGGCGCCGGGAGCACCGGGACCGCCCGGACGCGGCCCGCCCTGCGGACGGGGCGCCTGCGGGCGCGCCATGCCGGCGTTGCCGCCGGAGGTGAAGGGGTTGTTGCCCGGACGCGGACCGCCGGGACGGCCGCCGGGACGCTGGCCCGGGGAGGCGGGACGCTGGCCACCGGGACGGCCCTGGCCGCCCTGCTGACCGCGGTCCTGACCCGGACCGGACGGACGGCGCTCGCCGGGCTTGGGGGCACCGGGACGCGCACCACCGGGCTTCGGACCGGCCGGAGCCTGGGACGAAGCGGCCGGGGCGGCCGGGGCGGTCGGCGGAGCGGTGAACTCCGGGGCGGCCGGGGCCGGACGCGGCGCGGGCTTCGGACCCGGCGTCGGACGCGGGCCCGGCGCCGGGGCGGACGGTGCCGCGGGCTGCTGGGCGGCCGGCGGCTTGGGAGCCGCCGGAGCCGCGGGGCCCGGACGGGGCGCAGCCGGGCGGGCCGCCTGCGCCGGGGAGGGCGCCGACGGCCTGGGGGCAGCCTTCTTCGGGGCCGCGGGACGACCGGCGGACCGACCGTTGCCACCACCCTGCTGGAAGGCGTCTGTCAGCTTGCGTACTACGGGCGCTTCGATCGTCGAAGACGCCGAACGGACGAATTCACCGAGCTCCTGGAGCTTGGCCATGACGACCTTGCTCTCGACACCGAACTCCTTGGCGAGTTCGTAGACCCGGACCTTAGCCACTTCGCTCCTCTGAGGTCCGGGTTGCGTCCGGACCGTCGCTAGTTCATGGGCGTACTCATCGCGTACTCATCGAGTGCTCATCGCAATCTCGACCTGCTTTCGACTCGCGAGGTACCAGACCGCACGGGGTTCCGCGCGGCATGTCTTCCTTACCACGTTGCTCACATGCTGCCTTCGGCAGCCTTGTCGCAACCTTGTGCCTGCTCGACGTAGTGGCGCAACGCCTTTACGTCGAGCGGACCCGGGACGCGGAGCGCCCGCGGGAACGCCTTGCGGCGCACTGCCTGGTCGACACAGACCGGCACGGGGTGGACGTACGCACCCCGGCCGGGCAGCGTACCGCGTGGATCAGGGGCGCAATGACCCTCGACCGCGACGGTGCGCAGCAGCTCGCTCTTGACCGCTCGCTCCCGGCACCCCACGCAGGTGCGCTCGGGGCATGCTCGGGCACGTGTCCGGCCAGACACTCCTAAGTCTACCTCCCCGAATCGACCTCACCCCTTCGGGGCAAGAATCGAACGCGTGCCGCAAGCAAAGCTGTCGTGATCTCAGCGGCCTGCGGCTTGGATCTATTCCCCGGCGCCTCGGACGGCCGGTCGCCCTGCTACTCGGACGGCTGGTCGTCCGGCTGCTCGTCCGGCTGCTCGGTGTCCGGGCGGATGTCGATCCGCCAGCCGGTCAGCCGGGCCGCGAGCCTGGCGTTCTGGCCTTCCTTGCCGATGGCCAGCGACAGCTGGTAGTCGGGCACGATCACGCGCGCGGAGCGGGCCGCCAGGTCGACGACCTCCACCTTCGAGACGCGGGCCGGGGAGAGCGCGTTCGCCACCATCTCGGCCGGGTCGTCCGACCAGTCGACGATGTCGATCTTCTCACCGTTCAGCTCGCCCATGACGTTGCGCACCCGGCCGCCCATGGGGCCGATGCAGGCGCCCTTGGCGTTCAGGCCCGAGCGGGTGGAGCGTACGGCGATCTTGGTACGGTGGCCGGCCTCGCGGGCGATCGCGGAGATCTCGACGGACCCGTCGGCGATCTCCGGCACCTCGAGGGCGAACAGCTTCTTCACCAGGTTGGGGTGCGTGCGGGAGAGCGTCACGGAGGGGCCTCGTACGCCCTTGGCGACGCGGACGACGTAGGACCGCAGCCGCGTGCCGTGCGGGTAGGTCTCGCCGGGCACCTGCTCCTGCACCGGCAGGATGGCCTCCAGCTTGCCGATGTCGACCAGTACGTTCTTCGGGTCGCGGCCCTGCTGGACCACGCCGGTGACGATGTCGCCCTCACGGCCGGCGTACTCGCCGAGCGTCGCGTCGTCCTCGGCGTCGCGCAGCCGCTGCAGGATGACCTGCTTGGCGGTGGTGGCGGCGATACGGCCGAAGTCGGACGGGGTGTCGTCGAACTCGCGGGCCGCCTGGCCCTCCTCGAGGTCGTCGGGGTCCTCCTTCGCCCACACGGTCACGTGCCCGGTGTTCCGGTCGAGCTGCACGCGCGCGTGCCGGCGGCTTCCCTCGGTGCGGTGGTAGGCGATGAGGAGGGCCGACTCGATCGCTTCGACCAGCAGGTCGAAGGAGATCTCCTTCTCCCGTACCAAGCCCCGCAGGGCGCTCATGTCGATGTCCACGGCTACGCCTCCTCCTCTTTCGTGTTGTTGTCGGTGTTCTTGGTGTCCTTGCGGTTGAACTCGACCTGGACGCGTGCCTTGTCGATGTCGCCGAAGGGCAGTCTGCGGGTGGTGGCCTTGCGGCCCTTGACACCCGGGACTTCGAGGTCGAGTCCGTCCTCGTCCACGGCGAGGATGCGGGCGACCAGTTCACCGCCCTCGTGCAGCTGGAAACGGACCAGGCGGTCCGTGGCGCGCACGTAGTGGCGGTGCTGGGTGAGTGAGCGCTCCGCGCCCGGGGTGCCGACCTCGAGGGTGTACTCCCCCTCGCCCATCGCGTCGGTCTCGTCGAGCTTCGCCGAGAGCGCGCGGCTCACATCGGCGATCCGGTCCAGGTCCGCCCCGGTGTCGGAGTCGACGACCACGCTCAGCACACGCCTACGGCCGACCGAGTCCACCGCGATCTCCTCGAGGTCCAGTCCCTGGGAGGCGACGAGCGGCTCCAGCAGCTCTCGCAGCCTCTCGCTCTGGGTGGTGCTCATCCGGGTGACTCCTCGGCCGCGTGTGCTGTTGTGGGACGGTGCGCGTGTCTGGTCAAAGGGTATCCGGTCGCGGGGGGTGTTGCCGTCCACCCCGGGGGATGGGGCGGGTTCGCCGGCGGGGGTGTGGGTGGGGGGTGTGGGTTCGGGGGTGTCGGTTCGGGTGGGGGGCCGGTGCGGGTGGGTGGGTGGTTCGGGTGGGGGTGCGGGTGCGTGGGTGGTGCGGGTGGGTGGTGCGGTGCGGGTGGGTGGTGCGGTGCGGGTGGTGCGGGTGGGTGGTGCGGTGCGGGTGGGGGGTGGGGCGGGGCACGGGTACCGTGATCACTGGCGGGCCGCAGGCCGTGGGCCGTATCGCGCTCCCGCCGTCGCCCGTCGCTCTGCCGCCGCTTCCGAACGAGCCTGTCGAGGTCGTCTGCCGTGTCGTTTTCCCCATCGCCGCGCCCTCCCCGGGGGCCGCGCAGAAGGAGCCTGCTCGCGTCGGCCGCCGGGGCCGCGCTGCTTGTCGGCTGTACCGGGGGCTCGGCCCCCGACGATCCCGGGACCGGGACGTCGGCCGCCGACCGGGTACGCGCGCGTGCGGCCCGGGACAGCGAAGCGCTGGCCGAGCGGTACGCGGCGGTGATCGCGGCCCATAGCGGGCTGGCGGATCGGCTGGGGCCGCTGCGGGAGGAGGTCGTACGGCACGCGGAAGCGTTCGGTGGTGTGCGGGCGGCCTCGCCGGCCTCGCCCTCGGATTCCGCGCGGGCCGCCGGGCCGACGGCCCGTGACTCCGGTGCCGTGCCGGCCGACGAGAAGGGTGCTCTGGCCCTGCTCGCCGACGCCGAACGGAAGCTCGCCGACCGGCGGGCCGCGGCGCTGCTCGACGTGCCGGGCGAGTCGGCGCGGCTGCTGGCCTCGGTCGCCGCGGCCGGGGCGGCCCACGTGTTTCTGCTGACGGAGGGTGACGGGTGAGCAAGGCGGAGGACAGGCGGCTGGACGCCCTCCAGGCCGCGTTGGCGGCGGAGCACGCGGCGGTGTACGGCTACGGGGTCGTCGGTGGGCGTGTCGGCGAGAAACGGCGCACCGAGGCACGGGCGGCGTACGACGCTCACCGGGCGCGGCGGGACGCGCTGGCGCGCGACGTGCGGGGCCTGGGCGGCGAGCCGGTCGCCGCGGCGGCGGGGTACGCGCTGCCGTTCTCGGTGCCGGACTCGGCGGCGGCCGTGCGGCTGGCGGCCGAGCTGGAGGACCGGGTGGCCGGGGTCTACTCCGACCTGGTGCGGGCGGCCGAGGGCGACGCGCGGACCACGGCGGCCGGGGCGCTGCGCGAGGCGGCGGTCCGCGCGGCACGTTGGCGGGGCGGGAGCGTAGCCTTCCCTGGGCTCGCCGAGCGGGCCGGGACGCCGTCCGGGCGGGGTCGTCCTGATCCGGATGCCTCCGACACGGCTACGGGACCGGCGGCTTCATCGGCAACGGCTTCACCGACTGCGTAACGCGTACGGCTTTCCGTACGGGAAGGGAACGGCTCGCGCATGGCTTTCGAACCGCCGCGGCGTTTGATCCGAGCGCTCGGCGAGACGGCACCGGACGGTGACGACTGGCTGGCGAAGCTGCCCGAGGCGGCGGAGCGGGCCGTGGCGGTGCGTGGGCTGACCGCGGAGCGGGTGCAGGTGCCCGGCGGGCGCAGCAGTCTGGTGGTGCTCGTGCGGACGGCCGGGGGTTCCCCCGCGGTGCTGAAGCTTGCCCCTCGCCGGGCCCGTCCGGAGAGCGAGCGGGCCGCGCTGGTGCACTGGGGTGGGCTGGGGGCCGTGCAGGTGCGCGACGAGGGTGCCGAGGGGGTGTCCGAGGAGGGCGTGCTGCTGCTCGAGCGGCTGCATCCGGACGTGTCGGTTCGGTCGTTGCCGGAGGCGAAGGCGTTGCTGGAGGCCGCGGGGACGTTGCGGCGGCTGTGGGTGGAGCCGCCCGTCTCTCATCCCTTCGAGACCGTGGCCGAGCGGACCGGGCGGCAGGCCGAGGCGATGCGGGCGGCGGCGGTGGCCGACGCGGAGGTGGCGCCGCTGGTCGACGCGGCGCTCGCGGCGCGTGCGGAGTTGTTGGCCGAGCCGTCGGAGCAGTTGCTGCTGCACGGCACGTTTCGGCAGAGCAAGGTGCTCGCCGGGGATCGGATGCCGTGGCTGGCGGTGGGGCCCGATCCGGTGGTCGGGGAGACCGCGTTCGATCTGGCGCGGTTGGTGCGGGACCGGGTGGAGGATCTGATCGCCCAGCCGTCGGGGGCGTCGACGACGCGACGGCGGATCAAGCGGCTCGCGGAGTCGCTGGAGGTCGATCAGGAGCGGCTGCGTGGCTGGACGCTGTTCCGGGCGGTGGAGTCGGGGGTGCGGGCCCGGCGGGTGGGGCGCGAGCAGGACGCGGAGCTGCTGCTGGAGTTCGCGGGCTGGCTGTAACAGGGCCGGGTGCCTCCGGCGGTGGCGCGGGTGTCTTCGGCGGGAGCGCGGATGCCTCCGGCGGGAGCGCGGGTGCCTCCGGCGGGAGCGCGGATGCCTCCGGCGGGAGCGCGGATGCCTCCGGCGGGAGCGCGGATGCCTCCGGCGGGAGCGCGGATGCCTCCGGCG
>NZ_JBFBJX010000034.1:0-40638 GCF_040686295.1 Streptomyces sp. NPDC085944 | reverse complement strand
AACTCGGCCCGCACCTCGGTGAACGCCGTGATCGTGAGGTTCCCCTCCGGCACCGTCACCGCGTCCGGATGCTCGGTCGGCGTGATCCGCACCGCGTACGGGTTCGGTCCCGCCACCGCGTCCGGCGTACGCGGCGGAGCGAACGTCAGCTCCACCGTCCCCGTCGTCCCCGGATACAGGCGAAGCGTCGGCGGCTCGACCGTCGTCCAGGGGGACACGTCCCCCACCGGCTCGAACCGGTACTCGTCCACCACGTCACCGGTGTTGCGCACCCGCAGCCGTACGCGCGTACTGCTGCCGGGGTCCACAGTCGCGGACGCGGGCTCCAGGGAAGTCCACAGGCTCATCGGATCCGTACCGTTCTACTCCGTGTCGTCCGCGTGGTCCGTGACCGCTCCCCGGGCGGCGACGGACGGGGCGACCTTCGCGCCCGCGCCGAAGGCGGCGCCGTCGGCCTCCGCGGCCCGCTCCGAACCCTGGCCCGGGTCGGTCACGGCGAGTCCGGCACCGTTGTCGTTGCCCGTCTCGCGGACGCCCGACAGGTTCTCCTTGACGTGGCCCAGCTCATGGCCGATGACGTCCTTGCGGCCGGCCGCCTGCGGACCGAGGAAGACATGGGCGCCGACCGTCATCGCCTGCGCGCCCAGGGCCGCGGTGGCGCGCTGGGCCACCGGGTTGTCGTGGATCCGGGTGGGAGAGAGGTCGGCCTGGTAGAACGACTCCGCCTCGGAGCGCAGCGACCCGCCGAGCGGGCTGCTCGGCGTGGCCATGGCATCGTTGAGCAGTTGGACCTGGCCCTGCGGGCTCTTGTCGTCGAACCCGTCGTGCCCGCAGCCGGCGCCGTGCTGGTGCTCCTCCCGGCTGATGAGCCGCTGGACGGCCTGGTTGCCGACGGAGCGCTGGAGCGCCATGACCGTCGCGGGTGTCATCGGGGCGCCGCTCACCGCGGTGGTGGGCGCGGCCACGGCCCGGTGCGGAGCCCGACCACCCCGCACGGCCTTCTGCTCGGTGGCTTCCTCGTGCGCGCGCACCATGGCTCCCTTCGACACCGGACCTGTGGCCACCAGCCCTACCGGAGGGCGCCCGCCCCCGGCAGGTACCCGAGGGCAACGTCGGGGGCAGCGCACCGGCGCCGCCCCCGGTCACGGCGCAGGGTGCTCAGAGCGAGGAGAGCGCCTTGGCTATCGCCTCTTCCCACTCCGTCTGCAGCTCGGGGTCGTTGAGCGACTCCTCCCACTGCGTCTCGTTCTGGTTGTGCTTGTCCGGGCCGCACTTGAGCGACTTGAGGAACGCGCGGGTCTCGCGCCGGATGTCCTCGGGGACGTTCTCGCTCGCGGGGACGGCCGGCCCGGCCGCCTGCGCGTAGATCTCCTGGGCGTTGAGCTGCCGCTTTCCCTGCTTGATGGAGTGCGTCACCATGACCGCCTCCTTCCACGCGTCGCTCCTCCTGCCCCGGCCGTCCTTGTCCAGCCTGGGCGGCTCGGGCGTCGGGGTCCCTTCCTGAGGAAGGGTGGTCCGGGCGTGCTTGTCGTAGTCCCGTACCGAGTTATAGCGCTTGTTGCCCTTCCGCACGCCCTTCTCGGCCGCGTATCCGCCCAGGGCCAGTGCCGTCGTGCCGCCCACCACACCGGCTCCGATTCCGCCGGAGACCGCTCCCGCCGCGGCCGCGACCGCCACGGCGCCGGCGGTGGTGCGCGCGACGTTGCCGGTGAGGTTGGTGGCGCGGTGCCTGAGTTTCCGCCCCTTCTTCTTCACCGCGTAGTCCCGTCCACTGGCCAGGTGCTCCATCAGCTCCTGCCGCAGGCCGTCGATGCGGGCGCGCTCGTCCTCGACGGCCTGCAGCGCCGCCGCTTCCGCGCCGGGCTCGGCGGCCGCCAGTCTGATCGATTCCTGGGCCAGCTTCGTGTTGGCCGCCCCCAGGTCGTCCAGGACCTTCTGGAGCCCGCGGTCGCGCTTCGCGGCCTCGCCCTTGAAGTGGTCCTTCAGCTCCTTGCGCTGCGCATGGGTGTCCTTGAGGACCTTGATGTCGCGGCCGGCGGTCAAGGAGGAGAACGCGATGTTGAGGCCACCGCCGGCGGCGCCGAGCTCGGCCACTCCGGCCACGTTCTCGGTGATCCTCATGGTGTTGTCGGTGATCTTCACGACGTCGTTGGTGGTCATCAAGGCGTTCGTCGTCGCGGCCAGGGGCTTGGTGTTCACGTTCTTCCGGTGCCCGTGGGAGGCCGGTCCCTTTTCCTTGCGCTTGCCGAAGGAGTCCTTGAGCGCCGTCAGGTCGTTGAAGGTCCCGGTGGCGTCGCTGGTCACGTTGATCGGGTTCTCGACGAGCTGCTGGGCCGCGGTGTCGTGCACCGTCCCCGTGTTCCCGAGTTTCGTCGCCTCCGACCGCTGCGTTCCGCTGTACGGCGCACTGAGCCGCAGGGCCGCCAGGTCGGGCACGTCGACCCACGACTTGACCTTGGCGGCGACCTTCTTGACCGTGCCCGTGGCCCGCTTGCCCAGGGATTCGCCCGCCTTCTCGGCGCCCGCCGGCTCCGCCTCGTCCGTCCGTTCCGCCGCTTGCGCCTCGTTCTTCTTCGCGGCTTCCGCCGCGGCGGCCTCCTTCGCCTTCTGAGCCTTCTCCGCCTCCCGGGCCTTCTTCGCCGCGCTCAGCGCCGTCGTCGCCGTGGTCTGGGCCTCCCGCTGGTCCTGCTGCCGCCGCCCTGCTGCCGCCGCCCTGTCCTGTGCTTCGACCGCGTCCCGCGCGTGCCCCCGCTCCTCGGCGCGGGCCGCCTCCGCCTGCCGGCCCCGCTCCGCCGCGATGCGCGCCTGCTTGTCCGCGTCGGCCTGGGCCCGGTCGGCCTGCCGCAGCGCCTGGTCCGCGGCCTTCTTGTGCCTCTCCGCCGCACGCTCGGCCTTGCCGCGCTCCCGCGCTGCGGCGTCGGCGTTCTTCTCCCGCAGCGCTGCCCGGTCCCTGGCCGCCTTCGCCTGCTCCTGCGCCGTGTCCCGGTCCTCGGCGTACGCGCTCGCCTCGTCCGCGGCCTTCTTCCGCGCATCGTCGGCGTCCTTGCTCTCTCCCGCCTGCCGACGGGCCTCCTCTTCGGCCTCACCGGCCTGCTTCAGCGCGTCGGCCGCTTCCTCGGCCCACTTCTTCACGCGCCGTGCAATCTCGTCCTCGGCCTCCGCCTCCGCCTCGGACTTGGCCGCCTGCCGCAGCGCCTCGTCCTCGGCCTCGGCCTTCGCCCGTGCCGCGGTCTCGGCGGCCTTCTGCTCCTCCTCGGCCTTCCTGGCCTGCTCCTTGAGCTTCGCCACCTTGGCCTCGGCGGCCTCCTGCTTCTGCCGGGCGTCGTCGGCCTGCCGCTTGAAGTCCGCCGCCCTGTCCTCGGCGGCCTCCCGCCTCTTCTCGGCCTCCTCGGCCTGCTCCGTGTACTTCCGCTCCTCGGCACGGGCCGCTTTCGCCGCCGCGCGTTCCCCGTTCTCGGTGTTCTGGAGCCCGCCCGCCCTCTCCTCGGCGATCTGCTGCTTCTCCGTCGCCGTTCCGGCCGCCTCGGTGAACCTTTCCTCGGCCTCGAGTGAGCTGGTCCGACCCAGCTCGGCGGCCCCGGCGGCGCCTTCCAGCTTCTCCGCCCGGCCCCGGGCCCCCGCCGCCTTCCTGCGCGCCTCGGCCGCTTCCCCGGACGCCTGCCACACGTCGGTCTCGGCGGCGGCCCGCGCCAGCGACGCGGCCGTGACCTTCGCCTTCTGGTCGGCCACCTCGTCCACGGCCGCCTGCTGCTCGGTCGCCGTGTCCGCCGCCCGGCCGGTCTCGCCCGCCGACCGCCCGGTCTCCGTCACCGGCGTGATCCGCAGGTCGTCGTCCACCGCCGGCGCGGTCGCCCGCGCCACCACCGCGTCCCGGGGGAGCTGCGCCGTACCGGTCGCGCGCTGGATCGCCGTACCCGTCCCACGCCGGATCGCCGAGGCGACGGCCCGGTTTCCCGCCGCGGCCTGCAGCGAGGCCAGGGGCGGTTGCCGGCGTCCCTGCGGGCGGGGCCGGGCCGGGGCGGCCCCGGCCGTGCGGTGTCCCGGCGTCTGGTTCAAGCGGTCCGACACGGACGATCCCCTTCTGACACCCTGTCACCGCGCCCGCTCAGGCGGGACGGGCCCCGGTGCGCGGAACGGCACGCTCCGGTACGGAACTTGATCGCAGGATGACATCCTGGCGAACTGGCAGTCGACACAAGATGTTGAATCAGAAACGCCGGACGACCGCCAGGGGTCCGGGAGGGGAAGGGCCGGGAAGGGCCGGGAGTCTGCCCCAACGGGCACGGTCAGGGGCAATGGCCGTGCCCCCACACCGGCACCGAAGGGCGTTTCGGCGAAGGCAACGCGCGCGTGAGGCTGAGGGGCGTCCTGTCTCGTACCCCGAGGAGAGCAGAGCATGCCGTCCTACCTGTCGCCCGGCGTCTACGTCGAGGAGGTGGCCAGCGGCTCGCGCCCGATCGAGGGAGTGGGCACGTCGGTGGCGGCCTTCGTCGGTCTCGCCCCGACCGGCCCGCTGAACGAGCCCACGCTGGTGACCAACTGGACGCAGTACGTCGCGGCCTTCGGTGACTTCACCGGCGGGTACTACCTCGCGCACTCCGTCTACGGGTTCTTCAACAACGGCGGTTCCGCCGCCTACGTCGTCCGGGTCGGCGGCTCCGCCGACGACGCCGCCGCCGGCACCGCGGACGGCCCCACCGCCCCCGCCGCCGTCACCGGCAGCACCGCCAAGGCCGCGCTGCCCGCCGCCGAGCCCAAGCAGCTCGGCACCTTCGCCGTGACGGCCACCGCCGCCGGCCAGAGCGGCCCGCTGACCGTCGAGGTCGCCGACCCCGAGGGCGAGGGCCCCGCCGAGCGCTTCAAGCTGATCGTCAAGGACGGCGACAAGCCGGTCGAGACCTTCGACGTGAGCGCCAAGAAGGGCAACCGCTCCTACGTCGTCACCCAGGTCAAGGAGCGCTCCAAGCTCATCACGGTGACCGAGGCCGCGCCCGCCGCGCAGCTGGTCCGCCCGGAGAACCAGACCCTGACGCTGCCCGCGCCGCCCGCCGCCGCACCCGCCGTCCCGGCCGGCCAGGGCGAGCTCGCGCATCCCGGCCCCACCCAGTACATCGGCGACTCCGCGGACCGCACCGGCTTCGGCGGCCTGGAGGCGATCGACGAGATCTCCATGGTCGCGGTGCCCGACCTGATGGCCGCCTACCAGCGCGGCGCGATCGACCTGGAGGCCGTCAAGGCCGTCCAGCTCGGTCTCATCGCCCACTGCGAGCTGATGGGCGACCGCGTCGCCATCATCGACCCGCCGCCCAGCCAGAACGCCCGCCAGATCCGCGTCTGGCGCCAGGAGACGGCCGGTTACGACTCCAAGTACGCGGCCCTGTACTACCCCTGGATCAAGTCCTTCGACCCGGCCACCGGCCAGTCCCGCCTGGTCCCGCCGAGCGGTCACGTCGCCGGCATCTGGGCCCGCAACGACTCCGAGCGCGGCGTGCACAAGGCACCCGCCAACGAGGTCGTCCGCGGCGCCGTCGATCTGGAGCTGCAGATCACCCGCGGCGAGCAGGACCTGCTCAACCCGATCGGCGTCAACTGCATCCGCTCGTTCCCCGGCCGGGGCATCCGTGTCTGGGGCGCCCGCACCCTCTCCTCCGACCCGGCGTGGCGCTACCTGAACATCCGCCGGTACTTCAACTACCTGGAGGAGTCGATCCTGATCGGCACCCAGTGGGTGGTCTTCGAGCCGAACGACCACAACCTCTGGGCCCGCATCCGCCGCAACATCTCGGCCTTCCTGGTCAACGAGTGGCGCAGCGGCGCCCTGTTCGGCCAGAGCGCGTCCGAGGCGTACTACGTCAAGTGCGACGAGGAGACCAACCCGCCCGAGTCGGTGGACCTGGGCCGGGTCGTGTGCGAGATCGGCATCGCGCCGGTCAAGCCCGCCGAGTTCGTGATCTTCCGGCTGGCCCAGTTCTCCAGCGGCGGCGGGGAGCTGGAGGAGTAGCGGGCGGCGCCCTCCGACACCTACGCCCCTGCCCACGCCATCGTCAAAAGCCTCAGAAGGACTGAGAACACATGAGTCTGAACCCGGGTGACTCCCTTACTTCACACAATTTCGGTCTCCAGATCGACGGTGTGATGATCGAGTACCTCTCCGAGGTCAACGGCATCACCCTCGAGCAGGACGTCATCAAGTACCCGCAGAACAACGGCGCGACCGGCAAGCTCGAGATCGCCGTGATGCCGGGCTCCGCGAAGGACGGCTCCTGCACCGTCGTCCGCGGTATGACCCAGTCGTCCGCGTTCACCCAGTGGATCAACGACTCGCTCGAGGGTCGTATGTCCTCCGCCCGCAAGAACGCCTCGATCATCGTGATGGACTACGAGGACAACCCGGTCAAGCGGTACAACCTGCGCAACGCCTGGTGCAGCAAGCTCGACATGAGCCCGGTGAAGGCCGGTGAGGCCTCCGCGCTGACCGAGACCGTCACCATCGTGTTCGAAGAACTGGTCATCGAGTAATGCGTCGTATGGCTGCCAAGGCGCCTGCCGCGGCACCCCAGGCCGCGGCGGCGGGAGCGGACTTCCCCCGTTCGGCTCCCGCCGCCGCGCCGGCGGAGGCACCGGCCGGTCCTCCCGCCGGGCCTGCCGCGCCTGCCGTCGAGACGGCACCACGGCAGGAGTTGCGGACCGAGTTCCCCTTCGAGCTGCCGCGCGGGTACGTCGACGACTCCGGCACGGTGCACCGGGACGGCGTGATGCGCCTGTCGACGGCCCGGGACGAGCTGATCCCGCTGCGCGACGTGCGGGTGCAGGAGAACCCCGCGTACCTGTCGGTGGTGCTGCTCGGCCGGGTCATCACCCGGCTGGGCACGCTGCCGTCGGTGCACGACGGCATCGTGGAGAACATGTTCGCCTCCGACCTGGCGTTCCTCCAGGACTTCTACCGCCAGATCAACGCGGAGGGGCACACCCGCGCGGCCGTCGCGTGCCCGCACTGCTCGGAGGCCTTCGAGGTGGAACTCGGCGGGAGCCGCCTGGGGGAATCGTGACGTACGCGACCGACCGGCTGCACGAGGAGATCGCGTACGTCGCCTACCACTTCCACTGGAGCCTGGAGGCGATCCTGGACCTGGAGCACCAGGACCGCCGCCGGTACACGGACCAGATCGCGTCCCTCGTGACGCGTGGCACGGCGGAGGGCTGATCGGTGGGATTCCTGGACCGGCTGCGGGGCCGTCGGGACGACGTCGGCGACGGGGGCGGGGGCGCGCTGTCCGCGGGTCCGTCTCCGGACCCGGGCACCGACGGGAGTACGGCGTCCGCGGCCGGCCCGGCGAGCGGTCCCGCGACCGGACCGGCGCCCGTCGCGGTCGCCGCCTGGACCGGTCTGCCGCCGATCCGGCGGGCGACGGATGCGGCAGGTACGGGAGTGGCGGACGCCGGTTTCGGCGGCCGCCTTCCGACGTGGCAGAACCCGTCGTTCACGAGCGCGCCGTCCCCGGCGGTACTGAACCCGGCGGCCGGCGACAGCCTGCTGTCGGGCGCCTTCGACACACCGGCCCGTCAGCCGTCCTCCACCCGCCTGGCACCCCCGTCGGGCCCACCGCCCGTCCAGCGGATGCCGGTCGCGCCCCTGCGCGCGATACCCGCGGAGACCTCCGAGACCGGCGCACCCAGCGCCCCCACGGGTTCCGTGGCACCGACCCGGACCTCCGCCTCGGGTGCGCAGCCGCGTACGCCCCGGACACGCCGGGGTGCTTCGGCCCCCGCACCGGCACCGCAGCCGGCGTCCACGGCCACGCCGCCGGTGCAGCGGGCGGCGCGTTCCACCGGTGCGGCGCCGGCCCCGTCGTCCGGTGCGCCGGCGAGCACACCGGCGGCCCGGTCCGCGCGCGGGGTCCGGGTGACGCCGGTACCGCCCACCGCGCCGCACCCGCGGCAAGGACTGACCAAGGCTCCGTCCGGGGGGTCGGCCGTGCAGCGCCGGTCCCTGCCCGCGAGCCGCCGGACCACCGACTCCCCGCCGGAGTCGTCCGGAACGGCGCCCGCGTCGACGGACGGCGACCGAGCGGATCCCGGCGCCCCGGCGCGGCACGCAGTACCTCCGCGGCCTGGGCCCACGACACCCGCCGCACCGCCGTCCCCGGCCGCTCCGCCCGTACAGCGGGCGGAGTCCACGCACGCCCCGGCGCCCGGGCCCGTCAAGGGTGACCGACCGGCGCCCGACGCCCCGGTGCGGGGCACCGCACCCCGGTCCAGCGGCGGTACGGGACCGGCAGGGCACGCCGGTACGCCGTCCGGTACGCCGGTGCAGCGAGCCGTACGCGAGACCGGCAACGGCGCCCCCACGCCCCCGGCCCGCGACGCCGGTACGCCCGGGCCCGGCACGCCGGCCCAACGCGCGCCACGCGAAACCAGCGCCACCCCGACACCCGCACAGGACCGAGACACCCCGGCACCCGGTGGCACACCGGCCCAGCACGCCACACGCGAGGCCGGCCACGGGGCCGAGCCCGCACCCCCGGTCCGCGACGCCGGCACGCCCAGGACCGGCACACCGGTCCAACGCGCGGCGCGCGAAACCAGCGCCACCCCGACACCCGCACCCGCGCCCGCACCCGCACGGGACCGAGACGCCCCGGCACCCGGTGGCACACCGGTCCAGCGCGCCGCACGCGAAGGCGCCGACGGCAAGGGTCCAACGGCCCCGGTCCGCAGGGCCGGCACGCCCGAGCCCGGCACACCGGTCCAACGCGCCCCACGCGAAGGCGGCAACGGAGAGGGCCCAACGTCCCCGGTCCGCAGAGCCGGCACGCCCGAGCCCGGCACACCGGCCCGCCGCGCGGCGCGCGAAACCAGTGCCACCCCGACACCCGCGCCCACACGGGACCGAGGCACCTCGGCACCCGGTGGCACACCGGCCCAGCACGCCACACGCGAGGCCGGCCACGGGGCCGAGCCCGCACCCCCGGTCCGCGACGCCGGCACGGCCAGGACCGGCACACCGGTCCAACGCGCGGCACACGAAACCAGCGCCGCCCCGACACCCGGTGGCACACCGGCCCAGCACGCCACACGCGCACGTGGCACCGGCGCCCCCGCGCCCGCCGAGGGATCCGCCTCTGCCGGTGAGCGCCGGCCGACCTCGCCCGGCGCCGCGTCGACAGATCCCGTGGTCCAGCGGTCGGCGGACCGACGGCCCAGGGCGGGCCTCGGGGCCCCCATTTCTCGCTCCGGCGACGACACGCCGACCCGCACCCCCGCCCCCGAGCGGCGAACCGTGCCGCAGCCCGGCCCCGCGCCGACCGGGACGACCGGGACGACCGGGACGACCGGGACGACCGGGACGACCGGGACGACCGGGACGACCGGGGCGACCGGCGAACTCCCCGTGCAGCGGGCGGAATCCGCGAACTCGTCCGCTCCGGGAACACACCCGGCGCCCACCACGCGCCCCCGCACCGCCCCGGCCCCCGACCGCGCCGCCTCCGACCTCCCGGTGCAGCGCGCGTCGGCGCCCGGTTCCGCCACGCCCACGCCCGCGGCCGGCGCCGGAAGCACGAGCACCGACGGCGCGACGTCGCCCTCGGCGCCTTCGTCGTCCCCGGCGCCCGCGCCCGCGGCAGGAACGTCACCGGCCGTCCCCTCGCGCAACGCCCCTTCGACCGCCGCGTCGGCCACGGCACCGGGCACTCCGCCGGCGCCGGTTCAGCGGGCGGTCGCCCGCATCACCCCGCCGGCGGCCCAGGGCAGCGAAGCGGCCCCCTCCCGACCGGCGAGCCGTCCTTCCACGTCATCCGGCGCCCACAGTGCCCCGGCCAACGCACAGCCCCCGGTCCAACGCCGGGCGACCGCCGACCAGTCGAGGCCGGCCCAAACGCCGTCGCCCTCGGGCCCCACGGCGTCTCCGTCGGCCCACCGCTCGCCCGAAGCGCCCTCCCCGGTGCCCACGACGGCCCCGGTCCAGCGGGCCGCCGACAGGTCGGCCGACGACCTGCCCGGCCCGCCCTCCTCGCCCCCGGCACGAGCACGGGCACCGCGCGGCGACACCCCAGCGGCATCCCCCGTCCAGCGATCGGCCTCGGCCCAGCTCCCCGTCGCCCGCACGGAATCCCCCGTCGGCCAGGACACGGCAGGCAACTCCCCGTCCGTACCGCTCAACCGACCGGAACCCGGCCGGCCGGAGACCGGCCCGACGGAACCCCACCGCACGGAGCCCCACCGCACGGGAACCGGCCCCGCTGAAACCGGCCGCACGCAAGCCCACCGAACGGAGACCCCCCGGCCCGCAAGCAGCCGGCCGGGGGCCAGTGGTTCCCCGGCCGCCCCGGCCCACCCCGTGCAGCGCAGCGTCGCGCCCCGTCGTCCGGGGCTCGGCGCCCCCACCTCCGCCGGCCCGGCCAACGCCGTACGCCCGGCCGCACCCCCGGCCCCGGTGACACAACCCGCGCAGCGCTCCTCCGCGCTCGGCGCCCCCCTGCCCCCGGCCGACACCGCGCCGTCGGCCTCGCGCCCGCCCGCGGTGGCCCCCGTCCCGGTCACCACCGACCCTCGTACCACTCCGCCCGTCCAGCGGGCCACCGCGCCGGGCGGCACCCCGGCTCCGACCACGGCGAGCCCGGCGACTCCGCCGTTCGCGGCACCGCCCCCCTTCGCGGCCACCCCGCCCTTCCCGGCACCCGACCCTTCCCCGGCGGCCCCTTCACCCCTCCCGGTGTCCTCTCCTACGCCCCTGCGGAGCGCGCCCACGGTCACGCCCGCGACCGCGCCCCCGACGACCCTCGCGGCGCCACCCCTGCCCGTCGCCCCCGGCGGCACCGGGCCCAAGCCCCCCGCCGTCCAGCGCGCCGCCACGAAGGCCGTACCCCTGCGCCGGCCCACTCCCCCGGCTGCCAGCGGCGCGCCGCTCCCGGTGGCCCCCCTCACGCCGCCCGCCGCGTCGGCGCCCCGTCCGGCCCTCCCGGTCGCCGCGGCGGCACCCGCGCCGCCGACCGCCGACTCGGTGCCCGCCGCCCCCGCGGACCCCGCCGTCACCGCCGCGTCGGCGGCGCCCGGCGAGGCCTCCGCGCTGCCGGTTCAGCGCGCGTTCGGCCGCGGCAGCCGGGCCGGTCGTACCACCGGTGCCCTGGCGTCGAGCGCCGCGGCCGCCCTGGCCGAGACGCTCACGCGCCTCCGCCCCCACTCCTCGCCGCAAGGCCCGGCCGAGCCGCCACCGCCGCCGTACAGCGCCTCCCCGCCCGGCGGTCCGCCCTCCTACTCGGCGGTCCCCGCCGGGCCGAACCCGGGGGAGGGCCAACGGCCGCCCGAGTACACGGCGGTCCCGGACGGCGGTTTCGACCCGCGTCAGCTCACCGAGTTCCAGCTCGACGAACTGGTGCACCGGATCGTCGGCCGCGTCACCCGTCTCGTCCGCACCGAACTGCGCATGGACCGCGAGCGGATCGGCAGACTGCGCGACCCCCGCTGACCGAACGCACCGAACGCGCCGGACAGGCCGAAGAGAGCCACCAGCCCGAAGCAACCGACCAGCCGAGACGACCGGACCGCCCACCCGCCCACGACCGTTCTCCTCCCCCCCAACCTCCCGACCTCCCGACCTCCCGACAGAAAGGCCGACCCGATGACCCGCCAGGACCCGGGCTCCTCCATCTGGTTCAGCCTCGCCATCGACGGCGAGAGCCTCGGCTACTTCAACGGGTGCGAGGGGCTGTCGACCCAGGTGGAGGTGGAACAGCGCCAGGAGGGCGGCAACAACGGGTTCGTGTGGCAACTGCCCACCCGCGTCACCTTCTCCAACATCCGGCTGACCCGCCCCCTCACCCCTGACACGGCGAAGGTCGCCAAGTGGATCTCCTCCGTGCAGACCGGCATCAAGCGGCCCACCGCGCAGATCGCCGCCCTGCGCGCCGACGGATCGCTGGTCGCCCGCTGGGGACTCATCGACGTCCTGCCGGTCAGCTGGCAGGGCCCCAGCCTCGACCCCGGCAACCTGTCCGTGGCCAACGAGGTCCTGGAGATCGCCCACCACGGGTTCACGGACTGACGGCGCCGAAGAGCAGAAAGGAAGACCCATGGCCAGCAGCAAGGGCGCCGGCAAGAGCCTCGTACGCGCCAACCTCGCCATCCACGAGCCTCCCACCGGGGACTCCACCACGCCCGGTGGGCTGATGCGCACCTTCGGCTTCGAGTTCAACCCGGCCCAGCTGACCCTCACCCGCCGGGCCCAGTGGAACGCGACCCCCGTGGCGGCCGTACGGGAGGCCGCGAAGCCGGAGTTCCTGGGCGCCGAGCCGCGGGAGATGACCCTGGAGATCTTCCTGGACACCTCCATGAAGCCCGACGCCCAGACCGTGCTGAAGAAGGTGGAGTCGCTGCTGGACTGCTGCGAGGTGACCACCAAGAGCCTCGGTGCCGACCAGCCGTCACCGCCCTGGGTGGTCTTCGAGTGGGGGTCGTTCTCCACCGCCCGGTTCACCGCGTACGTCGCCTCCGTCGAGGCGTCGTACACCCTCTTCAGCACCACCGGCGTCCCCATCCGCGCCACCTGCCAGGTGGCGCTGGTCGAGATCCCCGGCCCGACCCAGGGACAGAACCCGACCTCGGGCGCGCTCACCGCACAGCGCGTGCACCGCGTCGTCGCGGGCGACTCGCTCCAGTCGCTGGCCTGGCGGGAGTACGGCAGCGCGAACGCCTGGCGGGCCATCGCCGAGGCCAACGGCATCGACGACCCGTCCCGCCTGCCGACCGGCACCCAGCTCATGCTGCCGGCCGCAGAGGAGGTGGCTCGCTGATGGTGCGTCCCGCGTTCTCCAGCATCGTCAAGGTGCGCGTCGGCTCCGCCGAACTGCCCGACGACATCGCCCTGATGCTCGTCGACGGCTGGGTCGACCAGGGCGTCGGCGTGCCCGCGGCCTTCCGCCTCACCTTCCGCGACCCCAAGCGCAGGGTCCTCGACAAGCTGGGGGTGCAGTTCGGCACCCGGGTCGTCATCACCCCCGTCGCCGACGGCAAGGGCATCGGCAAGCCGCTGCTGACCGGCGAGGTCACCGCCATGGAGGCCGACTTCGACGGCACCGGCAGCTACACCGTGATCCGCGGCTACGACTTCGGGCACCGCCTGATGCGCCAGCGCCGCGTGGCCGCCTACCGCAACCAGAAGGCGTCCGACATCGCCCGCAAACTCGCCGGCACGGACGGCGTGTCCGTCGGCCGGATCGATCCGACGAAGGGCGCCTACGGGTTCATCAGCCAGTCCAACGTCACCGACTGGGACTTCCTGGCCCGGCTCGCCGACGAGAACAACATGGTGATGTACGTGGACGCCAAGGGGAAGTTCCGGTTCGTCAAGCCGAACCCCGCCTCCGGTGCGCCCTCTCCCCAGACCGACGGCGACCAGAGTGCCTTCGTCCTCCAGGCCCGCCACGACATCATGCGGCTGCGGGCCGCGGTCACCGCGGCCGACCAGGTGGGCAAGGTCGAGTCGCGCGGCTGGAACGTCACCACCAAGAAGAAGATCGTCGAGACCGCGCCCGCCACCACCGACCCGGGCATCAGCATCGGCTCCACCCCCGGCAGGGCCGCGGGCGCGTTCAAGACCGCCAAGCTCGTCGAGACCGCCCACCCCTACGACCGGCAGGACGAGGTGCGGCACGCCGCCAAGGCCCTCGCCGCCGACGTCACCTCCTCCTTCGCCGAGCTGGAGATCTCCGTCAAGGGCAGCCCCGACCTGCGGCCCGGCGTGCCCGTGGCCCTCTCCGACGTCGGCAAGCCCTTCGAGGGCAAGTACACCGTCACCTCGGCACGCCACCACTTCGGCGACAGCGAGGGCTACCGGACCTGGCTCACCGTCAGCGGCCGCCAGTGGCGCTCCCTGTACGGGCTCGCCTCCGGCGGCGGGGGCGCCGTGGACCCCGCCGGCGCGGCCCGGCTGCCCAGCGTCGCCAACGCCATCGTCACCGACGTGCAGGACCCCCTCAAACAGGGCCGGGTCAAGCTGCAGTTCCCGTGGCTGGACGACGCCTACGTCAGCGACTGGGCGCGCAGTGTGCAGATGGGCGGCAAGGGCGGCGGCGGGGTCTTCCCCATGGACGTCGGCGACGAGGTGCTGGTCGCCTTCGACCGGGGGGCGCTCGACCACCCGTTCGTCATCGGCGGCCTCTACAACGGCCGGGACCTGCCGACCAAGGTGGCCGACGTGCCCCTGCACGACGGTCTGAAGAAGAAGGCCGTCCGGCACACCCTGTCCGACCGTCAGGGCAACCGCGTGGACCTGCTGAGCCAGCAGACCGGCGGGCGCAAGCAGGGCGTGCGGATCGCCAGCGGCAACGACAAGCTGACCATCAACCTGGACCGCACCAAGACCGAGATCACCGTGGACAGCAAGGGTTCGGTCAGCATCACGGGCAGCCGCTCGGTGTCGGTGGAGGGCGGCACGTCGGTGTCGGTGGAGGCGGGCACCAGCCTCACATTGCGCGGCCGGCGGTCCGTAATGATCGAAAGCGGCGGACCCCTCACCCTGAAGGGCAAGGGCCTGGTCAGCCTGACGTCGCTGGGCGGCGTCGTCGACGTCAACTCGATGGGCGGACCCCTGAACCTGTCGTCGAGCAGCATGGTCACGGTCAACGCCGTCGCCAACGTGAACATCAAGGCCGTCAAGCTCGACCTGATGGGCCTCTTCTTCGTCAACCAGATCAAGTACCCGTTCGGATGACGGAACGACCACACCCACGTCCCGGGTCCGTCAGGAGAAGGAAAAGGCAGGTGGCCCACTGATGGCCGAACAGTTCGTCGGCTCCGGCTGGTCGTTCCCCCTGCGCATCGGGCCCACCGGCGGCATCGCCCTCGTCAGCGGCGAGCGGGAGATCGAGGAGGCCATGCAGCTCGTCCTCGCCACCGCCCCCGGCGAGCGGCCGATGCGTCCCGAGTTCGGCTGCGCCATCCACGATCTCGTCTTCGCGCCGGTCAACGAGCAGACCGCCGGCCGCATCCAGCACGAGGTGTACACCAGCCTGGACCGCTGGGAGCCGCGCATCGAGGTCCACGAGGTCGACGTCACCGCCGGTGAGGACCGGAGCGTCCTCCACATCGACGTGCGCTACTCCATCCGCGGCACCAACAACCCGCGCAGCCTCGTCTTCCCCTTCTACGTCATCCCCTCCCACGACGAGCCGGACCTCCCCGACGGCGGGGCCGGCCCCGCGGGCCTCCCGGGCTCTCCCGAAAGCGATCGCTGATGTCCCTGCCCTCCCCGAACCTCGACGACCGCCGCTTCCAGCAGTTCGTCGACGACGCCAAGCGCTACATCCAGCAGCGCGCCCCGGAGTGGACCGACCACAACGTCTCCGACCCCGGCGTCACCCTCGTCGAGACCGTCGCCCACATGGCCGACCAGATCGTCTACCGCCTCAACCGGGTGCCGGAGAAGAACCACCTGGCCTTCCTCGACCTGGTCGGCATCACCCTGTTCCCGCCGTCCGCCGCCCGCACGGACGTCACCTTCTGGCTGTCCGCGCCGCAGGAGGACGCCATCCTGGTCCCCGTGGGCACCGAGGTCGCCACCCTGCGCACCGAACGCGACGAGGCCGTCGTCTTCACCACCACCGGCGACCTCACCGTCGTACCGTGTGACCTCGGCCGCCTGGTGGTGCAGCACAGCGGCGAAGCCGTCACCGACCGCACCACCGACCTCGCCGAGGGCAAGGACCTGATGTGCTTCGCCGAGGCCCCCGCCCCCGGCGACTGCATGCTCATCGGCCTCACCAACGCCGTCCCGCACTGCGCGCTCGCCCTCGAACTCGACAGCCGCGTCGACGGCGTCGGTGTCGACCCCCGCCAGCCGCCCCTGGTGTGGGAGGCGTGGACCGAGGACGGCTGGCAGCTCTGCGACGTCGACCGCGACGGCACCGGCGGCCTCAACCGCCCCGGCGACATCGTCCTCCACGTGCCCGGCGGCCACGTGCTGTCCCGCAACGGCGGCCACGAGGCCGGCTGGATCCGCTGCCGGGTCACCGACCCCCTGCCCGGCCAGCCGTTCTACACCGCATCGCCGACCATCCGCTCCGCCGAGGCCTACACCGTCGGCGGCACCACCGGCACCGTCCACGCCGAGACCGTGTACGACGAGGCCCTCGGCGAGTCCACCGGCCTCCCCGGCCAGCGCATCCGGCTGGAACACGCCCCCGTCGTCGCCGACGACCCGCCCGTCCTGCTCCAGACCGCCGCCGACGACGGCTGGCAGGACTGGCAGGTGGTCCCGCACTTCGCCGGCTCCCGCCCCGACGACCACCACATCACCCTCGACGCCGCCACCGGCGAGATCGCCTTCGGCCCGGCCGTCCGCGAGGCCGACGGCACCCTGCGCCAGTACGGCACCGTCCCGCCCAAGGGCGCCGTCATCCGCGCCCGCCGCTACCGCACCGGCGGGGGCAGGGCCGGCAACGTCGCCCGCGGCGCGGTACAGGTGCTGCGCACCTCGATCCCGTACGTCTCCGAGGTCGTCAACCGCGAGGCCGCCCGCGGCGGCGTCGACGGCGAGACCGTCGAGGAGGCCAAGCTGCGCGCGCCGATCACCCTGCGCGCGCAGGAGCGCGCCGTCACCCTGCGCGACTACGAGGAGCTCGCCCGCCGCGCCGCCCCCGAGACCGCCCGCATCACCTGCCTGGAGGGCGAGGAGAACGAATACGGCGCCCACGCCGTCCGCGTCCTCGTCGTCCCCCAGGCCGTCCCCGACCCCGGTGGCCGCCTCCGCTTCGAACAACTCGTCCCCGGCGACGCCCTCCTCGGCCGCATCACCCGCCATCTCGACGAACGCCGTCTGATCGGCACCCGCCTCTCCGTCGGACCGCCCTACTACCAGGGCGTCACCGTCGTCGCCACCGTCCACGCCTTCCGCGACGTCGACGCCGACCGCGTACGCCGCCAGACCCACGACGCCCTCTACCGCCACCTCGACCCGCTCACCGGCGGCGCCGACGGCAGGGGCTGGCCCTTCGGACGCCCCGTGCAGGCCGGCGAGGTCTTCGCCGTCCTCCAGCGCGTGCCCGGCGTCGAACTCGTCGACGAGGTCGTCCTGCACCCGGCCGACCCGCTCACCGGCAAGCGCGGCGACCCCACCGACCGCATCGACCTCGAAGCCCCCGCCCTGGTCTTCTCCTACGACCACCGGGTCCGCGTGATCGGCGACGGCGCATGACGGCCGCCCCCGCCTCCCGGCGAGGCTCCGTCGACGGACTCGGCTCCTCCCTGCCCATCGCCTCGATGCTGCCCTCCGTCTTCGCCGACGACGACCTCGCCCTGCGCTTCGTCGGCGGACTCGACGACGTCCTCGCCCCCATCCTCAGCGTCCTGGACTGCCTCGACACCTACTTCGACCCCGCCCTCACCCCGGCCGACTTCGCCCAGTGGCTCGGCACCTGGGTCGGCGCCGAGACCGACGGCACCGAACCCGAGGCCCGGCTGCGCGCCGCCGTCGCCGCCGCCGCCCGGCTGCACCGCGTGCGCGGCACCCGGCAGGGGCTCGCCGAAGCCGTACGGCTGGCCTTCGGCGTCGAACCGGAGATCACCGAGAGCGGCGGCGCCCAGTGGAACGCCCGCCCGCTCGGCCCGTTCCCCGGCCGGCCCCGCCCGCACCTGCACGTCGCCCTCCGGCTGCCCGACCCGAAACCGGTCGACACCCACCGCCTGGACGCCCTCGTCGCCGCCGCCCGCCCCGCCCACATGCCCTACACGGTCGAAGTGACCGCCTCCGAAAGGACCCCGGAGAGATGACCACGCAGAACTGCGCCGAGTGCGGAACCCGCGCGGAACCGGGCCAGTCCTTCTGCGACGCGTGCGGCGCCGTACTCAGCTGGGAACAGACCGGCGCCGTCCGCAACGCCCAGCCCGCGGTCGCCAAGTCCGACCAGAGCCCCGCCTTCGACGCCTTCGCCGGCGCGGGCGTACCCCCGGCCCGCACCGACCGCCCGGCCACGACACCCGCACCGGCACCGGCACCCGCTGCCGCCTCAGCACCCGCATCGGGTTCGACTTCGGCTTCGGCTTCGGGTTCGGGTTCGGGTTCGGGTTCGGCTTCCGACGGCACCGTCGAACCGGCCCCGAACGCCACCGGCGACGGCCCGACCCTGCCCCGGCAGCGCCGCACGGAAGGCCCGGAGGACACCCCGACCGCCGACGGGACGGCAGGCGACGGAACGGCAGGCGACGCGGGCCGGGCAGGTGAGGCCGGATCGCCGGGCACCACCGCCCAGAACCGCGACCCCGCGCCCGACGAGACGGCCCCCACCGCCCCGCTGCCCACCGCGGCGACCCCCGCCCCGGCGACCCTCAGCGACACGATGTCCGACCGGGCCCGTTCCCTCCTCGTCCCCGTCGCCGACCCCGAGGCCCCGGCCCCCACCCCTCCGCCGGCCGTCGCCCCCGTGCTGCCCGGCCGCCCCGACGCCGACCGCCCCCAGGTCCGCGCCCCCGGCCACCAGCCGGACATCGCGGGCGGCCCGCCCTGCCCCTGGTGCTGCACCCCCAACCGCCCCGACCGCCACTACTGCGCCCGCTGCGCCATGCCCCTGGTCGCGAGCGGCGACCAGGCCGGCACGCGCGCCCCCTGGTGGCGCCGGCTCTTCGGCGGACGCCGCCGGGAAACCCCCTGGGCCGGCGACCGTCCCCGTCTGCGCCGCGTCTTCGACCGCATCGGCACCTGGATCACGGTCGCCGTCGTGGCCACCCTGGCCGTCCTCGGCTTCATGTACATCCCCGACGGCATCGAGAACACCCGCGACCACTTCGCCAAGCGCGCCCCCGTCGCCCCGGACGGGATCAAGGCCTCGCACTCCTTCCCCGGCCACGACCCGAAACTCCTCATCGACAAGCTCAGCAACACCTGGTGGGGCCCGGGCATCTCGCAGTCCGGCCAGGGCGAGTGGGTCGAGGCCACCTTCACCGAGCCGACCCGTCTGCTCGACGTGATCATCACCCCCGGTGTCTCCTCCCGCGCCAACAAACTGCAGGAGTCGGCCCTGCCGCACCGCGTCAAGGCGACGATCACCATGAAGGACGGCTCGGTCAAGACCCGCGACCTCACCCTCGACCAGGGCGCCGGCGGTCAGCGACGCCCGTTCCGCGTCGGTGAGGTCACCAAGGTCCGCTTCACCATCGAGTCCGCCCACGCGGCGTCCGCCGACAAACAGGTCGCGATCGCCGAGATCGAGTTCTTCGGCCCCTCCAGCGCCAACCGCTCCTCCTGATCCGGGCCGGGGCCCCGCCACCCACGACGAAACCGGCGGGGCCCCGCACCCACCCGTAGACGGCCCCCCTCCCACCCGAACGGACGCCGCACCATGCGTCCCCCGCCCGGCCGCCAGAGGCTGAGGCCACGCCCACAGCACGCGCGATATCCACCGCGTCCGGAACGCCGTCAACGCGTACCTGCTCGACGGCAGGCTCCCCGCCCCCGGCACGGTCTGCGAGGCGGAACCGCTCCCGGAGGGCAAGTAACCGGCACCACCGACAACGCCCCCGCGATCCGAGATCGCGGGGGCGTTGCCCTGTCGCTGCAAAGCCCCCTGTCGGATTCGAACCGACGACCTTCGCTTTACAAGAGCGGCGCTCTGACCAGCTGAGCTAAGGAGGCACGCGCGCGGCGGGCGCGCGCAGGCTGCTCCACTGTACACAGAGCCGGTGAACGATGGGATTCGAAAATTTCGGCGAAATTCACAGACCCCCGGCTACTGACAGATCAGGTGAACGCCGGGTACCGTCCTGCTCAGCTTCACCCGCGTGGACTACACCACCACCTTCCTACAACGGATCGTCCGGCACGTTCCTGCCGGTAGAAGGGGGCCCATTCACCATGGCCACAGTTACGTTCGACAAGGCGACCCGTGTGTACCCGGGTTCCACCAAGCCCGCCGTCGACGGTCTCGACATCGACATCGCGGACGGCGAGTTCCTCGTCCTGGTCGGTCCCTCCGGTTGCGGCAAGTCCACCTCGCTCCGCATGCTCGCGGGGCTCGAGGACGTCAACGGCGGCGCCATCCGCATCGGTGACCGCGACGTGACGCACCTGCCGCCGAAGGACCGGGACATCGCCATGGTGTTCCAGAACTACGCGCTGTACCCGCACATGTCGGTCGCCGACAACATGGGCTTCGCCCTGAAGATCGCCGGTGTCAACAAGGCGGAGATCCGGCAGAAGGTCGAGGAGGCCGCGAAGATCCTCGACCTCACCGAGTACCTGGACCGCAAGCCGAAGGCGCTCTCCGGCGGTCAGCGTCAGCGTGTGGCGATGGGCCGCGCGATCGTGCGTGAGCCGCAGGTGTTCCTCATGGACGAGCCGCTGTCCAACCTGGACGCCAAGCTCCGCGTCTCCACCCGTACGCAGATCGCCTCGCTCCAGCGCCGCCTGGGCATCACCACCGTCTACGTCACCCACGACCAGGTCGAGGCCATGACGATGGGCGACCGCGTGGCGGTCCTCAAGGACGGTCTGCTCCAGCAGGTCGACACCCCGCGGAACATGTACGACAAGCCCGCGAACCTCTTCGTCGCCGGCTTCATCGGCTCCCCGGCCATGAACCTGGTCGAGGTGCCGATCACCGACGGCGGCGTGAAGTTCGGCAACAGCGTCGTCCCGGTCAACCGCGACGCCCTGAAGGCCGCCGCCGACAAGGGCGACCGCTCGGTCACCGTCGGTGTGCGTCCGGAGCACTTCGACGTGGTGGAGCTGAACGGCGGCGTCTCCAAGACCCTGTCGAAGGACTCGACGGACGCCCCGGCCGGTCTCGCGGTCTCGGTCAACGTCGTGGAGGAGACCGGCGCCGACGGCTACATCTACGGCACGGTCGAGGTCGGCGGCGAGACGAAGGACCTCGTGGTCCGCGTCAGCAGCCGTGCGGTGCCGGAGAAGGGCACGACCGTCCACGTGGTGCCGCGTCCGGGCGAGACGCACGTGTTCTCGTCCTCCACGGGCGAGCGCCTCACCGACTGAGAAACCACGCGACCGGGTGATTTCACCCGCGTTGACGAAAAGAGCCCCGCGGCCTGCTGCGGGGCTCTTCCCGTTGTCGACAAATACCCCGGCACCCCCGACATTTCGACCGGTGTTCGTCAACCCCCTATCCGCTTCACGCCCGTCGTTCATCCCCCGATAGGGTGACTAAATGTCGCCAAATCATTACCGGGCGCTACCCTCACTCGCGTGAAGCACTCCGTGAAGCACTCCACCACCCGACAGACGCGACGCGGCCGGGGCCCCGCCCGCCGGATCGGCCGCTCTCTCGCCTTCGTCCTGCCCGTCGTCCTGGTGCTCTCCGGGACTCTCGCGGTCACCCGCGTCGACTGGTCCGCGGATCCCTCGGACTCGGTGCTCGCAGCGTCCGAGGCGTCGTCGTCCAAGGCCTCCTCCGCCCGCACCGCCCGCGCCCCGCACGAGGTGCTGCGCGACCGGCTGCTGACCGAACTGCAGGAGGAGGATCCGGGCGTCGCGCTGACCCACCTCCAGCAGGCGGTGAACGAGCGCCCCTCGCTGGCCGACCACTGCGCGACCATCGCCCGCGCGCTGGGCCGCGCCGCGGTGAAGGTGTACGGCCCGACGCGCGCCCAGTCGTACGCCCGCCCCGTCTGCGACACCGCCTTCGCCTCGGGCGTCCTGGCCGCGCACGGCTGAGTGCCCTGCGGGGGCCGCCGGGGCGCCGCGTACAGTTCGGGCATGACCGATCCGAACGCCGCGTCCCGTCGCCCCGTTCAAGCCGTCGTCCTGGCCGGCGGGCAGGGTTCCCGGCTGCGCCCCTACACCGACGACCGGCCCAAGCCGATGGTCGAGATCCCGGGCACCGGGACGCCGATCATCGGCCATCAGCTCGCCTGGCTCGCCGAGGAAGGCGTGACGGACGTCGTGGTCTCCTGCGGCCACCTCGCCGAAGTCCTGCAGAAGTGGCTGGAGAGCGCCGATCTGCCGCTCTCCGTCACGACCGTCGTGGAGACCGAGCCGCTGGGCCGCGGCGGCGGCCTCAAGTACGCCGCCGCCCACCTCCCGCACCCCGACCGGCCCTGGTACGCCACCAACGGCGACATCTGGACCCGTTTCTCGCTGCGCGACATGGCCGACTTCCACGCCGAGCGGGACGCCGTCGCGACCCTCGCCCTGGCGCGTCCGCGGCTGCCGTGGGGCGCCGTGCAGACGGACGGCTTCGGCCACATCACCGACTTCATCGAGGCGCCGCCGTCGACGTTCGAGATCAACGCGGGCGTCTACGTCTTCTCGCCGGAGTTCGCCGCCATGCTCCCGGAGCGCGGCGACCACGAGCGCACCACCTTCCCCCGGCTGGCCCGCGAACGCCGCCTGGCCGGCTTCCCGATCCCGCAGGGCTCCTACTGGCGCGCGATCGACACCGCGAAGGACCTGACCGAGGCGGCCGGCGAGCTGGCGGCCCTGAGCGGCCGCTGAGCGCCGTACACATACAGAGGCGGCACGGCAGCAGGGCCCCGCACGCGCTGTGCGGGGCCCTGCTGCCGTGGTGCGGGTGACCTGACGCCGGTCAGCCCAGGAGGCCGCCCACGAGGCGTCCGCCGGGCTCGCCGGTGGACGACGAGCCGCCGCCGTCACCGCTGCCGGTGCCGCCGGTGGAGCCGCCTCCGCCGCTGCCGCCGGTCGAGGTGCCGCCGGACGTCGGTCCCGCCGTGGTGCTCGGCGCCTGGCCGGCCGGGGAGGACTGCCGGGGCGGGGCCTGGCCCGTCGTGCCCTGGGTCTGGCTGGGCGTGCCGCCGCCGGTGGCGGTGCCGCTGCTGTCGCGGGTCGCTCCCGGCGTGCTCGTGCCGTCCTTCGCGGGGCTCGACGCCCCGCCGGTGGCGCCCCGGGTGGGCGAGGCGGAGGCCTCCGGCGACGAGGTCTCGGGCTTCCGCGTGCCGGGCTCCTGCGGGAGCGGCGAGCCGGGCAGTTCGTTGCGCGGGGCCTCGCCGGGCCCGGGGACGACCACGCGGTCGGCGTCCCGGACGGCGCCGCCGAGGACGGAGCCGACCAGGAGGGTGATCCCGGCGACGAGGAAGGTGATCAGGGCGCCGCGGCGCAGGACGTAGCGGCGCAGGTCCCAGATGTCGGAGTGGGGGCCGAGCCGGCGCCAGGCGCTGCTCGCGAGCCTGCCGTCCACGGAGTAGACGGGTGCCCCGGCGATGATCAGCGGGGACCAGGCGGCGAGGTAGATGATGTCGGGCGCGTCGTAGGCCGGGACGCTCTTCCAGCTGACGGTGACGAGGAGCGCGGCGGACAGGCCTGCGCCGATGACGGCGGCCACGCGCTGCCAGCAGCCGAGGACGGTCAGGACGCCCACCAGCACCTGGAGGAAGGCGATGACCAGCCCGGCGCCCACGGGGTGGGCGAGGGCGAACTGGCGCAGCGGCTCGGCGACGTCCCAGGGGTGCAGGGTGTTGAGCCACTTGACCATGGAGCCGCGTTCGCCGCCGTCGAAGTAGACGGGGTCGCAGAGCTTGCCCATGCCGGCGTAGATGGAGATGAAGCCGAGGAAGACCCGCAGGGGCAGCAGGACGACGCCGAGGTTCATGCGGCGGCCGGGGAAGTAGGCGTGGCGCGCCGGGTCGTCGGTGCGGCGCCTGCTGCGGGGCTCGCCCTGCTCCGGGTCGTCGTAGTCGGCGTAGCCGTCGGGGCCGTGCCCGTCGGGTCCGGTCCCGAAGTCCAGGCTGTCGTAGGCGGGTTCGTCGTAGGCGCTGCCGACGGTGCGCATGGCGGGCAGCAGCCGGGTGCCGTCGGGGACCGGGCCGCGCTGGGCGCCGACGAGGGGGGCCTCGAGCGGTTCGGTGGCGGGGCCGTCGTCGTAGTCGAGGGGGTCGCCGTCGAGGCCGACCCGGGGGATGACCTGAGTGGCTCCGGCGTCGGCGGCCGGGGCGTCGGCGTGGTGACCGGCTCCCGCGCGCACCGCCTGGAGCAGCCGGTGGGCGCCGGTGTCGTCCGGGTCGGAGCGCCCGCTCCACACGACGGCGCGGCGGCGGCCCGCGGCCGGGGCGGGGGGCATGCGGGCGGTGTCCTGGGTGGCGCTCAGGTGCCGAGCGATCCGCGGGGACTGGGTCCGCCGGGCGGAGGCACCGAACTGCACGCGGAAACTCGCGTGGTTGACGATGACCTGGGCCGGATCGCTCGGCACCTTCACCATGCTCAGCGCGGGAGCGTCGTCGTATCCCGACGAGCGGTCCCCCGTGGGAGTGCGGGGTGTTCTGGTGTCCACACTCATCTAACCGAGTGATGTGTCGTTAGGACACTGCCTTGACCGCCCCGATCTGTCCGGACCGCGTCAAGCATGTCCGGACAGCCTCGAACACCCCGTTCGAGCTATACGGCGAACGCTTGTCCCGCGACATCGCCGTGCCGGGGTCAGCCCCGCCGACGAGCCGCCTCGTACAGCACGCTCCCCACCGCCACACCGGCGCCCCCTCCCTCTGCCGCACTCGCACGCTGCGCGGCTTCGCACGGCCGCGCCGGCCTCCGACCGGTGGACAGCGCCCCGCGCCCGAGTCAGCCCCGCCGACGCGCCGCCTCGTACAGCACGATCCCCGCCGCCACACCGGCGTTGAGGGACTCGGCGCCGCCCGGCATCGGAATCCGCACCCGGAAGTCGCACGTCTCGCCGACGAGCCGCGAAAGCCCCTTGCCCTCGCTGCCGACGACGATGACGACCGGGCCGTCCAGGGCCTCCAGGTCGCCGAGTTCGGCCTCGCCGTCGGCGGCGAGGCCGACGACCGTGACGCCGGCCTTCTGGTACTGCTCCAGCGCCCGGGTGAGGTTGGTGGCGCGGGCCACCGGCGTACGGGCGGCCGTGCCGGCGGACGTCTTCCACGCGCCCGCCGTCATGCCGGCCGCGCGCCGCTCGGGCACGACGACGCCGTGGCCGCCGAAGGCGGAGACGGAACGGACGACCGCGCCGAGGTTGCGCGGGTCGGTCACGCCGTCGAGGGCGACGATCAGCGGGTCCGCGCCCTCGTCGTGGGCGGCGGCGACCAGGTCCTCGGGGTGCGCGTACTCGTACGGCGGCACCTGGAGCACGAGCCCCTGGTGGTTCAGCCCGTTGGTCATCCGGTCCAGCTCGGGACGCGGCGCCTCCATGAGGTTGATCCCACCGCGGTCGGCGGCGAGCTGGAGGGCCTCGCGCACCCGCTCGTCGTTGTCGATGAACTGCTGGACGTAGAGCGTGGAGGCGGGCACGCCCTCGCGCAGCGCCTCGTAGACCGGGTTGCGGCCGACGACCAGCTCGGACGTCGACCGGCCGCCGCCGCGCCGCTGCTGCGGGCGGCCCGTGGCGCGGCGCGCCTTGGCGTTGGCGGCGCGCTGCTTGGCGTGCCCCTTGCGCATCTCGGCGGGGGGCGTCGGCCCCTTGCCTTCCAGGCCACGGCGTCGCTTGCCACCGCTGCCGACCTGCGCGCCCTTCTTGCCGGACATGCGGCGGTTGTTCGCGGCCATGAGTTACCTGTCTCCGCTCTCGGTGTCTTCGGGGGGTGTGCGTCGTACGTGCGTCTTATGCAGTGTGCCGCCCGGAGGGCCGGGCGGCACAATCGATCTACGAGTCGATCTGTGACTGCGGACTCGGGTCAGCGGGAGCCGAGGCTCCAGCGGGGACCCTGCGGGCTGTCCTCGATGACCAGTCCGGACTGTCCCAGCTGGTCGCGGATGGCGTCGGCCGTGGCCCAGTCCTTGCGTGCCCGCGCGGACTCGCGCTGGTCGAGCACGAGCCGTACGAGGCTGTCGACGACGTGCCGCAGGTCCTCGCCCTGCTCCTGCTCCCCCGCCCACTGCGCGTCCAGCGGGTCGAGCCCGAGCACGCCGAGCATGGCCCGCACCTCGGCGAGGCGGCCGACGGCCGCCTCCTTGTCGTCGGCGGCCAGCGCGCTGTTGCCCTGCCGGACGGTGGTGTGGACGATCGCGAGCGCCTGCGGGACGCCCAGGTCGTCGTCCATCGCCTCGGCGAACGCGGGCGGCACCTCGGCGGCGGGCTCGACGGCGTGGCCGGCCAGCTCCGTCACCCGCTGCACGAAGCCCTCGATGCGCGCGTACGCCGACTCGGCCTCGCGCAGGGACTCCTCGCTGTACTCGATGGTGGAGCGGTAGTGCGGGGTGCCGAGGTAGTACCGCAGCACGACCGGCCGCCAGTGCTTGACCATCTCGCCGACGAGCACGCTGTTGCCGAGCGACTTGGACATCTTCTCGCCGCTCATGGTGACCCAGGCGTTGTGCACCCAGTACCGGGCGAAGGCGTCGCCGAAGCCCTTGGCCTGGGCGATCTCGTTCTCGTGGTGCGGGAAGATCAGGTCGATCCCGCCCCCGTGGACGTCGAACTCCTCGCCCAGGTACTTGTGCGCCATCGCGGAGCACTCCAGGTGCCAGCCGGGCCGGCCGCGTCCCCACGGCGTCTCCCAGCTCGGCTCCCCGGGCTTGGCCGCCTTCCACATGGCGAAGTCGCGCGGGTCCCGCTTGCCGGTCTCGCCCTCGTCGGAGGGCTGGCGCAGGTCGTCGAGGTCCTGGTTGGACAGCGACAGATAGCCCGGCAGGGACCGCACGTCGAAGTAGACGTTGCCGTCGGCCTCGTAGGCGTGCCCGCGCTCGATGAGGCCGCGCATCATCTCGACCATCTCGGTGATGTGGCCGGTGGCGCGCGGCTCGTAGGTGGGCGGCAGGCAGCCGAGGGCGGCGTAGGCGTCGTTGAACGCGCGCTCGTTCTCGTACCCGATGGACCACCAGGGGCGGTTCTGCTCGGCCGCCTTCTTGATGATCTTGTCGTCGATGTCGGTGACGTTGCGGACGAACGTGACGTCGTAGCCGCGGTACGCGAACCAGCGGCGCATGATGTCGAAGTTCAGCCCGGACCGGACGTGCCCGATGTGCGGGGCGGCCTGCACGGTGGCACCGCACAGGTAGATCGAGACACAGCCCGGCGTGAGGGGGGCGAAGTCACGGATCTGCCGGGCGCTGGTGTCGTACAGGCGAATAGTCACGAGTCCAGGGTAGTAGGCCTTGGGCAGTGCCCAGGGCACACGTGCCGCGTTGTTGCGGGACCGAGTCGGAAGGCGCGGGCCGCGCTCTCGCCGAGGGGCGCCCTCTTGTCCGACCGAGTCGGGTGGCGGGTGGCCACAGGCGGGATCCAGGGGCGGAGCCCCTGGCGGGGCGCGGGGCGGAGCCCCCGCACGGCAGGGCAACGGGGCGCGCCACCCGCCGTCTAGGCCACCCGCACGACCAACGCCGTGGCCACCGCCATCAACCCCTCCCCCCTCCCGGGAAACCCCAGCCCGTCCGTCGTCGCCCCCGACACGGACACCGGCGCCTCCACCGCCGCGGAAAGCACCCCCTGCGCCTCTTCCCGCCGCTTGCCGATCTTCGGGCGCGCCCCGACCACCTGCACCGCGACGTTCCCGATCCGGAACCCCGCCTCCCGCACGATCCGCGCCGCCTCCGTCAGCAGCGTCACCCCGGACGCCCCGGACCATTCCGGCCGCCCGGTGCCGAAGTGCTGCCCGAGGTCACCGAGCCCCGCCGCAGAGAACAACGCGTTGCACGCCGCGTGCGCGACGACGTCCGCGTCGGAGTGCCCGGCGAGCCCGGGCCCCTCGCCCTCCCACTTCAACCCGGCGCACCACAGCTCGCGCCCGTCCTCGAAGGCGTGGATGTCCGTACCGATCCCGACCTGGGGCAGCAGCACCTGCACGTCCGCCTCAGACCTCTCAGATGCCTCAGATGCCTCAGATGCCTCAGATGCCTCAGATGCCTCAGAACCCATCGTTCAGCCTCCTGCGCGCCAGTACCGCCTCCGCGAGCACCAGGTCGAGCGGACGCGTCACCTTGAACGCCTCCTCGTGCCCGGGCACCACCACCACGGTGAGCCCCAGCTGCTCGACCATGCTCGCGTCGTCGGTGACGTCGTCGGTCACCGTCCCGTGGGCCCGCACCAGCGTGGCGCGGTCGAAGCCCTGCGGGGTCTGCACCGCGCGCAGCCGCGCCCGCTCGGGCGTCGCCACCACGGGCTCCGGCTCGCCGGGCGCCGCAGCGGGCTCGACCTGCTTGACGGTGTCGGCGAGCGGCACGGCCGGCACCACGGCGGGCGCGCCCTCCCGTACGGCCTCGATCACGGCGTCCACCGTGTCCACCGGCACGAGCGGCCGGGCCGCGTCGTGCACGAGGACGATGTCGTACTCGGGCGGCAGTGCGTCCAGGCCGAGCCGCACGGACTCCTGCCGGGTCTCGCCGCCGGGCACCACGAGGAAGTCCGTCCACTCGGGGAGCGCGTGCGTGTCGAGGAGGTTCTTCACCTCGGCCGCGCCGTCGGGCGGTGCGACGACCACGACGAGGGAGACCGCGCGGGAGGCGGCCATCGCGCGGACCGCGTGGATCAGCATGGGCGTGCCGCCCAGCGCGCGCAGGGCTTTGGGGGCGCCCGGGCCGAGCCGTACGCCCCGGCCCGCGGCCGGAATCACGGCTGCGGTCGGTGTGTTCGTACGGGTACCGGCGGCCTGCGGGGTGGGCGAGGGACGCGATTCGTCAGACATCGGTTCCTGTCAGGTTTGTGTGCTCGACCTACTTGGGTATGGCCTCACCGTGCCGGGCGCGACGCCTTGACCGGACCCTTCCGTGACCCTGGTCGAGCCAGCAGCCCGGGCCCGGCACGCCAGGATCCGGGAGAGCCTCCCGGGACGAGCGTACGAGGATCATGGACGTCCGGATACCGCGAACCGTGTCCGGGTACCCGGGTACGAACATGCCGCAGCGCCCGGCGACAGCAAGGATGTCATCGGGCACCGCGGCATTTCAGTGCGCTGAACCGAGTGGCTGACGGTCTGCGCCTCACCTCGGATCCGGTCGGATCAGGACCGTCGGATCAGGAGGCGAGCACCTCGTCGAGCAGGGCCTCCGCCTTGTCCTCGTTGGTGTTCTCCGCGAGGGCCAGCTCGCTCACCAGGATCTGGCGGGCCTTGGCGAGCATGCGCTTCTCACCTGCGGAGAGTCCGCGCTCGCGCTCACGCCGCCACAGATCGCGCACGACTTCCGCGACCTTGATGACGTCGCCGGAGGCGAGCTTCTCCAGGTTTGCCTTGTAACGACGCGACCAGTTCGTGGGCTCCTCGGCGTACGGCGCGCGCAGCACCTCGAAGACCCGGTCCAGCCCGTCCTGACCGACCACATCACGCACGCCGACGAACTCCGCATTGTCCGCTGGCACACGTACCGTCAGGTCGCCCTGGGCGACCTTCAGCACCAAGTAGGTCTTGTCCACGCCTTTGATCTGGCGAGTTTCGATAGCCTCGATCAGCGCGGCCCCGTGATGGGGATAGACCACGGTGTCGCCAACCTTGAACGTCATGTGACAGGTACCCCTTCCGTGGCTATCCAGGGTAACACGGAAACGGCGTCTTCTGAATGGCGTTTTCGCAGGTCAGGGCATATCTCGGGGCTTGACAACAGCAACAGGAACGTGCTGCGCCCGGCGAGCGGAAGAAAGTATTCGCAGGTCGGAGCGGCTGTTCCGGCCACCCGAAACACGCACGTCACACGCTCCCGAAGCCCTCACCGCGCGCCCGAAAATCCCGATATGTCCGGTTCCATGCGTGCGACTTCCGCTACTCCGTTCGGTGGCCGTGGCGGGGTTCCGGACGAATCCGGAATTGATCACGAGGTGCCCCGCCCGGGCTCCCCTGTGATCAATTTCCTGGCCGTCCGCGCATTCCTTCACGGAAATTTCGCGCACCGATCCGCGACCGGTATGGCGGAGGCTTCATAGCTGAATGCCGGACGAGTACGAGCCGCCGAAACGAGGGACGGAACGCCCCCGACCGCCCCCGTCGCCCCGCCCGCACCGCGCCCGCGTCCTACCGCCTGCCGGGCGAAGCCGGGCGTCTTCGGGGAGGGTCGGGTGCGGCGGCCCGAGAACGGCTCGGTAGCCTAAGGCCGCTGACAGCCACTTAGGGCGGCTTTATCCGTTGCCGCCACCACGCTCGAGTCCAAGGAGTTGCCGCCGCCGTGAGCAGCAGCCTTCGACGCGGTGCCCTCGCCGCCGCCGCCATCGCGTTCTCGATCGCCTCGCTCGCCGCGTGCGGTGCCGGTCACAACGCCCAGACGCTGGAGATCAAGCCGGACCACGCTGCGACGACCGTCGGCGACATCGACGTGCAGAACGCGGTCGTCATCACGCAGCCCGATCTGGAGTCGACCGGCCCGGCCGTGGTCGCCGTCACCCTGTTCAACAACGGCCGGACGGACCAGACCCTCGAGTCCGTCACCGTCCCGGGCACCGGCAAGTCCGCCGAGCTGAAGCCCGCCGAGGGCGAGAAGGGCGACCTGGTCGTCCCGGCCGGCGGCCGCCTGATCCTCGGCGGCGAGGGCAACGCCGCCGCCGTGCTGCCCAGCAGCCGCGAGGCGCTCCAGGACGGCAACGCGCAGAAGATCACCTTCACCTTCAGCAAGACCGGCGAGGTGGGCCTGCGCGCCCTCGTCGTTCCCGCCGAGAGCTACTTCACCGAGTGGGGCCCGAGCGACGTCCCGTCCGCGCCGGGCGCGACGCCCTCCGACACGGCCTCCGCCGACGCCTCGGGCGAGCCTGCCGACGGCGAGTCCTCGGGCGCCCCCTCGGCCGGCGAGTCCGCCGGTGCGCCCTCCGGCGAGGCCGGCGAGGCCGGTGCCCCGGCCGACGGCGCCTCGGCCGACGGCACCTCCCAGGAGAACGGCACCGGCTCGGACGCCGAAGCCGGCCACTGAGCGCCGTACCCGGCACGCACGTACGCCCGACACGTACGCCCGAAGGGCGGGACCTCTCCGTGAGGTCCCGCCCTTCGTCACGTCCACCGGCCCGTGGGCCGGCCTACGGCTCGAACTTGTACCCCAGCCCGCGCACCGTCACCAGGTACCGCGGCGCGCCCGGGTCGGGCTCTATCTTGGCGCGCAGCCGCTTGACGTGGACGTCGAGGGTCTTGGTGTCACCGACGTAGTCGGCGCCCCACACCCGGTCGATCAGCTGCATGCGCGTCAGCACGCGGCCGGCGTTGCGCAGCAGCATCTCCAGCAGGTCGAACTCCTTGAGCGGCAGGTCGATCTTGGTGCCGCCGACGGTCACCACGTGCCGGTCCACGTCCATGCGGACGGGACCGGCCTCCAGGGCGGCCGGGGCGACCTCCTCCGGCTCGCCGCGCCGGCGCAGTACGGCACGGATGCGGGCGACCAGCTCGCGGGAGGAGAAAGGCTTGGTGACGTAGTCGTCGGCCCCTATCTCCAGCCCGACGACCTTGTCGATCTCACTGTCCTTGGCCGTCACCATGATCACGGGGACGTTCGAGCGGCCGCGCAGCTGGCGGCAGACCTCGGTGCCCGGCAGGCCGGGCAGCATCAGGTCGAGGAGCACGAGGTCGGCGCCGTTGCGCTCGAACTCGTCGAGTCCGTCGGGGCCGGTGGTCGCGACGGCGACCTCGAAGCCCTCCTTGCGGAGCATGTACGACAGGGCGTCGGAGAAGGACTCCTCGTCCTCGACGACGAGCACACGGGTCACGGAAGGACCTCCGGGGCGGGAAACGTTTCGTACGGGGATGTATGGGGGGAATGCGAGGAACGCGGGCCATGGGGGGATGAGGACGACCGCTCGGGCTCGTCACTGAGCCCGGCGCGCTCCGACCGCTGCCGCGCGCGGTCGCGGGCGGGGCCCGCCTCCGGCAGCCGCAGGGTGAAGGTGGAGCCCTGGCCTTCGGCGCTCCACACCGTGACCTCCCCGCCGTGCGAGGCGACCACGTGCTTGACGATCGCGAGACCCAGGCCGGTGCCTCCGGTGGCCCGGGAGCGGGCCGGGTCGACGCGGTAGAAGCGCTCGAAGACGCGCTCCTTGTCCTTCTCCGAGATGCCGATGCCCTGGTCGGTCACGGCGATCTCGATCAGGTCGCCGCCGGTGGCGGCGACGCGGCGGGCGGCGATGCCGACGCGGGTGCGGGCCGGCGAGTAGTTGACGGCGTTCTCGACGAGGTTGCCGAGGGCGGCGGCGAGCTGGCCGCGGTTGCCGCGCACGTGCAGATCCGCCGCGCCTCCGGCGGCCATGGTGATCTGCTTCGTACCGGCGGCGTGCCGGCAGCGGTCGATGGCCTCGGCGACCAGCTCGTCCACCCGGACGGGCTCGGCGTCGTCGAGGGGGTCGTCGTTCTGCACCCGGGAGAGGTCGATGAGCTCCTGCACCAGGTTCGTGAGCCGGGTCGCCTCGATCTGCATCCGCCCGGCGAACCGCTCCACGGCCTCCGGGTCGTCGGCGGCGTCCATCACGGCCTCGGACAGCAGCGACAGCGCCCCCACCGGCGTCTTCAGCTCATGACTCACGTTGGCGACGAAGTCGCGCCGTACGGCCTCGATGCGGCGGGCCTCGGTGAGGTCCTCCACCAGCAGCAGCACCAGCCGCGACCCGAGGGGTGCGACGCGTGCGGAGACGGCGAGGGCCTCCCCCCGCCCGTTCCCGCGCCGGGGCAGGTCCAGCTCGACCTGCCGTATCTCCCCGTCCCGCCGGGTGTCCCTGGCCATCTGCAGCATCGGCTCGACGGCGAGCCTGCCGCCCCGGACCAGGCCGAGGGCGTACGCCGCCGAGCTGGCCTTGACCACGGCGTCGGCCTCGTCGAGGACGACCGCGGAGGAGCGCAGTACGGACAGGACGGTGTCGACGCCGGGCGGCAGCACGGGGTCGGTGTGGAGCGAGGTGCGCGTGGGGCGCTTCTGCTCCCGCTCGCTCCAGCGGAACGCCAGCATGGCGATGACACCGGTGAGCACTCCGGCGATCGCTGCCGCTGCGGCGACCGCCGCGTTCACGTCCATGTCTCCAGGTTAGGCACGGCGTACGTCCGGACCCCAGCCATCCGAGTGCGACCTCGAACACTCGTCGCCCAGAGTTCACCTTGGAGCCAGGGATGGTTCATTTGGGGTGCCGGAAACGGACGCGTACAGGCCGGAACGTGTAAGCGTGGGGGCACGGCGAGGGGCGCGTGGCCGCTCTTCGAGCCCCTTAAACGGACGTACGAGAGGGAATCCTGATGCGGGACGCGTACCACGAGGAACTTGATTCGATCGGTGACGGTCTGGTGGAGATGGCCCGGCTGGTCGGGTCGGCCATCGGACGCGCCACGACCGCGATCCTGGACTCCGACCTGAAGCTGGCCGAGGCCGTCATCGAGGCGGACCAGAAGGTCGACGACCTCCAGCACGAGCTGGAGGCGCGGGCGATAACCCTGCTGGCCCGCCAGCAGCCGGTGGCGACGGACCTGCGCATCGTCGTCACCTCGCTGCGGATGTCCGCCGACCTGGAGCGCTCGGGCGACCTGGCCCAGCACGTGGCCAAGCTGGCCCGGCTGCGCTACCCGGAGCGCGCGGTGCCGCACGACCTGCACGCGACCATCCTGGAGATGGGCCAGCTCGCGCAGCGGCTGATGGCGAAGGCGGCCGAGGTGATCATCACCAAGGACGTCGACCTGGCGCTCCAGCTGGAGCAGGACGACGACGCGATGGACCTCCTGCACCGCACCCTCTTCCAGCACCTGATGGACGACCGCTGGAAGCACGGCATCGAGACGGCCGTCGACGTCACCCTGCTGGGCCGCTACTACGAGCGCTTCGCCGACCACGCGGTCTCGGTCGCCAAGCGGGTGGTCTACCTGGTCACCGGCGAGCACGCGGACGACCTCCAGGCGGACATCCAGCCGGCGACGCAGGTCGAGGGGGCCTGAGCCGAGGCCGCGCGGGAGCGGACCGGGGGCGCGCGTTCGCTCCCGTGCGCCGTTGATGCGACGGCCGCTGAGGGCGTGCAATGGACCCGAGAGCCAGTAGTCGCAGGGATCCAGGGACCCAGAGATCCACGCACCCGCTTCCAGGAGGAACCATGGCCGATTCCCCCAGCACGAAGCCCGACCCCGCACAGGAACGCCCCACCGAGCAGCCCACCGAGATCCGCAGCCTCCCGCTGATCGCCGCGTGCGGCTGCGGCTCGGGCTGCGGCTGCGGCTGCCAGTCGGGCAGCCCCTGCCAGTGCGGCTGACGCGGTAGCGGTCCACCCGTACGCCGTACCGGTGGACCGCGGTATGGCGGCCGGGGTCGCCCCGGCCGTCATACGGGCGCACCCTGGAAGAAGGACCCTGAAGGGGGTGCGAGGCGCCATGGCTCACTTCATGGACGTACACCGCGGGATGCACGGCATCACCTCGGACCAGCTGCACCAGGCCCACCAGGCCGACCTGGCCGTGGAGAAGGACGAGAACGTCCACTTCGAACAGGCGTGGGCGGACCCGGCCTCCGGCACCATCTACTGCCTCTCCGAGGGACCGTCGGCCGAGGCGGTCCAGCGTGTGCACGAACGCGCGGGCCACAAGGCGGACGAGATCCACGAAGTCCCCCTGTCGGTATAGGCCGGGCAGGCCTCCCGCGGGCGGGTACCGCGTCACCCCGGACTTGAGTACGGGTACTCAGGCCCGGGGCGGGCTCCCGGCCGACCCTGGATCCGGGAGCACGATCACGACCACCACCCCGGGAGCCCGGATCCCATGAACAGCACCCGTCCGAACAACGCCCGGACCCGCCGGAGCGACCGCATGCGCACCGTCGTCCGCCTCGCCCTCGCCAACCGCGTCTCGGCCGTGTACCTCACCGTGGTCGGCGGTGCGATGGCGGTCGCCGCGGCACAGCCCCTGTTCGCGAGCGGTCCCGACGCGTCGCTCGTCTGGGTCTGGCCGGCCCTGTTCACCTTCCCGGCCTTCGGCTTCGTGGCCTGGCTCGGGGAGGCGGGCTGGGGCGGCGACGCCCCGGCGTGGTTTTTCGTCGGCGGCATCGTGCTCTCGGCCCTGGTCCAGTCGCTGGCCCTGGGGGCGGTGTGGCGGGCCCTGCGCGGGCGCCGGGGCAACCGCGGCCACCTGACGGCGGCGCACTGACTCTGCCCCCTCCCCCGCCGCTACGGCCCGCTCCGGCTTGTGGGCGGACGCGGATGCGAGAGTGGCACCATGACGGCACCAGGGGCAGAGGTCGGGGCGCTCGACGAAGTCGAGGACATCGCGGTGGACGGACTGCGCTGGCTGACGGGGGCGGCGCGGGAGACCCCCGGCGGCGGCCTCGCCTGGCCGACCAGGCCCTCGGAGGACGCCGTCGAGCCGATGCTCTACGACGGCACGGCGGGCAACGTCCCCGTGCTCCTGGAGGCGTGGCGGCACTTCGGCGACGACGCGTACGCCGACACCGCCCTGCGCGCGGCCCGTGCCCTGGCCGCCCACGTCGACGACCTGGAGGACGACTCCCTCTACTTCGGCCGCACGGGACTCGCCCTGGTCCTGCGGGCGGTCCACGCCGAGCTGGGCGACCCGGCGTCGGGCGAGGCCGCCGACCGCGCCCTGCGCCTGGTCCGCTCCCGCTTCGACGGCACACGCTGGGGCGACCTCTTCGAGCTGATGGGCGGCAACGCGGGCATCGGCCTGGGCGCCCTCCTGGCCGGCGACCCGGACCTGGCCGTCCTGGCCGTGGAGCCGTACCTGCGTACGGCGGAGCAGACCGCGCACGGCGTCCACTGGCCGCACCGCACCGGCGTCGCCTCCCGCCTGCACCACGTCTCGCACGGCACCCTCGGCATCGCCCTGGCCCTCGCCCGCGTCGGCGGCGCCACCGGCCGCGAGGATCTGCTCGACCTGGCGCTGGCCGCGACGGCCGACGTCGTGTCACGCGACACCGCCGGCCCCGACGGCTTCCTGGTTCCGCACTCCACCCCGCAGTTCCTCCCGGACCTGATCGACCCGGTCAGCTACGGCTGGTGCCACGGCCCCTCCGGCGACGCTCAGCTCTTCCGCACCCTGCGCGACGTCACGTCCGACCCCGCCTGGACCGCCCTGGCCGACCGCTGCTGGCACACGGTCACCCACTGCGGCCTCCCCCGGCGACTGCGACCCGGATTCTGGGACAACAACGGCCGCTGCTGCGGCACCGCGGGCGTCCTGGCCCTGGCCTGCGACCGGATCGCCGAGCAGCGGGACGCCTTCGACTTCGCCGACGTCCTGGTCACGGACCTGACCAACCGGGCGACCCGCGACCGCGAGGGCGCCCGCTGGTCCAACGTCGACTTCCGGTCCACCCCCGGCGATCTCGAACCCCGGCTCGGGTGGGCGATGGGCAACGCGGGAATCGTCCGCGAGCTGCTCCGCTACGTACGCCTGGCCCGTGGCGGTGCCCCCGCATACGCCTTCACCTGGCCGGACCAGCCCCCGGTGCCGGCGCCCGCCTGACCGAACCGACCGGACCCCCGGACCCACCGAACCGAACCGGACCGCGGCGATCGGGCGCCGCAGGTGTCCCCCCCTGCCACGGTGGATGCCGAAGGGAGGTGTCGCGTGATCTCGGCACTGAACCACCTGGTCGACCTGGTCGAGGGCCACCTCGGCGAGGAACCGGACGTCCCCGCGCTGGCCGCGAGCCTCGGCACGACCGAGTACCACCTGCGCCGGATGTTCTCGTCGCTGGCGGGCATGCCGCTGTCGGAGTACGTCCGCCGGCGCCGCATGACGGTGGCCGCCGCCGACGTCGTACGGGGCGGGGACGACCTGCTGACCGTCGCCGTCCGGTACGGCTACGGCTCGACGGAGGCGTTCGGACGCGCGTTCCGGTCGGTCCACGGCGCCGCTCCGCGCGACGTACGCCGCGACGGCGGCCCCCTTCGGACCCAGCCGCAGCTCAGGTTCCGCCTGACCGTCGAAGGGAGCACCCCCATGGACACCCGCTTCACCGACCGCCCCGCCTTCCGTCTGATCGGCCACGCGACCCGCGTCCCGCTCATCCACGAAGGCGTCAACCCGCATATCCAGCAGCACATCGCCGCCCTCCCCCAGGAGGCCCACGCCCGCCTGAAGTCCCTCGGCGACACGGACCCGGCGGGCCTGCTCCAGGTCACCGGCGACGTGGCCCAGGACAGCCCGGAGGGCACGGAGCTGACCTACCTCCACGGCGTGGCCGTCTCCGCCGACACCCCGGCGCCCGACGACCTCGACGCCATCGAGGTACCGGCCGGCACGTGGGCGGTCTTCCGCAGCTCGGGTCCCTATCCGGACGCCCTCCAGAGCACCTGGGCGGCCACCGCGTCCGAGTGGTTCCCGTCCAACCCGTGGCGCCTGCGCCGGGGCCCGTCGATCGTCTCCGTGCTGGACCGCGCGGACGACTTCACGACGGCGACGACGGAACTGTGGCTGCCAGTGGAACCGGCCTGACGAGCCGGTTTTCTCAGTCCTCCTGCGAAGGCGCCGATTCCGCACGCAGACCCCACGCGGCGGAGTGCTAGCTTCCGGGACCATGACGGACGACGTGTACGTGGGCAACGCGGGCGAGGACGCGGCGCTGGACCGGGGATGGCTACTGGGGCATTTCAAGGACGCCTCCGGCCCGCGGCACAGCGAGGACGTGGAGATCAAGTGGGGCGTCCACCCGAAGGGCGACGAGCGCGCCCACTGGGTCACCGGCGAGCAACGCACCGCCCTGCAGGTCCTCGTCAGCGGCCGTTTCCGGGTGGAGTTCCCCGGCCGCAGCGTCGTCCTCGCCGAACAGGGCGACTACGTCGTGTGGGGCAGGGGCGTCGACCACTCCTGGTACGCGGAGGAGGAGTCCGTGGTGCTGACGGTGCGGTGGCCGTCCGTACCCGGATACGCGGTCGAGGCCGGGGCCGGCTCCGAGGCGCCGCCGACGGCGAACTGAGTTCCGCAGCACCGCGAACCATCCACTTGCCAAGCCGGAAACCCACCACTTTCCATGTCGGAAACAGACTGCTACTGTTTCCGACATGGAAACCAACGGGGTGCCCCTCACGCCGGAGCAGGCCCGCGCCGCCCTGGCCGACACCGAGCGCGTCCGGGCGTCCGCCACGGCACTGACGGCCACGCCATGGCCGACCTGGTTCTTCGTCACGCTGACGCTCTACGTCGCCGTACTTCCGATCGTCCTCGGCGGCGTCATGACCGACGACGACTGGCTGCTGCCGCACCCCGCCTGGATGGCCACCCTCCTGGCGATCACCGCGCTCTACGCGGCGCTGCTCTCCGTCGCGACGAAGGCGTGGCGCGACAAGACCGGCGTGGCGCTGCGGCTGGACGTCCTGCCGAAGCGGGCGACCCTGCCGCTCATGATCGGCCTCCCGCTCCTCCTGGTCGGGGGGCCGTACGCCTTCGGCGTCACGGGCCGGCCGGCCTGGCTGATCGCCACCTCACTGCTCGGCGCGGCCGTGTCCGTCGGCTTCCACCTCGCCTTCGTCCGCCTGCACCGGAGGACCGCGTGAGCGGCGGGGGCGGCGACCCGCTGGACGGCTTCGACACCACCATCCACGCCCCGCACCGCCTGCGCGTCTGCGCCCTGCTGGAAGGCGCCGGGGAGGCGGAATTCGCCCTGGTCCAGAACCAACTCGGCCTCTCCGCCTCAGCATTGAGCAAGCACGTCACGGTCCTGATGGACGCCGGCTACGTCGCACAGCGCAAGGCCGTCCGCGACACCCGCCAGCGCGTGTGGCTCCGCCTGACCCGGCGGGGCCGAGCCGCGTACCAGGGCCACCTGGCGGCACTGCGCGCGATCGTGAAGCCGTCCGACCCGGCTCCCTGACCGACGAGACCGGGACGCCGGAATCCCTCCCGCTGACAGCGACTCCGCACGGACCACGGCCCCGACGCGCCCGCCACCGGGCGCAGCGCCGCTGAACGGCACTCATCCAACCGCCCGTTGTCAGTGCCGGCCTTTAGGCTCGTGAGCGCGCGGTCGGCTTCCGGGGGTTCCAGCTCTGTAAGGAATGGTTGCATCCCCGGCCTGTCTGGGGGCGGCCCGGAGAATCGTCCGGGACCCAACCGACGGTCGGGCTTCGTCGATGGCCAACGGATGACCTGCCAGAGCCGACCGCGCACCCGTCAACGAGGCGGGTGACCGGGTTCCCCACCGCGCTCCAGGGCGCGGCCGAGAAGGGGCAGCAGGCGTTCCCAGTGGCGCCGCAGCGCGGCGGCGTCGAAGGCGTCGGTGTCGGACATGGTGAAGCCGTGGACGGTGCCGGGGTAGATCTCGGAGGTGTAGCCGACGCCTGCCGCATCCAGGGCCTGGTTGAGCTCGCCGAGGGCCTCGGACGTCAAGTCGCTCTCGGCGTGGCCGAAATGAACCTCGGCGGCGAGCCTGGCGAGGCTGTCGAGCCCGTCGGCTGCCACGGGGGCATGGAACGCGGCGAGGGCGGCCACCCGGCCCGGATGGGCCACGACCGTGCGCGTCGCCAGGAGGCCGCCGATGCAGTAGCCGGTCACCGCGACCGGCCCGGCGCCGACCTCGGGCTGAGCGGTGAGGAAGTCGAGAAAGGCGTGTGCGTCCCGCAGGACGCGCTCTGCGGTGTGCGCCTCGATCAGGCGCATCAACTGGGGGACGATCGCGACCCGGTCCTCTTCTCCGATGTACTCGGGAAGCTCGATCACCGGTGCCGGGCCGTGTCGGTAGAAGAAGTTGGGGACGAGTACGTAGTAGCCGTGCCCCGCCAGTTCGCGGGCCATATCGCGCAGCACGGGCCGGATCCCGAAGCCGTCCGCGTACATCAGCACCCCTGGGTGCCGCCCCTCCCCCTCGGGAAGGGCGACGAACGCGTCGGCCTGTCCGTCCGCGGTGGGGATCTGCAGGGTCTTGGTGAGCATGAGTCTCCTGTCGTGGTTGATGCATCGATTGATGTATCGATCCTGTGCTCAACACGACGGAGGCGGCGCCCGCGCGGCGGCGCGGGATCCTCGTCCCAACAGCGGGCCGACACCGGCCCCTACGGCGCTCAGAGAGGCACCGGGTCACCAATCCGTGCGTGGCGCGAAGCCGTCCCGGTAGTCATGACTCCAGAACCTAGCCCACCGGACTCACGCCGGGGGATAGATGTCCCCGCCCCGCTCCATGCTTTCCTCTTCGCTCTGGCTCTGCAGCCTGCGGGCCTTCTCCTGAAGCCTCTTCCGCTCGTCCGGGTCACTGGCCCGCTCCGAGGCGGCCTGCAACTCCTGCGCCTTGTCGCGCATCTGCTGGAGTCGGGCGCGCGCTTCTCCGCTTGCACTCATGTGATCCGTCCTCGCATCGTGAGTGTGCAGTTGCGTATACCAGCGAATCACGCTCGGCTACCTTCTGCATCCTCTCCGAGCCGCCGTTCCCGCCTCACGCGTCGAAGTCGTACTCCAGGATGTATGAGGCGGCATCCAGCGTCATTTCGTTGACCTCGACGGCGCGACCCTCGTCCGTGAACGCTGTGCGGCAGACGAGGATGACCGGGGTGCCCGCGGACATGCTCAACTGGGCCGCCTCTTCACTCGACGGCATCCGGGAGCGGATCTCTTCGCGGAAGTGCACCGGTTTGTAGCCAAGTTCGGCGAGCCGGGCGTACGTCCCGCCCTCCCCGGTGTCCTCCTGGGTGATCGCGGACCCGGCGACCAGGGCGGCGGGCAGATAGCTCGTCGCCAGCAGGACGGGCTTGCCGTCCAGGGCGAAGCGCCGGCGTCGCACGCACACCGGCTCCCCTCCGGCGAGGTCCAGTACCGCCGCGACGCTCTCAGAGGGCGGTTCGTGATCTGATGTCCGTTTCCCGGTGAGGTTGGGGCAGGACTGCCGGTCGCGGGGATCGGCCGGCTATTGCGTCCTGGCGAAGC
>NZ_JBFBJX010000033.1:36950-41190 GCF_040686295.1 Streptomyces sp. NPDC085944 | reverse complement strand
CGGCGCCGTCCGCCGCTCCGGGGGGGGGGCCCCCGGGCTCCCCGCCCCCCGCCCCACCGCCGTATCGCGTCGTACCGCTCCGCTCAGGCCGCGCCGTCCGGCCGCCTGCGGGCCGACAGCAGGTCCTCCAGCTGCTCCTCACGGGCCTGCGCGGCGACGAAGAGCAGTTCGTCGCCCGCCTCCAGGGAGTCCTCCCGGGACGGCGTCAGTACCCGGGTGCCGCGGATGATCGTCACCAGCGAGGTGTCCTCGGGCCACTGGACGTCCCCCACCTGGGTGCCGGCCAGGGCCGACTCCTCCGGCAGCGTCAGCTCGACCAGGTTGGCGTCGCCGTGGCTGAAGCGCAGCAGCCGGACCAGGTCGCCGACGCTCACCGCCTCCTCCACCAGGGCGGACATCAGCCGCGGGGTGGAGACGGCGACGTCCACGCCCCAGGACTCGTTGAAGAGCCACTCGTTCTTCGGATTGTTCACCCGGGCGACGACGCGCGGAACGCCGTACTCGGTCTTGGCCAGCAGCGAGACGACCAGGTTGACCTTGTCGTCGCCCGTCGCGGCGATGACGACGTTGCAGCGCTGCAGCGCCGCCTCGTCCAGCGACGTGATCTCGCACGCGTCGGCGAGCAGCCACTCCGCCATCGGGACGCGCTCGACCGAGATGGCGGTCGGCGCCTTGTCGATGAGCAGGACCTCGTGGCCGTTCTCCAGCAGCTCGCCCGCGATCGAACGGCCGACCGCGCCGGCTCCGGCAATGGCGACCCTCATCAGTGACCGCCCTCCTCTTCGGGACCCTTGGCGAACGCCGCCTCGACCTTGTGGACCTCGTCGGTGCGCATCATCACGTGCACGAGGTCACCCTCCTGCAGGACGGTCTGCGAGGAGGGCAGGATCGCCTCCCCGAGCCGGGTGACGAACGCGACCCGCACGCCCGTCTCCTCCTGGAGCCGGCTGATCTTGTGACCGACCCAGGCCGAGGAGGTGTGCACCTCGGCGAGCTGGACACCGCCGGTGGGGTCGCGCCACAGCGGCTCGGCACCCGAGGGCAGCAGCCGGCGCAGCATCTGGTCGGCCGTCCAGCGGACGGTGGCCACGGTGGGGATGCCCAGGCGCTGGTAGACCTCGGCACGGCGAGGGTCGTAGATGCGGGCGGCGACGTTCTCCACGCCGAACATCTCGCGTGCGACGCGGGCGGCGATGATGTTCGAGTTGTCGCCGCTGGAGACGGCGGCGAAGGCACCGGCCTCCTCCACGCCCGCCTCACGCAGGGTGTCCTGGTCGAAGCCGATGCCGGTGACGCGGCGGCCGCCGAACGAGGAACCGAGGCGTCGGAAGGCGGTGGGGTCCCGGTCGATCACGGCGACCGTGTGCCCCTGCTGCTCCAGGGTCTGGGCCAGTGCCGAGCCCACCCGCCCGCAGCCCATGATGACAATGTGCACGGCTCACACCACTCTTCTTCTCAGCCCTCTTACCGGGGTGAACATCCCGTTCATCTTCCTCTTTCGGCTCGACGGGCAAACATACGCGGCCCCGCTGAGGGCCGCGGGTCACCATCATGCCGGTCCGCCGCCGCCGGACCCCGCCGGGGTGGTTCGTTCGCGTTGTTCAGCTCCGTTGAACCGGAACGCGGTCGCGCCTCAACACATTGACGGTGACGTCACGCTTCGCCCGTCCTGTGTTGAGGCCGGAATCCGATCGTTCGGTGGATGACGGGTCGGGGAGTGCTTGCCACGATGGACCTCGGCAAGAGAACTGGCCGAGAGCCAGCCAAAGACCGGGCGGCGGCCCTTCGAGGCCGAGGAGGACCGCCGTGGACCAGCACCCCGTCCGCTCACGGGAGTGCGGGGAGCACGCGAGGGCGACCCGGCGCACCGAGCTGTCCGGCAGCACGCGTGGCAGACCCCTCGGACGATGGATACAACCTGTACAACCTCGGGGGATGTGTGGAAATCAATATATTGGGACCCGTATCGATCAACACGCCGCACAGCGGCGGCGGGATCCGAGCCGGGAAGGTCCGCACGCTGGTGGCGACACTCGCCGTCGACGCGGGCCGCGCCGTGTCGCTCGCGGACCTGGTGGACGAACTCTGGGGGGCGACCCCGCCCGACAACGTTCTCAACGCCCTCCAGGCGCACGCCGCGCGCGCCCGGAAGGTGATCAACGAGCGCGCCTGCCCCGAGCGGGCCGGCGGCATCCTGCGCTCCGTGCTCGGCGGCTATCTCCTGGAGATCGACCCGCAGTGCGTGGACGGCAACCGGTTCCTGCGGCTCGTCTCGCAGGGCGCCTCCGTGCTCCCGGCCGACCCGGCGCGCGCCGTCGAACTGCTGGAGGCGGGGCTGCGGCTGTGGCGCGGCCCCGCCCTCATCGACGCGGGTGAGGGCAGGCGCTGCCGGGGCGCTGCGGCCCTGTTCGAGGAGCGCCGGCTCACGGCCCTGGAGGACCTGGCGAGCGCGCTGTTCCTGCTCGGTGGCGAGGCCAGGGCGATCGCCATGCTCCAGCAGTTGGTGGCGCAGCACCCGCTGCGCGAACGGTTCTGCGAGCTGCTGATGGTCGGCCTCTACCGGGTGGGACGCCAGGGCGACGCCCTGGAGTCGTACCACCTGGCCAGGAAGCGGCTCGACGAGGAGCTGGGCGTCCAGCCGGGCGCGCTGCTGCGCCGACGGCATGCCGAGATCCTCGCCCAGGACCCGGTGCTGAAGGTGCCGTCCACGCTGCGGCGGGAGCCGTACCCGCAGGCCGGAAGCAGCCTGCTCACCGCCTGACGGCCCCCCCCCGGGCCGGTCGCGGCCGGCGCCCCTGTGAACAGGAACGAGAAGTTGTCAGACAAGGAAACAGTCACGGACAGGGGCGCGTCGCCGGCGACACCGGCGACGCCCCGCCCCCCGGAACCGATCGCCATCGTCGGCATGTCCGCCCTGCACCCACGCGCCCGCGGCATCGAGGAGCTGTGGCGGCTGCTGACCGCCGCCGCCCCGCCGCCCGGCGCCGGCACCGACGCGGGACCGGCACCGGCACCGGCGAGCCTCGGCGACACCGAGGTCGACGTCGCGCGCTACGGCATCCCGCCGGCCCAGGCAGCCTCCATGGCCCGGCTGCAACTGCTCATGGTGGAGGCGGCCCGCCAGTGCCTCGACGACGCCTCGGGCCCCGGCGGCCTCCCGGCCCGCACGGACGTCGTCGTGGGCACCTGCCTCGGCCTGGACCGGCAGTACGCCAACGCGCTGCGCATCGAGGGCGCCCGCTATGCCCGGGACCTGGCGGAGGTCCTCGCGGACGGCTCGTGGCGGGACGACGGCATCGACCCGCAGGAGGCCGAGCGGGAACTCAACGACGTGCTGACACGCCGGCTCGGCGCCTCCCCGCACGACCGGGTGGGCGAGATGGCCAGTACGATCCCGGCGCGCATCGCGTCCGCCTTCAAGCTGCGCGGACGCACCCTCGCCGTCGAGTCGGCGGACGCCACGTCGTACTGGGCCCTCGCGCACGCCGTGGACAGCCTGCGCGCCGGGCTGACCGACGCCGCGCTGGTCGTGGTGGGGCAACGCGACGAGGGCCGGTTCGCGCGGCGGGCGCTGGCGGCGAAGGGGTTCGCGGCCGGACCGGACGGGGCAGGCGACGCCCCCGTACTCGCCGAAGGGCTCGGGGCGCTGCTGCTCAAGCGCCGCTCGACCGCGCGGCGGGACGGCGACCGCGTGTACGCGTCGGTCCTGGACTGCGCGCTGCGGCACGAGGGGCGGCCGGGCACCTTCCGCCACTCGTTGTCGGCCGGGCACCGCAGGGCGGTCGCCGAGGCCGCGCACCGTACGGCGGGCGTCGGGCCCGGGTCGGTGGGCCTCGTCGAGTGCGCCGGGCCGGGCACGGACGCGCTGGGGCGTGCCGAGCAGGAGGCGATGGCCGCGCTCCACGCCGGCGCGCCGCGGCACTCGGTGGCCCTGGGCAGCGTGCGTGACCGGCTCGGCCACACCTTCGCCAACGCGGGGCTCGCCGGTGTCACGAAGGCGGCGCTGGCCCTGCACCACCGCACCGTGCCCCCGGCGCGGCCCGGCGCGACCGCAGAGCCGTTCCGGGCGCCGCGCACGGCCGAGCCGTGGGAGCCGCCCGCGGACGGCACGCCCCGCCGGGCGGCGGTGCTGGGCGCCTCACTGACCGGAACGGTCTGCCACGTGCTGCTCGAAGAGCACACCCCGGCTCCCGCCGGGGCCCCGGAGCCGACCACCGGTTCGCCGGACGACGCCGCGGTC
>NZ_JBFBJX010000033.1:0-36855 GCF_040686295.1 Streptomyces sp. NPDC085944 | reverse complement strand
CGGTCGGCCGGGCGGATGGTGTCCTGGGCGGCTCGCAGGCCGGTGGCCCGGTGGGCTCGGGGGGTGGTGTCCCGGTCGGCCTGGAGGCCGGTGGCTCGGTGGGCTCGGGGGACGGTGTCGCGGTCGGCCGGGCGGATGGTGTCCTGGGCGGCTCGCAGGCCGGTGGCCCGGTGGGCTCGGGGGGTGGTGTCCCGGTCGGCCTGGAGGCCGGTGGCTCGATGGGCTCGGGGGACGGTGTCGCGGTCGGCCCGGCGGATGGTGTCCTGGGCGGCCTGAAGGCCGGTGGCTCGTTCGGCCCGGGGCACGACGTCGCGACCGGCCGGGCGGATGGTGTCCTGGGCGGCTCGCAGGCCGGTGGCTCGGTGGGCTCGGGGGGCGGTGTCCCGGTCGGCCCGGGGGACGGTGGCTTGGTCGGTCTGGAGGCCGGTGGCTCGGTGGGCCCGGGGGACGGTGTCGCGGTCGGCCCGCCTGCCGGCCCGGTCGGTGTGAGTCCCGCGGACGAGGGGGCAGCCGTCGCGCACGGTGGCGTCGACGCGTCCTTGGGCGGTGGCGTCGGTCTGCCCGGAGAGGGCGGCGTCGGTCGGCCGGGAGGCGGCGGGGGCGGCTTCCACGGTCGCGGGCGTACCGTTGCGGCCGTACGCGGTGGCGTCGGGTCGCCGGGGTTCCGGGACGGTGCCCTGTCGTCGATGGGCGGTGGCGGGGAGCCCGTCGCGATCGTCGGCTTCGGCGGGCGGTTTGCCGACTCGCCCGACGCGGACGGCTTCTGGCGGACCATGCTCTCCGGGCGGGACCGGATCGGGCCGCTGCCGGCCGAGTCGTTCGACCGGACCCTCTACCACGCCCCGGGCGCACTCGCCCGCGGCCGCAGCTACACCGACCTGGGCGCGCCCGTCCCGGTGCCGGAGGCGCCGCCCGCCGGGCTGCGCATCCCGCCGCACCGGTACGCGGCGATGGACGCGGCCCAGCGCCTCGCACTCGACGTGGCGACGGAGATGTTCGCCCGTCACGGGCGCCCACCGCACTCGCTCAAGGGCGTCGGCACGGTGGCCGTGGGCAGCAACCTGGGCCTGTCCAGGGAACGCCGGCTGCACACCGGCCTGTGCCTGGACGACCTGGAGGCGGACGTCCGTTCCCTCGCCGTGCTCGGCCGGCTGGAGCCGGCCGAGGTCGAGGCGCTGACCAAGCTGGTGCGGGACCGGTTCGCGGATCCGGGCCCGGTCGACCTGCCGACCACCTTCGACGGCAGCGTCGCCAGCGGCATCGCGGCCCTCATCGGCAACGAACACCGCCTGGACGCCGTACCGGTGGCCGTGGAGGCCGCCTGCGCCTCCTCGCTGGCGGCGCTCGACGTCGCCGTGGGACGGCTGCGCTCCGGTGCCGCCGACTACGCCGTCGCCGGGGGCGTGGAACTGCCCTGCAACGCACGGGACATGGCGCTGTGCTCCGCGCTGGGCCTGCTGTCGCACAGCAGGATCACCCCCTTCGACGCGGCGGCCGACGGTTTCACCCCGGGCGACGGCTGCGCGCTGTTCCTGCTCAAGCGCCTGGCGGACGCCCGGCGCGACGGCGACCCGGTGTTCGGCGTGCTCCGCGCGGTCGGTGCGTCCAACGACGTGAAGTCGCTGATCGCACCGGACGCCGACGGCCAGGCCCGCGCGGTGCGGCAGGCCTTCGCGCAGGTGGACTTCGGTCCGGACGACGTGGACTACCTGGAGGCTCATGGCACCGGGACCCGGCTGGGCGACCGGGTGGAGGTGGCCGCCGTCGCGCAGGTGTACGGCACGGGGCGGCGCGGCGCGGCGCTGCACATCGGGTCCGCCAAGTCCTTCCTCGGCCACACCTTCGCCGCGGCCGGCGCGGCCGGACTGCTGCGCACACTCCAGGCGATGCGGCAGGCGACCCTGCCGCCCAGCGTCAACCTGAGCGAACTCAGCCCCGACCTCGCCCTGGACGCCGTCCCGGCACGGGTGGCCACCGAGGCCCTGCCCTGGCCCGCGGGGCCCGACCGGCCGCGGCGCGCCGCGGTCAGCGCGTTCGGAACCGGCGGCATCAACTACCACCTGCTCATCGAGGAAGGCACGGACGCAACGCGATGAACTTCGATTTCGAGGCCGGGTTCGACGCCGAGACGGCGGAGATGCGCGACATGGTCGTGCGGTTCGCCCGGCGCGAGCTGGACTCTTCCGGCCGCTTCGCCGACCCCGAGGACTTCCGGCGGCGCTGGCGCCTGGCCGGCAAACAGGGCCTGGTGGGCACCACCGTGCCGGGCGAGTTCGGCGGCAGCGGTCTGGACGCGGTGGCCGCGGCCGCGACGATGGAGGCGCTCGGGTACGGCTGCGCGGACACCGGCTTCGCCTTCTCGGTCGCCGCGCACCTGTTCGCCGCCGTCATGCCGATCGTCGAGTTCGGCACCGAGGAGCAGCGCGCCGCATGGCTGCCCGCCCTCGCCTCGGGCGAGCGGATCGCAGCGCACGCGATCACCGAGCCGGAGGCCGGGTCGGACGCGCTGCGTCTGCGTACCCGCGCCCGGGCCGTCGACGGCGGCTACGTCCTCAACGGTGCCAAGTGCTTCATCACCAACGCCCCGGTGGCCGACATGTTCGTGGTGCAGGCCGCCACCGACCCGAACGGCGGCTTCTTCGGGCTGACCACCTTCCTGGTCGAGGCGTCCACCCCGGGACTCACGGTGGGACAGCCGTACGACAAGGTGGGGCTGCGCGGCTCCCCGACGGCCGACGTCCACTTCGACGACTGCCCCGTCCCGGCCGCGGCTGTACTGGGGGTGGAGGGCGCCGGGGCGAGCATCTTCTCCGGGTCGATGAAGTGGGAGCGCACCTGCCTCTTCGCGGCCTACCTCGGGGCGATGCGCCGGGTGCTGGAGTCCACGGTGGAACATGCCCGGGACCGGGAGCAGTTCGGCTCGCCGATCGGGGAGTTCCAGGCGGTCAGCCACCGCATCGTCGACATGCTGGGCCGCTACGAGGGGGCCAGGCTGATGCTCTACCGTGCGGCGCGGTCACTGGCCGACGGCACAGCGGACGAGATCGGCCCGGCCCTCGCGAAGATCGCGGTCAGCGAGGCCGCCGTGCAACTCGGCCTGGACGCCGTCCAGGTGCGGGGTGCGCTGGGCGTGCTGGACGGGGAGGCGGAGGCGCTGCTGCGGGACGCGCTGCCCGCCCGGATCTTCTCCGGCACCAACGAGATCCAGAAGAACAACGTCGCGCGAGCGCTGGGCCTGGGGCGCCGGCGTCCCGCGGCCCGCCGCTGAGCGCAGAGCCAGGGAGAAGCGAGACATGGACGTCATCATCCACCGTATTCGTCTGCACGACGCAGTGGACCCGGCCCGTTTCGAGGCCTGGGTCCGGGACGTCGACTACGCGACCTGTCCCCGACTGCCGAGTGTGCGCGCCTTCGCGGTGCAGCGGGTGAGCACGGAGCGGGACGCTCCATTCCACTACTTCGAGATCATCTCGGTGAGCACGCTGGACGCATTCTCCCGGGACATGAAATCGGAAGCCTTTCAGGGCCTGGTCGCCGCATTCGACACGATGGCCTCGGTCGTCGAGGAGATGAGCGGTGAACGCTTGGAACCGGGCTACGCGGCACAGCCCTGACGCGGCGGTCCGCCGGCCCGGCGGAGCCCCGAGGGGCCTGACGGCGGCGAGCCGTTCGGCCCCTCGGACGCGGGAGTCTCAGCGCGTCGGAGAGCCGTAGCCCGGGCAGGTGCCCAGGAGTCCCGACTCGTAGGCGATGGCGACGGCCTGGGCCCGGGTCGCCGCACCCAGTTTGCGCAGAACCCGGTGCACGTGCGACCGGACCGTGGTGGACGAGACGGAAAGGTGCCCGGCCATCTCGGTGTTCGTCTTCCCCTGGGTCAATAAAATAAGTACTTCTGTTTCCCGCGGAGTCAGGTCCGGGCGCAGATTCTTGGGAGCTTTGCTCCGCCAATAGCGCGTCAAGGCCTCCTGGGCCTCTTCGGGGGCGATTATGGCGTTCACTTCGGTGATGGTTTTGATGACGTGCACCAGTTCTTCGACCGAAGTTTCCGCCGACAATACGGCGCGTACTCCGACACGGAGTGCCTCGAATGCGCGGTGGGTGTTCTCCGGTTTGCACAGGAGAATCGTCTTGCCGAGGCGGGCCAGCTCGGTCAGTCTGTCGATGTTGTCCAGCGTCACCAGGGGCGCGACGGCGACCAGGATGTCGGGCCCGGTCTCCGCCGCGGTGCCGAGTGAACCACGCAAGGTGGTCTCCACCTGCACCTTCAGATGGTGCCGCTCCAGCAGTGCGCGCATTCCCTCGCCCATGATGACGCGGTCGCAGCACACCAGGACACGGGTCGTCATGCGCGCGCTTTCGGACGTGAGGAGGGATCTGAATGGCGCAGATGCTGCGGATCGGGCCCGGCGGTGACAGCTCGGAGCCGGACGCCTTTCTTTGTGATTCCCCCGATATGCGTCATGCGGCCAAACTTAGCACGCATGTGCGCGCCTGGAGAGGGGCTTGTGGTGCCCGGGTGACAGCCTGATACGAATCTGTTTCACCCCGATGAAGATCTTGTCGGGAATCTTGTGAATGCCGCTGGTCGCGTGCCTGTCCGCCTCAGATCTCCACGTGCCCGGCGGCGTTGGCGCGCCGGTGGGAGTGCGGCGCCGGACGCCCGGCGACACCGACCCGGCTCACGAAGAAGGTGCGGCCGCCGGGCAGGGACAGCTCGCGCTCCAGCCGGACGCGCAGGTCCTCGTGCTGGACGACGATGCTGACGGGATGCAGGGACAGTCCGTGCCGGGTCGCCCGCCACCAGTAGTCGGCCAGTCGCGCCCCGCCGCGCAGCAGGTCCGCCCGGGCGGGCGTCCGCTCCGCGAAACCCATCGTCACCACGGCCGGAGTGCGGCGCACGATGTCGGCGAGCCCGGCGGCCAGTACCCGGTGGTAGCCGACCTTCCCCAGCAGGTGCATGGTGGCCGGCGCCAGCGCACGGCGCATCGCGGCCCGGCGCGGCCGGGACATGGGCCCGAACAACTGCTCCAGCGTGAACCCGTCCCCCCGCGCGGCGGCGTCCGCGAGATCCCGGCGCAGGAAGGAGTGGGTCTCCCGCCAGGCGGCACGGTGCCCGAAGTCGAGGCCCGCGTGCCGGGCGACGAACACCGCGAACGCGCGCAGGTCCCGCCGGTCGGTCAGATGCCGCAGGCGGACCGCGTCCTTCTCGCCCTCCGGCGAGCCGTTCTCCGCCAGGTCGCGCAGCAGCTCGGCGGAGACCGGCGCCGGCCGGTACGGCCCGCGGTGGGTGCGGCGAGCCAGCGCGGTCTCGCGCAGGTCCTCCAGCCGCTCCGCGGACGGCGCCCCGGGACGCAGCGCCACCACGCACAGGGGCGTCCACGCCGCCGGCCACCCGGCACCGGCCGGAACACCAGAGCCGGACCCGCTCCCGGACACCGTCTCGTCCCCGCTCCCGGACCCGCCGTCCCCGTCCAGGACGCGCACCGCGGCGGCCGTCCAGCCCTGGGCCGCCAGGGTGCGCAGCAGGATCCGCCAGTAGATGCCGCAGCTCACCTCCATCTCGACGGCGTGGGCGGCCAGCGCGGTCAGTTCCCGCTTCCGGTCCAGGGCCAGGACCAGGTACTCGTCCGCGTCCCGGCCGGTCAGGTCCGCCGCCGCCCGGCGCGCCGCCGCGGTCGTGGCACGGGCGAGGCCCCACGGCTGGCAGTTGTGCGAGGAGGGGCTCAGCGCCGCCGTTCCCGCCGCCGCCTCAAGCGCCTGTGCGAACGTGGACACCGGCGCGGCGGCGTGGTCCGTGCTGCGGGGGGTCATGACGATCTCCTCTTCGAAAGGCCGGGCTCATCGCCCCACGAGGGCCAGGTGGTGGCCGTGGACGGCGCCGGCCCATCCCGTCGGCCGCCGCGTCTCGGCGGTGGGGGCGTGACGCAGCAGCCCGCCCCCGGGCCGCCAGGTGAAGCGGCCGTCCGGCAGCCAGCCGGTCAGTGCCACCTCACGGGCGTCGACCCGCAGTCCGAAGCCGTAGTACTTGAGTACGGCCTCCTTGCACGTCCAGCGCAGCGCCGTCGGCATGGCCGCCAGCCGTCGGGCGTCCGGTGACGGCGCCCGCGGGTCGCACTCCCGGTCGAGCAAGCCGGCCAGGGTCGGCGGCATCGGCCGGTCGTACTCCAGGTCGACGCCGATCGCGTGCGGTCCGCACACCGCGACCGCGAAGTCCCCCGAGTGCGTCAGACCCACCTCGACCGGCGCGTCCACCACCGGCCTTCCCGCCTGGATGCCCCCGACCACGGTGCGCACCTCCACGGTGCCGGGCGCCCGGTCCACACCCCAGTGCCGGCGGCCGTGCGCGCTGACGGCGTGCTTCAGCGCGAGCCGGCCGGCCAGCCACTCGTGCCTGCGGCGGGGCGCACGCAGCGTCGCGGCGCGCTCCGCCTCGGCGGGCGTCAGGTACCGCGCGCGAAGCTCGGCGAGGGCCTCCTGGCTCCGCCCGCGCAGCCAGCCGATGGACACCACGGCGAGGGTGAGCCGCCGGGACGCCGGCGTCAGGTGCGTGACTCGCAGCGGCCGGGACACGTCCAGCACCACCTGGTCCGCGAGGCCGTCCGCCGCGCGTGCCGTCGCGGTCTCACCGGGCGACATGACGGGGCAGCAGGAACGGGTAGGGGCGGTGCAGCACCTTGTTGTGGACGAAGCGGTCCGCCTTGCGCAGCCGCTGGATCAGCTCCCACATCCGCGCGTCGTCACGGTAGTAGGCCCTGACCTCCTCGGCGTCCAGCGGCCGGTCCAGGCGGGCGTTGGCCTGCTCGAGGAAGCGGGGGACGAGCCGCTCCAGCCGCTCCTTGTGCAGGTTGCCGAGGAAGTCGAGGACCACTCCGCGCGGCGTGTAGAACTTGTCGAAGATCGACTTCGTCATCGCCAGCCGCACCACGTCCCGCAGCAGCCACGGCAGGGAGGTGAAGAACAGCGGCACGTCGAGGAGTTCCCGCTCGCGCTCGTCGCGCATCAGCGGGGTCGTCACGTCGAGGTAGACCAACTCGCCGTCGACATCGATCCAGTTGGACGCCTGCCCGTCCAGCCCCAGCCGGGGCGTGACGGTCGCCTCGACGCGGTCGAGGAACCGCTCGAAGAACCCCTCGCACCAGCCCTCGCCGGCCGTGTGCAGCAGGCGCGAGCACAACCGCTCCTCGGGCAGCGCCTCCTGGACGCAGTAGGCGACGGCCCGGCCGCCCCGCAGCCGCCGGTGCCACATACGGGTCTCGGCGACCGCGATGCCGCCCTTGTCCAGCCGGGTGACGTAGTCGTCGACCAGCGCCGAGTGCCGGTCCAGCCGCTCCGGGGACGGGAAGACCGGCAGCCGCTTGCACGCGAACGCGCCCGCGTCGGTCTCCAGGCGCAGCACCAGCGTCACCTCCCCGTAGCCGAGGATGGTCAGGGCCCGGTCGTCGGTGGTCCGCAGCGCCCGCGTGACCTCGTCCTCCAGGGCGTCGAGCGCGTCGAAGGGTACGGAGAAGGTCATGGCCGGGTCACCGGGCTTCCCGGGACGGGCCGGACGGCGCGGCGACGCGCCCGCCCGGCGACGAGTGGTACCGGTACAGGAGGTAGATCGCGGCGGCGAAGAACGCGGCGTCCAGCACCAGGATCTGCGGGACACTGCTCACCAGGATTATCACGAACATCACCAGCATCAGCAACTGGCCGTACAGCGCCGCGACCACCAGGCCCCGGCGGTTCCACAGCAGCGCCACGCCCGCCGCGACCATCGCGACGGCGACGAACCACATGACGCCGGTGGGGTGGCTGTCCAGCCAGTCCACGAAGCCGGAGGTCACGGTTCCTTGGTTGGCTTCCGAGGCGTCGTCCAGGCGCCCCTCCACCGACTCCAGTTGCGGGAAGAACTTGCCAATTCCCGCAAGGATGTAGAGGGCGCCGACGATGCGCTGGAGGATCAGGTTTCGTCCGGTCACGGGAGAGCTTCTTCCGGAGGTCGACGAGGGGCGCCCCGAACGGGGGACGCTGGTGACGGGGTTCGGTACGGGCTTCGGGCACCGGGTTCGGGAAGGCGGCCGGAGAGGCCGCCGGGAGGCCCCGGGCGGGCGCTACGGGGAGGCGAAGACCAGGACCGCGTTCTGCCCGCCGAAGCCGAAGGAGTTGCTCATCGCCAGCTCCACCTTCTGCTCCCGCGGGGCGCCGGCGACCACGTCCAGGTCGACGGCGGGGTCCTGCCGCCGGAGGTTCGCGGTCGGCGGGACGGTGGAGCGCTCGACGGACAGCACGGTCAGCGCCGCCTCGATGGCACCGGCGGCGCCCAGCGTGTGCCCGAGGACACCCTTGGCCGAGGTGACGGTCGCCCCGTCGCCCAGCAGCCGGCCCAGCACCGCGGCCTCCACCGCGTCGTTGAGCGGCGTCGAGGTGCCGTGCGCGTTCACGTGGTCGATGTCGCGGCCGGTGACGCCCGCCTGGGCCAGGGCCGCCTCCATCGCCCGCTGCGCGCCGGCGCCCTCGGGATCGGGCGCGGTGACGTGGTGGGCGTCGGCCGAAGCGCCGTGACCCACGAGCCGGGCGCGGACCGTGGCGCCGCGCGCCTCGGCGTCCGCCGGCCGCTCCAGGACGAGCATGCCGCTGCCCTCGCCGATGACGAAGCCGTCCCGGTCGGCGTCGAAGGGCCGGGACGCCGCGGCCGGCTCCTCGATCCTGCGGGACAGCGCGCCCATCTGCGCGAAGCCCGTGACCATGAGCGGGCTGACCCCCGCCTCGCTGCCACCGGCCACGACGATGTCGCACGTCCCGTCCTGGAGCAGCCGGGCGGCGGTGCCGAGCGCGGTGCCGCCCGAGGCGCAGGCGGTCGCGGTCACCAGGTTGGGGCCGAGGGCCCGCAGGTCCATCGCGAGGTGCCCGGCCGCCATGTTGGGCACCAGCATCGGCACCAGCAGCGCGGAGACCGCCTCGGGCCCGCGCTCCAGCAGCCGCCGGTGCTGGGTCTCCCACGTCGACACGCCGCCCAGCCCGCAGCCCACGACCACGCCCACCCGGGCGCCGTCCCAGGTCTGCGGATCGAGGCCGGCGTCGGCCACGGCCTCCCGGGCGGCCACGATCGCCAGCTGCACGAAGCGGTCGTGGACCAGCCTGCTGCGCCGGTCGACGTGGCGCGCCGGGTCCAGGCCCGGCACCGCGCAGGCGATGTCCACGGGCAGTCCGGCGAGCCGGTCGTCCTTGGCTCCCGCCGACCCCCCGCGCAACACCCCCTCCCAGGTGGCGTCGACGCCCAGTCCGGCCGCGGTCACCAGACCGAGTCCGGTCACGGCAACGGAGCGGTCGGTCATGACGCCGTGGCCGCTATCTCGCTGTCGACCAGCGCCACCGCGTGGGAGATGGTGTCGGTCGGGACCGCGGCGTCCTCGTTGATCTTCACACCGAACTCGGACTGGATGACGAGAAGCAGTTCCACGAGGAACAGCGAGTCCATCTCCAGTTCTTCGAAGGTCACGTCCGGACGGATCGCAGCGCGGTCCACCGCGAAACCGTCGACCAGCAGATCAACGAGCCTGTCGTAGGTGGTGCTCATCAGTGTGGTCCGCCTTTCCTGGGTGGATCGGTCGCCGCACGCCGCCCCGGCCCGCCGACGGGGTGGTGCGCGGGCGGCGTGCGGCGGCGATGCGACGCTGCGGCAAGTCTGGGGCGGTGCGCTGACGGCTCGCTGACGGCTCGCTGACCCCCTGGCGGTGCGCCTGCCGGGCGGGAGTCGCGGTCAGCGGGACGTCAGCGCCCGGTCAGGGGACCCGGCCAGACTCGGGACGGCCGGGGTGCACGGGTTACTCCCCGCACCGACCGGCCGGTAAACCGTCCAACACGCGAGGAGCACACACGTGGTTTCCCGTCTCCGTCGCCGCACGTGCCGGCAGACCGCTCACCGGAGCCGCTCCGTGGGCGGTGCACGGTGAGCCGGGCGTCCGTGGTCGCCGGCATCGGCTCCTGTCTGCCGTCCCGGTGCGTCACCAACGCCGAGCTGGAACGGACCATGGACACCTCGGACGCCTGGATCCGGGCGCGGACGGGCATCGCGCAGCGCTACGTCGCCGAGGACGGCACCCACACCTCCGACCTGGCGGTGGGCGCCGCCGAGCGGGCGCTGAAGTCCGCGCGTCTGACCCCGGACGCGATCGACGCGGTCATCGTGGCCACCACCACCCCGGACCGGCCCTGCCCGGCGACCGCGCCGACGGTGGCGGCCCGGCTGGGGGCCGGCCCGATCACGGCGTTCGACGTGGCCGCGGTGTGCTCCGGGTTCCTCTACGGGCTCGCCGCGGGCTCCGGTCTGATCGCTTCCAAAGCGGCGGAGCGGGTCCTCGTCATCGGCGCGGAGACGTTCTCCCGGATCCTCAACCCCGAGGACCGGTCCACCTCGGTGATCTTCGGTGACGGCGCGGGAGCCGTCGTCCTGCGGGCCGGCGAGGCGGGCGAGGCCGGTGCCCTCGGCCCGCTGCGGCTGGGCAGCGACGGCACCGGCGCGGACCTGATCACCGTGCCGGCCGGCGGCCCGCCGCGGCCGGGCGAGACGGTACCGGCCGACTCCGCCGACCGCTACTTCACCATGGAGGGCAAGCGGGTCTTCTGGCTCGCCGTCCAGCGCATGGGCGAGTGCGCGGCGAGCGTGCTGGACCGGGCCGGCTGGCGGCTGGAGGACGTGGACTGGCTGGTCAGCCACCAGGCCAACCACCGCATCACCGCACGACTGGCCGACGAGATCGGCATCCCCCGGCAGCGCAGCGTCGGCAACATCGCCGAGGTGGGCAACACGGCGGCCGCCTCCATCCCCCTCGCGCTCGACCACGCGCACGCCCAGGGCACCATCCGGCCCGGCGACCGGATCCTGCTCACCGCGTTCGGCGGCGGACTCACCTGGGGCGCCGCCGCACTGACCTGGCCCGCCATCGATCCGGTCTGAGGGCGGCGGGCCGGCCCCGGAGCGGGGCCCGGTCCCAGCGCGTGCAGACGACCGATGAACCAAGGACGACCATGACTCCTCGGAAACTGATCACCGACTACATCGCCGACGCCTGGATGGGCGGCGACGCCGAAGGCCTGGAGCCGGAAACCCCCATCGCGGAACTCAACATCATCGATTCCGCCGCCATCTTCGACCTCGTCCACTACCTGCAGGGCGAGTTCCGCGTCACGGTGCCCCTGCCCGAGGTCACCCCGCAGAACTTCCGGTCCGTCAACGCGATCTGCGCCCTGGTCGACCGGCTCCGGCAGACCGAGGGGGGCAGCGCAGCATGACGAACCCCGTGGACACCCACCCGGAGACCGCGCGCATCCGCGACGGCGTCGTGGAGGTCATCGCCGCCCGCACCCTCTACGACGTCGCCCACCTGCGGCCGGAGAGCCACTTCGAGGCCGACCTCGGCATCGACTCGGTCATCATGGAGTCCGTCCTGGCCTCCGTCCGCGAGCACTTCGCCCTCACCACCGAGCTGCCGGCCGGCTCGGCGACCATCGGCGAACTCGTCGACGCCGTACGGACCGCGCTGGCCGACGCCGACGCGTCCGCCACCGCCGGGGCCCCGCCCGCCGACGGGGGAGCGGACGACCCCGTCACCGAGGCCGTGGTCGCCGCCGCCATGCGGCAGACCCAGTACCAGCGCCACCAGCTCGCTCTCGACGCCGACCTGGAGGGCGAGCTGGGCGTCGACTCGGTCGTCCTGACCTCCGTCGTCGCCGAGGCCACCGAGCGGCTCGGGCTCACCGGGGCGGACCCGGACCTCGCCGGCGCCACGACCCTGCGCACCCTGGCCGACGCACTGCGCGCCTGCGACACCGCCGCCCGGGACACGGCCACCGGCGCGGGCCCGGACGCCGCCGACGGCGCGGGCCCGGACCAGCCGCGGCAGACCCCCGGCTCGGCACCCGGAGCCCAGGGGGACGGCTGGGACCACCGCTCCATGAAGGACTTCACCGAGCAGCGCGACCCCGACCTGTTCGCCAAGACCCGCAGCTTCGCCGGCTACCTGCGCTCCCGCGAGAAGGACCGCCTGTACTGGTACGGCATGCCGCTGCACTCGCAGTGCGGGAACCGCGCCGTCATCTTCGACGAACTGGAGGGCCGCAAGCGCGAGTTCCTCATGTTCGCCTCCAACAACTACCTCGGTCTCGCCAACCACCCCAGTGTCATCGAGGCCGTCTGCGACGCCACCCGCACCTACGGCGCCACCCACACCGGCTCCCGGTTCATCGGCGGCACCAACATGCTGCACAAGGAACTGGAGCGCAGGCTGGCGGCCTTCAAGCAGCGGCCCGCCTGCATCGTCTATCCCGGTGGCTACTCCGCGAACCTCGGCGCCATCTCGGCCCTGGTCAAGAGCTACGACACCCTCGTCGTCGACCGCCTCAACCACATGAGCATCGTCGACGGCGCCCGGCTCTCCGGCGCCGTGCGCAAGATCTACCGGCACAACGACATGGCCGACCTGGAGCGGATCCTCAGCCGCAGCGCCGCGGAGGGCACCGGCGGCAGGCTGATCGTCGCCGACGGCGTCTTCAGCATGCACGGCGACGTGTGCGACCTGCCCGAGATCGTCCGCCTGGCCAAGGAGTACGACGCCCGCGTCATGATCGACGACGCGCACGCCACCGGCGTACTCGGCGTCCGCGGCTCCGGCACCGCCGAGCACTTCGGCCTCAAGGGCGAGGTCGACCTGGAGCTGGGCACCATGAGCAAGACCCTGGCCGGCATGGGCGGGTTCGTCGTCGGCGAGGAGGAGGTCGTCGAGTACCTGCGCTACTACTCCAACTCCTACGTCTTCGCCGCGAACATCCCCGCCGGGGTCGCCGCCGGGCTGATCGCCGCCATCGACGTCATCGAGGCCGAGCCCGAACGCCTCAAGCGGCTGTGGACCAACATCGGCACGCTGCGCGACCGGCTGCTGGAGGCCGGGTTCGACCTGGAGCACTCCGAGAGCGCGATCCTGCCCATCGTCATCGGCGACGAACGCCGCGCCATGGAGATGGGCCGGGCGGTACGCGCCCGCGGCCTGTTCTGCCAGACCGTGGTCTACCCCGGCGTCCCCCTCGGCGACGCCCGGCTGCGGGTCAGCGTCACCTGCGAGCACACCCCGCAGGACCTGGACGAGGCCGCCGGGATCTTCGTCGAAGCAGCCCGCGAGACCGGGGTGCTGCCCGGCACCCCGTAGCGGCCGTCTCCGTCCGCCCCGCACGTCCGGCCCCCGCCCGGCAGGCCCCCTCCCTGCCGGGCGGGGCCCGGGCCCCGAGCCACCCACGCACGTCAAGGAGAAGGGCCCACACCCCATGAGCGCCACCACTCCCTCCGTGATACGCCTGCCCAGGGCCGCGTCCGCGCGGCACGCCGCCCGGCCCGCCTTCGTCGGCTCCGACCCCCTGACGTACGGGGAGTTCACCGCCCGGGTCGAGGCCGTGGCCGCCCATCTGCTCAGCCTCGGGGCGCGCGTCGGCGACCGGATCGCGATCTGGATGGACAAGCAGCCGCGCTACGCCGAGGCGATCGTCGCCGCCCTGGAGGCCGGGTGCGCCTATGTGCCCCTGGACGGCGGCCAGCCGGTGAGCAGGGTGCGGACCATCCTGGCGGACGCCGAACCCGTCGTCCTGTTCACCGACGCGGACCACGCCGCCCTGCTCGGCGACGACGACCTGCCGGACTCCGTCACCACGGTCGTGGCCGTCGGCGACGGGCTGCCCTCCGCCGTGGGCGGCACCCCGGTCGCCACCTGGGAGAGCTGGGAGCAAGGCCGCGCGGGCGGGGTCACGCTCCTGCCCTCCCTCACCTCCGGCGACCTCGCCGCCGTCCTCTACACCTCCGGGTCCACCGGCACCCCCAAGGGCGTGCAGATCTCGCACGGCGCACTGGCCAACTTCGTGGCGTGGGCCCGCAGCGAACTGGACGTCGGACCCGACGACGTGTTCGCCGGCCACGCCTCCTTCAACTTCGACCTGAGCACCTTCGACCTGTTCACCGCGCTGTCCTGCGGCGCCGCGCTGTGGATCGTCCCCGACGCGGCGACCAAGGACGTGACCGCCCTGGCCGAGGGCATCCGCCGGCACCGGGTCACCGTCTGGTACTCCGTCCCGTCGGTCCTGCACCTGCTGACCGCCTCCGCCGCGCTCACCCCCGAACACGCCGCGAGCCTGCGCTACGTCCTGTTCGCCGGCGAGGTCTTCCCCGTCCCGCAACTGCGCGCGCTCAGCGAACTGCTCCCCGCCGGCACCCCCCTCTACAACCTCTACGGCCCCACCGAGACCAACGTCTGCACCTACCACCGGGTCCGCCCCGAGGACCTGCACCGGGCCACCCCGGTACCGATCGGGCTGCCGATCACCGGCGCCGGGACCACCGTCGTCGACGACGCCGGCCGCACCGTCCGCGAGCCCGGCGCCATCGGCGAACTCCACGTGTCCGGCGTGTGCGTGACCCCCGGCTACTGGCGGCGCGCCGAGGAACCCGTCTCCAGCGTCCACTGCCGGGGCGTGCACCCCACCGGCGACCTGGTCAGCTACGAGGAGGACGGGCGGCTCGTCTACCGCGGGCGCAAGGACCGCATGGTGAAGCTCTCCGGCTACCGGATCGAGCTGGGCGAGATCGAGGCCGCCGCGCTGCGCCACCCGGGCATCGCCGACGCCGCCGTCCTGGTCGACGGCTCCGGCCCCCGGGCCCGGCTCAGGCTCTACTACACCCTGAGCGAGGGCGCCGACCGGATCGGCCTGGTGGAGCTCAAGCGGCACTGCGCACGGCACCTGCCGACCTACATGGTCCCGCACAGCGCCGTCCGCCTGGACCGGATGCCCCTCAACCCCAACGGCAAGACCGACTACCGCCGACTCGGCGTCGACGCGGCCCCCCGCGCCGAGGCACCGCTCGGAACGGCCCGCTAAGTGGCCCGGCGATCCATGGAGAAGAACGTGAGTCAGGGGCCGACGGAGCCGATACGCGCGCACTGGCAGGGACCCGAACCGGAGACCGTCGCCGCCCTGCTGCGGCACCGGGCGGAACACACCCCGGACGCCCTCGCCCACCGCTTCCTCACCGATGCCGACGGCACCTCCGTCGCCTGGAGCTACCGCGAACTCGACCTGCACGCCCGCGAGGTGGCCGCCCACCTGCGCCGCGAGCAGGTGGGCCAGGGCCCCGTCCTGCTGCTGCACCCGCCGGGCCTCGACTACCTCGCCGCGTTCTTCGGCTGCCTGTACGCCGGCGCGGTGGCCGTCCCCGCCTACCCGCCGGACAACGCCCGGTTCGGGCAGACGGTGCCCCGCCTCGCGGCCATCGCCCGGGACTCCGCCGCCACCCACGCCCTGACCACCGGCAAGGTCCGCGAAGCGGTCGCCGCCCGCGGCACCGGACACGTCGGCGCCGAACTCGACGACGTGCGCTGGCTGGTGACCGAGGACCTCTACACCGGCGACTCCACGGCCCCCTGGGAGGACCCCGGCCTCACGGCGGACTCCCTGGCCTTCCTCCAGTACACCTCCGGATCCACCTCAACGCCCAAGGGCGTGATGGTCGAACACGGCAACCTGGTGCGCAACCTGCGCTCCATCCACCTCCGGCTCGGCCACGACGCCGGCTCCGGCATGGTGTCCTGGCTGCCGCCCTACCACGACATGGGCCTCATCGGCGGCATCCTCACCCCGGTGTACGGCGGCTTCCCCGCGCACCTGATGGCCCCGATGACCTTCGTGCAGCGCCCGCTGCTGTGGCTGGAGACCCTCTCCCGCACCGGCGCCTCCACCAGCGTCGCGCCGAACTTCGGCTTCGAGCAGTGCCTGCGCCGGATCAGCCCCGAACAGCGGGCCGGGCTGGACCTCGGCCGCTGGCGCCTCGCCCTGAACGGGGCCGAGCCGATCCGCCCCGACACCCTCGACCGGTTCGCCGAGTACTTCGCGCCCGCCGGCTTCGACCGCACCGCGCTGCTGCCCTGCTACGGCCTCGCCGAGGCGACCCTCATGGTCACCGGCGCCGAACCGGTCGAGCCCCCCGTGGTGGAGTCGTTCGACGCGGCGGCCCTGGAGGCGGGCACCGCTCGCGCGGCCGAACCCGGCAGCGTACGCACCACCCGCGTCGTCGGCTGCGGAGCACCCGTCGACGACGTCGAGGTCGCGCTGGTCGACGCCGCCACCGGCCGGGGGGTCCCCGACGGCACCGTCGCCGAGATCCGGGTGGCCGGACCGAACGTCGCCCGCGGCTACTGGAGGCGCCCCGAGGCCGGCGCGGACGTCTTCGGCACCCGCGTCGAGGACGGACCCGACGCCGCGTGGCTGCGCACCGGGGACCTCGGGTTCCGCCACGACGGGCAGCTCTTCGTCGTCGGCAGGACCAAGGACGTGATCATCGTCCAGGGCCGCAACATCCACCCGCAGGACGTGGAGCAGACGGCCGAACGCGTCGGCGCCGGTCTGCGCGCCGGGCACGGGGCCGCGTTCGGCATCCCCACCGCCGAGGGCGAACAACTGGCGCTCGCCTACGAGATCGGCGGCCCCGGCGCCGGTGACCCGCACGCCCTGCTGGCCCGGCTGCGCAGCGCCATCGCCGACGAGCACCAGGTGACGCCGCACACCGTCGTGCTGCTCAAGCGCTCCTCGGTGCCGCGCACCACCAGCGGCAAGATCCAGCGCAGCGCCTGCCGGCAGCAACTGCTCGACCTCGAACTGCCCGTGGTGGCCGCGAGCGTCGTCCAGGACGGCACACCCCCCGACGCCACCGGGCCGCACCCCTCGGGCCCCGGCGCACCGGACCGCACGGCCGCCCTCGTCGCCGACGCCCTCGCCGCCTCGCACGCCGCCGAGGGGGCCCCGCGCTACCAGCGGCTGCTGAGGGCCGTACGCACGCTGGCCGACGGCCTCGGCGTCGCACTCGACGTCGGCACGCTCCTTTCCGCCCCCGAGCCGGACGGCGCCGACGCCCTCGTCGCACTGTGCCGGACGGCCCTCGCCGACGCCGCACCCGTGTCCGAACCCGCACCCGCGCCGGGGCGGACCCGGACCGAGGCCGTGACCTGGCTGCGGCGCGCCGTCGCCGCGCGGCTGGGCCTGCGCCCCTCTGTGATCGACCCGACGGTGCCCTTCACCTCCCTGGGCCTGGACTCCAAGCAGGCGGTGTCCCTCGCCGACCGGTTCGGCGACTGGCTCGGCACCCCCGTCACCCCGGCCACCGTCTACGACCACCCGACCGTCGAGTCCCTGGCGGCGCACGTCACCGCCGGCACGACGACCGGCGTCGCGGCGGGCACCCCGGCCCCCGGCACCGACCCGGCCCCGCACCCGCACGCCCCCGCCCGCCGCGCTCCCGCCGACGAGCCCGTCGCCGTGGTCGGCATCGGCTGCCGCTTCCCCGGCGCGCCCGACGCCGACAGCTACTGGCGGCTGCTGCGGGACGGCCGGGACGCCGTGGGCGAGGCCCCCGCCGACCGGGCGGCCGACGTCGCGGGCCCCGGCGGGCGCCCGGGCGGCTTCCTCGACCACGTCTACGACTTCGACGCCCGCTTCTTCGGCATCTCCGCCCGCGAGGCCGAACGCATGGACCCCCAGCAGCGGCTGCTCCTGGAGGTCGCCTGGCAGACCCTGGAGGACGCGGGCATCGCGCCCTCCTCCCTGGCGGGCTCGGACACCGGCGTCTTCGTCGGGGTCAGCGGGCACGACTACGCCGACCTCCAGATGCCCCACCCCGACGTCGTCGACATGTACTCGGCCACCGGCAACGCCCAGTCCGTCGCGGCGGGCCGGCTCTCCTACTTCTTCGACCTGCACGGGCCGAGCCTCGCCCTCGACACCGCCTGCTCCTCCTCGCTCGCCGCCGTCCACACCGCCCTGCGCAGCCTGCGGGACGGCGAGTGCGGCGTGGCCCTCGCCGGCGGCGTCAACCTGATGCTGGACCCGGGTCTTTCGGCGGCGCTCGCCCGGGGCGGGATGCTCGGCCCCGGCGGACGCTGCCGCACCTTCGACGACGGCGCCGACGGCTATGTGCGCGGCGAGGGCGCGGGCCTGGTCTGCCTCAAGCCGCTGTCCGCGGCACTGGCCGACGGCGACCGCGTGCACGCCGTGCTCACCGGCTCCGCGCTCGGCCACGGCGGCCGGGCCAACGGCCTGACCGCGCCCCGCACCACCGCCCAGCGCGCCGTGATGACCGGGGCCCTGGAGCGGGCCGGGATCGAACCCGGGCAGATCGACTTCGTCGAGGCGCACGGCACCGGCACCGCCCTCGGCGACCCCGTCGAGTGGGAGGCGCTGGCCGGTGTCTACGGCAGGGGCCGCCCCGCCGACGCGCCCTGCCCGGTCGGCTCCGTCAAGACCGGCATCGGCCACCTGGAGGCGGCCGCCGGCATCGCCGGGCTGATCAAGGCGGTGCTCGTGGTACGGCACCGGGAGGCACCGCCGCTGCTGCACCTGAGAACCCCCAACCGGCACCTGGACTGGACGGGTTCGGGCCTGACCGTGCCCACCACCCGCCGGGCCCTGCCCGCCGGGGGCACCCTGCGCGCCGGCGTCAGCTCCTTCGGCTTCGGCGGCACCAACGCCCACGTGATCGTCGAGTCCGCGCCCGAACCCCCGGCCCCCGCCGACGCGTCCGAGGCACCCGACGGCACGGTGCACGCCCTGTCCCTGTCCGCGCACACCGAGACCGCCCTGACCACCCTGGCCGGCCTCTACCGCACCCACCTCGCCGCCCATCCCGACGTGCCGCTCGCCGCCCTGTGCCGCTCCGCCAACACCGGCCGCTCCGCACTGCCGCACCGCGCGGTCCTCACCGCCGGGACCCGGGACGAACTGGACGCCGCGCTGGACGCGCTGATCCGGCGCGAGCCCGCCGTCGACGTGGCCCGCGGCGGGCCCGCGCCCGGCGGCGGCCCCACCGTCGCCTTCCTCTTCGGCGGCCAGGGCACCCAGTACCCGGGCATGGGCCGCGACCTGTACGACGCCCACCCCGTCTTCGCCCGCACCCTGCGGCGCGCCGACGCGGTCCTGCGCGGCCTGGGCGAGATCCCGCTGCTCGACCTGCTCTTCGACCCGGAGCACGCCGAGGACCTGGCCCGCACCCGCTACTGCCAGCCCGCCCTGGTCGCCCTCGAAGTCGCCCTCGCGGACCTGTGGGAGAGCTGCGGGGTGCGCCCGGCCGCCGTGCTCGGGCACAGCGTCGGCGCCCTCGCCGCCGCGTGCGTCGCCGGCGTCCTCTGTCTGGAGGACGCCCTCACGCTCGCGGTCGTCCGCGGGCGCGCCATGGACGAGCAGCCCGGCGAGGGCGCGATGGTCGCCTGCGTCGGCGACCCGGACACGGTGCGCGACATCGCCGACGGTCACGAAGGGGTGGCGCTCGCCGCGGTCAACGGGCCCCGCCACCTGGTGCTCTCCGGCGCGGCCGACCGGATCGCGGCGCTCCGTACGGACCTGGAGCGCAAGGGGGTCACCGTCCGGCCGCTGGTCGTCTCGCACGCCTTCCACTCACCGCTGATGGCGGGCGCGGCCGAGCCGCTGCTCCGGGCCGCCCGCGCGGTCGAGTTCCACGCCCCGCGCATCCCCTGGATCTCCGACGCCACCGGCGAACCGGTGGAGCGGGTGGACGCGGAGTACTGGGTCCGGCACCTGCTCGGCACCGTGCGCTTCGCCGAGGGCTTCGCCCGCCTGCGCGACCGGGCGGCGGAGGGCGGCCCGTTCTGCGACGCCTTCGTCGAGATCGGCCCGCACCCGACCCTGCTGAACCTGGGCCGGTCCGCCGTCGCCGACGCCCCGACGAGCGAGGAGCGCCCCACGCTGTGGCTGCCCTCGCTGCGCCGCGGCGCCCCCGGCCGGCGCACCCTGCTCCGGTCGCTGGGCGCCCACCACTGCGCCGGCGCGAGCGTGGACTGGTCCGCCCTGGACGGCGAGCACCCGCCCGCCCGCGTCCCGCTGCCGCACACGCCCTTCGAGCGCCGGACCTACCGGTTCCACGCTCCCACTCCCGACCAGGAAGGCGATCCCATGCCGTCCCAGCCCACGGCGACGGGCACAGCCGAGACGGACCCGGCGGGCGAGGTCTCCCGCACCGTGCTCGACGCCGTCGCAGCCGTCTGCGGATTCCCCGTGGCCGACCTGCCGGTACACGCCCGGCTGGGTCTCGACCTGGGGTTCGACTCGCTGATGCGGACCGATCTCCAGCGCCGTCTCACCGACCGTTTCCCCCAACGGATGCACCTGCTCCAGGACGTGCCGGAGGACCCCACGGTGCAGGACATCATCGGCCGGCTCGCCGCCGTCGACGACCGCGACGGCACCCCCGACGCCGGCACCGGCGCGGGTGCGCCGCAGGCCGCCCACCCCGCGGCCGTACCGGCGGCGCCGCCCGCCCCGGCCCCCCCGTACGGTCCCTACGGCGCCTTCCCGGCCCCGCCCCACGGCTACGCCGTCGCCGCGCCGGTCCCGCAGCCCGGAGTGCCCTACCCCTACCCGTACGGCTACCCGCCGCACGGCGCTCCCGCGTACGCCTACTACGTCCCCCAGCCGTTCCCGCAGCAGGCGCTCCCGCAGCAGGCGCTCCCGCCGCAGGCGCTCCCGCCGCAGGCGTTCCCGTTGCCGTCCCCGACGCCGCCCGCCCCGGTCCAGGCGGCCCCCGCACCCGTACCCGCCGCGCCCGCCGCCGTACCCGCCGCCCCCGACCCCGCCCCGGCGCCCGCCGCTCCCGTCCGACAGGAGCGCACCTTCGAGGAGTGGGCGGAGTACGCCGAACTGCAGGGCAGGCTCCGGCAGACCCGCACCAGCGGCTCCAACCCCTACGGCCGCACCCACGAGGGCTTCAACTCCGCGCTCGCCACGGTCGACGGCACCAAGGTCGTCAACTTCGCCGCCTTCAACTACCTCGCGCTCTCCCACCACCCGCGGGTGCGCCAGGCCGCCAAGGACGCCGTCGACCGCTACGGCACCTCGGCCTCCGCCACCCCGCTGCTGTTCGGCGAGACCCCGCTGCACCACGAACTCGAAGCGGAGATCGCCGGGTTCGTCGGTGCCGAGGCGGCCATCGTCTTCTCCGGCGGCCACGCCACCAACGTCGCCACCGTCGGCCACCTGTTCGGCCCTCAGGACCTGGTGGTGCACGACGCGTGGATCCACGACAGCACCGTGCGCGGCTGCATCCTCTCCGGCGCCCGGCGCCGCTCCTTCCCGCACAACGACTGGGCCGCCCTGGACCGCATCCTGGCCGGCGCCCGGGCCTCGCACCGCCGGGCGCTGGTCGTCATCGAGGGCGCCTACAGCCAGGACGGCGACATCCCCGACCTGCCGCGCTTCATCGAGGTCAAGGAGCGGCACGGCGCGATGCTGATGATCGACGAGGCGCACTCCATCGGCGTCCTGGGCCGCACCGGCCGCGGCGTGGGCGAGCACTACGGCACCGACCCGGCCGACGTCGACCTGTGGATGGGCACCCTCAGCAAGGCGCTGGGCAGCCTCGGCGGCTACATCGCGGCCCGCCGCCCGATCATCGAGTACCTCAAGTTCACCGCCCCGCTGCACATCTTCTCCACCGGCATCTCACCGGCCAACGCCGCCGCCGCGCTGGAGGCGCTGCGCGTCGTCCAGGACGAGCCCGAGCGGGTGGCACGCGTCCAGGAACTCGCCGAGTTCTTCCGGGCCGGCGCCCGCGCCCGCGGCCTCGACGTCGGGGTCTCCCGCCTCTCCGCGGTGATCCCCGTGATCACCGGCGACTGGGAGAAGACGATGGCCCTCTCCAACTCGCTGCTGGAGCGCGGCGTCAACGTCATGCCGATCGGCTACCCCGCCGTCCCGCGCGACCAGTGCCGGCTCCGCTTCTTCATCAACGCGGACCACAGCGAAGCAGACCTCGAACACTCCCTCGACCTCCTGGTGTGATCCATGTCCTCACTCAGCCAAGACAGCCCGTCCGCCGCCCCCGACATCCTGGTCACCGGCGCCAGCGGCTTCATCGGCGGTCACCTGGTGCACCGGCTGGCCGAGCGCGGACACCGCGTCCGCGTCCTGGCGCGCTCCACCAGTGACCGCGCCGCCTTCACCGGCGCCGCCGCCCAGGTCACCGTCGGCGACCTCGGTGACACCGACAGCCTGCGCCGCGCCACCACCGGAGTCCGGTACGTCTACAACTGCGCCGGGCTCTCGGCCGACTGGGGCCCCTGGGACCGGTTCCGCGCGGTCAACGTGGACGGCGCCAAGAACCTCGTGGACGCGGCCCACGAGGCCGGGACGGTCGAGCGCCTGGTCCACCTCAGCACCACCGACGTCTACGGCTACCCCGAGCGACCCTGCGACGAGACCACCGCCCCACGCGACATCGGCCTGCCCTACAACCGCAGCAAGATGCTCGGCGAGCGCGCCGTGTGGGCCGCCGCCGAACGCACCGGCCTGCCCGTCACCGTGGTCCGCCCCGTCTCCGTCTACGGCCCCGGCAGCAAGGACTTCGTGATCGAGATCGCGAACCTGCTGCTGAGCAAGCAGATGGTCTACATCCGCGGCGGCCGGGTGCCCGCCGGACTGCTCTACGTCTCCAACGCCGTGGACGGCATCGTCGCCGCCGCGACCGGCGAGCACACCGCGGGCCGCGCCTACAACCTGCGCGACCCGCACGACACCACCTGGCGCGAGTACGTCGAGGCGCTCGCCGAGGGCCTGGGCGTGAAGGCCCCCCGGCTGAGCCTGCCCACGCCCGTCGCCACCGCCGTCGCCACCGTCTCCGAGAAGCTGTGGGGCGCCCTGCGCATCAACTCCCGGCCCGTGCTGACCCGGCACGCCGTCCACCTCTTCGACCGCGACCAGTCCTACCCCATCGGGCGGGCCCAGGAGGAGCTGGGCTTCAAGGGCGAGGTCGACTTCAAAGAGGGCATGCGGCGCACCGTCGCCTGGCTCGACTCGGCCGAGGGGCGCGCCCATGTCGCCCGCTGACCTGCTCGCCCAGCGGTCCGCCTGGTTCCCCCGCCCGGTCGCGTCACCGGCCGCCGGCCGGCCCGACCCGGCGACCGCGCCGCTGCGCCTGGTCTGCTTCCCCTACGCCGGGGGCACGGTCTCCGTGTTCCGCGGCTGGCAGGAGCACCTGGGCGACGCCGTCGCCGTCGTCCCCGTACAGCTGCCCGGCCGCGGACTGCGGCTGCGCGAGCGCCCGTTCGACACCATGGCGCCCCTCGCCGAAGCGGTCGCGGACGCCCTGGAGGAGCACGGGCTGGTCCACGACTACGCCCTGTTCGGGCACAGCATGGGCGCCCTGCTCGGCTACGAGGTGGCCTGCGTGCTGCGGCAGCGCGCACGGCCGGCGCCCCGGCACCTGTTCGTCTCCGGCAGCCGGGCCCCGCACCTGTACGGCGACCGCGCCGACCACGCCCTGTCCGACGCCGGACTGCGCGAGGTGATCCGGGACCTGGGCGGCCTCGACGACGCGGACACCCTCGGCGCCGCCTACTTCGACCGCAGGCTCCCGGTACTCCGCGCCGACCTGCGCGCCTGCGAGCGCTACGGCTGGCACCCCCGCCCGCCGCTGGACTGCCCGACGACTGCGTTCTCCGCCACCGAGGACCCGATCGCCACGCCGGAGATGGTCGAGGCCTGGCGGCACCACACCACCGGCTCGTTCCTGCGGCGCCACCTGCCGGGCAACCACTTCTTCCTGAACGGCGGCCCGTCCCGCGACCGGCTGCTCGCCCACCTGGGCACCGAACTCGACGCCCTCGGCACCACCCCGCACAGGAAGGCAACAAGGGAAGCAACATGGACATTCTGAGCCTGGCCAAGAGCGTCGGCAGCCGCGTCGAGGCGCCGCTGACCGACCTGCGCACCGTCACCAAGGTGCTCGGCAACCCGCACATGCCGCTGCTCCTCGCCCTGTCCAAGGGCTTCGTGGAGCCGGTGTACCGGGCCGCCTTCCTGGCCTCGGCGGCGAGTTCGGGCGTGCTCGACGCACTCGCCGTACGCCCCTGCGACCTGGAGTCGCTGGCGGAACGGCTCGGCATCGCCGACGAGGACCGGCCGCGCCTCAAGGAGTGGCTGGACATGGGCATCCGCCTCGGCGACCTCGCCAAGCGCGAGGGCTGCTACAAGCTGAGCAGCCTGCCCGCCAAGGCGCTCGCCCAGGCCGGCAACGACGCCATCGCCGCGGCCCTGGAGGAGGTCCTGCGCTTCCACGTGCCCGCCCTGCTCAACGGGCCCCGCATGCTGCGCGAGGGCCGCCGCTTCTCCCTCGACGACCAGGACGGCCTGGTCATCGCCCGCTCCACCCGGGTGGTCCAGCCGCTGGTCGAGGAGGCCATCGCCCGCACGCTGGACCGGGACGCGCCGGTACGGCTGCTGGAGGTCGGCTGCGGCAGCGGCGCCTACGTCCGCTACGCCGCCGAACTCAACCCCCGCCTGTCGGCGCTCGCCGTCGACCTCCAGCAGGACGTCGCGGACAGCGCCGCGGCGAACATGGCCGAGTGGGGGCTGACCGACCGGGTCGAGACCCGCCGGGCCGACCTGCGCACCCTCGACGCGCAGCCCCAGTTCGACCTGGTCACCCTGCACAACAACATCTACTACTTCCCCGAGGCCGAGCGCGTCGACGCCCTGCGCCGGGCCCACGACCTGCTGGCGCCCGGTGGCCGACTGCTGCTCACCACCTCGTGCAAGGGCGGCAACATCGGCCTGGAGGCGCTCAACCTCTGGTTCACCTACGCCGACTTCGGCGGCCCGCTGCCGCGGGCCGACGAGCTGGTGGACCAGCTCCGTCAGGCCGGGTTCGACGACGTCGAGGCCACCCGGATCGTCCCGGGCGAGCAGTTCCACGCCTTCACGGGCACCAGCAAGCGCGTCGCGTACGCCTGACCGCCGAGGAGACACCCGCCATGGACACGCACGTCAGCGACTCGACGACCGCCGCCGCAGTCGGCAAGGGCCCCGCGAGCCCGGTCACCGACCCGGCCGACCACGCAGCCTGTGTCGTCACCCTGGGCGCGGGCGCCCCGGCCACGGACCACCGCGGGGAACTCGGCGGCAAGGGCACCCGCCTCGCCGAGCTCTCCGCCGCCGGACTGCCCGTCCCGCCCGCGTTCTGCCTGACCACCGCCCTCTTCGACGCCTACCTGCGGGAGACCGGGATCGCCGCCGAGGCACCGGGCGCCGACCCCCGCACGATGCGCGAGCGCATCCTGGGCACCCGGATGCCCGCCGCGATCGCGGACGCCGTCCTCGACGCCTACGGCAGCATGGGCCGTCCCCGCGTGGCGGTGCGCTCCTCCGGACTGCGGGAGGACTCCGCCGCCCAGTCCTTCGCCGGCCAGCACGACACGGTCCTCGACGTCAGCGGCGACGAGGACGTACTGGACGCGGTCCTGCGCTGCTGGGCCTCCCTGTGGTCCGACCGGGCCACCGCGTACCGGGACACCGACGCCCCCGACTCCCTCGCCGTGGTCGTCCAGGAGATGATCCACACCGACGTCAGCGGCGTGATGTTCACCGTCGACCCGGTCAACCCGCGCCCGCACCGCCTCGTGGTCGAGGCCTGCCAGGGCCTGGGCGAGGGACTGGTCTCCGGGCAGGTCTCCAGCGACTTCTTCGTCGTCGACGACGAGAAGCTGGAGGTCGTCGAGGAGCGGGTGCGCTACAAGGTCACCAAGTGCGCGCCGCTGGAGCCCGGCCGCATCGGCATGACGAAGGTCGACGCCGCGTCCCGCAGCGTCCCCTGCCTCACCCACGACCAACTGCGCGAACTCGGCGCCCTCGCCGTCCGCATCCGCGACCTCTACGGCAGCGAGCAGGACATCGAGTGGGGCGTGCGCGACGGCGTCTTCCACCTGTTCCAGACCCGGCCGATCACCACCCGCCCCACCGCTCCCGCGGCCCCGTCCGGCGCGCTCAGCCCGTACGTCGCCCCGCAGCCGGAGCCGATCCTGAACGGCACCCTGTGGTCGCGCATGGACATCGGCGAGATCTTCGTCGGCCTGATGACGCCGCTCGGTCTCAGCTTCGCCCGCTACTACCAGCGCAACGTCCACACGGACTGCGCCGGTGCCCTCGGCGTGCGCGACACCGGCGAGGCGGACCTGCACATGGGCTTCTACCAGGGGCACGTCTACCTCAACATCTCCTACAGCTCCTACCTGCTGGCCCAGTGCCTGCCCACCCGCGACCAGCGCCACTTCACCAGCCGCTTCGTCAGCGAGGAGGTGGACCTCGCCTCCTACGAGAACCCGTTCGGCACCTTCCCCGGCGGCATGGAGGACCTGCGGTCCGCCGTCCACTGGCTGCAGCACACCGCACGCGAGATGACGCAGATGAAGTCCCGCTCGCAGCAGATGGTCGACGCCCGGCTCTACGAGTTCGACCGCGCCCGCGGCCTCGACCTCACCCGGATGAGCCGGCGCGAGCTGCACGGCGAACTCCACCGAGACCTCGCCTGGTTCCACGACATGCACGTCGGCTACATGCCGTACTACATCAACGCGTTCGCGTTCTACGGCCTGCTCACCGAGCTGTGCGCCCGCTGGCTCGGCAGCGACGGCACCGGCCTGCAGAACCGCGTCAAGACCGACATGTCCAGCCTGCGCACCGTCGAGTCGGCCAAGGAGGTCTGGGCGGTGGCCCAGGCCGCCAAGAACGACCCGGCCGTCCTGAAGATCATCAAGGACGAGCCGCTGGAGGACATCGCCCGGCTGCTGCGCGAGGATCCCGCAGGCCAGCGCTTCTGGGACCGGCACATGGAGCCGTTCCTGCGCGCCAACGGCACCCGCGGCCACCAGGAGATGGAGATCACCCACCCGCGGTGGATCGACGACCCCTCGTACATCTTCCAGATGATCCGCCGCTACGTCGCCGACGGCTTCTCCATCGACGACATCCTGCGGCGCAGCAGTGCCTGGTCCGACGACTCCCGCGAGGTGCTGGACCGGCTGCCGATGCCCAAGCGCCAGATCCTGGACACCGTCATCTCCCTCTACGCCCTGTGCAGCGAGCTGCGGGAGACCACCCGGATGTCCATGATCACGTCCATCTGGCTGGTGCGGAACGTGGTCTACGAGGTCGGCCGGCGCCTGGTCGCCGACGGCGTCCTGCACTCCCTGGACGAGGTCGCCCACCTCGACTTCGAGGACGTCCGCCGCTACCTCGCCGGCGACGAGGACGCCGTGCGCGTCTTCGACCGGGCCCGCCTCGACGCGGCCCGCCGGCTGCACGAGCACAACAAGCGGCTGCCGGAACCGCCGCTGACCTTCGTCGGCGTGCACGACATCACCGCCTCGGTGCGGCCCGCCGCCGACGGCGCCCGCCTCGAAGGGCTGGCCGCCAGCCCCGGACGGATCGTGGGCCGCGCCCGCATCGTCGAGGACCTGGTGTGGCAGGCCGACGAGTTCGAGGCCGGGGAGATCCTGGTGACCCGGTACACGGACGCCTCCTGGACGCCGCTGTTCGCCATCGCGGGCGGGGTCGTCACCGACATCGGGTCGATGCTCTCGCACAGCTCCATCGTGGCCCGCGAGTTCCACGTGCCGTCGGTGGTGAACACCAAGGACGCCACCCAGCGCATCAACACCGGAGACCTGATCGTGGTCGACGGCGACGCGGGCACGGTCGAGGTCGTCGAGAGCGCGGACGCCGAGGGCGCCGGGAGCGCGGGCACCGACGCGAGCCCGGCGGACGCCGTACACGACTGAGCGGACGCGTGGGGGCCGGACGCCCCGCCGCCACCGCCGCAACGAGAGACCACGACCGCCCCCGCCCGGGGCGGACCCCCACCCAGACGGGAGACGACCCGATGATCCCCAACCAGTGGTACCCCATCGTCGAGGCGCAGGAGGTGCGCAACGACAAACCCCTCGGTCTGCGCCGCATGGGCCAGGACATCGTGCTCTGGCGCGACATCGAGGGCAACCTCGTCTGCCAGGGCGCCCGCTGCCCGCACAAGGGCGCCAACCTCGGCGACGGCCGCATGAAGGGCAACACCATCGAGTGCCCGTACCACGGCTTCCGCTACGGAGCCGACGGCGCCTGCCGGGTGATCCCCGCCATGGGCTCCGGCGCCCGCATCCCCGGGTCCCTGCGCGTGCCCACCTACCCGGTCCAGGAACGGTTCGGGCTGGTGTGGATGTGGTGGGGCGACGAGCGTCCCGCGGCCGACCTGCCGCCGGTTGCGGCCCCGGCCGAGGTGACGGACAACCGGAAGCTCTACGCCACCAAGCGCTGGACCCGTCCGGTGCACTACACCCGTTACATCGAGAGCCTGCTCGAGTTCTACCACGTGACCTACGTGCACCGGGACCACTGGTTCAACTACATCGACTACCTGCTCCTGTACGGCACGCCGAGCAAGTTCGGGCTCGACGGCCGCGAGCGCTACCTGGCCGCCACCCGGATCACCAACCACCAGGTGGAGACGGAGGCGGAGGGCCAGACCATCCGCTACTCCTTCGACCACTGCCAGGAGGACGACCCCACCAACACCACCCACTACGTCATCACGTTCACCTTCCCGTGCATGGTGCACGTGCAGACCGAGCAGTTCGAGACCACCTCCTGGCTGGTCCCGATCGACGACGAGAACACGGAACACATCCTGCGCTGGTACGAGTACGAACAGGTCAAGCCGGTCCTGCGGATCGAACCGCTGCGCCGACTGCTGCCCTGGGCGTCCCTCTACATGGAAAAGTGGGTCCAGGACCCCCAGGACGTACGGATCATGGAGCACCAGGAGCCCAAGATCAGCGCCGGCGGCGTGAACAAGTTCATCCCCGTCGACGAGATGAACGCCAAGTACATCTCGATGCGAGCCAAGCTGCTCGCGGACGCCGCCGCGCCACGGGAACCGGCACCGGCCCCGGAACCGACCGGTGACGGGGCCCGGGAGCCGGTACCCGCGACGGACGCGGCGACGGGCAACGGCACGTCGGCCCGCGCCACCGCGGGCGGCCGGGGGAGCGGCGGCACACGGCGCGGAGCCAAGCCCAAGGAGGACGCTGCCGCGCGCCCGTAGACCCGAAGACGGGGGACGGACAAGAGAGAGCGAGAGTGAGAGATGTACGGCGGATACGACGCGTCGACCGGTCCCAAGACGGTGGTGACGACGTTCAACACCATCGCCGTGGCCATCGCCGTGTGGTTCCTCTTCGGCGGCGCGGACACCGTGGCGGACTGGTTCGGAACCGACTTCGACGAGGCGGCGACCGTGCGCCGGGCCCTGCTGGCGGCGTTGTCGGTGCTCTACCTGCTGCGCTTCATCGCCACCAACTTCGTGATGCTGCAACGCAAGATGGAGTGGTCGGAGTCGTTCACCATCGGCATCTGGGTCCTGGTGATCCATGGCACGATGGCGTACTTCGGCGGCACCAACGACGCCGGCGTGAGCGTTTTCACCTGGCTCGGCGTCGTCCTCTACCTCTTCGGGTCCTACCTGAACACAGGGTCGGAGTACCAGCGCAAACTCTGGAAGAAGCGCCCGGAGAACAAGGGAAAGCTCTACACCGAGGGCCTGTTCAAGTACTCCATGCACATCAACTACTTCGGTGACGCCGTGCTCTTCTCGGGATTCGCGCTGGTGACCGGCACGGTGTGGGCGTTCGCCATCCCGCTGATCATGGTCTGCATGTTCGTCTTCCTGAACATTCCCATGCTCGACAAGTACCTCGCCGAGCGCTACGGCGAGGCCTTCGAGGAGTACGCGTCCCGGACGGCGAAGTTCGTCCCGTTCGTGTACTGACCCCGCCCGTCGCGCGTGTACGGCGGCCCTCCCGCCCCGGTGAGGGGGCTGCCGTACCGGGCGCGACACCCGACCCGACCGACAGAACCGAGACGAGGCACGCATGAGCGGAGACATCCCCTTCGGAGAGGCCGAGGCGTCCCTGACCGCCGAGGTGCTGCGCGAGGTCCTGGCCGGCGGCGCGGACGCGTTCGCCCGGCTGACCTCCGACGAGGGCGCCGTCGACGACTTCGGCTTCGACCCGGAGCTGACCGACGACTACCTGCTCCCCGTCCTGCGGATGCTGTACGAGAAGTACTTCCGGGTCGACGTGGAGGGCCTGGAGAACGTGCCCGCCGACGGCGGCGCCCTCCTGGTCGCCAACCATTCCGGCACCCTGCCGCTGGACGCCCTGATGCTCCAGGTGGCCCTGCGCGACCACCACAGCGCCCACCGCAGGCTGCGGCTGCTCGCCGCCGACCTGGCCTTCGAGCTCCCCGTCGTCCGCGACCTCGCGCGCAAGGCGGGCCACGTGCGGGCCTGCCCCGAGAACGCCCTGCGGCTGCTCGGCTCCGGGGAACTGGTCGGCGTGATGCCGGAGGGCTACAAGGGGCTCGGCAAGCCCTTCGAGGAGCGCTACCGGCTCCAGCGCTTCGGGCGGGGCGGCTTCGCCGCGGTGGCGCTGCGCTCGCGGCGCCCCATGGTGCCGTGCTCGATCGTCGGCGCCGAGGAAATCTACCCCATGATCGGCTCGGCCCCGACCCTGGCCCGGATGCTGAAGCTGCCGTACTTCCCGATCACCCCGACGTTCCCGCTGCTCGGCGTGCTCGGCCTGATCCCGATGCCGACCAAGTGGACGATCCGCTTCGGTGCCCCGATCCACACGGACGCCTTCCCCGAGGACGCGGCGGAGGACCCGCTGATGGTCGAGAAGCTCGCGGGCGAGGTGAAGGACACCATCCAGCACACGCTCAACGAGATGCTGGAAGGCCGCGAGTCCCCGTTCTCCTGAGCGACCTCACCCCTCCGCCGACGACCCCCGGCGGCCGATGCTGCGGATGCTGGCGAAGGCCAGGACACCGAGACCGACGAGCGTGACCACGCCGCCGATCAGCTCCGCGGACAGATGCATGGGATCTCCCTCACAGGGCGACGGGCGGTGCTGGTCAGGACGGGCGGTGCTGATCGTGACGGGCCGTGTTGGTCATATAGCCATGCGAACGCCGCCGCCCGTCCCACCCCAGCCGAGCCGCCCCGTGAATTCACCCGTAGGGCAGACCGACACCGATCGGGGGTGGCGGTTGCGCGGTCGCCCGTTCGAACGCTTACGATCCTCTGTTGTGTCCAAACTGACCGACGTGCCCAAACGGATTCTGATCGGGCGCGCACTGCGCAGCGACCGGCTGGGGGAAACGCTCCTGCCGAAGCGCATCGCCTTGCCCGTCTTCGCGTCCGACCCGCTCTCCTCCGTGGCGTACGCACCCGGCGAGGTGCTGCTGGTCCTGTCCATCGCGGGCGTGTCGGCGTACCACTTCAGCCCCTGGATCGCGGTCGCGGTCGTCGTCCTGATGTTCACGGTGGTCGCCTCCTACCGGCAGAACGTGCACGCCTACCCGAGCGGCGGCGGCGACTACGAGGTGGCCACCACCAACCTGGGCCCGAAGGCCGGTCTGACCGTGGCCAGCGCCCTGCTGGTGGACTACGTCCTGACGGTCGCCGTCTCCATCTCCTCCGGCATCGAGAACCTCGGCTCGGCGATCCCCTTCGTCGTGGAGCACAAGGTCCTGTGCGCGGTCGCGGTGATCCTGCTGCTCACCCTGATGAACCTGCGAGGGGTCAAGGAGTCGGGCAAGCTGTTCGCGATCCCGACTTACGTCTTCGTCGCAGGCGTCTTCATCATGATCGTGTGGGGCGCGTTCCGCAGCCTGGTCCTGGGCGACACCATGCGCGCCCCGACCGCGGACTACGAGATCAAGCCGGAGCACGGCGGCCTGGCCGGCTTCGCCCTGATCTTCCTCCTCCTGCGCGCCTTCTCCTCCGGCTGTGCGGCGCTCACCGGTGTCGAGGCGATCTCCAACGGTGTCCCGGCCTTCCGCAAGCCCAAGTCCAAGAACGCGGGCAACACCCTCGCGATGATGGGCCTGCTCGCCGTCACCATGTTCTGCGGCATCATCGCGCTGGCGGTCGCCACCGACGTCCGCATGTCCGAGAACCCGGCCACCGACCTCTTGCGCGACGGCGTCGCCGTCGGCGCGGACTACGTTCAGCACCCGGTGATCTCACAGGTCGCCGAGGCGGTCTTCGGCGAGGGCAGCTTCCTGTTCGTCGTGCTCGCCGCCGCCACCGCGCTGGTCCTCTTCCTCGCCGCCAACACCGCGTACAACGGCTTCCCGCTGCTCGGCTCGATCCTCGCCCAGGACCGCTACCTGCCGCGCCAGCTGCACACCCGCGGCGACCGCCTGGCCTTCTCCAACGGCATCGTGCTCCTGGCCGGCGCCGCCATGCTCCTGGTCGTCGTCTACGGCGCCGACTCGACCCGGCTGATCCAGCTCTACATCGTCGGCGTCTTCGTGTCCTTCACGCTGAGCCAGATCGGCATGGTCCGCCACTGGAACCGCAACCTGGCCGGCGAACGCGACCAGGCCAAGCGCCGCCACATGATCCGCTCCCGTGCCATCAACGCCTTCGGTGCCTTCTTCACCGGCCTCGTCCTGGTCGTCGTCCTGGCCACGAAGTTCACCCACGGCGCGTGGGTCGCGCTGCTCGGGATGTGCATCTTCTTCGCGACGATGACGGCGATCCGCAAGCACTACGACCGCGTCGCCGAGGAGATCGCGGCCCCCGAGGACCCCGAGGAGGCCCAGAGCGACGACATGGTGCGCCCCTCCCGCGTCCACTCGGTGGTGCTGATCTCCAAGATCCACCGCCCCACGCTGCGCGCCCTCGCCTACGCCAAACTCATGCGCTCCGACAGCCTGGAGGCGCTCAGCGTCAACGTCGACCCGGCCGAGACCAAGGCGCTGCGCGAGGAGTGGGAGCGCCGCGGCATCGCCGTACCGCTGAAGGTCCTGGACTCGCCGTACCGCGAGATCACGCGGCCGGTCATCGAGTACGTCAAGAGCCTGCGCAAGGAGTCCCCGCGCGACGCGGTCTCGGTCATCATCCCGGAGTACGTGGTCGGCCACTGGTACGAGCACCTGCTGCACAACCAGAGCGCGCTGCGCCTCAAGGGCCGCCTGCTGTTCACGCCGGGCGTCATGGTCACGTCGGTGCCCTACCAGCTGGAGTCCTCCGAGGCGGCCCGGCGCCGGGCCCGCAAGCGCCAGGACTGGAACGCCCCCGGCGCGGTGCGGCGCGGCCCGGCCCACCCCCCTCACCAGGACCGTCCGAAGGACTCCTCCTCGTCCACGTAGACTGGACGGCTGTTGTCCTTCGTCGTCCCTCGTTCTCTGGAGTCACCCCGCCATGCAGGCAGAACCGAAGAAGTCGCAGGCGGAGAAGCGAGCGGTCTCGGAGCCGGCCCCGCAGCCGGTCTCGCTGGTGGGGGAGGAGTACGAGGTCGAGGTCGGCCCCGTCGCCCACGGCGGCCACTGCATCGCCCGCACGTCCGAGGGCCAGGTGCTGTTCGTCCGGCACACCCTGCCCGGCGAGCGGGTCGTCGCCCGGGTGACGGAGGGCGAGGAGGGCGCCCGCTTCCTGCGCGCGGACGCGGTCGAGATCCTGGACCCCTCCAAGGACCGCGTCGAGGCACCCTGCCCCTTCTCCGGCCCCGGCCGCTGCGGCGGCTGCGACTGGCAGCACGCCAAGCCGGGCGCCCAGCGCCGTCTGAAGGGCGAGGTCGTCGCCGAGCAGCTCCGGCGCCTGGCAGGCCTGACCCCCGAGGAGGCCGGCTGGGACGGCACGGTGATGCCGGCCGAGGGCGACAAGGTGCCCGCCGGCCAGGTCCCGTCGTGGCGCACGCGCGTGCAGTACGCGGTGGATGCCGAGGGGCACGCGGGCCTGCGCAAGCACCGTTCCCACGAGGTGCAGCCGATCGACCACTGCATGATCGCGGCGGACGGTGTCAGCGAGCTGGGCATCGAGGCGCGGGACTGGGCGGGCATGGAGTCCGTCGAGGCGATCGCGGCCACCGGTTCCCAGGACCGCCAGGTCATCCTGACCCCGCGCCCAGGCGCCCGCCTGCCCATCGTGGAGCTGGACCGCCCGGTCTCGGTCATGCGCGTCGGCGAGAAGGACGGCGGCGTCCACCGCGTCCACGGCCGCCCCTTCGTCCGCGAGCGCGCCGACGGCCGCACGTACCGCGTCGGCTCCGGCGGCTTCTGGCAGGTCCACCCGAAGGCCGCCGACACCCTCGTGAAGGCGGTCATGCAGGGCCTCCTGCCCCGCAAGGGCGACATGGCCCTGGACCTCTACTGCGGCGTCGGCCTCTTCGCCGGCGCCCTGGCCGACCGCGTCGGCGACCAGGGCGCGGTCCTGGGCATCGAGTCCGGCAAGCGCGCCGTCGAGGACGCCCGCCACAACCTCGCCGGCTTCGACCGCGTCCGCATCGAGCAGGGCAAGGTGGAGACGGTCCTGCCGCGCACGGGCATCGACGAGGTCGACCTCATCGTCCTCGACCCGCCCCGCGCGGGCGCCGGCCGCAAGACGGTCCAGCACCTGTCCTCCCTGGCCGCCCGCCGAATCGCCTACGTGGCCTGCGACCCGGCCGCCCTGGCCCGGGACCTGGGGTACTTCCGGGACGGGGGGTACCGGGTGCGGACGCTGCGGGTGTTCGATCTGTTCCCGATGACGTCGCACGTGGAGTGCGTGGCGATTTTGGAGCCTACTGCAAAGGGGCTCTGACCTGCGGCTTTCTTTGTTTTCCAGATGTGGTCGGTGGTGCTCGACCTGTTTCCCGAAGTCCAACGGGTGAACGGTGGAGATCGTCTGTGGAGGCCGCCCGGCCTGCGGATTCAGGTGGGAGCAGCGACGGCGGTGCAAGCGGTGTCCGCGCGATTCTCGGGCTGCTGACGCTCGCATGACGCTCGTCCTGAAGCCCCGTCACATCAACAGGTTGCGTCCGACGCGGTTGTGCGTCTCCTCCAGCGCGGCCGCGTCGGGAACCGGTTGAGTGGGCTCCACTCGGCGGCGCGGGCGCGACCAAGATCGTGCCTGCGATGCGGCGGAGGATGTACGTCGCGGAGCCCCAAGCGGTTCAGCCACCGTCACGAACAGCGGCGGTCAGCGGGGCTCCGGGCTCCGGGTCGTTGGGCAGTTACAGTCATCTTGGAACAGCTCACTGACCTGCGACTACTCAGGATGAATGAGGCTCACTAATCCTTTCGCACCTGCGCCTGGAGCCGATCGCGTGGAGGTGTGCGCAGCGGCGGACCAGGACCCGCTCCTATGCGATGGTGAAGAGCGGCTCGTCGTATTCCACGGGCGCGCCATCGTTGACCAGTCGCGCCGTGACGACACCTTCCTTGTTTGCCTCGATGTGGTTCGCCACTTCCATCGCCTACAGCGACCCGCTGGCCTACCGTGACGAACGGCTCCCCGCCGCCCTGGGGCGCCTCATAAAAGGTCCCGACAATGGGCGACTTCACGATGTGAGCGGGGCTTTGAGAGTCGGATGGCATCACACGAGTCCCTTCCGCGAGTAGGGTAAGTCGTCACATTCCGTGATGACGCGACACGGGTGAAGCCTAGGTCGTCCCCCTTCCCGCAGAGAAAAACGACGCGGCTCGCGGCATGTCGCAGGAGAAGGCGAGCGTCGCGCCCGAAGAAATCCGGATCCGGTCCGTCTAGGCATCGCCCTTCTGGCAGGGGTGCGCGGTGCGTCTGCTGTTCGCCTGTCAGTGACCCTCTTTCACCCTCCAGCACAGGATGAAAGAGGCTCACTCAAGGGAGAGTTGCTTCCTGGCCGGGCAACTGGCGGCCAGGCGACGGGACATCGGGACGCGATGGCGGCGGCTTCCCGTGGCACGGCAAGCCCTGCTCGCCCTGGCCCACCTGCGGTGCGGCGACCCTACGCCCAGCTCGCAGCGGGATTCGGCATCGAGATCGCCACCGCCTACCGCTGCATACGTGAAGCCATCGAGGTCCTGTCCGCCCTCGCCCCGCCCCTGGCCGAGGCGATGAAAAGACCATCCGAACCAAGGCGTTCGTCGTCCTCGACGGCACCCTGCTGCCCATCGACCGCATCGCCGCCGAACCCCGTACTACTCCGAGAAACACAAACGCCACGGCATGAATTTCCAAGTCCTCACCGATCCGTTCGGACGACTGCTCGGGGCCTCGCCGGCGCCGCGCTCCTGGCTGCCGCCGTCTGGCATCGCAGGGAGCTGGAACGCCGGTTCATCGCCGAAGGGGGCTGCTGATGACCTCGCCACCGCCCAGCGTCCTCCACCCGGAGACAGAGCCAGCGCTGGACCTGCTGACGGTGCCCCAAGTCATGGCCCGCCTCCAACTCGGCCGCTCCGCCGTCTACGACCTGCTCCGCACCCGCCAGCTCGCCTCGATCACCCTCGGCCGCGCCCGCCGCATCCCCACCCACACCCTCGACGACTTCATCCGCACCCGCCTCGACCAGGAAGCCGCCTGATGACCACACCCCGCGACACCAGCCCCTCCCGCCGTACCCGCGCCAACGGTGACGGAACCGTCTACCAGCGCAAGGACAGCCGCTGGGAAGCCGCCGGATATGTCCTCGCCCCTGGCAACACCCGTCGCCGTGTTCGCGTCTACGGCACCACCCGGAAGGAGGCCCTGGCCAAGCTCACCGAGAAGATCGCCAACAGCAACCGCGGCCTCCCCGTCCCTTCCGCGCAGGGCAGCGTGGCCGCGTACCTGACGTACTGGCTGGGGAACGTCGCCGTCCACCACCTCCGCGAAACCACCCACACCCGCTACACCGCCTGCGTCCACCGGTACCTCGTCCCCGGCCTGGGCAAGAAGAAGTTCGCCAAGCTCACCGCCAAGGACGTCCGCACCTTGCTCAACCAGCTCCGCACCGCCTGCCAGTGCTGCACGCGCGGCATCGACGTCCGGCGCGACCAGCCCCGCTGCTGCGCCGCCGGCCGGTGCTGCCACAAGCTGCTCTCCCCGCTGACGCTCACCTACATCCACTCCGTACTCAGAGGGCGTTAAGTCCGTTTCTGGTAGCGGCCGCGTCCCGGTTGCTCGAGGAATCCCTGGCGGACGAGTCGTCCCAGGCGGGAGCGGGTGAC
>NZ_JBFBJX010000032.1:0-41949 GCF_040686295.1 Streptomyces sp. NPDC085944 | reverse complement strand
GAGGCCCTGTTCGTATGCGCCCAGAGCCCCGCGACCACTCGATCGGGACTCCCGTTCGACGCGCATCTCTCAAGATCGAAAAGACAACAGCTTCTGAGGTGCGAGGCGGTACGGCGGATACGATTGAGCACGGTGTTCAGCCCCTATCGCTGATGACCCGGTCCCCCGACATCGCCCGTCGTGGGGACCGTTTGCGTACGACCGCCCAGAGGGTGCGGTCGTTCGAACTGGTGGCGAGCAGGCCGAAGCGGTCGGCATCAGCCACCGCTTCCAGGACCTCCCGCCATGACTCGGCGGAGAGTGGTTCCGGCACCTCCGCCTCAATGGCCGTGCAGTCGTCACGCTCCTCCACGCGCGTTGCGAGCCCGACGGCCGATAACCGGGCCGCGATGGCCTCCGCGCGCACCTTGGAAGCAGGCACAGGGCAGCCCTCCGGTTAGCGGCGATCACTTTGAGTAAAGCTAGTTAACTAGATTAGAGCTAGTGGACTAGATTTTCCATATGTCTGAGCAACCGCCCTATCTCCGCATCGCCGACGAGCTACGGCGGCGGATCGCGGAGCACGAGTGGGAACCGGGGGACCGGCTCCCCTCCCGCGCCCAGATCGGCCAGGAGTACGGCGTGGGCGACAACGTGGTGCGCCGGGCGCAGGAGTTGCTGATCTCCCAAGGCGTGCTGGAAGGCCGCGCCGGTTCCGGCACCTACGTCGCCGAGCCACGGCAGCGCGTACGGGTGGTCCGGTCATCGGCGCGCGAGCAGCCCAGCGGCTCCCCGTTCCGGGCGGACATGAAGGCCGTGGGCAGGCAGGGCGACTGGGAGAGCCGGACCGAGGCCAAGGTCCCGGCACCGGCGGAGATCGCCACGCGTCTCGGTATCGCCGAAGGCGAGCCGTGCGTGCGGACCGCGTACGAGTTCCTCGCCGACGGCAGGCCCGTGCAGCTGTCGACGAGCTGGGAGCCGTACGACCTCACCGCCGGCACACTCGTCGTCCTCCCCGAGGGCGGGCCGCACGCCGGGGCAGGGGTCGTGAACCGCATGGCGGAGATCGGCATCACCGTCACCCACGCCGTGGAGCAGCCGGAACCGAGGCAGGCGACCGCCGAGGAGGCCTCACTCCTGGGCGTTCAGAAGGGCGCGCTCGTCACGCACATCCGTCGGACGTACTACAGCGACCAGGGGCGGCCCGTGGAGACCGCGGATATCGTCGTGCCCGCCGCACTCTGCGAGATCGTCTACGAGATTCCGATCAGTCGCCAGCCGCGCACCACAAGCGCACCAGACGGAGCGGGAAACAGCGGGGAACCACGGTGAAAGCAGCCGAGGCCGACGAGGCGGCAGCCATACCGTTCGCGCAGGTCAGCGGCCGAGTCAGCCGCGAATGATCGCAGCTTCCCAAGCTGAGAGCGCGAGTTCGATTCTCGTCACCCGCTCCATGAAGTAGGCCCAGGTCAGAGACCCGGGCCTTCTTTGTTGTCTGGACCGACCAGGGAATCGCCCCGTTTGTACACTCTGTGCGACGGTTGAGCTGTGGCCCGCGCACGCTGTGCTTCCCAGCAGAGGTGAACGCGCGCGGCCGCAGCAGGATGTTCCGAAAAGCGTGTCAGCTCGTTCAGAGTTGGCCGACTGCAGACAGGACAAGCACGCAGAGGCCCATCGACGTGGCAAAAGCAGTGCCGCCGTAAAGGACTGCCTCAGCGAATGCGGCTCCGGTGCTGGTCTTCAGGATCCCAGCGACAAGAGCCACCACGAGCGAGAACAGCGCTGCCACGAGCAGCCACAGGTACCTCGTTCCGGATCGTGACTCGGACGGCGGAGCATTCACAGAAGTCTTCCTTCGCGGACGGACTGAAAGCAGAGGAGTGCGTCATTCGGGGACCAGGACGCCGGTCAGTAGATGCGCGGCGAGTGTGCTGCGGTGCTGAGTCGCGGCCTGGATGAGTTCGCGGTGCGCGGTGATCTGCGCGTCCACGGCATCCAGCACGGCACTGATTCGCCGCTGATGGGCAAGGGGCGGCAGCGGTACGGGCAGAAGTGCCAGTGTGGCGGCGCTGAGGGAAGGAACGGCGGTGCCGCGGGCGTACTCCTTGAGCCAGTGCGCCGTCTCCGGCAGAGTCAAGTAGGCGAGTAGGTAACCGGGAAGGACAAGTGGCGCCCCATCCGTCTCCAGGGCACGCAGCCGCAGCAGGTTGGTGCTGAACAGCCAGCCGTCCTGCGCCTTCTCGACCAAGGCAGGGGGCATCTGGGCACCGGAACGCACGCACAGGATGTCTCCGGACCTGAGACGGAACCTTGCCAGTGCGCGGGCGACATCCACGCTTACTTTCTCCATGTCACGATCGTCGATACGACCCTCACGCAGGTGCTTGGGCATCACGACACGGAGATCGCCTGCCGCGGAGCGAACCTCGGCCGGCAGACGTGTGTAGGACGGACCAGCCATGATGTCGACCAGTTCTCCCAGCGGAACCCGACGCCAGTCCTGAGGTAGCCCGTCGTACGAGAGCACGGTGGCTGACGGCAAGGGGCCGTACGAGAGCGCATCGACCGTGCCGTCCACGGCTTTCGTTCGACGCCTCGCCTCGTCGAGCACCCGCTCCGTGGCTGCTGCCTCGGTAGCCGCCTCAGCCGGTGACGCCGTGGACATCCATCTGTCCGCATAGTCGGCGGGACTGAGCGAGTAACCGGCAGCCCGCACCGCCTCCAGCGGAGCAGCGACCGCAAGATGGCCCGCGCTCTGCCGACCGAGGCGGAATCCGGTCCCTCGTCGCCATGCCTGAACGGTTCTCGTGACAGCCCCGACGTGTTCGTCGGAGAGGACACGGGGTCCGCGAGTCGCCTTGTCACCCAGGTCCCGGGCGTCCACGAACAGGATCTCCTCGCGCACCGCCGCGGATCTCCGCAAGAACCACAAGCAGACGGACACCTGAGCCCCGGAAAAGAGCTGAGGCGGCAAGGCGACAATGCATTCGACGGCGCCATCCTCCACCAGCCTGCTCCGGATCTCCCGCTCCCGGGCGTCTGTGGAGGTGCCCGCGCTGACCGGCATCACCACACCCGCACGGCCCTCGTCCTTGAGCGACACCAGGACGTGCTGGAGCCAGGCGAAGGCAGGACTACTGGGGGGAGGCGGTCCGTACGGCCAGTCGATGCCCTCACGCGGCTTCGGCACGGCCCCGTGAGCGTTGAAAGGCGGATTGGTCAGAATTAGGTCGACCCGGTGGCCCTTCGGCCAGGCACGTTCGTTCCATGGGGCCGCAGTGCCGGCTTCCAGTTCGACCGGAATACCGTGCAGCGCGAGGTTCATTCCGGCGAGCCGAAGTGTGCCGCGCTGCGGACTCTCACCACGCAGAGTCAGAGGCACGACACCACCGAGGCGTTCAGCGACTCCGTCAAGCATCTCGCCTGCGCGCGCATACGGGTCGTAAACGCGTCGCGCGGAGTCCTCGTCCCCCAGGGCGGCGTCCCGCATCAGCCGCACCACGGCACGCGGGGTGAAGAACTCTCCGCTGGGAAGCGCGGCTCGGGAGCCGAATTGATCCACCAGTTGTCGGAACTCGTCGATCCCCAAGCCGTCAGTCAGGCGGATCACCTCGACAACATCCCCGTACTCCCGAGGTTCCAGCCTGACGATGGCTGTCCGCATGCCCGGCGGCACACCGCGCAGGCGCAGCGCCTCGTCGGCTGCCTCCCCGATCTCCTGCAACAACGCCGCCGTGGCAGCCCTGGATCGAGACCGCACCGTACGCGGGAGCGACACCGAGCGCGGGTTTCCGCTCACCTGAAGAAAGACCAGGGAGAGGAGCAAGGCAAGGTAGTCCGTCATCGATGCGCCGCCACGCACGGCGTCTGCCATCGGTCCCAGCAATTGCGCAAGTTGCCGCGCACGCTCTTCTTCGTCGCTCAACGGACCGCTGCCTGTTGCCTCACCACCCAGCGTGGCCGCTCCCTGGCGGGCATCGTCCGACGCGACGAGGTTCCGCCGCATACGGTCGGCATAGGTGAACCCTGCCGGCTCGTCGGACGCACGCGCACGTGACGGGATCCGACGGGAGTCGAGCCAGCGGAGGACCGCCCGTAGGCTGAATAGTTCCGTTTCCCCCGTCCTGACCGGCTCCGGATAATCCTCGTACCGACGTTGCCAGTTGGTGACCGCCGGCCGCATCACCCCGGCCAGTTCCGCGAGTTCGGCCCTCGACAGCAGGCGATCGTCGCTGAGATCCGTACCGTCCATGAAACCCCCGTACACCGCCCTGGTTGCTCCCGATGAGGGAACGGTAGAGAGGCGACAGCGGGAGCGTCAATCAGCGCACCGACGGTGCGCACATCGACAAGCAAGCAAGACACATGGGTCGCGCTTCAGGCATTCAAGGACCATCAAGGAGATGAGCAGCTATTTTGCCCTGCCGTCGCCCTCTTTTGCTACCCGATCACCAAGAGATGAAGAGCATCGCTTGTTAACGGTCTACCTGAGAGGGGCTTGCGCCGGTCTGCGGATCAAGAAGCCCCACCGCAGGCTCTTCCTGGACGATCGACGCTCGGCGCGCGTCTGCCGCCCTTTCCGAGCTCGCCGGCCCTCAGCACAGCACAGTGACCTTGCCGCTGCATCTGGCCGCGCGGTCGGGGCTGACCACGTTCGATCTCGATCAGCCACGGCTGTGGATGAACTACTACCGGATCGTCCTGACCGAGGGAGCGCAAGACGATCTGGTCCGGTTCCTCAGTCGCGACCTTCCGGTCAGCCTATGGCCCACACTGCGCACACTGGTCAGTCGTGATGTCCGGGAGGTGTGTTCTGTGTGACCACCGTTCCCACCCTGCTGCACAACATCCGTGGTATCAGAGCCGCACGAGTTGCCCGAGCACCGTCACTTCCCGAGCGACGAGCGCGAGTGCGGCTCTCGTCGTATCAGAGCGGGAGATCGTCGGGGAGTACCCGAAACACCTTGTGGTGGCCCAAGGGGCGTACGGCCCGGAAGTCACGTCGGTCGAGGGTGAGGATCGCGTCCGTGTCGTAGTCGGCGGCGAGCGCCACGTTGACCGCGTCGGCGAGGTCGAGGTCCAGAGCACGGTAGCGGACACGGACGGACTGGGCGGCGCCCAGGTGGCCCTCCGTGATCTCCGGCATGACGACGCGCCCCCGGCTCATCCAGCGCCGGAGGTCGTCGACCGCGCCGAGGGCAGCCGTCCTGCCGAGCTCGCGCGTGGCGACGTGGTCCAGTTCGGCCAGCAGCAAGGGGGACATGACCAGGAGGCCGGCCGCCATGATCGCCTCGTTCGCCGCCCGGTGTTCCGGGTGAGCCGAGTCCAGGGCCGCAAGAAGGCCGGACGTGTCGGCGATGACAATGATCACGCGGCGGTTCCGGAACTCGAGTCGGTCTCACGGCGGACGGCGTCGGCGACCGCATCACGGACCTCCGCCTTGGAGGGCGTGCGGCCCGTCCCCTCGAAGGTGCGCGAGAACAGCGGCTCGTCCCAGACCCTGTTCGCCATGGCCGCGAGGTGGATGCCCTGGCGGATGATCTCGGCCTCGCTGATCCCCCGACGCTTCGCGGCCTCCTTGATGATCGCCAGGTCCTCGGGGTCGGCGTAGACGTTCGTGCGCTTCATGGACATGTACCAAGAGTAGTCCATGTACCGGATTGACACACGCAGGTGCCGCGTTCTTCGGATCATCGGATGCCGACCGCGCCCACGAGCCGAGGCGAGGGCCCGGCAGCCATATGCGACCGCGACTGCCGCGCTCAGTCGCGGTTTCGTAGTCGTCCTCCTCGGGCAGCTCGACGCCGGCGGCCTCGGCCACCTCGTCCAGCCGGCGCCCGGCGTCCACCAGCCAGCCCTCGCCTTCCGCGACGGCCACCGCGGTGACGGTGTCCGACTCGTCGGCGAGGTCATCCACCAGTTCCTCGGCGATGTCCTCGTAGGTGACGACGCCGGCCACACCTCCGTGCTCGTCCAGGACGACGGCGAACTCGTCGCCGTCCTCGCGCATCCGCTCCACTGCATCCGGCAGCGGCAAGGTGTCGGGCAGCAGCAGGGGCCGCCGGGCCGCCGCCCCGGCCGTGACGGCGGCGGCCTGCCCGGCGGGCAGCCCCATCAGCTCCCGCACCCCCAGTACGCCCGCGACGTCGTCCGGATGGTCGCCGAGTACGGGGTAGTTGGAGTGGCCGTGCTCGGCGATGAGGGTGACGGCCTCAGCGGCCGTGGCGTCCTTGCGGACGAAGACCGCGTCGGCCCGCGGCACCATCACCTGGTGCAGCGTCCGCTCGGAGAACTCCAGGGCGTGGTCGAGCAGCCGGGCCGTCCCGCGTGGCAGCTCGCCCTGTTCGTGGGACTCGCCGATCAGGTGGCCCAGCTCCTCCAGGGTGGCGCCGTGGTGCAGTTCCTCGACCGGTTCGATACCGACCTTGCGCAGCAGCTTGTTCGCGGCGCCGTCGAAGATCCGGACGACCGGGCCGACGACCTTCAGATAGGCGAGCGTCGAGCCCGCGAGCGACTTCGCGAGCCGTTCCGGGACGGCGATGGCGAGGTTCTTCGGGGCCAGCTCCCCCAGCACCGTCTGCACGACCGTGGCGAGGACGAAGGCGAGGACGACGGAGATGCCGGAGACGGCGCCGTCGGGGATGCCGACGCCGGACAGCACGGGCCGCAGCAGCGCGGAGACGGACGGCTCGGCGATGAAGCCGACCACCAGACCTGTCACCGTGATGCCGAGCTGGGCGCCCGAGAGCATGAACGACAGCCGCTCCAGCACCTTCAGGGCGCGGGCGGCCTGTTGGTCTCCCTCTTCGGCTTCACGGGCGAGGGCGAGCCGGTCGGCCGAGACGTAGCCGAACTCCTGGGCGACGAAGTACCCGGTTCCCGCGGTCAGCACGAAGACGGCCAGCACCCCCAGCCAGGCTTCCACGGCGCTCATACCGCACCACCCCGCCGCGTGCCGTACTCAGGGATCACCGGGCGGAATGGTCGAGGACTGTGGCCCGAAGGGTCCGTCGATCTGGCGGACAAGCCCTGACTCCCTCACTGGACATGCAGACAGAGGAACGGTTCTGGCTGAAACCGGTTCCCGGCACCGTCACGCCCCGGCCCCGCGTCGAGGGACCTCTGCCTACTCCGTACCGGCACGTCACCGGAGGCGCGGCCCCCTCGGGAGTGCCTCTCTGGCCAGGTCAGGAGCGTCTTTCGGCCTTTCCGGACGCGACCGGCCGGAGCGCGCTCCTCGCCCTTCGGGTCAACTCTATGCTTCTACTCATTTGTAGAAACAGGCCCGGGGCGACCCTGGCCGCACACCCACGGAGAAGACACATGGCTTCGATCGATCTGGACAAGGTGCTGGACAAGGCGTGGGCGGACAAGAGCCTGCCGGAGATACTCGCCGCCCCGGTCGCGGCGCTGAAGGGCGTCTCGGACCGTGACGGCGAACTGCTCGACGAGGCGTTCGGAGTCAAGACGGTGGCGGACCTGGCCGAGTTGAAGTACGTCCGCTGGGCCCAGGCACTCGCCGCTCTCGAAGCCGCCAAGTAGCCCCACCCCGACAGGCGGGCTCGGTGCCGTCCGTTCACACCTTCCCGGCCGGACGGCACCACCTCATGGAACACACGTACGCATAAGGAGTGGACGCCACCATGGTGTTCAAGCGACTTCTCGGCTCGCTCGGCGTGGGCGCCCCCACGGTCGACACGGTTCTCGACCCGGCTCCCGTCCTGCCCGGCGCCACGCTCACCGGCCAGGTCCACCTCAAGGGCGGGCAGGCCGACTTCGACATCGAGCACATCACACTCGAGCTCGTGGCCCGGGTGGAGGCGGAGCACGAGGACGGGGAGAGCGAGGGCGTCGTCGTCTTCGACCGGTTCACCGTCGGCGGCGGCTTCCGGCTGGGGACGGAGGAACCGCGCCGCCTGCCCTTCCAGGTCACGCTCCCGTGGGAGACGCCGATCACCGAGCTGTACGGACAGCCGCTGGGCATCGTGCTCGGCGTACGCACCGAGGTGGCGGTCGCGGGCGCCAAGGACAAGGGCGACCTGGACCAGCTCACCGTCACGGCCCTGCCGGTCCAGGAGGCCGTCCTGGAAGCCTTCGGGCAGCTCGGTTTCGGCTTCAAGTCGGCCGACCTGGAGTACGGGCACATCGCAGGGACGGGTCAGCAGCTGCCCTTCTACCAGGAGATCGAACTCGTCCCCGCTCCCCAGTACGCCGACCGGCTCAACGAGATCGAGCTGACCTTCCTGGCCGGTCCCGGCGGGCTCGAAGTGGTCCTGGAGGCGGACAAGCGCGGCGGGCTCTTCTCCTCCGGCCATGACGCCGTCACCCGTTTCTCCGTCGGCCACCACGACGTCCGCGACTGGGCGGCCGAGGTGGAGGGCTGGGTCCGGCAGCTTGTCGAGCACCACGGGACGTACGGGACCCAGGCCGCGTACGGACATGGCGCCCCGTACACAGACCACGGACACCACGACCACCACAGCCACGGTGGTGACCACCACGACGGCCACCGCTCAGGCCCCGGCGTGGGCACCGCGATCGCGGCCGGAGCGGCCGGACTCGCGGTCGGCGTGGTCGGCGGCATGGTCGCCGCGGAAGTCGTCGACGAGGTCGGCGACTTCTTCGAGGGCGACGACGAGGAAGAGGACGAGGGCTGAGCGCCTGCGCCCGCCCGAGAGACAGGGCCCCAAGCCGCGGCCCTTCTCAGTAGTCTCTACGTGCCTGTAGAAGCACCCGGCTGCCCCAGCCGCTACGGCCGGGGCACACTTTTGACCCGTTTGGAGTAGTCATGGCCCTGTGGGACCGCTTCAAGGAGTCCGCGTCGCAGATGCAGACGCAGCTCGTGGCGAAGAAGAACGACCTCAAGAGCGGCGCCTTCCGCGACGCGAGCATGGCGATGTGCGCGCTGGTCGCCGCGGCCGACGGCACCGTCGACCCCTCGGAGCGGCAGCGCGTCGCTCAGCTGATCTCCACGAACGAGGTGCTGCAGAACTTCCCCGCCGACGACCTGCACCGTCGTTTCGAGGACAACCTCAACAAGCTCACCGCCGACTTCGCCCTCGGCAAGGTCACGGTTCTCCAGGAGATCGCCAAGGCGAAGAAGAAGCCCGCCGAGGCACGTGCCGTGGTGCAGATCGGCATCGTGATCGGCGGAGCAGACGGCGACTTCGACAAGGACGAGCAGGCGATCGTCCGCGAGGCGTGCTTCGCCCTGGACCTGCCGCCACACGAGTTCGACCTCTGACCTGTAAGGGAGTGCCGGCGTCGGGGCGGTCCAGTGAGGCGTCGTCCCGACCCCGTGGTCCCGCCGTCGCCGGCAGCCCGGATCAGCGCAGATGCCCCGGTCACCGCGCGGATCCGCCTGGGCCCGCCTGCATGCTCATCGAATGCGTGCGGGGTCGAGGTCGGTTCCGACCACGAGGGTCACCATGCCCGAGGCGGCCTCTGCGTCCTGTTCGGCCCGTACCCCGCTCGCTCTGGACGCGAGTACTCCTGCCTGCCGTTCCAGGCCCGGCGGGTGTTTCACCGTGGTGCTGCCACTCTTTGGCGCATTGCCCGTGCCGACGACGGTGAAGCCCGCCTCGCGCAGCTTCTCGGCGACGGCGGCGGCCCGTCCGGGCACCCCGGTGCCGTTGAGGACCCGCACTCGGACGGCAGAGGCATAGAGCGGGTCCTTCGCGTCCGCCTCCACCTGCTCTTTGTCGATCTCCTGGTCCTTGGCCAGCGCGGTGAACACCTCGGCGGCCTGCGGGTACTGCCACACGACGTTGGCCTTGTCACTGGCCAGGTCGGCCTCGCGCGGGTAGTTCGGCACGGTGAGGAAGGTGAGGCGGTCGCTCGGGATGCCCTTGAGCTCGGACGCGAGACCGGAGAGCGGTTTGATGCCGGCCAAGTCCTTGTCCGTGGTCAGCGACTTGGTGGCCGACTGCAGGAAGCTGTAGAGGGCACTGGGGCTGGTCAGCCTGGACTGGGCCTTGGCGGCCAGTGCCTCCATGAACTCCTGCTGCCTGCCGATACGGCCGACATCCGAACCGTCACCGACGCTGTACCGGGCGCGCACGTAGCCGAGCGCCTCCTCGTCCCTGACGGTCTGGCAGCCGGCCTCCAGGTCCAGGTGGGCCTTCTTATCATGGATGGCCTCCTCGGGACAGACCTCTATGCCGTCGAGGGCGTTGACCATGCCTTTGAAGCCCTGGAAGTCGACGGACATGAAGTGGTCGATGCGAAGGCCGGTGTTGGCCTCCACCGTCTTGATGGTGCAGGCGGCTGCCCCGGCCACCTCGCCGCCGGTGCCGCCGATCGCGAACGCCTCATTGATCTTGGCGTGGTGGGGCGTGGACGTCGCGCCGTCCCCCTTGTCGCAGGCGGATATCTCCACCCAGGAGTCGCGCGGGAACGACACGACTGTGGCCCACTCACGGTTCGCGGGAATGTGCAGCACCATCAGCGTGTCGGACTGCATGGTGGTCAGGCCCTTACCGTATTCGGCATTGTCGCCGTCCCGACTGTCCGAGCCCACCACCAGGATGTTCTTCGAACCGGGACTGAGGTTCTCGGGCCGTTCCCCACCGAGTTTGTTGTCGACGTCGGCGGCGTGGATGTTGTCGTCCAGGTCGTTGTAGACCCAGGCACCGACCCCGGCGACGCCCAGGACGAGCACGGAGCACACCCCGGCGCACCACAGCAGGATCTTGCCCCGCCTGGTCAGCCTGGGCGGCCTGCCCGACGGCGCACGCCGCCTTCCGTTACCACTCACTGACGTCCGCTCCTCCGCCCAGTCCTACGGCCCCGTCCCCTGCCCGGGCACCCGACGCCCGTCCGCCGAACAGCCGAACAGCCGAACTCTACATACATGTAGAACTTGGAGGGAATGCCTGGCAGATCGATCTTGTCGATCGTGAAAGCGCCATGGCGTCGGAGCGCGCCGGTCAGAGGGGTGTAGCGGAGTCCAGGATGAAGTACATGGTCACGGCGGAATTCGCTGAGGCCATCGCCGACACGGCGGTTCCCGCCGCCGCGACCCACGCCGCCCAGCCGACCGAGCTGGACACCGACGACCAACTGCGCGTCACCGGAGCGGGGCCGAGCAGAGCGGCCACCCTGCGCGGAACCGGGCCCGGTGCGGCCATGCCGGCCAGCGTCGGCACCGGAACTCCTCGTGTCACCAATGCGGCCTTCCCGATCGCCTGCGCCACGACCCGCCGGCTCCCCACCGTGGCCGCCGCCTCCTCGTCGGCCCACCGCTCCGCGGCGTACGTCACGGTGGTGCGCAGCGGCCGCAGGAACGGATTGGCGCGCGAGGCGAGCTGCACGGCCAGCAGGAACCGATGATGGCGCCCGGCGAGGTGTGCCCGCTCGTGGGCGAACAGCGCCCGTCGCTCCGCCGACTCCAGACAAGCCAGCAAGGCGGTGGTCACCACGACACGGTCGCGCCGCCCACCGGGGAGGGCATACGCATAGGGGACGTCGTCCGGCAGGACGGCCACCGCCGTGTCCGGCAGCCCGACCAGTGCGCGGTGGGAGCGGCGACGCACCCGACCGTGCCTCCACAGCACCCGGCCGCAGGCCAGCAGCACCGCGGCCAGCGCCGGAATCGCCGCCTTGCCGACCACCTCGTCGAACGGCACCGCCGCACGCACCTGCGGATCGGACCACCCGTCGGGCAGCGGATTGCCCGGCAGCTGCGCCGTACCGACCACCATGACCAGCGCCAGGCACACCGTGCTGCACAGCGCCATCGCAACGGCCAGCACCGTGAGCATCCTGGTCGTGGTCCGCGGGTGCAGATGCTGTTCGGCAAGGCGGGCGACCGGCCATGCCGTCAGCGGCAGAACCAGTGGGAGGAAGACGAAGACACCCATAAGGCGTCAGTCTCCCCCTTCGCTCCGGGGGTGAGCCAGCAGCTCGCGCAGAAGCAGCTCGTCGGCCGGCTCGAGCGCGGTGAGGAAGCTGGTCAGCACCGCCTCCCTGTCGTTCTCAGCGTCCAGGACCTTCCGCATCCTGCGCGCCGCGAGACCCGCCTGGTCGGCGACCGGCTGCCAGGTGAAGGAGCGACCCGCCCGCTCACGCGTGACGACCCCCTTGTCCAGCAGCCGGGTCAGGATCGTGATGACCGTCGTGTAGGCAAGATCCTCCCCGAGAAGCTCGTGCACGCGGCCGGCCGTCGCCGGCCCGCCGGTCTCCCGCAGCGCCGACAGCACCAGCGCTTCCAGCTCGCCCTGCCCCCGCCGTCGGGGACGTCGGCCGTCCGCCACGTCCTGTCTCCCTTCCGCCCGCCGCCCGTTTCCCGGGCGGACATCGTATAGACGCTCCACCCGGAACCACATCCTCTACACAACTGTAGAAGATAAGGTGTCCGGGCCCGCCCCGTTACGAAAAGACGCAGTGGAAAGGAGCGCCGGAGAGATGAGCATCATCGCCTGGCTGATTCTGGGACTCCTCGCCGGAGGGATCGCCAAGTTGATCCTGCCCGGACGGGACCCGGGCGGTTGCATCGGCACGACGGTGATCGGCATCGCCGGCGCCTTCCTGGGCGGCTGGCTGTCGTCCGAATTCCTGGACCGACCGGTCCAGCGGGAGTTCTTCGACGCGGCAACCTGGGGGTCCGCCATCGTCGGCGCTCTGGTTCTGCTGATCGGCTACCGCCTGCTGTTCGGCAACTCCCGGGACTAGCGGGCAACCCCCCGAGGGGCCTTACACGTCTTCGACATCCCGTGCTCCCGCCACTGTCGCGGACCACGGCCAACCTGCCAAGAAGGAGAATGCAGTGGGAGTTTCCCTGGCCAAGGGCGGCAACGTCTCGCTCAGCAAGGAGGCGCCCGGCCTGACCGCCGTGCTGGTCGGTCTGGGCTGGGACGTGCGCACCACGACCGGCACCGACTACGACCTCGACGCCTCGGCGCTGCTCCTGGACACGTCGGGCAAGGTGCTCTCGGACCGGCACTTCGTCTTCTACAACAACCTCACCAGCCCGGACGGCTCGGTCGAGCACACCGGCGACAACCTCACCGGCGAGGGCGAGGGCGACGACGAGGCGGTCAAGGTGAACCTCGCCTCGGTCCCGGCCGAGGTGGACCGGATCGTCTTCCCGGTCTCCATCCACGACGCGGAGAACCGCGGCCAGAGCTTCGGCCAGGTCCGCAACGCCTTCATCCGCGTCGTCAACCAGGCGAACGACCAGGAACTCGCCCGCTACGACCTGTCCGAGGACGCCTCGACCGAGACCGCGATGGTCTTCGGCGAGCTGTACCGGCACGGCGCCGAGTGGAAGTTCCGCGCGGTCGGACAGGGCTACGCCTCGGGTCTCGCGGGCATCGCCGCGGACTTCGGCGTCAACGTCTAGCCGGAAGTGCCTCGGTCCTGCTCGGCGAGAGCAGGACCGAGGCTCCCGCCCTGCCCGGCGCGCCTCACCGTTCGTCCTCCTTGAGCGCCTTCTTCTCGCTCTTGAGGATCCGCGCCGCCTTGCCCGCCGAGCGCATCAACTCCGGTCCCTTCTTGGCTCCGAGGACGACGATCACGACGAGAAGTACCAGAGCCAGTTCGCTCAGACCGAACACCGGGTCCGCTCCCTTCCAGGACGGGCGCAGCCCGGAGACGGACGCATCACCGACCGCACGGCGCCAACTACAGTGCTGTAGAAGTCTCTTGCAGACCTGATCAACCAGCAAGGACGCCTTCCGGCCGCGGTGGCCGGTATGACGGTTCCGGCTCGCCCACCCCCTCCTCCCGAACCTCCCGCACCCGACTCTCACACACCGAGGACTGGCGACGCTTCGAAGGGGCATTCGTACCCACGACATAAGCGCTGGATAAAGACAATGGAGGGTCAGACATGGAGATTTCCGGCATCATCAGCGCCATCCTGATCGGCATCGTCATCGGCGTCCTGGGCCGCCTCGTCATCCCCGGGCGGCAGCACATCGGCATTCTGTGGACCATCGCGGTCGGCATCGTGGCCGCCCTCATCGGCTCGGCCCTCGCCGCAGCGTTCGGCGTTGCCGACACCGACGGCGTCGACTGGGTCGAGTGGCTGATCCAGATCGCCCTCGCAGCAATCGGTGTGGCCGCACTGGACCGGGCCAAGGCGCGTCGCTGACACGCAAGGGCTTTACAGCACCCGCCGCACGCCCGGCAGCCGGCGAAGCCCTGCCGCCAGGAGAAATGCGGACGGCACCGTGAAGGCAAAGACGACGAAACATGAGCCGGCCGCGGACAGGCCACGGCCGGCCAGGCCGTACTGCAGGGCGACCACCACCGGTAGGTGAATGATGTAGACGGCATAGGAACTCGCCGCCATCTCCCTCGGCCACGGCATGCCGCCCTGCGCAAGTTCGCGAAAGAGCGTGAGCAGTCCGACGCACAGGGCCACGCACAGCAGACTCTCGTAGGTCGCCCACAACGCGGACGGGACGTCCGCACCTCCTGGTCCGAACTGGTTGGAGCCGGCGCCCACCAGGAACAGCAGGGCAACGCCCGTCGCTCCTACGGCCAGCCACACGCGTCCGACCCGGGCGTCGAAGCGCTCCAGCCAGTTCTGCCGTGCAGCGACGACTCCCCACGCGAAGAAGGTGACGTACTGCGGCACCTGTGCGGGCTCGACCTGGTCCGCGGCTCTGGACTGCCTGACCACCCTGCACTCGCCCCGTCGCTCAGCGAGGCGGGGCGGTTCGGTGACGGTGCGGTGCCAGGCATGACGACCGCTCCCGCCCGTCCGAGGCCCCGAGGCGGCAGCCCGCCGATCGGCCTCCCGACGCACCGGGCGGGCGCTCCGTTCCTGGACCGACCCACTGACGAGAACTTTATGTAGCAGAGCGGTTACCCTGAGCTAGTGCCGATCGCAGCAGTGCCTCGCCGACGATGGGCGCCGGCCTGGGTGTGCTGGACGGCGCTTGCGGTGGTGTTCCACCTTGTGGGCTGCGCCCATGGTCCGTCCCTGTCCGGGGCCGGGCGGGTGGATGCCTTGCCGCTGCAGGCGGTCAGCATCTCGCATCCCGCGCATGGTGCTGCTCAGGTAACCGTCGGCGAGGGCGTGTGCGAGCGGCATCACGGTGGGGTGCAGGGGTGTGCGGGGGTGGACGAGCCGGCGGTGGGGCAGGCCGAGTCGAGCCACGAGCTGCTGTCGCAGTCGGCTGTCCTGGTGAGTGGACCGGGTGAGCGGGTGGCACCGGTGCGCGGTCCTCCGTGCGGGGGCACGGCGGGGCCCGGTTCGGGCACCGTACGGGCGGTCTTGCAGGTGTGGCGGATCTGAGGCGGCCTGCCGTCCTGGTTGTTCGCGGAGTCGCTCCGCGGGGCCGGTGCGGTCGCCGGTCGTGTTCCGTCTGTTTCCCGACCTGTACACCGCTCCCGTATGGCCGGCTGTCGCCGTTGTCGCGGGGACGGGGAGAGCCGTCATGATGAATCGTCAGTCATCTGTACTCGAGTCCGTTCCGTCCTCTCCGGCGCAGTTGCTGGCCGCCGCGCGGTCGGCTCCGACACCCGCTGCGCTGGTGGGCGACACCCCGGTGTTGTGGGTGGGTGAGCCGTTCACCGCCGCCGGCCGTGGGTTCTGGGCCAAGCTGGAGGGCCACAACCCCGGCGGGATCAAGGACCGCACCGCGCTGTACATGGTGCGTGCGGCGCGTGAGCGTGGGCAGCTGCTGCCCGGGGCGCGGATCGTGGAGTCGACCTCGGGCACCCTCGGGCTGGGCCTCGCGCTGGCAGGTGTGGCCTTCGGCCATCCGGTGTCGGTGGTCACCGATCCGGGGATGGAGCCGCAGGTCGCCGGACTACTGAGGGCTTACGGCGCCGAAGTCCACACCGTCAGCGAGCCGCACCCGGTGGGTGGCTGGCAGGAGGCGCGGCGCGAGCGGGTGGCGCAACTGCTGGCCGACCTTCCGGACGCCTGGTGCCCGGACCAGTATCACAATCCCGACAACGTGGCCGCGTACGCACCGTTGGCCCGTGAGCTGGTCGCGCAGCTCGGCCGGATCGACACGCTGGTGGTCTCGGTCGGCACCGGCGGGCACTCCGCGGGGATCGGCCGGGTGCTGCGTTCCTTCTTCCCGGCCCTGCGGGTGGTAGGGGTGGACACCTGTGCGTCGACGATCTTCGGGCAGCCGGCCGGTACGCGGTTGATGCGGGGCCTGGGGTCGAGTATCCACCCGGGCAACGTGGCGTACGACCTGTTCGACGAGGTGCACTGGGTGGCCGCACCGGAGGCGGTGTGGGCGGCTCGCGCTCTGGCGCGGACCCGGTACGCCACCGGTGGATGGAGTGTGGGGGCGGTCGCGCTGGTTGCCCGGTGGGTGGCGCGGACATCGCCGGCCGAGGAACGGATCGCGGCTGTCTTCCCCGACGGTCCGCACCGCTACGTCGGGACCGTCTTCGACGACGACTGGTGCCGCGGGCACCGGCTGCTGGACCAGGTGCCGGCCGAGGACCCGCAGGAGATCGCGCGCTCCGCCGAGGCGGCCGTCTCGCGCTGGACGCGCTGCACCACGGTCGAGCCGCCCGCGCCCGCGGCGGACGAGGGCGTTCGCGGCCTGGCGGGGGTGGCCCGGTGAAGTCCCTGATCTCCCAGACGCGGTCCTTTCCCGCACCGGTGCGGCTGCTGATGGCCAACCAGTTCGCCATCAACCTGGCGTTCTACATGCTCATGCCCTACCTGGCGGCTCATCTCTCGGGCGAGTTGGGGCTGGCCGCGTGGTTGGTCGGGCTGGTGCTGGGGGTGCGCAACCTCTCCCAACAGGGCATGTTCCTCATCGGCGGCACGATCGCCGACCGCTTCGGATACAAGGCTCCGATCCTTGCCGGGTGCGTGCTGCGCACGCTCGGGTTCGCCCTGCTGGGCTGGGTCGACTCGCTGCCCGCCCTGATCGCCGCCTCCGCCGCCACCGGGTTCGCCGGTGCCCTGTTCAACCCGGCCGTGCGCGCCTACCTCGCCGTCGAGGCGGGCGAGCGCCGGGTGGACGCGTTCGCCACGTTCAACGTCTACTACCAGGCCGGAATGCTGCTCGGTCCGCTGGTCGGCCTGGCGCTGCTGGCCGCCGACTTCCGTCTGGTGTGCACGGTGGCGGCGGCGATCTTCGCGGCCTTGAGCGTGCTGCAGGCCCGCGCCCTGCCGCAGCGGCACGGCGCCGTCGAAGGCCGCGGGGACGCGCGGACGGCGGTGGGGGTGTGGGCGCAGTGGCGCCGGGTCGCGACGAACCGACCGTTTCTGCTGTTCTCTGCGGCGATGATCGGCTCCTATGTGCTGACCTTCCAGGTCTACCTCGCGCTCCCGCTGGCCGCCGAGGCCGCCCTGGGCGCGGACGGCACCAAGGCCACCAGCGGCCTGTTCGTCGTCTCCGCCGGCGTGGCGGTGGCCGGCCAATTGCGGCTGACCGGCTGGGCCAAGCGCCGCTTCACCCCCCACCAGGCCCTCACCGCCGGTCTCGCCGCGATGGGGACCGCCTTCCTCCCCCTGGTCCTGGCCCCCGCCTCGTCGTCCGTGGCGGCGCTCGGGGCGTTGGTTGCCGCGGTCGCCGTACTGGCCGCCGCGGGTGCGGTGGTCTACCCCTTCGAGATGGACACCGTCGTCACCCTGTCCGGCAACGAACTCGTCGCCACCCACTACGGCTTCTACAACACCGTCTCCGGCCTGGGCATCACGCTGGGGAATCTGGCGTGCGGCGCGTTGTGGGACTACGCCCACGCCCGCGACGCGCTCTGGCTGGTGTGGCTCACCCTCACCGCGACCGGCGCCGGCTGCGCCGCGGCCGTCGCCGCACTCGCCCGCACCGGACGGCTCGCCGTACCCGCGCAAGCGCCTGAGCCGTCCGCCGCCTGAACCTGTCGGCCCTCCCGGGCCGCGAACACGGCCCGGGACTACGAAACCCCAGGTCAGGTGCTTCGGTGGTGGGAGTGGAAACCGATGCCGTTGCAGGCTTTGCACGCCGGCGGTCCGCTGCGGTTCACTTCGTGGCCGAGCCCGCTGCCGTGATCACTCAGGAGGTCCTGTGCCCGACCACGACCACTCCTCTTCCGGCTCCGGCAGCACCCACGCCGAGGGGGGCGGCGGGCACTCCCACGGTCTCGCGGCCGACCCCGACCGGCGCTGGCTCATCACCGCCTTGGTGTTGATCGTCGCGTTCATGGCCGCGGAGGTCGCCGTCGGTCTGGCGGCCGGCTCACTCGCGCTGCTCTCGGACGCCGCGCACATGCTCACCGACGCCGCCTCCCTCACGCTGGCCCTCGTGGCGATGCGGCTGGCCGCCCGCCCCGCTCGCGGCGGCTACACCTTCGGACTCAAACGGGCCGAAATCCTCTCCGCCCAGGCCAACGGCCTCACCCTGGTCCTCCTGGCCGTCTGGCTCGGCTACGAAGCCGTCCGACGCCTGATCAGTCCCCCACCGGTCGAGGGCGGCCTGGTCCTCATCACCGCCCTCGTGGGCATCGCCGTCAACGTCGCAGCCAGCTGGTGCATCTCCCGGGCCAACCGCACCTCGCTGAACGTCGAAGGCGCCTTCCAGCACATCCTCAACGACCTCTTCGCGTTCATCGGCACAGCCGTCGCCGGACTGATCGTGCTGACCACCGGCTTCCTTCGCGCGGACGCGCTTGCTTCCCTGGTCGTCGTCGCCCTGATGCTCAAAGCCGGCACCGGCCTGATCCGAGCCTCCGGCCGCATCTTCCTCGAAGCCGCCCCCGCCGACATCGATCCCGACACCGTCGGCGACGCCCTGGCCGCCGCCGACCAGGTCGCCGAAGTCCACGATCTGCACATCTGGCAGATCACCTCCGGCCGACCGGCCCTGTCCGCCCACGTCCTGGTCACCCCCGGCGGAGACTGCCACGCCGTACGCCGCACCCTGCAGCAACAACTGCGCGAACGCTGGGACATCACCCACACCACCCTCCAAGTCGACCACCTCGGCGAAGACGACCGGGAAGACCTGCTGCAGATCACCGAACACCCCCAGCCCCACGGCGACACCGAGGACACTCACGGACCCACCCACCGACCAGGCCCCCACGAGCACTGATCAGCCCGCCGCCAGCCGTACTCCTCACCACAAGGACAGGAGCATCTCCCCATGACGCCCGACGCCGGCTACCACGGGCCACCGGAACTGACCGTCTCCCGCATGCTCACCACCTGGCACGCCGGCCCGGCCCTGCTGCTCGCCTTCGCGGTGATCACCGCCGCCTACGTCAGCGCCGTGATCACCGCACGCCGCCACGGCCACCCCTGGCCACTGCGCCGCAGCACCGCGTTCGCGGCCACACTCGCCAGCACCGCCCTGGTCACCATGTCCTTCATCGGCACCTACGCCGACACCCTCTTCTGGGTGCGGGCCGTCCAGCTCACCGCCCTGTTCATGATCGTCCCCCTGTTCGCCGCCCTGACCCGCCCCCTCTCCCTGGCCGCCGCACTCCTCCCGGCCCGCCACACCGCCCGGGCCCGCAGCGTCTTCCGCAGCCGCCCGATACGGGCCCTGGCCCACCCGGCCACCGGCGCCGTGCTGTTCATGGGACTGCCCTGGGTGGTGTTCTTCACCGGCTGGCTGCCGGCCATGCTGCGCAACCCCGCCGTGGACACCGCCTCCGGCCTGCTGCTGATCACCGTCGGCTTCCTCTACTACTGGAGCCGCCTGCAACTGGACCCGGTCCCCAGCCGGTACTCCCCGGTGGTCTCTCTCTTCCTCGCCTTCGCCGAGGTCCTCCTCAACGCCGTCCTGGGACTCTGCCTCATCTACGCCATGGGTGCGGACATCGCCCGCGACTACTACGCCACGCTCAACCGCCCCTGGGGCATGCCCCTCTCACTCGACGAGCAGACCGGCGGCGGCGCCTACTGGGTCCTGGGCCACGCCATCGGCGTCCCCTACCTCGTCATCGTCTTCCGCCAGGCCCGCCGCCACGACCAGCGCACCGCTGCCGCCATCGACGCCGCCCTCGACCGGCACACCACCTCCCCCGCCGGCGAAGACGACCGCGGAGAGATGATGCGCCCCTGGTGGGAAACCGACCCCGCCGTCGCCCACCTCGGCCTGAACACCCCGCGCCCTGCCGCCGGCAGTCCCCGCACATGACCCCCTCGTCCACGCCTCCTGCCACCGGGAAAGCGATCTTGAGTCGCACAACCGGCTGCCGGTGCCCCAGCGACGGGCAGCGCCGCACGGCTGGTCATTGCCAGGTGCGCGAGGTCCCCGGAATTCCGCATCATGGTCCCGCGGTCTCAGACCGCCTTTGCCGTCTGTTTAGAATGGAGAGCAGCGAAGGGGAGTAGTCCCGCAATACCGCTGGTCGACATACTGGACGGATTGTCCGTCCCGGCCATCGGGCCCCGGCAGCACTGCCGCGGCGGACGAGACCTTCGGCCATGCATGACCACCGTGTCCGCACATCCGTGCGGGCCGTTCCGTCGTGCCGGGCCGAACAGGTTCTCGCCGCCCTCACAGGTGCTGCGCGAACCGGAGGCCCGGCCCAGCAGAAAGTACCGGGATGACCTTCGACCCCCTGGCGATGCTCACTGCCTTCGGGCTCATCTTCCTCGCCGAACTCCCCGACAAGACGATGTTCGCCTCCCTGGCCATGGGCACCCGCATGCGCCCCCTGTACGTGTGGTTCGGCACCTCGACTGCGTTCATCGTCCACGTCACCATCGCCGTCGGCGCCGGCAGCCTCCTCAGCCTGCTTCCCGACATTGCGGTCAAGCTAGTTTCCGCCGCCCTGTTCGCCTTCGGCGCCATCGTCCTGTTGCGCAGCGGCGGCGACGATGACGACGAGAACGGAGCCAAGACCGTCACCGGCTTCTGGCCCGTCTACACCACGGCCTTCATGGCCGTCTTCATCAGCGAGTGGGGCGACCTCACCCAGATCACCACCGCCAACCTCGCCGCCACCAACGGCTGGCTGCCCACCGCCATCGGCTCCGCCGCCGCCCTCATGTCCGTCTCCGCCCTCGCCCTGCTCGCAGGCCGCTTCATCGCCAAGCGCGTCCCCTTGAAGACGGTTCAGCGGTTCGGCGGCCTGTGCATGGCCGCCCTGGCCGTGTGGACCCTCGTCGAAGCCTTCACTGGTTAGCAGTGCTTCCTTCCTCCGGGGGACGTTGATGAAGGACTGAACTGCGCCGTGAGGACTCTGGTTGTGTGTCCCGTTTCGCGACGGGCGGCGTGTCCCGAGTCGGGACAAAGCTCTTGTCCCGTTTCGGGACAGGCTTCCTCTCCCTCACGGCCGCTGGGACATCGACCGTGATCACCGCGGACCGGGCCCTTGGTCAAGCTGCAGCGTGCGGCTCCCACGGCAACGCCGAAGGAACCACCTACACCCTTCGGGTACGCCGCAAGAGCCATACATCTCGAGCCAACCGAGCGGTGTGCGCTTGCAATGAAGCCTTCGGCCCAGAAAGGCGAAGGAACCACTTCTCGCGGCCCAACCCGCGGGGAGACGCTCAGTACTCCGTCCCCAGGCATCGTGCCCATAGCGTGCCCTTAGGAGCGGACAACCACGGGCATCAGCGGGCCGTCAGCACGTCACGAGCGATCCCGTTGGAGCTCAAAGAGGCAGGTCAGCCGCCGAGTGGTCTCCCGAGCGCCGTCGCTTCCCAAGCTGAGATCGCGAGTTCGATTCTCGTCACCCGCTCCATGCGAAACCTCAGGTCCCGACGCCGGGCCTCGCGGCGAGACGTACTACTGCCTGCCTGCCACCGCCCGGGGTGTTCGGGCCACCGCCGTCCACCGGCGGAGCGGACATGGGTCAGAGCGCCTGTCGGCGGGCCCGGGCCATCTCGATGTCCGGGACATGCTCTTCGGCCCAGAGCCGCACGGCCCGCAGGGGCACGAGCAGGGAGCGGCCCAGCGGTGTCAGGGTGTACTCGACGTGGGGCGGGTTCTCGTCGTACTCGTGACGGCTGATCAGGCCGTCGGCCTCCAGTGAGCGCAGGGTCTCGGTCAGGGCCTTCGACGTGATGCCCCTGATGTGGCCCTTCAGTTCGCTGAAACGGCGAGGCCCTTCCTCAAGGGCGTTGACGACGAACACGGTCCAACGGGCGCCGATTCGGTGCAGCACCGTGCGGCTCGGGCAGGACTCCGCCATCACGTCGTACGCCTTGCCCATGGCTGCCCCCGGTTTCGTTGAAGATACCGGTATCACATCTATACCGTTCACCCGATCCTACGAGAGGGCGGGGAAACACATGGAGCGGATCCTGGTCGTCGGCGGCGCACGGGCACTCGGTGCGGCCGTCGCGAGGCGTGCGGCGGAGGACGGTTACGAGGTGGCGATCGGTGCCCGCGACCTGGCCGCGGCCGAGGCGCAGGCAGGCGAGATCGGCGCCATGGCGGTGCGGATCGACCTGCAGGACGAGTCGACGATCGCGGCTGCGGCGGAGCGCTTGGGTGAGGGAGTCGACCACATCGTGACGACCGGTTCGGCGCCGCACGACGTGCGCGCCACCGAACTGGACCGCGACAGCCTGCTGGCCGCGTTCACGGCGAAGGTGGCGGGCCCGATGCTGATGGCCAAGCACTTCGCGCCGGTACTGCGGCCTACCGGGTCGATGGTGCTCTTCTCCGGTGTGGTCGGCTGGCGTCCCGGGCCGGGATCACTGGTCAAGGGAGTCACCAACGGCGCGGTCGAGTATGCCGCGCGCCATCTGGCGGCGGATCTGGCGCCGGTGCGCGTCAACGCCGTCTCGCCCGGTGTCGTGGACTCCGGCGCGTGGGACCGGCTCGGGGAGAAGAAGGCCGATGTGCTGAGCAGGAGCGCGGCCAGGACCTTCGTGGGACGTCACGGCAGCACGGACGATGTCGTCGACACGGTGATGTGGCTCCTGCGAGCGGGCTTCGTCTCCGGCGAGACGATCCACGTCGAGGGCGGCGCGCGCCACAACTCGGCCTGACGCCCTGCCGGGGGGCGGCGTCGGCACCCCGCCGGAACGTGACAGGCCGTGACGGTCCGAGCTGGCTCCGGGGTCGGTATGCGCATCTCGTCACCCGCTACTTGGAGAAGGCCCAGATCAGCGACCTGGGCCTTCTTGCTGTCGGCCCTGGAACGCAAGCGCCTCGCCCACCGCGAGGTCGGCCCGCTCACCCTGACCATGCAGACCTTCGACGTCCGCTCCGCTCCGGGCCAGGAACTCGTCGTCTATCACGCCGAACCCGGCTCCCCCAGCAGCGACGCCCTCACTCTCCTCGGCTCCCTCGCCGCCGTCCCCGCCACCCGGAGACCAGGCACCTGAGCACCGGCTGCCGCGCCGGTCGGGACGGGCCCCACCCGTTGCCACCGATCACCTGGACCACTTCCAGCTCACCAACGGCCTGCTCCTCGTCCCCCGCTTCACACGAAACCCCAGGTCAGCGACCTGGGGTTTGGTGTTTTGCCGCTGGCCCTTCGTCGGCCCTCCGCGCCTCATGCACTCGGAAGCGGACCACGCGGAGAGCACGGATACGTCGCTGGGACCGCCCGACCACTGCCCCTCAGGCCGGTGCCTTGTGCGGCGCTCCCCGGCTCAGCCGAAGCTCACGTCGCTGCACCACATGTAGGCCTGGTCGAGGTGCGAGGCCTGCCAGATCACGAACATGATGTGGTGTCCGGTGTAGCCGGAGGTCTGGACGGGGAACGTGATGTCCTGCGCCGGCGCGAAACGGCCGGTCTGCGTGATGAAGTCGAGGTTGCCCCAGCCCAGTGTCTGGGTCGTGGGGTCGAAGCCCTGCTTGCTCACGTAGACCTTGAAGTAGTCGGCACCGTGGGACGCCTGGTCGCGCAGGTGGACCGAGAAGTTGTTGCCGACGGTGGTGGTCTTCCACTGCCCGGGCCTGTCCAGGCTGGCGTTCCTCGAGAGGTTGTTGCTGCAGAGCGTCCCGTCGGGGGTCCGCGCCTGGAACTGGCCACCGAGGCCGTCGCGGAGCGCGCTCATCCAGTTCCACATGGTGTCGGGGTTGGCCTGGAAGGCCTGCCAACACATGGGATCTTCGGTCTGCATGGCCGGGTTCGTGTGGTTGCTGCCCCACGTCTTCCAGCACTGGTACGCCCGGGAGGCTGGGTCGACGATGGTGCCGTGAGCCTGGGCGGGGGCCGACCAGGTCAGTGCGCCGACCACCACGGCGAACAGGACGACGAGCGCCTGGAACGGGCGACGGAGGGGTGACCGCGAACGCCCGGTTAACGGACTCTGTGTGCGCATGTGGGGGGAACTCCTTCCAGTTGCAAGGCTGTTATGGGAGCGCTCCCAACGGTAGGTCTCCTGGGTGGAATGTCAATGAAACGCACAAAGTTGATCACAACAGCGGGCGACGGGCGGGGAACCTGCCGTGAGCCGGACGCGCTGCAACTCGCCCGGGGGCGTCTCCGCGGCCCCGAGACGCTCGCGGACCAGGCGCCGGAATCCCGAAGCCCGTTCCACGATTGCCGACACAGCTGTTGCGGACCGATCCCCCCGGCCCACCCAGCGGCCCTCGGTTCGACGATCCGTCACCAGCCCGCCGTGAGCACCTTCACGGTCGCCACCCGGGACGGCCCTCGCACAGGGCGGTCTGGACGGCGGCCTCCATGTCGTCGTCCTGCGCGTCCGTGCCGCCCGGGTCGACGTTGGCCATCACCGTGGCCTGACTGCCGCGGGTGGTGGCGCCGCCCGCGGTCTGGTAGCCGAAGATGTCGCCGCCGTGGCCCCAGTACACGCCGCCGCAGGGAGTCAGCTCCTTCCTCTCCAGGCCGAGGCCGTACTCCCGGCCCTTGTCGCCGGTCGGGCGGGTCTGCATCATCGCCCCGAGCTGGGCCGGGCGCAGCAGCCTGCCGCCGACCAGTGCGCCGAGGAAGCGGTTGAGGTCGTCGGCGCTGGAGATCATCTCGCCGGAGGCTCCCGCGATCGACGGGTTCAGCTCGGTGAGGTCCATCAGCGGTGCGCCCTCGCCGGGGCGCACGTAGCCGCGGGGATGCGGGCCGGCGATCGTGGTGGCGTCGCCCGGCAGGGAGGTCTGACTCAGGTGCAGTGGCTTGATGATGCGTCGGCTGATCTCCTCGCCGTATGGGTTGCGGGTCACTCTTTCGATGAGCATCCCGGCAATCAGGTAGTTGGTGTTGGAGTAGCGCCAGCCCTCGCCGGGCTCGGACGTCCGGGGCCGGGCCAGGGCGAGGTCGACCAGGTCGCGGGCGTCGTGGTGGGCGAGCGGGTCCTTGAGGATCTCCGCCGGGTCGAGGACGTCGAGGTAGTCGGGCAGGCCGCTGGTGTGCTGGAGCAGCTGACGGACGGTGATCTGCCGGTCGTGAGCGTCGTGGCCGCGGAAGAGATCGGGCAGGTAGCGCGCCACGGGTGCGTCGAGGGCGACGTGATGTTCTCCCACCAGTTGGAGCACGACCGTGGCCACGAAGGGTTTGGTCATGCTGCCGATTCGGAATCTGCTGTCGCGCGCCACGGGGGCATGGCTGTTGATGTCCGCGACGCCGCCGGTCAGCACCCTGGTGCCGTGCCGGTTCTGTGTTCGCAGCAGCGCGCCGGGCGCCCCGTCGGCCGTGGTCAGCCGGTGCATGAGCGCACGCAGTTGGGCGTCGTGAGTGATGGCGGCGGGCTGTGCGGCGGTGCGCTTGACCGTGGGCGCGGCGGTGGCGGCGCCGGCCGGCAGCGCGCCTGCCGCGACGCCGATCGCCACGGCCAGCGTGAGGACCCCGCCCAGTGCACCCCTGTGCTTGATCACGTGTTCCTCCTTGACGGCCGGAAAGACCACCGCGGACTACGGTGGCCCGTGGAGCGGGCCTTCAAGCCCGCTCCGTCCAGGCTGGTTCAGCATGTCGGAGGGGTGGTGCGCGCCGCGAGGGGGTGATCGCCCGGCTCGGGGGTGGGGACAGCCCCCTGCCGGGTGCTTGCCCTTGTCCGACGAGAGGGGCGGGGTGGGGGAGCGGTACGAGCTGTGACCCGGCAGAGCCACTGCGCGATCCTCGGCAGGAACGGGAGGACCGTATGAGCGGTGCGGCGCGCACGGGGCGCGGTGGGGCCCGGGGACCTCACGAACGAGACGGCGTGCTCGGGTCGGTCCCGGTGCCGGCGCCGGCGTCCGGCCGGTCCCCCGGGGCGGGCGTCCCGGCGGGGGTGACCTGCTCGGTCCAGATCGTCTTGCCGGTCGCCGTGTAGCGCGTACCCCAGCGCTGGGCGAGATGGGAGACGATCAGCAGCCCCCGGCCGCCTTCGTCGGTGGTCCGGGCATGGCGCAGCCGCGGGGAGGTACTGCTGGAGTCCGAGACCTCGCAGATCAGTCCGCGGTCCAGGATCAGGCGGAGCAGGACGGGGCCGGACGCGTGACGGATGGCGTTGGTGACCAGTTCGCTGACGATGAGCTCGGTGGTGAAGGCCAGCGCGTCCAGGCCCCACTCGGCCAGCCTCCCTTCGGCGAGGTCACGGGCCTGCGCCACGGCGGCCGGGTCCCTGGGCAGGTCCCAGGACGCGACCCGGTCGGGACTCAGGGCCCTGGTCCGGGCGAGCAGCAGCGCCGAGTCGTCGGGCGGTGGCTCCGCGAGCAGGGTGTCGACCGCGCGGCGGCCCGCCTCCTCCAGCGTCTGTCCGCCCCGCGCCAGGGCGGTACCGAGGAGGGAGAGCCCCACATCGATGTCCCGGTCGCGCCTCTCGACGAGGCCGTCGGTGCACAGGGCGATGAGGCTGCCCACGGGCAGCTCCAGCTCGACGGACTCGAAGGGGAGGTACCCCAGCCCGAGGGGCGGTCCGGCGGGCAGGTCCAGAAGATCGGTCCGTCCGTCCGGACGGACGACGAGGGGCGGGAGGTGGCCGGCCCGGGCCAGCGTGCAGCACCTGCTGACCGGGTCGTACACGGCGTACAGGCAGGTGGCTCCCAGGAACGCCTCTCCCACCGTCCCGCCACCGTCCTGCTCCCGCTCGGCGCCGTCGTCTCCCCCGATGAGGCCGATGACCAGGTCGTCCAGGTGGGCCAGCACCTCGTCCGGGGCGAGGTCCAGGTTGGCGAGCGTGCGGACCGCGGTGCGCAGGCGCCCCATGGCGATCGCCGCGTTCATGCCGTGGCCGACGACGTCACCGATGACGAGCGCGACCCGGGCCCCGGAGAGCGGGATGGCGTCGAACCAGTCGCCGCCCACACCGCTGGGCGCGTCCGCCGGGAGGTACCAGGACGTGACATCCAGGGCCGACCCGCCCGTCAGCCTGTTCGGGAGCAGGGAGCTCTGCATGGAACGGGCCGCGGTGCGCTCCCGGTGGTAGCGGCGCGCGTTGTCGATGCTCACCCCCGCGCGGGCGACGAGTTCCTCGGCGAGGCGCACGTCGTCCTCCTCGAAGGCCCACGCCGCACGGGACCGGGCGAACGTCGCGACGCCCAGGGTGACGCCGCGGGCCCGCACGGGCACCACCATCAGCGAGCGGAGGCCGAACGCCAGGACGGAGTCGCCCAGGGACCGGTCCTCGGTCACCCAGGCGCTGGTGGCGGGGTCCATGACCGGCTCCACCAGGGTCCTGCCCTCCAGCAGGCACCGGGTCACGGGCGCCGAGGGCGCACGCCGTACCGTTTCTCCCACGGCCAGGGTCGCCTCCGGCCAGTCCTCGCGCACCGAGCGCCGTGCCGCGCGACGGAGGACCGGGGTCATGCCCACGGGCCCGGGAGCCGGTTCCTCCCCCCGCATGACCGCGTCCAGCAGGTCGACCGCGACCAGGTCTGCGAGGGACGGCACGGCCACGTCGGCCAGCTCCTGCGCGGTCCGCGTCACGTCCAGGGTGCCGCCGATGCGGGCGCCGGCGTCGTTCAGCAGGGCCAGGCGCTCCTGGGCCCGCCAGCGCTCGGTGACATCGATGATCATGTACCAGACGCCCACCTGCCGGTCCTGGCGGTCCCGCATGGCGAAGAAGGACGCGGAGTAGGCCCGTTCCTGGAGGGGGTCGGTCGGGCCCGGGCCGCGGAACTCGTGGTCCGTCACCGGGCGCCCGGTCTCGAGAACGGTCCGCATGCACTCCTCGAACTCCTCGGCGTTCGCCCGGGGCAGTACCTCCCGCGCCTCCTTCCCCAGCCGCTGCGCGAGCGGGACCATGCGGTCCAGCGGCCGGTTCACCCAGACGTAGCGCAGGTCGGTGTCGAGGACGGCGATGCCCACCGGTACGTGGGTGAGGAAGGGGGCCATCATCAGCTGGTTCACCCCGCCGCCCGGCATCCGCCAGAAGGCGCGTTTCGGCGGGCGGCCGACGAACCTGCCGAAGACCAGTGCGGCGAGGGTGGCGGCCAGCACGCCCGGAACCATCTCGTAGACGTCCGACTCGAGCGGGCCCAGCAGTGGATTGATCCTCTCCCAGAGCAGCACGGTCGCCGCACCCGCCACGATCCCGGCCATGGCGCCCGCCCAGCTCATGCGCGGCCAGTACAGCGAGAGCAGCACGACCGGACCGAAGGCGGCTCCGAAGCCCGCCCACGCGTAGGCGACGATGCTCAGCAGCCCGTCGGCTCTCAGGGCGATCACACAGGCGATCAGGATCACCACGACGACGGCGCCGCGCCCCACCCACACCAACACCCGGTCCGGGGCCCGACGGTTGAACAGGGCGTGGTAGAAGTCCTCCGTGAGCGCGACGGACGACACGAGGAGCTGACTGTCCGCGGTCGACATGATCGCCGCCAGTACGGCGATCAGCATCAGCCCGGCGATCCAGGGGTTGAGCAGGGTCCGGCTCAGGACGATGTACACGGTGTTCGGCTCGGCCAGCGGTGTGCCGAGCCGTGCGATCCCGACGAGTCCGACGAGCGTGGCGGCGCTCAGTACGACGACGACCCACAGCGTGCCGATCCGGCGGGCCGCGGGGATGGCACGGACGCTGCGGATGCCCATGAAGCGGGCCAGGATGTGCGGCTGGCCGAAGTAGCCCAGTCCCCAGGCGAGCAGCGAGACGACGGCGACGGCGCCGAGCGGCCCGCCTGCCGACCACCGGCCGTCCGTGTAGTGGACGTCGGTCCCCAGTTCGAGCAGCCCCGGTGTCCTGCGGGTGAGGGCGTCGCCGAGTTCTCCGAAGCCGCCGAGGGCCACGACACCGGTCAGCGAGAGCACCACCAGGGCCAGCAGCATCAGCGTGCCCTGCAGGACGTGCGTGTGGCTCACGGCGAGGAAGCCGCCCAGACACGAGTAGATGACGATCAACAGGGCGGTCAGGGACACTCCGAGCCCGAAGGGGAGGTCGAACACGTTGTCGACGAGCAGGCCGCCGGCCACCAGCCCACTGGCGACGTACACCGTGAAGAAGACCAGGGTGACCGCGGCCGAGGTCGTCCGGAGCGCCCGGGTCCGGTCCTCGAACCGCTCTTCGAGATACGCCGACAGGCTTACGGCGTTCTCGGCGCGCTCGGTGTACGTGCGCAGCCTCGGCGCGACGAAGAGCCAGTTGAGGTAGGTACCGGCCACCAGACCGGCGGCGAGCCAGCCGGCGCCGACTCCGGCCGCGTACACCGCTCCCGGGAGCGAGAGGAACAGCCAGCCGGACATGTCGCTGGCCCCCGCGGACAGGGCGGCGACGGGCGCGCCGAGCCTGCGGCCTCCGAGGGCGAAGTCGGTGAACGTGTGCGTGCGGGCGTAGGCCCAGACGCCCATTCCGATCATGGCGGCCACATACACGAGGAACATGGCCACAATCGGCGCGCTCAAGTCGAACATACGGCCCTCGCCTGCATGGCTCGTAGGCGCCGGCACGACCCGGGCGCACTCGGCAGTGATACACCGCGTGACAAACCTACACATCCAGGACGGCAGAGGCGACCTGGCGAGGTGCCGAACGGCAGGTGTCGCAGGCAGGGCCCGCCACTTCCGCGGCTTCTCCCTCCTGGCTCCGTCCTCGGCCCAGCGCACCAAGGCCGTGTGCACGGCGGCCAGACAGGCGCCGGCCGCCAATCGGGCGCGGAACTCCGCATCGGGATCGGTGACCTCGTCCCCCAGGGCGTCGACGATCGCTTGCTGAAGGGCGTCGTGGCTGTCCAGGTGCCTGGCTCGCAGGGCGGGCGTCGAGATCATCAGCCGGCGGCGGGCGAGCAGGAATGCGTCGTGGCCGCGGCGACGAGCGCACTGCTGATACGGCGGACCAGAGGCTGCGCCGGGGGAGTTCGACCACCTCTTCGCGGTCGACGTGCGAGCGCCGTACTTCATCGTCCGACGCGCGCTGGACCTGCTCCCCGACGGTGGCCGCGTCATCACGGTCTCGTCCGTGGCGACCCGGATGGCCAACCCCTCCCAGACCTCCTTCGCCATGACGAAGGGAGCGGTCGAGACCATGAGCAGGACACCGGCCAACGAGCTGGGCGTACGGGGGATCACGGTGAACGCGGTTGCTCCCGGCGCCACCCGGACCGCGACCAACGGGGCGTCCTTCGCAGCACCGGGCCTGGCGGAACTCATCGCCGGCACGACGGCGCTCGACCGGCTGGGCAGGCCCGAGGACGTCGCCGACGTGGTCGCGTTCCTCGCCTCCGACGCGGCGCGCTGGATCACCGGGCAGGTCATCGACGCGAGCGGCGGCCTGTTCCTCGGACCGCGCGTCTGACCGCGGGACGAAGGGGCGCGGCCGACGCCCCCCCTTGCGCGAGGGGGGCGACGGCCGGTGGTGTCGGGGCGGTCAGGACTCGGTGGTCGTCCTGCGGCGGCGGGCGACGAGGACCGCGCCCGCGCCGAGGACGAGCGCCGCGCCGCCCGCGAGGCCGACCTTCGGCAGGGCGTCGCCGGAACCCGTGTGGGCCAACGAGCCGCCGCCACTGCCGCCGGACGTGTTCACCGCAGTGGTGGACGCACCGCCCTGCTCGGTGGTGCGGTCGCCGGACTCGTCCTTGGTGCCGTCGTCCTTGCCCGGGGTGTCACCGCCGTCGTCGGACTTGGCCAGGATCTGGAACTCGTGGTGGTCGAGGTCCGGGTAACCGCCGCAGGAGCCGTCCTCGTTGACGTAGTCGGCGGTGACGAACGCGGCGCCCTGGCCCGCCGGGATGTCCGGGTCGACCTTCAGCCGCAGCTTGACGTCGACGGAGGCCTTCGCCCTGAGGGAGCCCAGCGAGGTCGCGTCGATCAGGTCGGCGTCGCGCCAGGTCGGGTTCGCGGCGGTGGACCACTCCAGGTCCAGGTAGGAGTTGAGCTCCTTGAGGCCCTTGACGTCGAAGGCGTGGACGCCCACGTACGGGTACACCGCGTCCATCGTCTCGCCGGTGCCGTTGGTGACGCGGAGGGTGAAGGACTCCGTGGTGCCGCCGACGACCTTGTCCGGCAGGCCGGTGACGACGGCGGTGAGCCCGGGCTCGGGGACGCAGTCGGCGACCGGCTCCTCTCCGTCCTCACCGTTCTCCCCGTCTTCCTCTCCCTCTTCGGCGGCGGCCTTGGCGTCCGCGAGGGCCTTCTCGGCGTCGGTCAGCTTCGCCTTGGCCTCCTTCTTCGCCTTCTGGAGCAGGCCGATCTTCCGCGCCTGCTCCACGCGGGCGTCGTCGTAGGCGGTGCTCGCCCCGGTGGCCTTGGCGTCGGCGGCGGTCTTGGCGTCCGCGGCCTCCTCGGCGGCCTTCTCGGCCTCGTCCAGCGCCGTCTGCGCGGCGGCCTTGTCCTCGTCGGTGGCGGCGGCTTCCAGCTTGGCCCGGGCGTCCACGACGGCCTGGTCGGCCTCGGTCTTGGCCCGGGCGGCGGCCGCGGCGGCCTGCTCGGTCTCGATGACCGCGGCCTTGGCCGGGTAGGTGTCCGCCGCCATGTCCTCGGTGAGGAACCTGATGGCGTCGTTCACCGCGACGACGGCGGCGTCGTACTCCTTCTGCGCGCGGTCGACGGCCTGCTCGAGCTCTTCGATCGTCGGCTTCGCCTCCTGCGTCTGCTGCGCGGCGGGCTTCTCGCCGGCGAAGGCCGGGGCGGCTGACAGGAGGGCGACCGGGGAGATCACGGCGGCGGCGACGGCGGTTGCGAGAACACGGCGAATCTTCACATGGACCCCTGATCGGGTGGCGAAAGGTGTGAGGGGCGCCGTGCCTGCGGAGTGCTCACGCGGGACGACACCCACGCGATCGTATGACCTGCCTGATCACCGACCCAGGTGACTTTTCGCGGCCGTACCGGAAAAGGCGCGGCGGCGCGCGGACAAGTCGCGCACAAGGGCACAGTTGCCCGCGTAGGCCGCACTTTTTGTGTGACGCATGTCATCAGCCGGGGGTCGCCGGGGCCGCCTCCCCGGCCGGCCCGGCCCTCACGCCCCGCCCTCCCACCGGCCCCCGGCAGCCTCGCGGGCCGGAAGACTGCCGGGTGCCGTACAGGCGGCCGCGGTGCGGGCGGTGGCACGCTGCGCACATGACCGAGGGCGAGGAAGTGATCTGCCGCCCCCTGCACGCGCAGGCCCTGTGGGTCTTCGTCGGACTGGGCGCGGCCGGGGCCGTGGTGGCGGCGGGTCGCCTGCTGTACTCGGGCCAGTGGGCGGACTGGTGGGTGGGCGGCGGGCTGTCGGCCGCTCTGCTGGGGATCGCGTCCCTCCACGGGATCACCCTTCGGGTGAGCGCGGACGCGTACGGCGTGCACTGCGGCTCACGGTTGCGCCGCCGCCGGAGCGTGCCGTGGCACGACGTCGCCGATCTGCGCGTCCACATCCAGTACGGGCGGTACGGGGAGCAGTACTTGCGCGTCGACATGCTGTTGCGCGACGGCCGGAGGCGGCGGCTGCCCCTGCCGGTGTCCGGATCCGGGACGGACCGGCCGGACTTCGACGCGACACTGGACGCGCTGCAAACGCTGCACCGTCGTTACGGGGAACCGGAGTCGGACCACCTCGCCGTCATCTCGCGACGCACCGCCGGGCGCGGGGTCGCCGTGCCGCTGGTCCTGTGCGTGCTGCTGCTCGCGGGGGCGGGGTCGGCCGCGTGGCTGGTGCCGGTCGTCGGGGCGACGAAGGAGGCGTGGACGTCGGCCGTCCCGTGTGCCGCCGGGACGCCGTCCGCCGAGCGCGGCGAGTGCCTGACCACGCTGGACGCCGTGATCGAACGGACCGAGGTGGGGAGGGGGAAGCAGGCCAGTCGGCTGTACTTCGCCGGTGACCGGCCCCTGGACCGGCTCACCGTCTCGCAGGAGGGAGCGAAGGGGTTCCGGGCCGGTGACCACGTCGAACTCACCTTGTGGCGGAGCCAGGTGAGGGTGGTCGCCGGGGAACACCACGTCTGGCGGGAGCACTTCACCAGCGCCGAGTCGGTGGCCGTCGTCGCGGCCCTGCTCGCCCTCGGCGCCGGCTGGCCGGGCGCCCGGCTGCTGGTGCACCGGCGCGGGCGTCGGCTCGCCGACGACGAGGTGCTGCCGTCGGTGCTGCCGTTTCTGGGCGTCCTGGCCGCCACGGCCCTGTGGCTGGTGCCGCTCTGCTACCTCCACCCGACGGGGCCGCCGGCCTGCGCCGGCCCCCTCGCGTGGGCGGCCGCGGGGACGGCCGGCACCTCGGGCCTGCTCGTCCTGGCCTGGCGCGCGACCCGCGTCCGGGCGCCCTCCCCGGCCGCGTCCTGCGAGGCGGAGCCCCAGGAGTCGGCCGGCGAGGACGTGTTCCTCGCCGCGCGCTTCCTGGAGAGCACCGACTACAACCCGAACGGGTTCGGCACCCACATCGTGCTCGGCGACGGTCCGCCCGCGGTCGTACCCCACCCCGGCCCGGGGCGGTTCGCGGCGCGGCCGATCCCGGTGCGGCGGCTCACCGTCGAGCGCGTACGGCGCCCGCGCGGCGGCGACGGCGACACCGTCCCCCGCGGCTGGCACGTCGCCGAACTCGACGACGCGGGCGCCCCGGTCCGCCTCGCGGCAGCCCCCGGCGACCTGCGCCGCGTCCTTCGCGCACTGGACGCCGCGCGGGCGTCCGCACCGGCCACGCGTCCTGTCGTCCACGAACCTCCCCGGAATTGTCCGTGATCGGTAACGGACGGATCCCGCGGCCGTTTTCTCCCGTCCTGCCATGTGGTCCCCGTCGTGGTCGGGGACCGGCGGCGAGGAACTACGCGAAGGCGGGGCGGCGGACATGGCGCGGCACGGTGGCGGACGGGGCTGGTACGGCAAGGTGGTCGGGGCGGCGCTCGGGGTGACGGTGCTCGCCGTCGGCGCCTCGGTGTGGACCGCGCAGGCCCAGTCCGTCGACGCCGGTGCGGCGCCGAAGGCGGCCGCGTCGGCCGCACCGGGCCAGCACGCCGAGCCGGTCGACATCGGCATCGCGCACGCCTCGGACGCGGGGCCGCACGGCGTCAACATCACCGTCGACGACGGCCCCGACCCCACGTGGACGCCCCAGGTACTGGACCTGCTCGACCAGTACGGGGTGAAGGCCACCTTCTGCATGACGGGCCTTCAGGCCCAGGCCCATCCGGACCTCGTGCGGGACGTCGTCGCGGCCGGGCACCGGCTTTGCGACCACTCGGTGTCGCACGACACCACGATGGACAAGAAGTCCGAGGCCTACCAGTCCAAAGAGATCCTCGACGCCGAGCGCATGATCACGCAGGCGTCCGGCGGCGTGCGGCCGATGTACTACCGGGCGCCCGGCGGCGCCTTCACCCCCTACAGCCGCAGGCTCGCCGCGTCCCGGGGCATGCGTCCGCTGGGCTGGAACGTGGACACCAAGGACTTCGAGCGGCCGGGCACGGACGCCATCGTCGCCACCGTCCGGCGGGAGCTGCCGAACGGGCCGACGATCCTCTTCCACGACGCCGGAGGCGACCGCACCCAGACCGTCGAAGCGCTGCGGCGCGTCCTGCCCCGGCTCCAGGAGCAGGGGTACGACTTCGGGTTCCCGGTGCGCTGAGCGCGGCCGTCGCTCAGACTGCCGGGGCCGGCTCCGGGGTCGCGGGTGCGACCGGACGGCGGCGGGTCGGGACGCCGAGGGTCGGGTTGGCCACGCCCCACGCCGCCGACTTGCAGACGATTTCCTTGTAGAGGGCGGCGAACCGCCCGGTCAGGGCCGCGCGCACGGCACGGTCGTCGGCGGTGACGTACTGGATCAGGCCCTGCCTGCGGCCCAGGGAGATGCACTGGTTGAAGTAGCGCGGCGTCGTCTGCGGGAGCTTCCGGCCGGTCAGTCGGGCCGCGACGGCGTCGGCGGCCTGCCAGGCGCTGGGGACGCCCGAGGCGCACGACATCCGCAGGGGCTTGCCGCCGGGGCCTGCCGCCAGGGCCGCGTCGCCGACGGCGTACACGTCCGGGTGGGACACCGAGCGCATGGTCCCGTCGACCACGATCCGGCCCGAGTCGGTGACCTCCAGCGCGGTGGCCTTGGCCAGGGGGTGGACGGCGAAGCCGGTGGTCCACACCGTGACCTCGGCCGGGACGCGCGTCCCGTCGGCCGTGACGACGTGGTCCGCGGCGACCTCGGTGACCCGGGCGTTCTCGTGCGCCGTGACGCCCAGGGCCCCGAAGACCTTGCGCAGGTGACGGCGGCCCCTCGGGGAGAGCCAGTCGCCGAGCCCGGCACTGGCGGTGAGCGCGACGTCGAGGTCCGGGCGGGCCTCGGCGATCTCGGACGCGGCCTCCAGGCCGGTGAGCCCGCCGCCGACCACCACCACGGGCCGGCCGGCCTCCAGACCGGCGAGGCGGGCGCGCAGCCGGAGGGCTCCCGGGCGGCCGGCGATCTCGTGCGCGTGTTCCGCGGCACCCGGCACGTCCTGGTGGTTCCAGGTACTGCCGAGGGCGTGGACGAGGGTGTCGTAGGCCAGTTCCGCGGGACCGTCGGGGTCGGTGACGGCGACGGTCCTGCGGTCGACGTCGACACCGGTGACCGTCGCGATGCGCAGGTCGACGCCGGTGCCCGCGAACATCTCGTCCAGCGGCCGGGGCGCGAGGTCCTGGCCGACCGCGAGCTGGTGCATCCGGACGCGCTCGACGAAGTGGGGCTCGGCGTTGACGAGGGTGATGGCCGCGTCCTCGCGGCGCAGTCGCCGGGCGAGCCGCCCGGCGGCGACGGCTCCGGCGTATCCGGCGCCCAGGACGACGATGCGGTGTTGCGTGGCGTGCTGCATGACGTGCTCCCTTGTCTCCGGCCGCTGCGGCTCTCCAGCGGGACTCGCCCCTTGAACCGGGCAGCCCGCCGTTTCCTGACAGGAGTGGGAAGTGACGTACGTCACCTGCCGAACCGGACGACGTCCGTCAGAAGGCGGCAGCAGACGTCAGCCGGCGTCAGAAGGCCCGGAACAGGGGTTCTCCGTGGTCGGTCGCCGCCCACCGGCGCGTGGCGCGTTCGAGCTTGTCGGGGTTGACCTGGTTGCGGAAGGCCGCGATCCCCTCGGGCGTGACCTCCAGGCACATGACCCCGACGACCCGGCCGTGCACGACGGCCACCACGGCGGGGTCCCCGTTGGCGAGGGCCGGGTAGATCTCCGCGCTGCCGCCGACCAGGTCGCGCTTGGCCCTGCCGGGCTTGAACAGACCCCGCATGAACGTCGCCACGGCGCGGGCGCCCTCGAAGGCCTTGGCGCGGGCCGGGACCTTGCCGCCTCCGTCGCCGATGGCCACGGCGTCCTGGGTGAGCAGCCGGACCAGCGGTTCGGTCCGGCCGCTGGTGGCCGCCGCGAGGAACTCGTCGACGATCCGCCGGGCCGCGGCCTCGTCGATCTCCGTGCGGGCCCTGCCCTGTGCGACGTGCTTCCGGGCGCGGTGCAGGGTCTGCTGGCTGGCGTCCTCGGTGACGTCGAGGATCTCCGCGATCTCCCGGTGCGTGTACTGGAACGCCTCGCGCAGGACGTACACCGCCCGCTCGCCCGGTGAGAGCCGCTCCAGCAGCGCGAGGACCGCGAAGGAGACCGACTCGCGCTGTTCGGCCGTCTCCGCCGGGCCGAGCATCGGGTCGCCGGCGAACAGCGGCTCGGGCAGCCACTGGCCCACGTAGGTCTCACGCCGTGCGCGGGCCGACGTGAGCTGGTTGAGGCAGAAGTTGGTGAGGACCTTCGTCAGCCAGGCCTCGGGGACCTCGACGCGTTCGACGTCGGCCGCCTGCCAGCGCAGGAAGGTCTCCTGCACGGCGTCCTCGGCCTCGCTCGCGGAGCCGAGGAGGCGGTAGGCGATGGCCTCCAGACGGGGCCTGGAGGCCTCGAACCGCTCGACGTCGCTCACGGTCAGGGGCATGGCCCGGATTGTAGTCGCACCGGTCCCTGCCCCGGGCGCGGCGGGCCACGGGAGCGCGCCTCAGTGACCGTCCGCCCCTCCCTTCAAGGCCTTGAGCGCGATGTTCAGTTCGAGCACGTTGACCCGGGGTTCGCCGATGAAGCCGAGGGTGCGGGGCGTGGTGTGCGTGTCGACGAGCCGTTGGACGCGTGCGACGGGCAGGTCGTTGCGCTCGGCGACCCGGCGCACCTGGAGGTCGGCGTACTCGGGGGAGATGTGCGGGTCCAGGCCGGACCCGGAGGAGGTGACGGCGTCCGCGGGCACGTCCGACGGCTTCACGGGGTGGCCGGGCACGGAGTTGTCCTCGACGACGGCCGCCTTGGCCTCCTTCACCCACCGCACGAGCTCCGCGTTGTCGGCGGAGCGGTTGGTGGCGCCGGACAGGACGAGGGCGTACCGGGTGTTGACGGTGTTGGTGCCCAGACCGTTCTGAGGACGCCCCTGGAACCACCTCAGGTCCGGCTCCGGCGTCTCCTGTCCGTCCTTGAGCGGCAGGTCGTACGCCTGGCCGATGAGCGACGAGCCGACGACCCCGCCGCCCGCCGTGACCTCCGACCCGTTCGCCTTGCCGGGGAACAGCCCCTGCGCGACGCCCGTGACGACGAGCGGGTAGACGATGCCGGTGACCACGGTCAGGACGAGCAGGGCGCGCAGGCCCGCCCCGAGCAGCCGGGCGGCGTTGGTGAGGGAAGTGTTCATGTCGGTCAGCCGATCCCGGGGACGAGCGAGACGATCAGGTCGATGAGCTTGATGCCGAGGAACGGGGCGATCAGACCGCCCAGTCCGTAGACGGCGAGGTTGCGGCGCAGCAGCCGGTCGGCGCTCATGGGCCGGTACCGCACTCCTCTGAGCGCGAGCGGGACCAGCACGACGATGACGAGCGCGTTGAAGATCACCGCGGACAGGATCGCGGAGGACGGGGAGGACAGCCCCATGATGTTGAGCCTGTCCAGGCCCGGGTGGGCGGCCGCGAAGAGCGCCGGGATGATCGCGAAGTACTTGGCGACGTCGTTGGCGATGGAGAACGTCGTGAGCGCCCCACGGGTGATCAGCAACTGCTTGCCGATCTCGACGATCTCGATGAGCTTGGTCGGGTCGGAGTCGAGGTCGACCATGTTGCCGGCCTCCTTGGCGGCCGACGTGCCGGTGTTCATCGCCACGCCGACGTCCGCCTGGGCCAGCGCCGGGGCGTCGTTGGTGCCGTCGCCGGTCATCGCGACCAGCTTGCCGCCGGCCTGCTCCCGCTTGATGAGCGCCATCTTGTCCTCGGGCGTGGCCTCCGCGAGGAAGTCGTCGACGCCCGCCTCGTCGGCGATCGCCTTGGCCGTCAACGGGTTGTCACCCGTGATCATGACGGTCCTGATGCCCATGCGGCGCAGCTCCTCGAACCGCTCCCGCATGCCGTGCTTGACGACGTCCTTGAGATGGATCACGCCGAGGACCCGGGCACCGCGCCCGTCCTCCACCGCGACCAGCAGCGGCGTGCCGCCGGCCTCGGAGATGCCCCGGACGGCCGCCTCCGCGTCCCCGGCGACCGTGCCGCCCCGCTCCTCGACCCAGGCGACGACGGAACCGGCCGCGCCCTTGCGGACCTTGCGGCCCTCGACGTCCACGCCGGACATCCGGGTCTGCGCGGTGAACGCGACCCACTCGGCGCCGACGAGTTCGCCCTGGTGCCGTTCGCGCAGGCCGTACTTCTCCTTGGCGAGGACGACGACCGAGCGGCCCTCGGGTGTCTCGTCGGCGAGCGAGGAGAGCTGGGCGGCGTCGGCGACCTCGGCCTCGGTGGTGCCGCGCACCGGCACGAACGCGGCCGCCTGCCGGTTGCCCAGCGTGATCGTGCCGGTCTTGTCGAGCAGCAGCGTGGAGACGTCGCCGGCGGCCTCGACGGCGCGGCCCGACCTGGCCAGTACGTTGCGCTGCACCAGGCGGTCCATGCCGGCGATGCCGATCGCGGAGAGCAGGGCGCCGATCGTGGTCGGGATGAGGCAGACCAGCAGGGCCACCAGCACGACCATGCCCAGGCGGACGCCGGCGTGGTCGGCGAACGACGGCAGGGTGGCGCAGGCCAGCAGGAAGACGACGGACAGCGAGGCCAGCAGGATGTTCAGCGCGATCTCGTTCGGCGTCTTCTGCCGTGCCGCCCCCTCGACCAGGCCGATCATCCGGTCGATGAAGGTCTCGCCCGGCCTGGTGGTGATCCGGACGACGATGCGGTCGGAGAGCACCTTGGTCCCGCCGGTGACGGCGCTGCGGTCGCCGCCGGACTCGCGGATGACGGGCGCCGACTCCCCGGTGATCGCCGACTCGTCGACCGAGGCGACGCCCTCGACGACGTCGCCGTCGCCCGGGATGACGTCCCCGGCCTCGCAGACCACCAGGTCGCCCACGGTGAGGTCGGTGCCCGGGACCGTGGTGCCGTCGACGCGGCGGGCGACCGTGTCGGTCCTGGCCCGGCGCAGGGTGTCGGCCTGGGCCTTGCCGCGGCCCTCGGCGACCGCCTCCGCCAGGTTGGCGAAGAGCACGGTCAGCCAGAGCCAGGCGCTGATCGCCCAGCCGAACCCGTCACCGGGGTCGGTCACGCAGAAGGCCGTGGTCAGCACGGAGCCGACGAGGACGACGAACATGACGGGCGACTTCACCATCACCCGCGGGTCGAGCTTGCGCAACGCGTCGGGCAGCGACGCGAGCAGCTGCTTCGGGTCGAAGAGGGTGTTCCGTGTCTCGGTGCTCATGCCAGCCCCTCGGCGAGCGGGCCCAGGGCGAGGGCCGGGAAGTAGGTCAGGCCGGTGATGATCAGGACGGCACCCACCAGCAGGCCGCTGAACAGCGGCTTCTCGGTTCGCAGGGTGCCCGCGGTGGCCGGTACCGGCTGCTGCCCGGCGAGCGAGCCCGCGAGGGCCAGGACGAACACCATCGGCAGGAACCGGCCGAGCAGCATGGCGAGGCCGAGGGTGGTGTTGAACCACTGGGTGTCGGCGTTCAGGCCCGCGAAGGCCGAGCCGTTGTTGTTGGCTGCGGAGGTGTAGGCGTACAGGATCTCGGAGAAGCCGTGCGCCCCGCTGTTGGTCATCGAGTCGCCCGGGGTGGGCAGGGCCATCGCCGCGGCGGTGAGGACCAGCACCAGGGCCGGGGTGATCAGGATGTAGCAGGCGGCGTACTTGATCTCGCGGGTGCCGATCTTCCGGCCCAGGTACTCGGGCGTACGGCCGACCATCAGTCCGGCGACGAAGACGGCGACGACCGCCATGACCAGCATGCCGTAGAGCCCGGACCCGACCCCGCCGGGCGCGATCTCGCCCAGCATCATGCCGAGCATGGTGATGCCGCCGCCGAGTCCGGTGTAGGAGGAGTGGAAGGAGTCCACGGCACCGGTGGAGGTCAGGGTGGTCGACACCGCGAAGAGCGACGAGCCGCCGATGCCGAAGCGGAGCTCCTTGCCCTCCGTCGCGCCCCCGGCCGCCTGCAACGCGGGGCCGTGGTGGGCGAACTCGGTCCACATCATCAGGGCGACGAAGGAGACCCAGATGGCCGCCATCGCGCCGAGGATCGCGTAGCCCTGGCGCACCGAGCCGGTCATGACGCCGAAGGTCCGGGTCAGGGAGACCGGGATGAGCAGGAGCAGGAAGATCTCGAACAGGTTGGTGAACGGCGTCGGGTTCTCGAAGGGGTGGGCGGAGTTGGCGTTGAAGTAGCCGCCGCCGTTGGTGCCCAGCTCCTTGATGACCTCCTGCGAGGCGACCGCTCCCCCGTTCCACTGCTGCGGGCCGCCCAAGAACTGTCCGACCTCGTGGATGCCGGAGAAGTTCTGGACGACCCCGCAGGCCACCAGGATCACCGCGCCGACGACCGCGAGGGGCACCAGGACGCGGACGACACCGCGGACCAGGTCGGTCCAGAAGTTGCCGAGTTCACCCGTGCGGGACCGCGCGAAGCCTCGCACGAGGGCGACGGCCACGGCGATGCCGACGGCCGCCGAGACGAAGTTCTGCACGGCCAGACCGGCGGTCTGCACGACGTGGCCCATGGCCTGCTCGCCGGAGTAGGACTGCCAGTTGGTGTTGGACACGAAGGACGCGGCGGTGTTGAACGCCTGGTCCGGGTCGATGGAGGCGAAGCCGAGCGAGCCGGGCAGGACGCCCTGGAGCCGCTGGAGCAGGTAGAGGAAGAGGACACCGGCGAGGGAGAAGGCGAGGACGCCGCGCAGGTAGGCGGGCCAGCGCATCCCGGTGTCCGGGTCGGCACCGATGCCCTGGTAGATCCATTTCTCGACCCGCAGGTGCCGGGGCGAGGAGTAGACCCTGGCCAGGTAGGTGCCGAGGGGTATGTGGGCGAGGGCCAGCGCGGCGACGAGCGCGAGCAGCTGGAGCACGCCGGAGAGGACGGGGCTCATGCGGCGCTCAGAACCTCTCCGGGTGGATCAGGGCGAGGACGAGGTAGCCGAGCAGGGCGACGGCCACGACCAGGCCGATGATGTTCTCGGCGGTCACAGCTTCGTCACCCCCTTGGCGACGAGGGCCACGAGCGCGAACACCGCGAGCGTGGTGACGACGAAGGCCACGTCGGCCATCGCGAGCTCCTAGTGAGGTGCGGAGGAGAAGCTGACAGGGAGATGAGAGCCCCCTTCCGACCGTTTTCGGCCGCCGTTGATGGCTTCCATACGGCGGCGTGCTCGCCCTTGACACCTCTCTGACGACGTACGGCGCCACCCGACGGGGTGTCGGGCGGCGCCGCAGGGTGGTGCTGCCGCGGCCCGCGTTACTTCGCGCCGCGGTTGAAGACCGACTTCGACCAGACGTAGCCGAGCGCGGTCAGGGCGAGGCACCAGCCGAGGGCGAGCCAGCCGTTGTGGCCGATTCCGGTGCCGAGGAGCAGGCCGCGCAGGGTCTCGATGGCCGGTGT
>NZ_JBFBJX010000031.1:0-42145 GCF_040686295.1 Streptomyces sp. NPDC085944 | reverse complement strand
CCACCAGCGTGACTCGGCCCGGCGGGGCGCGGGCCCCCCCCGGCGGGCGCCAGTACCGGGGGAGAGGGCGTGGTGTCCGGCGGGGGGCGAAATGGGTGCCGGAACCGATGGACTGGTGCGCCGTGCGTCGCCGACGCTGCTGCGGTGCCCCTGTTCTGGAGAATCTCGCTGTTCAACTCGGTGGTGCTGATCGTCGCGACCGCGTTGCTGCTGGGACCGGTCACCGTGTCGACGCCCGTCCTGCTCACCGAGGCCGCCATCCTCACGGCGGGGCTGGTGGTGGTCCTGGTCGCCAACGTCGTACTGCTGCGCATCGGTCTCGGGCCGCTGCGGCAGCTGACCCGCGCCATGACCACCACCGATCTGCTGCGGCCGCGGGTGCGTCCGAAGGTCGACGGCGACGGCGAGATCGCCGAGCTGATCACCACCTTCAACACGATGCTCGACCGGCTGGAGGCCGAGCGGGCGCTGAGCGCCGCCCGCACCCTGACCGCGCAGGAGTCGGAACGCCACCGCGTGGCCCAGGAGCTGTACGACGAGGTGGGGCAGACCCTCGCCGCCGTGCTGCTGGACCTCAGGCGGGTGGCCGACCAGGCGCCCGACGAGGTGCGTGAGCAGCTGTCGCAGGTGCAGGAGACCACCCGGGCCGGCCTCGACGAGATCCGCCGCATCGCCCGCCGGCTGCTCCCGGGGGTTCTGGAGGAGCTGGGTCTGTGCAGCGCGCTGAGGTCGCTGTCGGACGAGTTCACCGGCCCCTCGCTGACCGTGCGCCACGACCTCGCCTCCGGCCTGCCGGCGCTCGGGGACAACGCCGACCTGGTCCTGTACCGGGTCGCCCAGGAAGGCCTCACCAACGCGGCCCGGCACTCCGGGGCACGCCTGGTGACGCTCACCCTGGAACGGGCCGGTGACGCCGTCGAGCTCCGGGTCCGCGACGACGGCCGGGGCTTCGACGGCTCCGGGGACGCCGCCGAGGGAGCCGGGATCCGCGGCATGCGGGAACGCGCCCTGCTGATCGGCGCGGACCTCTCCGTCGGCCCGGCGCGCGGGGGCGGCACGGAGGTGCGGCTGACGGTGCCCGTGGGCGACCGGGTGGCCGACCGCGTCGGCTGACCGTCGGCCGACCGGCCCGGGGGCGCGGGGCGGGAACACACCGGCCGGGCGCACCGTTGTCCTCTACTGCGAAACGGAGGCGGAACGGTGCACGGTGAATACAAGATCCCCGGCGGCAAGCTGGTCGTCGTGGACGTGGAGGCCGAGGACGGCGTGCTGCGGCACGTGCGCGTGGCGGGCGACTTCTTCCTGGAACCGGACGAGGCGCTGGACGCCGTGAACCGCGCGCTGGAGGGCGCCCCGGCGGACACCGACGCGGCGGGACTCGCCGCGCGGATCGACGCCGCCCTGCCCGAGGGCACCGTGATGTACGGGCTGACCTCGGAGGGCGTCGGCATCGCCGTGCGCCGCGCCCTGGCCCACGCCACGGACTGGACGGACTACGACTGGCAGCTGATCCACGAGGGGCCCGAGTCCCCCGCGCTGCACATGGCCCTGGACGAGGTGCTGACCGCCGAGGTCGCCGCGGGCCGGCGTCCGCCGACGCTGCGGGTGTGGGAGTGGGGCGCCCCGGCGGTGATCATCGGCAGTTTCCAGTCGCTGCGCAACGAGGTGGACCCCGAGGGTGCCGCCCGCCACGGCATCGAGGTGGTCCGCCGCATCTCCGGTGGCGGTGCCATGTTCGTGGAGCCCGGCAACACGATCACCTACTCCCTGTCGGTGCCTCAGGCACTGGTGCAGGGCCTCTCCTTCCAGGACAGCTACGCCTACCTCGACGACTGGGTGCTCGGCGCGCTCGGTGAGATGGGCATCCGCGCCTGGTACCAGCCGCTGAACGACATCGCCACCGACCAGGGCAAGATCGCGGGCGCCGCCCAGAAGCGCGTGGTGGGCCCCGGCGGCGGCCCCGGCGCCGTACTGCACCACGTGACCATGTCGTACGACATCGACGCGGAGAAGATGCTCGACGTCCTGCGCATCGGCAAGGAGAAGATGTCCGACAAGGGCACCAGGAGCGCCAAGAAGCGCGTCGATCCGCTGCGCCGGCAGACCGGTCTGGCGCGAGAGACGGTGATCGACCGGATGGTCTCCTCCTTCGGAGACCGGTACGGACTGACCCGGGGCAAGGTGACGGACGAAGAGCTGGCCCGCGCACGGGAGTTGGCACACACGAAGTTCTCCTCCACCGAGTGGACCGCCCGGGTGCCCTGACGGCCGGGTTCACCGCGGACGTCGCGGCGTGGCGCCGGCCCGAGCGCACCGACACTGCCTGGTGCACCTCGTCGCGTACGGCGCGTTCGCCGTCGTGGACCGCATCGAGACCTCCCTGACGGCCCCACCGCTCGGCAGGCCCCGTGACCGGCTGCGCACGGACGCGCGTGGCCGTGCGTCTGCGTCACCGCGCGGCCACGCACCGAGTTCGCCCTTCCGCCCCACGGGGAGTCGTGTGACACTGGCGTCCCGTCCGCCGTGCGGGCACCCTCCGCACCGTCCCCCACGAGAAGTGCGCCTTGCGTTCTCTTCCTCTGCCGCTCGCCCTGACCGCCCGTCTGGCGCCGGTCGCCGTGCTCGCCACCGCGGGCTGGGCGATGTCGTCCGGGCCGGACACGTCACCGGCCGCCAAGGAGAGAACGCCGTCGCCCGGCACCACCGAAAGATCGGCGTCCGCGCCGGCGAGCCCGTCGGCGACGAAGAAGTACGCCACCGCGCCGGCACCGTGCGAGAGCCTGGCCGGCAAGACGGTCACCTCGCTGGTGCCGGGAGCCAAGGCGGCCGGCAAGGAGATCCCGTCCACGGACACCAAGGTGCGCCGCACCTGTTCGTGGAACGCGCTCAAGGGGTACGACTACCGCTGGCTCGACGTCTCCTTCGAGGTGATGGAGACGGAAGAGGCCGCGCAGAAGTCGTACAAGGAGCGGGTCGCCGACCGCAGCGGCGGCGGTGACGTGCCGGGGCTCGGCGACAGCGCCTACTCCGTCGTGAACCTCACCACCGAGGACAAGCAGCAGACCCGTGAGGGCACCGTGCTGGTCCGCGCGGCCAACGCCCTGGTGGTGATCACGTACAACGGCAGCGACTTCGAGTCGAAGAAGGCGCCCGGCACCACCGAGATCAACAAGGGTGCCATCAAGGCGGCCAAGGAGGCCGTGGCCGCCTTGCAGGGCGGCTAGGACGGGCTCCGGGAGGGGGCCGGTTCCGCCGCGGCGGCCGCACCGGGCCGGGTCGCGGGCAGCAGCATCAGCGCCAGGTAGAGGACGAGGGACGTGCCCAGGCCCACTGCCCAGCCGTAGTCGGCCAGCGGCTCGAGGAAGGGCACGGGGCGGCCGTCGACCAGGGGGTGGAAGTCCGCGCCGCCGATGGCCAGGACGCCGCCGACGAGGAAGGCGACGACCGCACGCCAGTTCCAGCCTCCGCCGTACCAGTAGCGGCCGCCCCTGCGGTACAGGTCGACGAGGTGGAGGCGGGCGCGGCGCAGGATCCAGTAGTCGGCGATGAGGATGCCGGCCACGGTGCCGAGCAGCCCGCCGACCAGGCCGAGCCAGGTGAAGATGTAGCCCTGCGGGTCGGAGTACAGCTTCCAGGGGAAGATCAGCACCGCGAGCACGGACGTGATGAGGGCGCCGGCCCGGAAACTGACCTTGCGCGGTGCGACGTTGGAGAAGTCGAAGGCCGGGGAGACCAGGTTGGCGGCGATGTTCACGGACAGGGTCGCCACCAGGACGGTGACGAGGGCGAAGAGCAGGCCCACCACGTTGTCCGTCTTCGCGGCGAGTCGTACCGGGTCCCAGATCGGTTCGCCGTACACGGCCTGGCTGCCGGAGGTGACCATGACGGACAGGAACGCGAACAGGGTCATCGTCGTCGGCAGGCCGAGGGCCTGGCCGCGGGTCTGGGCCTTCTGGCTCTTCCCGTAGCGGGTGAAGTCGGGGATGTTGAGGGACAGCGTGGACCAGAAGCCGATCATGCCCATCAGGGAGGGCCAGAACAGTTTCCAGAAGCCGCCGCCCCAGCCCAGCCTGGAGGGCTGGTCGAAGAGCGGTCCGAAGCCGCCCGCCTTGTCGGCCATCCACCACAGCATCACGAAGGCGCCGACGAGGACGAAGGGCGCCGCCCAGTTCTCGAAGCGGCGGATGGTCTCCATGCCCCGGTAGATGATGGCGACCTGGAGCGCCCAGAAGATCGCGAAGGACAGCCACATGGTCCAGGCGTGGCCGCCGACCGTCGCGGCGCCGGTCCAGCCGTCGCCGATCAGCTTGCCGGCCAGGAAGTAGATCGCCTCGCCGCCGATCCAGGTCTGGATGCCGAACCAGCCGCACGCCACCAACGCCCGTACGACGGCGGGCAGGTTGGCGCCCCGGATGCCGAAGGAGGCGCGGGCGAACACCGGGAAGGGGATGCCGTACTTGGGTCCGGCGTGCCCGGTGAGCAGCATCGGCGCGAGCACGATCAGGTTGGCCAGGGCGATGGTGAACACCGCCTGTTTCCAGTCCATGCCGACCGCGATGAGCCCGGAGGCGAGGGTCCAGGAGGCCGTGTTGTGGGCCATGCCGACCCACAGGGCGGAGAAGTTGTACGTGGTCCAGGTGCGCCCCTCGACGGGGACGGGCAGCAGGTCCTCGTTGGCGTAGGGACCGCTCGGCGGCGGGGAGCCCGGGGCGAGCTCCACGCGTCCGTCGGGGAGGGTGACTTGGGCGGACGGCGGTATGGCCGTGGGCGCGGTGTCGGTCATGGGCAGGCCAATCATGCGGTGGGACGGGAGAGGCCGTGCGGACGGTGCCGAGGGGGGTGCGCGGGTGCGCCCTGGTGCCCGCCCCGTCGTGCGGGGCGGGCGGGGGCGGGTCACGCGTTGACGGCCGGGATGACCTTCGTGCCGTAGGTGTCGATCACGGCTTCCTGTGCGTCGTGCATGTCGTACAGCGCGAACTGGTCGACGCCGAGGGCGCGCAGGGCGGTCAGCTTCTCGATGTGCTTCTCGACCGGGCCGATCAGGCAGAACCGGTCGACGATCTCGTCCGGCACGAACTGCGTGTCCGGGTTGCCGCTGCGCCCGTGGTGGGCGTAGTCGTAGCCCTCGCGGGCCTTGATGTAGTCGGTGAGTTCGTCGGGGACGGCGCCGGTGTGGGCGCCGTACTTGGCGACCAGGTCGGCCACGTGGTTGCCGACCATGCCGCCGAACCAGCGGCACTGCTCGCGTGCGTGGGCGAGCGCCTCGGGCGAGTCGTCGCCGGTGACGTAGGCGGGGGCGGCGACGCAGACCGTCACCTCGGACGGGTCGCGTCCGGCGGCCTCGGCGGCGTCCCGGACCGCCCTGACCATGTACTCCGTGAGGTAGAGGTCGGCGAGCTGGAGAATGAAGCCGTCGGCCTCCTCGCCGGTCGTCTTCAGGGCCTTCGGGCCGTACGCGGCCATCCACACGGGGACTTCGGCGCCGGGCTTGATCCAGGGGAACCGGACGACGGTGCCGCCGCCGAGGTCGGCCTCCTCTCCCCTGCCGAGCGCGCGGATGACCTTGATGGCTTCGCTCATGCGGGCGAGGGTGTTGGGCTTGCGTCCGGCCACGCGCATCGCGGAGTCGCCGCGGCCGATGCCGCAGACGGTGCGGTTGCCGAACATGTCGTTGAGGGTGGCGAAGGTGGAGGCGGTCACCTCCCAGGTGCGGGTGCCCGGGTTGGTGACCATCGGGCCGATCTTCAGCGTGCTGGTGTGGGACAGGATCTGGCTGTAGATCACGAACGGTTCCTGCCAGAGCACGGCGGAGTCGAAGGTCCAGCCGTGGCTGAAGCCGTTGCGCTCGGCGCGTTGCATCAGCTCCACGACGCGGGAGGCCGGCGGGTCGGTCTGCAGGACGAGTCCGAAGTCCATGGGCACCGCTCCTAGTTCAGGTACTGACAGGTGGCGCGCGGGGTGTAGACGCCGTGGCCCTTGCGCCCGGTGTACTCCCGCTCGGTGACGACCGGTTCGCCGCGCGAGAGCACGGTCTCCACGCGGCCGGTGATCCGCCTGCCCTCGTAGGCCGAGTAGTCGACGTTCATGTGGTGGGTCTCGGCGGAGATCACCTGCTCGGCGTCCGGGTCGTAGACGACGATGTCGGCGTCCGCGCCGGGCGCGATGGTGCCCTTCTTCGGGTACAGGCCGAACATCCGGGCCGGGGTGGCGCAGGCGATCTCGATCCAGCGGCGGCGGCTGATGTGCCCGTCGACGACGGCCTGGTGGAGCAGGTCCATGCGGTTCTCCACGCCCGGCATCCCGTTGGGGATCTTGGAGAAGTCGCCGCGGCCCAGCTCCTTCTGCCCGCTGAAGCAGAAGGGGCAGTGGTCGGTGGAGACCACCTGGAGGTCGTTGGTGCGCAGGCCGCGCCAGAGGGCCGCCTGGTGCTCCTTGGGCCTGAGCGGGGTGCTGCACACGTACTTGGCGCCCTCGAAGCCGGGCTCGGCGAGGTTGTCGGTGGACAGGAACAGGTACTGGGGGCAGGTCTCGCCGAAGACGGGCAGGCCCTCGTCGCGGGCCCGGGTCAGTTCGGCGACCGCCTCCGTCGCGGAGACGTGCACGACGTACAGCGGCGCGCCGGCGACCTGGGCCAGCCGGATGGCGCGGTGGGTGGCCTCCGCCTCGAGGAGGGCCTTGCGGACCTCGCCGTGGAAGCGGGGGTCGGTCTCCCCGCGGGCGAGAGCCTGTTCGACCAGGACGTCGATGGCGATGCCGTTCTCGGCGTGCATCATGATCAGGCCGCCGTTCTCGGCGGCGCGCTGCATGGCGCGCAGGATCTGACCGTCGTCGGAGTAGAAGACGCCGGGGTAGGCCATGAACTGCTTGAAGGAGGTCACGCCCTCCTCCACCAGCAGGTCCATCTCCTTGAGCGTCTCCTGGTTCACGTCGGAGACGATCATGTGGAAGGCGTAGTCGATCGCGCAGTTGCCCTCGGCCTTGGCGTGCCAGGCGTCCAGGCCCGAGCGCAGGGAGTGTCCGACGCTCTGGATGGCGAAGTCGACGATCGTGGTCGTACCGCCCCAGGCGGCGGCGCGGGTGCCGGTCTCGAAGGTGTCGGCGGCGTAGGTGCCGCCGAAGGGCATCTCCATGTGGGTGTGCCCGTCGACGCCGCCCGGGACGACGTACTTGCCGCTCGCGTCTATCACCCGCTCGGCGGTGAACGCCTCGGCCGCCGGGGTACCGGTCGCGGCGAGGGCGGCGACGCGGCCGTCCTCGATCAGGACGTCGGCGTGGATCTCGTCGGACGCGGTGACGACGAGGCCGCCGCGGATGACGGTACGGCTGCTCATACTGCTGTTCCCTCCTGTCGGGGGCGCCGGCGGGTCAGGGCGCGGTCAGCGGGGAGTAGGCGCCCGGCGCGCGGTCGCGGTAGAACTGCCAGCGGTCGCGGACCTCGCGCAGCTTGGCCAGGTCGAGGTCGCGGACGACGAGTTCGGTCTCCTTGTCGCTCGCGACCTCGCCGACGAACTGGGCCTCGGGGTCGACGAAGTACGAGGTGCCGTAGAAGTCGTTGTCGCCCAACTCCTCGACGCCGACGCGGTTGATGGCGCCGACGAAGTACTCGTTGGCGACGGCGGCCGCCGGCTGCTCCAGCTGCCACAGGTAGCCGGACAGGCCGCGCGAGGTGGCCGACGGGTTGAAGACGATCTCGGCGCCTTCGAGGCCCAGCGCCCGCCAGCCCTCGGGGAAGTGCCGGTCGTAGCAGATGTAGACGCCGACCTTGCCGACGGCGGTGTCGAAGACCGGCCAGCCGGAGTTGCCGGGGCGGAAGTAGAACTTCTCCCAGAAGCCGCGCACCTGGGGGATGTGCGTCTTGCGGTACTTGCCGAGGTAGGAGCCGTCGGCGTCGATGACGGCGGCGGTGTTGTAGAGGACGCCGGGCTGCTCCTCCTCGTACATGGGGAGCACCAGGACGATGCCGTGTTCGCGGGCGAGCCGCTGGAAGCGCTCGACGATCGGCCCGTCCGGGACGCTCTCGGCGTAGGCGTAGAACTCCGGGTCCTGGACCTGGCAGAAGTACGGTCCGTAGAACAGCTCCTGGAAGCACATGACCTGTGCGCCCTGGGCGGCGGCGTCGCGCACCGCCTGCTCGTGGACCTGGATCATCGATTCCTTGTCGCCCGTCCAGGCGGTCTGGAAGAGCGCGGCTCGGATCACTCGGCTCATCTTCGGCCTCCACTCGCTCGGTGTACGGCGAGACTAGGGACGGCGGCCGGCCGGATTGAGTGGCACGGTGTCACGTCTGCGGGGGTCGGGCATTGCACGGTGTCACCCCTGTTGGGCGTCGTGGGCGAGGAGCGCGATGTGGACGGAGGCGGCCTGCTCGAAGTCGTCGAGGTCGACGCCGAGGAGGCCCTGTATGGCCTCGAGGCGGCGGTAGAGCGCGGGCCGGGAGACGTGGTGGAGCTGGGCGGTGCGGGACTTGTTGCGGCCGGTGGCGAGGTAGGTGCGCAGGACGGACAGCAGGTCCTGGTCGGGGCCGCTCAGCAGTCCGTCCAGCTCGCGTTCGGCGAAGGACTGCACGTGCGGGTCGTCGCGCAGCAGCCGTACCAGGCCGCGCAGATGGATGTCGCGCAGCCGCACGACGGGCGGCGGGTCCAGGGTGGTCGCGGCGTCGGCGACGGCGTCGGCGACGTGCTGGGCCTCGCGCAGGCCCGCCGGGACGTCGGTCCAGTCGGCGCGGGCGTCGGCCGCCGCGACCACGGTGTGGGAGGTGTCCGGTTCCGCACGCAGCCTGGTCGCGAAGTGGGCGGTGAGCGCCCGGGCGTCCTGGTCGGGAGCGAGGCTGAGCAGGACGGCGACGTGGTCGTCGGCGAGCCGGGCGGCGATGCCGGGCAGGCCGAGCCGCCGCAGCACCCGGGCGGGCCGGGCGGGCTCCCGCTCGCGGACGACGAGGGGGACGAAGACGCGCCGGTTGACGGGCAGGCCGGCCGCGCGCGCCCGGGGCAGCAGTTGCCGCGCCGGTACGGCGCCGGTGACCAGGTCGGTGAGCAGGCTCCGCGTGGACTGCTCCTCCCAGGAGTCCCACGCGTCCCGGGGGCCCGCGCAACCGCCCCCGTGGGTGCCGTCACCGGCGAGCATGCGGTGCAGGACGAGGGCCTCGGCCGCGCGGTCGGCGAGCAGGCGTCCGGCAGCCCGCTCGCCCCGGTAGCCGCACAGCACCAGGCGGCCCCAGCGCTCCCCGCGGCAGCTCAGTTCGGCGCGGACCCAGCCGTCGGCGGAGGCGGCACCGGCCTGGCGGGCGATGCGCTCCCAGTCCCGCAGGACGTCGTCGACGGCCGCCCGCTCCCCCGCCGTGGCGAGCACGCGGTGGGCGAGGTTGGTGACGACGACCGGGCAGCCGGCGTGCCGGGCCACCTCGTCGAGCAGGCGCTGCACCGGGGCGCCGGCGGTGATCAGGCCGGTCAGTTCGGTGCGTACGGCCTCGGAGAGGCTGACGGCGGCGAACTTGCGCCGCAGCAGCCGGGACTGCACCTCCTCGGTCAGTTCGGCGAACGGGAAGGGCCGGTGCAGGACGACCAGGGGCAGTCCGCAGCGTTCGGCCGCCCTGCGCATCACGTCGGGCGGCGCGGGGAAGGCCCGGCCGAGGCCGAGCACGACGGCCGCCGCCTCGGCGCGGTCCAGCGAGCGGATGTACTCGCCCTGCCTGTCCTCGTCCCCGGCGAGCAGTACCCCGGTGGTGAGGACCATCTCGCCGCCGGTGAGCATCACGCCGACGTCGGCGGCCTCGGCGACGTGCACCCAGCGCACCGGCCGGTCGAGCCGGTGGGCGCCGGCCACCACCTCGGGCTGTCCGGCCTGCACCCGTTCCAGGTCGAGGACCTGGCGAACCGACAGGGCCGGCTCCCAGGGCTCCCGGGGCTGCCGGGCCGGGACCCGCGAGGTGGTGGTCATGGCGGCGCCTCCTGGGGCTCGGCCACGCGGCGGTCAGATGCTCCGCAGGGCGCGTTCGAGGATCGCGGCGCCCTCCTCGGCCTCCGCGACGGTGAGGGACATCGGCGGGGCGATGCGCAGGACGCTGGTGCTGTGGCCGCCGCCCTTGCCGACGAGCAGTCCGCCGGCGCGGGCCTCCTCGAGGACGGTGGACGCGGCGTCGGGGGCGGCCTCGTCGGTGCCGGGGCGGGTCAGCTCGACGCCGATCATCAGGCCGCGTCCGCGCACCTCCCGTACGTGCGGCACCCGGGCGGCGACGGACCGCAGCCGTTCGATGAGCAGGCCGCCGACGCGCCGGGCGTTGCCCTGGAGGTCGTGTTCCAGGAGGTAGGAGAGGTTGGCGAGGCCCGCGGCCATGGTGACCTGGGTGCCGCCGAAGGTGGAGATGCTGTTGGTGTCCAGGCAGTTCATGATCTCGGCGCGGGCGACGACACCGCCGATCGACATGCCGTTGCCGATGCCCTTGGCGAAGGTGACGATGTCGGGCGGACCGCTCCTTGCGTGCGCCTGCCAGCCCCAGAAGTGCTCGCCGGTGCGGCCCCAGCCGGTCTGCACCTCGTCGGAGATCCACAGGATGCCCCGCTCGTGCAGCACCTCGCGGAAGGCGGCGTACAGGCCGTCCGGCGGGGAGGTGAAGCCGCCGACGCCCTGGACGGGTTCGGCGATCAGCGCGGCGGGGGCGCGGGTGTGGCCGAGCAGGTCCTCGAGGTCGGCGACGCAGGCGTCGATGAAGTCCCGGTCGTCCAGGTCCGCGTAGGGGCCGCGGGTGCGGACGCCGCCGTGGACGTAGAGGGTCTGGAGCGGGGAGAGGGAGGTCGGGGACCAGCCGAGGTTGCCGGTGATGCCGACGGCGCTGAAGGAGCGGCCGTGGTAGCTGTTGCGCATCGCCAGGATCGCGTTGCTGCGCCGGTAGGTGGTGGCGAGCAGCAGGGCGGTGTCGTTGGCCTCGGTGCCGGAGGTGGTGAAGAAGACCCGGGCGTCGGGGATGCCGGACAGCCGGGCGACGCGTTCGGCGAGCTCCACCATCGGGCGGTTGAGGTACAGGGTCGAGGAGTGGACGATACGCCCCGTCTGTTCGGCGACGGCCTGGGTGACCTCGGGCAGGGCGTGCGCGGTCATCGTGGTGAGGATGCCGCCGAAGAAGTCGAGGTACTTGTTGCCGGCCGTGTCCCACACGTACCGGCCCTCCCCGTGGCTGATCTCCAGCGGGTCCTCGTAGTAGAGGGCGAGCCAGTCGGGCAGGACGGCGCGGTGGCGGGCGTAGAGGTCGCGGGTCACGGCCGCACCAGCCCCTCGTAGGCGTCGGGACGGCGGTCGCGGTAGAAGGCCCACTGCTGCCGGACCTCCTCGATCAGGTCGAAGTCCAGGTCGCGGACGACGAGTTCCTCCTTGGTGTCGCTGGCCGTCTCCCCGACGAACTGTCCGCGCGGGTCCACGAAGTACGACGTGCCGTAGAAGTCGTTGTCCCCGTACTCCTCGACGCCGACGCGGTTGATGGCGGCCACGAAGTACTCGTTGGCGACGGCCGCGGCGGGCTGTTCCAGCTGCCACAGGTGGGCGGAGAGACCGCGGTGGGTGGCGGACGGGTTGTAGACGAGCTGGGCGCCGCCGAGGCCGAGTTGGCGCCAGCCCTCGGGGAAGTGGCGGTCGTAGCAGATGTAGACGCCGACCTTGCCGACGGCGGTGTCGAAGACCGGCCAGCCCAGGTTCCCGGGGCGGAAGTAGAACTTCTCCCAGAAGCCTTTGACCTGCGGAATGTGGTGCTTGCGGTAGGTGCCGAGGACGGTGCCGTCGGCGTCGATCACGGCCGCGGTGTTGTAGTAGAAGCCGGACTGCTCGACCTCGAAGACGGGGACGACGATCACCATGCCGGTCTCGCGGGCCAGGGCCTGCATGCGGCGGACGGTGGGACCGTCGGGCACGGGCTCGGCCCAGCGGTAGTGCTCCGGGTCCTGGACCTGGCAGAAATAGGGAGCGTTGAAGACCTCCTGGAACCCGATGACCCGCGCGCCCTGCCGGGCGGCCTCGCGGGCGTGCTCCTCGTGCTTCGCCACCATGGACTCGGTGTCGCCGGTCCAGGTGGCCTGGACGAGAGCGGCACGTACGACGTTGGCCATGAGCTGCTCCTTCGACACGACGTCAGAGCCTCTACGCCCGTAGAGCAGGCCGTAGAGGGACGAACGTAAGCCTGGCCGGACGGGCTTGCCAAGACCATCGTCGTCAAGGCACGGTGTCGATCACGTTTCGCACTCCTGTGGGTGAGTGCGGGCGCCTCAGGCGGGCAAGGGGACGCACCTGCCCACCAGCTCGTCCATGGACAGCCCCAGCGCGCCGGCCAGCGCGGCCACCGTGAAGAACGCCGGGGTGGGGGCCCGGCCGGTCTCGATCTTGCGCAGGGTCTCGGCGGAGACGCCGGCCTCGGCGGCGACCGCCGTCATGCTCCGGTCGCCGCGGGCCGCGCGGAGCAGCCGGCCGAGCTGCTCGCCGCGCTCACGCTCTTCGGGGGTCAGGGGTGTGCGCACCATGGCGTCATTCTAATACCGCCCCCGCCGCCGGGACCCAATTCAAATACCGGTATAGTAATTGGCATGGTGGAACTGAAGACGGACTCATCGATCGACGCCATGCACGCGGCCGGACAGGTCGTCGCGCGGGCCCTGACCGCCGTACGGGAGGCGGCGGACGTGGGCGTGTCACTGCTGGAGCTGGACGCGGTGGCGCACGAGGTGCTGCGGGAGGCGGGCGCGGGCTCGCCGTTCCTCGGGTACCGGCCCTCCTTCGCGCCGACGCCCTTCCCCGGCGTCATCTGCGCGTCGGTGAACGACGCGATCGTGCACGGCATCCCGGACGGCTACCGGCTGGGCGACGGGGACCTCGTCTCCGTCGACTGCGGCGCCCTCCTGGACGGCTGGGCGGGGGACTCGGCGCTCAGCTTCGTGGTGGGCACGCCGCGTCCGGCCGACGTGAGGCTGATCGAGACCGCGGAGCGGGCCCTGGAGGCGGGCATCGGGGCGGCCGTCGTCGGCAACCGCATCGGCGACATCGCGCACGCCATCGGCACCGTGTGCCGGACGGGCGGCTACGGGATCATGGACGACTTCGGCGGCCACGGCATCGGCCGCCACATGCACGAGGACCCGGGGGTGCCCAACGAGGGCCGCCCGGGGCGCGGGCTCCCGCTGCGGCACGGCATGGTCATCGCCATCGAGCCCATGCTGATCGCGGGCGGCCGGGACGACTACCACGCGGCCCCCGACGGCTGGACCCTGCGCACCAACGACGGCTCCCGGGCGGCGCACGTGGAGCACACCGTGGCGATCACCGAGAGCGGTCCGCGCGTCCTGACGTCGCGGGACGGGCTGTGAGACGTCCGGGACGGGCCACGGCGTCGCAGGAGGACGGGCCCCGACGTCGCCGTACGGGGCCCTGAGCCGCTGGGCGAACCTTTTCGTGCGGCCCTGCGCGCTCCCGGGTTCCCGGCATGCCCACCGGAACAGAACGTGTCATGTTGGGCATGACCGCGCCTCGTCCGGGTTACCCGGCCCCGGCACGTCGATCAGCGATGCAGCGGAGGTCCGTACACGATGACCAGCGGCTACATGGGCCCGGAGGGCGACCCGTTCGCGGAGTTCCTGGCACGCTTCTTCGGCGGGCCCAGGCCGAGGCAGATCGACATCGGCCGGCTGCTCAGCCAGCCCGCCCGGGAGCTGGTGCGCGGCGCCGCCCAGTACGCCGCCGAGCACGGCAGCCGGGACCTGGACACCGAGCACCTGCTGCGGGCCGCGCTCGCCACCGAGCCGACCCGGGGGCTGCTCAGCCGGGCCGGCGCCGACCCCGACTCGCTGGCCTCGCAGATCGACGAGCGGACCGGCCCGGTGCAGCACCCGCCGGGCGAGGTCCCGCCCCCCACGTCGCTCTCGCTCACCCCGGCCGTCAAGCGCGCCCTGCTGGACGCGCACGAGATGGCCCGCTCCACCGGCACCGGCTACATCGGCCCGGAGCACGTGCTCAGCGCCCTGGCCGCCAACCCGGACTCGGCCGCCGGGCACATCCTGAACGCGGCCCGGTTCGCGCCCTCCAACGTGCCCACGGAATCCCCGGAGGCCGCGAAGGCCCGTACCGAGAGCGCCCGGGCTACGAACACGCCGACCCTCGACAAGTACGGCCGCGACCTCACCGATCTGGCCCAGCAGGGCCGGATCGACCCGGTGATCGGCCGCGAGGACGAGATCGAACAGACCGTCGAGGTGCTCTCCCGGCGCGGCAAGAACAACCCGGTGCTGATCGGTGACGCCGGCGTCGGCAAGACCGCCGTAGTGGAGGGGCTGGCGCAGCGCATCACCGACGGCGACGTGCCCGACGTGCTGCTCGGACGCCGCGTGGTCGCCCTGGACCTGACCGGCGTGGTCGCCGGCACCCGCTACCGGGGCGACTTCGAGGAGCGGATGAACAACATCGTGGGCGAGATCCGCGCCCACTCCGACCAGCTGATCATCTTCATCGACGAGCTGCACACGGTCGTCGGCGCCGGCGGGGGCGGCGAGGGCGGGTCGATGGACGCCGGGAACATCCTCAAGCCGGCCCTGGCCCGCGGCGAGCTGCACATCGTGGGGGCCACCACGCTGGAGGAGTACCGCAGGATCGAGAAGGACGCGGCCCTCGCCCGCCGCTTCCAGCCCATCCTGGTCCCCGAGCCCAGCACGGCCGACGCCATCGAGATCCTGCGCGGCCTGCGCGACCGCTACGAGGCCCACCACCAGGTCCGCTACACCGACGAGGCGCTGGTCGCGGCCGTGGAGATGTCCGACCGCTATCTCACCGACCGGCGGCTGCCCGACAAGGCCATCGACCTGATCGACCAGGCGGGCGCCCGGGTACGGCTCCAGTCCCGCACGAAGGGCACCGACGTGCGGGCCCTGGAACGCGAGGTCGACCAGCTGGTCCGGGACAAGGACCAGGCGGTCGCGGACGAGCAGTACGAGCGGGCGACGCAGCTGCGGGACCGGATCGTGGAGCTGAAGCAGCGGATCACCGAGGCCACGGGGGACGGCGAGGCCGACGAGGGGCTGAACCTGGTCGTCGGCACCGAGTCCATCGCCGAGGTGGTCTCCCGGCAGACCGGCATCCCGGTCAGCAGCCTCACCCAGGAGGAGAAGGACCGCCTGCTGGGCCTGGAGTCCCACCTGCACGAGCGGGTGGTCGGCCAGGACGAGGCCGTACGGGTCGTCTCCGACGCCGTGCTGCGCTCGCGCGCCGGGCTGTCCAGTCCGAACCGGCCCATCGGCAGCTTCCTGTTCCTCGGCCCGACCGGCGTCGGCAAGACCGAGCTGGCCCGGGCACTGGCCGAGGCGCTGTTCGGCAGCGAGGACCGGATGGTGCGCCTGGACATGAGCGAGTACCAGGAGCGCCACACCGTCAGCCGCCTGGTCGGCGCCCCTCCCGGCTACGTCGGCCACGAGGAGGCCGGCCAGCTGACCGAGGTGGTGCGCCGCCACCCGTACTCGCTGCTGCTGCTCGACGAGGTGGAGAAGGCGCACCCGGACGTCTTCAACATCCTGCTCCAGGTGCTGGACGACGGGCGGCTGACCGACTCGCAGGGCCGGACGGTGGACTTCTCCAACGCGGTCGTCGTGATGACCAGCAATCTGGGCTCCGACGTGATCACCCGGCGCGGTGCCGGGATCGGCTTCGGCTCGGGCGGCGCGGAGGCGGACGAGGAGGCCCGGCGCGAGCAGGTGCTGCGCCCGCTGCGCGAGCACTTCCGGCCCGAGTTCCTCAACCGCGTCGACGAGATCGTGGTCTTCCGCCAGCTCAGCGGCGAGCAGCTGCGGCAGATCACCAGCCTGCTCCTCGACGAGACCCGCCGCCTGGTGCGCGCGCAGGGCATCACCGTCGACTTCACCGACGCGGCCGTGGACTGGCTCGCCGAGCGCGGCTACCAGCCCGAGTACGGCGCGCGTCCGCTGCGCCGCACCATCCAGCGCGAGGTCGACAACGAGCTGTCCCGGCTGCTGCTCGACGGCCGGGTCGCCGAGGGCGGCCGGGTGACGGTCGACGTCGAGGACGGGCGGCTGGCGTTCCGCACGCCCGAGCGGCCCGTCCCCGAACTGTGACTACCTCCGCCGCACCGGTTCGACCACCATCGCCGAGCCGCCGCCGCGCCGTACCTTCTCCGCGGCGGCCAGCCACTTGCCGTGCGGCAGCCGCTGCACGGCGGTCGCGGCGCCGATCTCGGGGCTGAGTTTGAAGGAGTGCCCGAGGGCCTCCAGCTCGGCCCGTACGCCGCTGTCGTAGAGGGCGGGTTCGAGTTCGGTCTGGGCGGCGTTGCGCTGGCTGGCGCGCGGGGCCGCGATCGCGTCGACGAGCGGGAGCCCGCGGTCGAGGAAGCCGGTGAGGGTCTGCAGCACGGTGGTGATGATGGTGGCGCCACCGGGCGAGCCGAGGGCCACGACCGGCTGATGATGGCGGTCCAGGACGATCGTCGGCGCGATCGAGGAGCGCGGGCGCTTGCCGGGTCCGGGCAGGTTCGGGTCGTGGACGGCCGGGCCGGCCGGGGCGAAGGAGAAGTCCGTCAGCTCGTTGTTGAGCAGGAAGCCCCGGCCGGGCACGGTGATGCCGCTGCCGCCGGTCTGCTCGATGGTGAGTGTGTAGGCGACGACGTTGCCCCACTTGTCGGCCACCGTGAGGTGCGTGGTGTTCTCGCCCTCGTACGTCGTCGGCGCCGCCGTGCCGCCACCCGCGCAGTCGGCCGGGTGCCTCGGGTCGCCGGGCGCGAGGGGACTGGTGAGCACCGCGTCGTCCTTGATCAGGCACGCGCGCGAGTCGGCGTACCGCTGCGACAGCAGCTCCCTCGCCGGTACGTCCTCGAAGGTGGGGTCACCGACCCAGCGCCCGCGGTCGGCGAATGCGATGCGGCTGGCCTCGATGGAGCGGTGCAGGTAGCCGGCCTCGTCCGCGGCGGAGAGGTCGGTGCGCTCCAGGATGTTGAGGGTCTCGCCGACGGTGGTGCCGCCGGAGGAGGAGGGGGCGATGGAGTAGACGTCCAGGCCGCGGTACGAGGTCTTCGTGGGCGCCTGGAGCTTCGCCTCGTAGGCGGCGAGGTCCTTGGTGGACAGGTCGCCGGGGCGGGCGTTCCAGCCGGAGTCCGGGTCGACGGGCGGCTTGTTGACGGTGTCGACGATGTCCTCGCCGAGTTCGCCGTGGTAGATCGCGCCGACGCCCTCGCGGCCCAGCTCCTGGTAGGTGCGGGCCAGGTCGGGGTTCTTGAACGTCGAGCCCACGACCGGGAGTTCGCCGCCCGGCAGGAACAGCTCGGCGGTGTCCGGGAAGTAGCGGAACCGCTGCTCGTTGGAGGCGGTCTGGGAGCGGAAGGTCTCGTCGACGGTGAAGCCGTGCCGGGCCAGTCGCTCGGCGGGCTTCAGCACGGACGAGAGCTTTTGACTGCCCCACCGGTCGAGGGCGGTCTGCCAGGTGGCCGGGGTGCCCGGCGTGCCCACGGACAGGCCGCTGGTGACGGCGTCGGCGAAGGCGAGCGGCTTGCCGTCCTCCGTGAAAAGCTTCTCGTCGGCGGTGAGCGGCGCGGTCTCGCGGCCGTCGATGGTGCGCACGGTACGGGACTCGGCGTCGTAGTAGACGAAGTATCCGCCGCCCCCGACTCCGGCGGAGTAGGGCTCGGTGACGCCCAGCGCCGCGGCGGTGGCCACGGCCGCGTCGACGGCGTTGCCGCCCTTGCGGAGCACCTCGATGCCGGCGGCGGAGGCGTCCCGGTCGACGCTGGAGACCGCGCCGCCGTACCCGACGGCGACCGGGGTCTTCGGAGCGGGCCGGTGCCGGGCCGTGGGCGGCGCGGCCGCTCCCACCGACACCACCACGGCGGCCGAGACCGCCAGGACCGTCAGATTCCGTGCGACAGGGCGACGCATCCGCACCTCCAGGGAAAGGCCGTTCGGGCAGCTTAGTTGATCGTCATGGCCGCGTCAGGAGCACCGGACGCGGCCGGGTGCGCCCGGGGTGCCGCGCCCCGTCGAACACAGGTACGCCGACGCCCGCTAGCATGCGCGCCCATGCCTGACGACGTACGCAACATCGTCCTGGGCGTGGTCGCGGCGGGCATCAGCGCCACGCTGGGCTGGCTCGCCCGCACCTATCTGTGGAAGCGCAGGCTCCGGCGGAAGCAGGCGTTCTTCGGGCTGCCGGACAGTTCCGAGTCGCTGCTCGTCGTCAACCGGGACCCGGCCGCCTCCGAGCCGGCGATCCACCGCTTCGACGTCTTCGCGCTCCTCGAGCTGTCCGCGTTGATCAAGGACTGCGGCGCGCACGCCCAGGTGGTCACCCAGGACATGGCCGGCCAGGGCTTCGGCGAGCGCACGGAGTTCTGTGTGGGCGGGCCCGGTTCGAACGGTCGCGTTCCTCACGGCAGCCACCGCCGCCAAGCGCTCGGACAGTCTTGGGCCATGGCCTTCATGCGGTCGGCGTCGCCGAGTGTTGCCATAACGTCTTGGTGCAGCGGTCGCCCGCTCCGGCGTACGACTCGTGCCGGCCCTGGCATCGGTAGACGACCGCTGTGGGCCGGTGCTGGTGGCCCTCGTAGGTCTTGCCGCAGGGGCTGGTCAGGAGGCAGATGCGGGGCCGGGTCTTGGTCGGCGGCCGACGGCTCGCCATGGCGGACTTCAGCTCCTGGTCCTCCTCGTCCGTGAAGATTGACGGAAGGTTGATCACGACGGTCTCTCCATAGATCGGGTTGCCGTCCTGGTCTCGCTGAGCATCGTGGCCTCGCCATGTGACGCGGTTTTGCAGGGCCGCATCCCCCAGGAGGCGGCAGCGGACGTTCTTGGCGGTCCAGCCGTTTCCGGACCGGGTCAGGCGCTGCTCGCTGTTGAGGATCAGCGCCGTCTCCGTCAGCTGCGCCTCTCCGGGAAGACCTCCCTCGCTCGGCTCAGGGTCGCCGCCTCCTCCTTGTGGACGCCGTAGTGTGAGGCGCTCTTCTTTCCGCGTTCGGCGACGTCCCATCCGAAGGGGACCATGCCGGCTCGGGGTCTCGCGCTCGAGCTACTGCCGGTGGACGGCCGGCGCGGTCGCCCCGGCCGAGCACCGGGCTGACGACGACGCGCTGGTCGCGGAGATCCACCAGCTCCACGACGACCACCACGGCACCTACGGAGTGCGGCGCACGCACGCCGAGTTGCGGGGCTTCGGGCAACGGTCGACCGCACGCGGATCGAGCGGCTGATGCGCCGCGACGGGACCGAGGGCCGACACCCGCGCCGGCGCGAACGCGCCACGATCCCCGACCGTCTCGCGCCGCCCGCCCCGGACCTGGTCCGACGCGACTTCGCCGCCGACCGCCCGGACGAGAAGTGGTGCGGCGACATCACACACGTGCAGGTCGGCGGCACGTGGCTGTATCTGGCCTGCGTCTTGGACATCTGCTCGCGCCGGGTGCTCGGCTGGTCGACGGCCACGCACATGCGCACCAAACTGGTCGCCCGCGTGCTCTCGACGGCGGTGGCTCCCCTCGGCGGCCACGTGGACGGAGTGATCTTCCACGCGGACAGGGGCTCGCAATACACCTCGGCGGTGTTCGCTCATTTCAGCGCCCATTTCAGCATCCGCTGCCGCGTCCGCAGACAGCGGATGTTTGAGTGGCTTACGGAGGGTGGGACTTCGCTGTCGGGCTCATCGGTGCGCGACGTCGGTGGACGGGATGCCCAGGGCGCGTGCCACCAACTCCCCGCGGCTGCGGACGCCGAACTTGGCGAAGACGGATTTCAGGTGGTCCTGCACGGTGTAGGGCGATACGGCCAGCGCGGCAGCGATTCCCGTGGATGGCAGGCCGGAGATCACCTGCCGCAGGATCTCCTGTTCTCGCGCCGTCAGCCCGTGGGCCAGCGCGAGCATCTCGGTGATGTGGGAGGTCGGAGACGGCTGGATGACGATCGAGGCGCCACGGCCCGGATCGCCGTCGAGCGGCGACCCCCACAGCGACAGCCACCGTCCGGCACGGGACCGTACCCGCAGGTACGCCTCTTCTCCGCGTCCGGCTCGGGCCGCCGCCGCCACCTCGTGCGGGGGCAGTGTGCCGATCTCGTCCAGCCAGCAGCGCGCCGTCTCGTTGGCGACGAGGGTGCGGCCCTTTTCGTCACGCACCAGGACACCGGGCCCGGACGGCACCGACGGCGCCCCCGGTGCGGCATTGACGCAGGTTCGACGCAGGACCGCCGCGACCGGACGCGACAGCGACCTCAGCAGCCCCGCCTCGCGTGGTGTGAAGTCCGCCCGCCCGCCGCGCCGGAACAGCGACAGCGCGCCCCAGCACTCTCCGTCCGCGAGGAAGACGGCGCGCAACTCGTGCTGGGCGTCGATGGCCGGCAGGACAGCCCGGAGGCGTTCGCTTCCGTGCGAGGCGGCACTGCGGCCGAGGATCCCGACGATGCGGCCGGTGCGCGCCAGGTCGGCGAACTTGTCCACATCGGCGACGAGGTACTCGTTGTGCGCCGCCAGAACCGCGTTGCCCGGCGGGATGCCGTCGGACAGGTCGTCGGTGACCAGCAGCGTCCACGGGTCGATGGTGGCGAAGCAGTACGCGTCGTGGGCGATGTCCTGTCCCAGCCGTGCGATCACCCGGGCACGGAGGGTCCGCGAATCGAGATCGAGCCGGCAGGTCCGTGAGATATCGCTCTCCAGTTTGAGGCCCGGTGCGGCGTTCCACGGAGATCCTTCAGGTGGAGGAGAGTCGAGGCGGGCGGAGTCTTGTGCGGGGCCGCCCCGTGGGCCGGCGGGCCTGATCCCGGTCCTGTTCACGAGATGGTCACCGGCAGGGCGACAATGCCGTTCATGAGAAGACTGGGGTGCCGTCCCGGTTCGGTTTCCGGGTCGGCCAGTCGCAGCCGGGGGAACCGGCGCAGCAGGCTGCCGACGGCGATGGCGCCCTCCAGTCCGGCCAGCGGTGCGCCCAGGCAGTGGTGCAGACCGTGCCCGAACGCCAGGTGCGACGTGGCGGCACGGGTGATGTCGAAGCGGTCCGGCTCGGCGAAGCGCTCCGGGTCCCTGTTGGCGGCCTCGGCGAACAGCGATATACGGCGCAAGGTTGAGCTTGCTCTTTCAACCTTTCGCGTCTCCGCCCGGGAAGTCCCAGCCCCACCCCTCGCCGCACTCCTGTGGCGTGGCGTTCGACGACAACTCCGCGACCAGTGGCCGGCGTGTCGTGCTGTCAGGGCTGGCTCAGCGCCCGCTCGATCGCGAGGCGCGCGGTACTCACCCTGCGGGATGTCGAACACCTCTCCCAACGGCGCAGGAGCCTCGTGCGTTGCGGAACCTCAGCCCGTCACCCGAACAGCGGCCACTCGGAAAGGGCTCACTTCCGGTGAGACCTGTGATGACGCTTACGAGAGCTGTCCGAGGAGGAGCCGTGCCCGCGGCCGCCACGCGACGGACCCCCTTCTTCCGCCTGACGGCGGCGCTCCTCGGAGGCCGCTTCTTCACGCAGCAGGTTGTAGCGGAATTCGTAACTGTGGGTGTGGCCAGAACGCACCTGTCGCTCGTAGTAGGCGTTGAATTCGCCCTCGACGGCGAAGAGGTCGGAACCCGACCCCGCCATCCCCACACTGGTCACAATCTGCCGATGCCTGACGCCGTTCTCCCATTCGATACGTTCCACTTCCATCGCGAAGAACTGATCGGCCGGCCACTGTGCCTGCTCGGCCCGAACAGCCAGCCTGCCGCTGCGCGCCTCGCCCTCCAGGGCGGCCACGCGACGTGTCGACGCGGCATTGAGAATCTCGAACACGGCGGTCCCGGCAAGATGAGCCATGCCCGCCCTCCGAGGATCCAGAATGATGGAACGGCTGTTGGCCCGCCACTCGCCAGGAGTTCCACCCTGCGTACGCCCGAACTGCACCGTAATCGATCCGGCAGCTGCAAGCTCCTGCCCGAAATGAGGAGCCGCAGCCGCTACGAAGTCGAACACCTCCCGCATCGCCGCGCCATTGCTCTCACTCGCGAAACTTACTCCGCCCACCGAGCCACGGAACGGGGTATCGACCGGCGGTGGTGATCCGTGGTCGGATCCATACGCCAGATCCGAGTCCGAGCTGTCGTTTCTCCGCTCCCTTCGCCCGGAGGAAGACCCTGAGCCGCCTGAGGAGGAGCCGTAGGCAAGGTGCGAGTCATCGTGCCGCCGATTTTGGCGCCCACGCCCGGACGCGCGCTGCACCGTGACGGCCTCCGCCATCGCGGTGTTTCCGGCGAGGTTCTGCAGTGCCAAGACTGCGGCCACGTTCGACGGCACCGGGGTCCGACCAGATGGAGGGCCGCCGCGAGAACGATCCGACGCCCCCCGACTACCGGCCCAGTTCTCACCACGTCCAGATAATGCACGCATACGTCAATCCCTGGCCTCAACATCGATGACACGACCACGTTCGACGCTCATGATGCAGCACGCAGGGACGCAGGAACCAACACGCACCGCTGGACGCTCAGTTCGGTACTGCGCTCGAAGGTAGTCACTGAACCTCCTTCATCCTGAAGAGTCGCAGGTCAGCAGTACGTGGATGGCTTGGACGGTGCGGCTGACAGGCGAGTGAAGGAGCGTGCTCTGCGCATGATGCGCCAGGACTTGAGCCGGGCGAAGGCACGTTCGCCGGGGGCTCGGAGCCGGGCGTGGACGCGGTTGAACTGCTGTTAGTGCTGGGGCTGTTCGCTGTGGTGGTAGTACAGGGTGCGGAACGTGGCGCCGGCACCCTGGGAGGCGCGGTCTGCCAGCACGAGGATCTGCCGGATGGCCGCTGCCACCAGGTCGGCGCACGCCCCTCGCGCGGCGTGCGCCGACCGGTTGGGCTCGGGTGGCTCGACGGTTCAGCAGGCGCCGAGGTCCTCCCAGACGCCCCACTCGCCGGTGGTGCCGGGCTCCTCGCCGGTCACCCACCACTTGGCGCGCCAGGTGTGTCCGGCGTGGGAGACGGTCTCTCCGCCGGTGTAGACGTTCCCGGCGCTCCAGGCTCCCGCGGCGCAGTCGCCCGGCTGATCACCGCCGCCGTCGCCGTCTCCACCACCGCCGTCGCCACCGCCGATGTTGACGTCGATGCAGGCGTAGAAGGCGTTGGCGGTGTCGGCGATGTTCCAGACCGCGAGCACTTTCTGCCGCCCGGTGAACCCGCTGACGTCCAGCTGGTGGCTGACCGAAGCCGGAGGCAGGGCGCCGTGGCCGTCGAACTGGGCGATCTTCCGGTCGCCGATGAAGTACTGCCAGTTACTGGTGGCGTGCCGCGCCTCGATGGTCCAGGTGAAGGTGTGGGTGGTGCCGATCGGAGTGACCCGCCAGCCCTTGGAGTCGTCGTCCAGGTCGGCCCACCGGGCGTCCCCGCCACTGCAGTTGCGCAGCCCCTTCGGGCCCTCGACACTCGCCGGTTCCCACTTGATCTGACCGCACTGCACCACGCGGTTGGCGCACTGGTCCTGTCGGCTGCCCGGCGAGACCACCCAGCCGTGGGCGCTCGCCGCGGGTGCCGGCAGACTCAGGGCCACCACGGGGGCGACCAACGCCCCCACGACGGTGACCACTCGTCTTTTCATGCGCATGACATCACGTTTCCCTTCGGTCCACGTCGAACCAGCCTGCCCCGGCGTATGTACGACGTTGCCGACGAGGCAACACCGCGTCGTAGGTCTAGACCTACGACATGCAGGTCTAGACCTTAGCGGAGGAGCGGAGACCGTCAAGAGGGCGGGGGGGGCGCCCAACTGCGGTGCAAAGAGCGGCCCTTGTGTCCCACGGTCCGGTGTAGTGGGCTGTCCGGCATGAAGAAGAGAAGCATGGCGGCCCTGACCGCGATCCTGGTCGTGGCCCCCCTCGTGGCGGCGGCCCCCGGTCAACGCGCCCGAGCCGCCGAACCCGGACCCGGCGACACGACGCGATCCGTCGAGTCGGCGCTCGTCCACGGAGTGAACCTCGACACGGTCACCATCCCCGAACTGCAGGAACGCATGGACCGCGGGACCTTGTCCTCGTTCCGGCTGACCCTCGCCTATCTGCGGCGGATCAAGGCCGTCGGCCCCAGGATCAACGCGGTGCTGCGCACCAGCCCGACGGCCCTGGGCCAGGCGGTCGCCAGCGACCTCAGGCACCGTCTCGGCAAGTCCCGCGGCCCGCTGGACGGCATCCCCGTCCTGCTCAAGGACAACGTGAACACCCGCGACATGCCGACGACCGCCGGGTCCCTGGCCCTGGCCGGAAGCCCGCCGGCCACCGACGCCGACCTGGTGAAGAAGCTGCGGGCGGCCGGTGCGGTGATCCTCGGCAAGGCCAACCTGTCCGAGTGGGCCAACTTCCGCGCGGCCAAGCCGACGTCGGGGTGGTCGGCGGTGGGCGGTCAGACGAACAACCCGTACGTCCTGGACCGCAACCCCTGCGGATCGTCCTCCGGTTCGGCCGCCGCTCTCGCCGCGTCGCTGGCGCAGGTGGCGATCGGGACCGAGACGGACGGCTCCATCGTCTGCCCCGCCGGAATGAACGGCGTGGTCGGCCTCAAGCCCAGCCTCAAAGTGGTCAGCCAGTCGGGCGTCGTGCCGATCTCCGCCGAGCAGGACACGGCCGGCCCCATGGCCCGCAACGTGATCGACACCGCGCTCACCCTCTCGGTGCTGAGCGGCCGCGACACCGTGCGGGACGGCGACGCGCCGAGCCTCGCGCAGACGGCCGGCCGTCCCGGCACGCTGCGCGGCAAACGGATCGGCCTGTGGCGCCTGCCGTCACTGGGCACCGAGGTGGACGCCCTCATGACCCGTACGGCCGAGCAACTGAGGGCCGCGGGGGCCGAGGTCGTCGAGGTGAGCCTGCCGTACCAGGAGCGGCTTGCCGAGCTCGAGTTCCCGGCGCTGCTGAGCGAGTTCCACCGGGACATCGACGCCTACCTCGCCACCCGTGACGGGCCGCAGAACCTGGCCGAGCTGGTCGAGTTCAACCGCACGCACCCGCGGGAGCAGGCCTGCTTCGCCGGCCAGGAACTGTTCGAGCAGGCACTGGCCGCACCGCCCACCTCCGATCCGGGGTACCGGGCGATGCGCGCGGAGCTGACCGATCTGTCCCGGCGCTCCATCGACGAGGTCATGGCCGAGCACGACCTGGACGCCATCGCCTCCCCGGCGAACCCGCCCGCGTGGACCACCGACTGCGCACGGGGCGACGACGACGTGATCCCGTCGTCCACCCCCGCCGCCGTCGCCGGGTATCCCTCGCTGTCCGTACCCGCCGGGTTCGTCGGCGAACTGCCGGTCGGGCTGCTCCTCATGGCCGGTGACCGGCAGGACGCCGAACTGCTGTCCCTGGGGGCGGCGGTGGAGGACCGGCTGGACGCCTGGCGAGCGCCCGGGTACCTGCCCACGGCACCGTCCGTCACCTCCCGCTGAGCCGACCGGCGGGCGGCGCGACGTCGAGCGGTACCTCGACGGGGCCGCCCGCCGGTCTGCAGCTGACCTTCTCCTCGCCCGCGAGCAGTGATCTCCGGCTGCACCCTGCGTACGCCCCCCGTGCGTTCGTGTCCGCTCCGACCACCGCAACGTATCCAGACGAACGCCACGAATAACGCCGACACGCACCATCCGGGCATTACCCCTATTAGCGGGCGGGCGCGCGAGGGACAGGGGAACGGCGGGCGGGGATGCGTCGGACGGGGGCGCGACTCACGCCTCGGCGACTTCGCCGTACAACTGCGAGAGTTCGGGAACGCCGCCCTCCGCCCACGCGTGCCCGTTCGCCACCACGTCGAACTCACGGCCGGACGCGAGCCGGACGACCGGCTGTCCGTCGGACCGGATGGCCCAGACGGCGCCGGGCACGGTGCGCACGATCACGGTACCGAGGTAGAGACCGGCGTCGTTGCCGAGCCAGGTCAGGATCTCCTCGTCGGCGCGCCAGCGCGGCAGCACCTGGTCCAGCTGTTCCAAGGAGAGCGCGGAGTCGTCGAGCCGTACCCCCTCCCGCAGCGCCTGCGAGCGCAGCAGATCGCAGTCGGCGAGCAGCTCACCGATGCCCTCCGCGTCGTGCACCCGGGGATGCTCGCGCCGCCTGCCCAGAAAGGGGAAGTTCATACCTCCAGACTGTCATTCGTACCGCCATGTGCACCACAGGGCACGCGGAAGCCGTGGGCGCGGGGTGGACGGCCTACAGCTCCAGGTCCACCACGACCGGCGCGTGGTCCGAGGCTCCCTTGCCCTTGCGCTCCTCGCGGTCGACGTAGGAGTCGGTGACCGCCTTGGCGAAGGGCTCGTTTCCGTACACCAGGTCGATGCGCATGCCGCGGTTCTTGGGGAAGCAGAGCTGGCGGTAGTCCCAGTACGTGAAGGGGTGGTCGTACTTGAGCGGGCGCGGGACCACGTCGGAGAGGCCGGCGCCGCGCAGGGAGGCGAGGGCGGCGCGCTCGGCGGGGGTGACGTGGGTGGCGCCCTCGAAGGCGGCGCGGTCGTAGACGTCGTCGTCGGTCGGTGCGACGTTGTAGTCGCCCATCACGGCGAAGGGGCGGTCGCCGCAGGCGTCGCTCTCGACGGCGGCGCGCAGGGCCTCGAACCACTGGAGTTTGTAGGCGTAGTGCGGGTGCTCCACCTCGCGGCCGTTGGGCACGTACACCGACCAGACGCGGACCGGACCGCAGGTCGCGGAGACGGCGCGCGGCTCCTGGACCCCCTCGTAGCCAGGGTCGCCCGGCAGGCCCTTGACGACGTCCTCCAGGCCCACGCGGGAGAGCACCGCCACCCCGTTCCACCGGCCGGTGGCGTGGACCGCCGCCTCGTAACCCGCCTCGCGCAGCTCGTCGAAGGGGAACTGTGCCTCGGCGATCTTGGCCTCCTGGAGGCAGAGCACGTCGGTGCCGCTGCTCTCCAGCCAGGCCAGCAGCCTCGGCAGGCGGGCGGTGATCGAGTTCACGTTCCAGGTCGCGATGCGCATGTCCCACAACCTACCGGGCGGGACTGACAACACGGTCCCGCCCCGGTCGGGGCCTCAGAGCCGCGCCGAGCCGCCCGGGGCCAGCCGCAGGTGCTCGGCGCCGCCCAGCTCGCCGATCTGGCGGTCGTAGATCGGCCGGGCCAGGTCGGTGAGGATCGCGTCGTGGATGTCGTAGGCCCGCCGCGGCCCGACCTCGCGGACGTAGTCGATGACCTCGGAGATCTTGTTCCAGGGGGCGGCGACCGGCAGCATCAGCGTCTCGACCGGGTGGTCGGGCACGGTGAGGGCGTCGCCGGGGTGGAAGACCTTGCCGCCGTCCACGAGGAAGCCGACGTTGGTGACGCGCGGGATGTCCGGGTGGATCACCGCGTGCAACTCGCCGTGGACCTGCACGTCGAAACCGGCAGCGGTGAAGGTGTCGCCGTGGCCGACGGTGTGGACACGGCCCGGGAACGCCGTGGAGATCTTCTCCGCGACCGACTTCAGCGTCCAGATCCCGGCCGCCGGATTGTCCTCCATCGCGGCGCGCAGCCGCAGCTCGTCGAAGTGGTCCGGGTGCTCGTGGGTGACGAGGATCGCGTCCGCGCCGAGGGCGGCGTCCTCCTCGCTGAACCCGCCCGGGTCCAGGACGAGCGTCTGCCCGTCCTTTTCCAGGCGGACACAGGCGTGCGACTTCTTGGTGAGCTTCATGTCCCCATCCTGCCTCCGCGCGCCCGCCCCCGGCCCGCAGGGATCACTCCGGTGGTGTCGTCTCCTCACGGATGACCTGCTGGGCCACCCGGAACGCCCCGTTCGCGGCCGGTAGGCCGCAGTAGACGGCCGCCTGCAGCAGTACTTCCTTGATCTCGCCCGGGGTGAGGCCGTTGCGCAGGGCGGCCCTGAGGTGGGGCGCCAGCTCGTCCAGATGGCCGCCGGCGACGAGGGCGGTGAGGGTGACACAGCTGCGCGAACGGCGGTCCAGGCCCGGCCGGTCCCAGATCTCGCCCCACGCGTACCGGGTGAGGAACTCCTGGAAGTCCCCCGAGAACTCGTCCGCCCGCGCGATCTCCTGGTCGACGTGTCCGTCGCCGAGGACTTCGCGGCGGACCTTGAGACCGGCGTCGTACGGGTCGGGCCTCCCCTGTGCCTGCGGGGGCACGGCGGGGGCCGGGGCGATCTCGGCGAGGGGCGCGGCCTGCGGCGGCGGAGGCACCGGCTGGAGGGGCGCGGCGGCCGGCCCCGCGACCGGTGCGGTCGGAACCGGTGCGACCGGGACCGGTGCGACCGGGTCCGGGTGTGCGGTGGGGTGGACCGGCGCCGGTACGGGGACCTGACCGGTGGAGGTGCCCTCGTGGACGGCCTGCCAGGCGGTGCTGAAGTGCCGCACCAGCAGGTCGGTGACGGCCGCGGGCTGCTCGACCGGGACGAGGTGGGAGGCGCCCGGGACGACGGCGAGGCGGGCGTCGGGGATGCCGGCGACCAGGGTGCGGGCCTCGGCGGGGCCGGTGACCTGGTCGTCGGAGCCGACGAGGACCAGGGTCGGGACGCCGACCCTGGTCAGTTCCCCACTCACGTCGAACGCGGCGAGGGCCTCGCAGGCGGAGACGTAGCAGCCCGGGTCGGTGGTCCGCACCATCTGCACCGCCCACTCGGTGATCGCGGGCTGCGCGGCCGCGTACCCGCCGGTGAACCAGCGCTCGGGAGAGCTGCGAGCGATGGGGTCGAGCCCGTTGGTCCGCACGATCACGCCGCGCTGGCGGAACTCGTCGGCCGTGCCGAACCGGGGCGAGGCGGCGATCAGCGCAAGGGAGGCGAGCCGCTCGGGGTGGCGCAGCGCCAGTTCGATCCCGATGGCACCGCCGAACGCGCAGCCCGCGTAGCCGAAGCGCTGCACACCGAGCCCGTCGAGGGTGGCCAGCAGGCGCGTGGTGAGTTCGGCGACGGACCCGGCGGGATGGGCCGGGGCACCTCCGTGTCCGGGCAGGTCGAAACGGAAGACCCGCCACTGCTGGGACAGTTCGGGCACCTGCCGGTCCCACATGTGCCATGTGGTGCCCAGTGAGGGCCCCAGGATCAGAACCGGAGCGTCTTCTGGCCCGTCAAAGCGGTATTGCAGGGTGTTCGGTGGTGTCTCGCTCACGCCCCAGACCCTCTCACGTCCCACGGACGCCCCTATAACGTAGGGGTGCGGGAAACCGATCTGACCAGGTTGAAGACCTCGCGAGCGGCATACCGTTCGAGGCATCGGATGATCTCCCGTAGGGTCTTGCTCTCCTGGGTGCGGCGTTCGAAGTACGCCTGGGTGCGCGGGTCGTGGCGCAGGCGGGTGAAGACGATGCGGTGCAGGGCCGCATTGGCCTGGCGATCACCGCCGTGGTTGAGCCGGCGCGTGTTCCGACGGCCGGAGGAGTACTCGATGGGGCTGACTCCGCAAAGGGCAGCAAAGGACGCCTCGATGTTCAGCCGACACGGCTCACTCGGCAGCTTTGAAGCGTGCCGCGTGCGCCGACCCCGTCAAGCGGGCACGGGGCGGTCGCACTGTGGGCAGTGGGCGGCGCCATCGCCTCGGCGGCCGATCCGGTCGCAGGCGGCGCGGCCAGCCTGGTCAGCCGGCGGATGATCTTCTTCATCAACCTGCCCGCCGGACTGATCGCCCTGGCCATGGTGCCCGCGGCCACACCGACCCGGGCGCCGGCGTTGCCGATGCTCCCGGTGGGGATGGGCGGTCCGCCGGCCATGCCGCCGACGACGGCCCTGCTGGTCGACAGCGTGCCGCCGCACCACACCGGCACCGCAAGCGGAGTCTTCAACGCCTCCCGCCGGCTCGGCGGCGGCCTGGCCGTCGCAGTCTGATCCCAGACGCACACCGCCCCCAGGCCCCGCACCGTGAAGGAGACCCAGCCATGAACACGTGGAACCCGCAGGCATGCCAGAAGATCGCCGACGCCAAGGAACTCCCGTCCCGGTCGAACACCTGGAGGGCGTCCAGGCAGACGACGGCGGCCCCACGCGCCTCCCTGGACGAGAGACCGGCCATCTCGGCCGCGGTGACGAGGTAGGCGTCCTCGTGCGCGTCGGTACCGAGCTGCTCACTGACCCCGTCGTAAGCGGCCTTGAGGGTGTCGTTCTCCAGCAGCCCCACGGCGTCGACGAACTGTTCGGCGCCGCTGCTCCGCTCCCGCCACGACGTCAGGTCCGCAAGCACCCGGTTCCTGTCCGGTCGGAGGTCACTCAGCTGCAGCGCCGTGTCCAGCAGGTACGGCCGGCCACCGGTTGCCCCGGCCGGGAGCGTCAGCCGTTCCGCCGCCGCGCACAGGCTGTGGCGCTGCGTCCAGTCCCTCAGGCTGGGCAGGTCTTGCCGGCGCAGCGCCACGAGGGTGTCGTGGTCGGCGCCGGGACCGGTCAGGAGGTTGGACCAGAAGCCGAGCTGTTCCACACCCGACCCGAGGACCACGGAGCGGGTCGCCTCGACGGAGCCGTGCGAACTACCCCGCACGGCTCAGGGTGCCCTGCCAACTGCAGGTTCCGTCAAAGGAGCGCCATGTGCAGTCCCGGGCACAGCATGGTGCCTCGTCGGCCTCCCCAGACCGTCAGCGCAAACGGCCGTGTTCGTGCTGCGTATGCACGGACAACGCGACACCATCAGCAACGGGAGTTCAAAGCCCATGCCGTCCGCATGAGGGCGGAGCGGGAGGCACAGTAGGGAGTCACCGATGGTCAGACCGGATCTACGGTCGCTGGCGCCAAGCGCGGATTGCTGCGGGGTGGCAAAGCGGGACCGGAGCGGAACCGCGTGCGGCACACGACTGTCGCTTGGCGGCCGCCTGGTGTTGCGTAGACATGACAGAACGCTCCGTTCGCGGTCCTGCCGAAATCAGAGTCGGCCCCTTCTCCGCGCCGCTGCGCATGTTCGCGGTGCGGTGCGCGACCAGGCGAACGCCGATCACGGAGCACGGCGGTGAGCACGCAGGTACCTGCCGCAGTCGCGGAGACCGTGCTGAGCCGTGAACAGCTGCCCGAACTGGTCGAGGTGCTTCGGCAACGGGGTCTCACGGTCATCGGCCCCACCGTCCGCGACGGCGCGATCGTACTGGATGAGATCGAGTCCGCCGCTGAGCTGCCGTACGGATGGGGGACGTACCTGGACGCCGGAACATACCGGTTGCGTCCGCGGCCTGACGGGGCCGCCTTCGCCAATGCCGCCGGCCCGCAGTCGTGGAAGACCTACCTGCACCCGGCCCGCGTGCGGCAGTGGACAGCCGATCGAGTGGACGGACGGGTGAGCGTCGAGACCGAGAGCGAGACACCTGTGCGTTTCGCCTTCCTCGGCGTCCGCCCTTGCGACCTGCGAGCCATCCAGATTCAGGACCGAGTGCTGAACGCGGGCCCGCAAGCCGATCCCGTCTACCGGAACAGGCGCTCGGGGGCGTTGCTCGTGGCAGTGGAATGCACCGAACCCGGCGGCACCTGTTTCTGCGCCTCGATGGGGACGGGTCCTGCCGCCGGCCCGGGTTACGACCTCGTCCTGACCGAACTCGTGGATGACCACGGTCACCGGTTCTGGGTTCGCAGCGGCAGCGCGGAGGGTGCGGAGATTCTGGGCGACCTGCCCCGCGAGCCCGTTGCCGCCGGCCTTCGGGAACGCGCTCGGAGCGCGGTCCAAGGCGCTGTCGAACTGATGGGCCGTGCGATGCCGGAGACGGACCTGCGTCGGCTCATGTCGCAGACGTTGGAGGCACCACGCTGGGACGACGTCGCCTCACGGTGTCTGACGTGCGGCAATTGCACGATGGTGTGTCCCACCTGCTTCTGCACGACGACCGAGGACGTCACGGACCTCACCGGGGATCACGCCGAACGCTGGCGGGTCTGGGACAGCTGCTTCGACCTGGACTTCTCCCATCTGCCCGGCGGACCGGTGCGCGCGTCACCGCGCAGTCGATACCGGCAGTGGCTCACTCACAAGCTGGGAACCTGGCACGACCAGTTCGGTACCTCAGGGTGCGTCGGCTGCGGCCGCTGCGTCGTCTGGTGCCCGGTCGCCATCGACATCACGGAGGAAGCGGCGGCCCTGTACGACTGGACCCGGCACGTCCCGGACGGTGCGGCGTGACGGGCTGGTCGCCACTGCTGAGGAGTCTGCCGCCCGAACGACGGCAGCGCCTGTTCGCGCTCGCCCGACCGCGGGGCTTTCCCGCGGAAGCCCGGCTCTTCGAGGAAGGGGAGACAGCCGACCGGTTCTGGCTGATCCGCTCGGGGGCAGTCGCCCTGGACGTGTACGTCCCCGGACGCCGGGCCCAGGTGGTGGAGACCCTCGGGCCCCACCAGCAGGTCGGCTGGTCGTGGATCTTCCCCCCGTACCGCTGGCACCTGGGGGCCACGGCTGTCGGGACCGTACGGGCCTGGGAGTTCGACGCGGCAGAGGTGCGCGCACTGTGCGCCACCGACACCGGACTCGGATACGAGCTCATGCGGCGCAGTGCCGCGGTGATCGCCGACCGTCTCCAGGCCACTCGGCTGCGACTGCTCGATCTGTACGCGTCGGACGGAAGTGTGCCGTCGTGATCACGGTGCCCGTTCCCTACCGGGTGACCGCCGTCGGCACCGAGACCGCCGGCTGCGTCTCGGTGGAAGTGACACCGGCCGACAGAGCACTGCCGAGATTCTCACCGGGGCGTTTCGCCATGGTGTACGCCTTCGGAGTGGGTGAGGTGCCGATTTCGGTCAGCGCGATTCACGGCCACCGTCTGGTGCATACGGTGCGTGCGGTCGGCGCGGTCACCCGAGCGCTGTGCCGGCTGCGTGTCGGGGACTGGGTGGGCCTGCGCGGACCGTACGGCACCGGCTGGGACCTCACGGCCGGTGACCGACCGGACGTCCTGGTGATCGCCGGGGGCATCGGCATCGCACCGCTGCGGCCCGTGGTGCATCAGGTCCTCGATCGTCCCGGCGCCTTCGGCCGTCTGGAGGTCCTGGTCGGTGCACGAGCCCCGCAGGACCTCCTTTACGCCGAGGAGCTGGCACGCTGGCGACGGGCGGGCGCGCGGGTGGAGGTGACCGTCGACCGGCCCGGCCCCGGCTGGCGGGGAAACGTAGGTGTGGTCACCGATCTGCTGGACCGGTGCGAAGCCGACCCGGCGCGGGCCACCGCGATGGTCTGTGGACCGGAGGTGATGATCCGGCACACCGCTCGGGCCCTGCTCGACCGAGGGCTGCCCGCGCCCAGGATCCAGACGTCTCTCGAGCGGAACATGCGCTGCGGTGTGGGGCACTGCGGGCACTGCCAGCTCGGCCCCTTGCTCCTGTGCCGCGACGGTCCGGTGGTGGGCTACGACCGCGCGCGGATCCCTCTGGCCACGAGAGAACGGTGACATGGCCCCCCACACACCGAAGGGCACGCCCGCCACGCCCACCCTGGCGGTCTGGAAGTTCGCCTCGTGCGACGGCTGCCAGCTCACTCTCCTGGACTGCGAGGACGAGTTGCTGCCGCTGGCGGGTCGGGTGAAGGTGGCGCACTTCCTGGAAATGTCCCGTGCCGAAGGGGGCGACGAACCGGCGACCCTGGAAGGGGCCGGTCCCTACGACCTCTCCCTCGTCGAGGGTTCCGTCACGACAGCCGCCGACGCGCGGCGCATCCGGCACGTCCGGCGGATCTCACGCCGCCTGGTGACCATCGGGGCGTGTGCCACGGCGGGAGGCGTGCAGGCTCTGCGTGACTTCGCCGACGTGGAGGAGTTCCGCGCCGCCGTCTACGCGCGGCCCGAGTACATCGAGACCCTGGCCACCTCCACGCCCATCGCGGCGCACGTGCCTGTCGACTTCGAGCTGCGGGGCTGTCCCATCGACCGTGGCCAGCTCCTGGAGGTCATCACGGCCTACCTGGCCGGTCGCAAGCCGAACATCCCCAACCACAGTGTCTGCTTCGAGTGCAAGCGGCGTGGCACCACCTGCATCACGGTCGCCCACGGCACGCCCTGTCTGGGACCGGTCACCCACGCCGGCTGCGGCGCCCTGTGCCCCGCCTACGGCCGGGGCTGCTACGGCTGCTTCGGACCGGTGGCCGACCCGAACATGCCGGCCATGGTGGCCCAGTTGAAGCACGACGGAATGTCGGAGCGGGACGTCGTGCGGGTCTTCCGCACGTTCAACGCCTCCTCCCCCGAGTACGGGCCGGTGGCGGACCTCGCGGAGCGACCGGCCCGCGGCGCCACCGGCGCAGGCGCCGGTCCCGGCCTGCGGGGAGACCACGATGAGTCATAGAGGCTCGAGAACCCTGCGTCTGGGGGCGCTGGCCCGGGTCGAGGGCGAGGCCGCCCTCCACCTGACGATCCGCGACCGGGCCGTGGTGGAGACCAAGCTGGGCATCTACGAGCCGCCCCGCTTCTTCGAGGCGTTCCTGGTCGGACGCGGTCACCACGAGCCGCCCGACATCACGGCACGGATCTGCGGCATCTGTCCGGTTGCCTACCAGATGACCTCCTGCCAAGCCATCGAGCGTGCCTGCGGGGTGACGGTCGACGGTGCGATCGCCGACCTGCGGCGGCTGCTCTACCTCGGCGAGTGGATCGAGAGCCAGGCCCTCCACATCCACCTGCTCCACGCACCCGACTTCCTGGGTTACCCCAGCGCGGTGGAACTGGCCCGCGAACAGCGGCCCGCGGTCGAGCGGGGACTACGTGTCAAGCAGGCGGGAAACGCCGTCATGGAGCAGATCGGGGGCCGTGCGATCCACCCGGTGAACATTCGCCTGGGAGGCTTTCACCGCGTTCCCGCCCGGGCCGAACTGGATCCACTGGTCGAGCGCTTGAGGCGGGCGCACGACGACGCGCTGGAGACCGTGCGCTGGGTGTCCGGATTCGACTTCCCCGACGCCCGCTACGACGGTCAACTGCTCGCCCTGAGCGATCCCGGCAGATACGCGATCGACTCCGGCTGCCCCACCGTCATGGACACGGCCGAGGACGCGCCGGCCGAGCGGGGCACCTCCGTGCACTCCTTCTCCGTAGAGGACTTCGAGCAGCACGTGGTCGAGCGGCAGGTCCGGCACTCCACGGCGCTCGTGTCCGAACTCGACGGCCGTCACCACCTCACCGGATCGCTGGCCCGCTTCGCCCTCAGCGGCCGGTGGCTGCACCCTTCGGCCCTCGCGGCAGCGCGTGAGGCCGGGTTGGGCGACCCGACGGACGGCGCCGTGTGCCGCAATCCGTTCCGCAGCATCGTCGTCCGTGCCGTCGAGGTGACGCACGCCGTGGCCGAGGCACTCCGTCTCATCGAGTCCTACGATCCGCCTGCCCGGCCGTACACCGATGTACCACCCCGCCGGGCCACCGGTTGCGCGGCCACCGAGGCACCGCGCGGGCTGCTCTACCACCGCTACGACATCGACACCGACGGCTCTCTGCGCACGGTCCGCCTCGTACCTCCCACCGCGCAGAACCAGGCGGCCATCGAACACGATCTGCGCTGCCAGGTTCAGCGCCGCCTCGACGTGCCGGGTGCACCACCCTCTGACGGAGAGCTGACGACGCTGTGCGAGCGGGCCGTCCGCAACCACGACCCCTGCATCTCCTGCTCCGCTCACTTCCTCGACCTGACGGTGGACCAGCGGTGACCGGACGCGTGGTGGTCATCGGTGTCGGCAATCCCTTCCGCCGGGACGACGGCGCCGGGCTCGCCGTGATCCGGGCCCTGCGTGCAGATCCACCGCGGCACGCGTTGCTGGCCGAGAGCGACGGCGAGCCCGGGCGCATGCTCGAGCTGTGGGACCGTGGCGACTTCGTGGTGGTGGCCGACGCGGTGCACGCACACCCGGGCTGCCCGGGGCGGCTGCACACACTCTCCGCTCAGCGCACGACGGAGTTCGCCGAACGACCCGCCAGCAGCCACGCGCTGGGCCTCGGTGAGACCTTCGCGCTGGCCTCGGCTCTGGACCGGATGCCGAGGGAGGTCACGGTGCACGCCGTGGAGGGGGCCGACTTCGGACTCGGCCGCGGACTGAGCGCTCCGGTGGCCGCCGCGCTCCCCGGGCTGATTGGCATGGTGCTCGAGAGCGTCGGACGGGCCTACGAGAGCCCGGCCGGTGCCGCAGGCTCCCCCGGGTCACCGCGCTGACAGGCGTTGCGGGACCCGTCGTCTGCCGGACGGCCGGGCCGGACCCGGATGGGCACTCGGTGATCGCACCGCCCCGACGCGATCGCGGAGCCTGAGCCGTCCGGGGGGTGCCTCGGGTGACACGCGCGGGGTGACTCGGCACCGGCCGACCCTCGCTCTACGGTGAGGCACCGCCCGTCCACCGCGGCCGTTCCCCGACCACGACGAGCGTGTCACCCTGCCGAGAAAGTGCGACCTCCATGAACCAGCCGGTACCGCTCTCGTCCATCGCCGCGGCGGTGCGGAGATGACTGTGGCGCCGTCCGAGCAGCCGGTCAGGCGGCTGGTCCTGGTGGGCGGAGTGGTGCAGGGAGTGGGTTTTCGTCCATTCGTCCACACCCTGGCCACCGAGCTCGGCCTGGCCGGGCTGGTCGCGAACGGGCCCACGGGGGCTCGTATCGAGATCGAGGGGCCCCGGCGAACGGTGACCCGTTTCTGCCGACGGCTCGTGACCGATGCGCCCCCGCTCGCCGACATCTCAACGGTCGACACGAGCGATCTTCCGCTGGTGGGCGGCACCACTTTCGCCATCGCCCCGACCTCGTCCGGGGCAGGCAGCACCCTGGTCCCGCCGGACACCGCCACCTGCGAGGCCTGTCTGACCGAGCTGGCCGACCCCCACGACCGTCGGCACCGGCACCCTTTCATCACCTGCACCGGCTGTGGCCCCAGGTTCACCATGACCACCTCCACGCCCTACGACCGGTCGGCCACCACCATGGCGGACTTCCCCCTGTGCACGGACTGCACGGCCGAGTACCGGTCCCCCGCCGACCGGCGTTTCCACGCCCAGCCCATCGCGTGCTGGGCCTGTGGGCCGCGACTGCGGCTGAGCGGATCCGCACGGGGCGAGGGCCGCACGGCACTGGTCGAAGCGCGACGTCTGCTGGCCGCCGGCGCCGTCGTGGCGGTCAAGGGCCTGGGCGGGTACCACCTGGTCTGCGACGCCACCGCGCCGAGCACCGTCGCGGGACTGAGAAGGCGCAAGGGACGCGGGGGCAAACCGTTCGCCGTCATGGTGCCGGACACGGGGGCCGCCTCGTTGCTGGGGCATGTCGGACCGGGAGAGTGCGCCGTCCTGTCCGGGCCGGAGCGTCCCGTCGTCCTGCTTCGCCGCCGTCGCTCCTCGCCCCTGGCTCCCCAGGTGTGTCCACGGTGTCCGGACGTCGGGGTCATGCTGCCCTACACCCCCGTACACCGCCTTCTTCTCGGTCTGCCCGGTGATCCTGCGGGGCCCGTGATGCTGGTGGTGACGAGCGGCAATGTCTCGGGGGAGCCCTTGGTCACCGACGACCGGGAGGCGCTGAGCCGTCTGCACGGCCTGGCCGACGCCTGGCTCTGGCACGACCGTCCCATCTCGGTGGCGTGTGACGACTCGGTCGTCCGAGTGCGGCCGGACGGCTCCGTGCTGCCCCTGCGCCGCTCACGCGGCTACGTACCGGCCCGCATCCGACTTCCGGTCCCCGTGCGCCCCGTCCTGGCAGCGGGCGGCGACCTGAAGAACACCCTGTGCCTCGCGGAAGGCGAGTCCGCATGGCTCTCCGGCCATGTCGGAGACATGGGATCACCGGCCGGTACACAAGCCTTCGAGCGTGCCGAGCGCCACCTTCGCGCCCTTACCGGCGTGGCTCCCGTCCTGGTCGCGGCCGATCGGCATCCCGGCTACCGGTCCGCGGCGTGGGCCCGCCGGTACGGGCCGCCCGTCCGCCTGGTCCAGCATCATCACGCCCATGTCGTCTCCGCCATGGCCGAGCACGGCGTGCGGGAGCCGGTGCTGGGCGTTGCCTTCGACGGCACCGGCTACGGCGATGACGGAGCGGTCTGGGGCGGCGAGATCCTCCAAGCCGACCTCGCCGGTTTCCGCCGGCTGGCCCATCTGGCGTACGTGCCTCTCCCGGGTGGCGACGCGGCCGTGCGCAACCCGTACCGCATGGCACTGTCGCACCTGCGCTCGGCGGGCATCGCGTGGACCGGTGACCTGCCGTGTGCAGCCGCCGCGGACGATGGTGAACTCGCCCTGCTGCGGCAGCAGTTGGAACGCGGTGTGCAGTGCGTCCCGACCTCCAGCATGGGCAGGCTCTTCGACGCCGTCTCGTCCCTGGCCGGCCTCTGTCACCGGGTGGACCACGAGGCCCAGGCCGCCGTGGAGCTGGAGGCGGCTGCGCTCACGGCAGGCGAGGTCGGCGAGGGCTATCCGTTCACTCTCGACCGGCCCGGACGTCTGTTGACCGCGGTCGTCGCGGACCTGCGGTCGGGCACGCCGCCCCAGCTGATCGCCGCTCGCTTCCACGTGGCGGTGGCGGACGCCGTGTGCTCGGCCTGCCGCACGGCCCGCCGGCACACGGGGATCGGCACAGTGGTCCTCACCGGTGGGGTCTTCGCCAACGGGTTGCTGGACCAACTGTGTGCCACGGCTCTGCACGCTGCGGGCTTCACGGTGCTGAGACACAGCGTCGTGCCACCGGGCGACGGCGGCCTCGCTCTGGGACAGACAGTGATCGCAGCCCGAGTCGGCAGCGACTGAGCGAACGAAGGAGAAGCACATGTGTCTCGCGGTGCCGGGGCAGGTGGTGGACATCCGGCAAGAGGACGGAATCCGCATGGCCAGCGTCGACTTCGGCGGGGTCGTCAAGGAGGTGTGCCTCGACTACCTGCCGGACATCACGACCGGGGAGTACGCCATCGTCCATGTGGGCTTCGCGATCCAGCGGCTCGACGAGGAATCGGCTCTCGCGACCCTCGGTCTCTTCAGGGAGATCGACGCGCTGGACGAGGAGTTCGGAGATCCGTGGGCCCGAGCAGCGGCGGAGGCGGGTCAAGCACCTGAGGAGCCCGACCAGTGAGATACATCGACGAGTTCCGGGACTCCGGGCTGGCCCGGCGGCTCCTCGACGACATCACCCGGTCCCTCACCCGGCCCTGGTCCCTGATGGAGGTCTGCGGCGGCCAGACCCACTCGATCATCCGACACGGCATCGACCAGATGCTGCCGGACGGGATCGAGCTGATTCACGGTCCGGGCTGCCCCGTCTGCGTCACACCGCTCAACGTGATCGACAAGGCCCTGGACATCGCCGCCCGCTCCGACGTGGTCTTCTGCTCATTCGGTGACATGTTGCGGGTCCCCGGCAGCCATCGCGACCTGTTCCGCGTGAAGAGCGAGGGCGCGGACGTCCGCGTCGTCTACTCACCGCTGGACGCGCTGGATGTCGCACGGCGGGAGCCGAACCGACAGGTGGTGTTCTTCGCGGTCGGGTTCGAGACGACCGCCCCGGCCATCGCCATGGCGGCCCGCCAGGCCCGGAGGCTGGGCCTGAGCAACTTCAGCCTTCTGGTCTCGCACGTCAGGGTGCCCCCGGCCATCGAGGCGGTCATGCGGTCACCGGGGTGCCGGGTGCAGGCGTTCCTCGCGGCCGGACACGTGTGCAGCGTGATGGGGACGGCTGAATACCCGGCCCTCGCCGACGCGTACGGGGTACCGATCGTGGTCACCGGCTTCGAACCGCTGGACATCCTGGAGGGTATCCGCCGAACGGTACGTCAACTGGAACGCGGCGAGCACCGGGTGGAGAACGCCTACCCGCGGGCCGTGCCCGCGCAGGGCAACCCGGCGGCGCTTCGAACGCTGCGCGAAGTGTTCTGCACGACGGACCGCTCCTGGCGCGGCATCGGCGTGATTCCCCGCAGTGGTTGGCGTCTGCGGGAGGCCTACCGTGACCTCGACGCGGAGCACAGGTTCGACGTCGAGGACCTGACCGTCGAGGAGTCACCGCAGTGCCGCAGCGGAGAGGTGCTGCAGGGACGGCTGAAGCCGCACGAGTGCCGGGCCTTCGGTACCACCTGCACCCCTCGGACTCCCCTCGGCGCGACCATGGTCTCCAGTGAGGGCGCCTGCGCCGCCTACTACCTGTACCGACGAGTCACCACGCCCGATGCCAAGGAGACGGTCGCCCATGACTGACGGCACCACGGACCTCGCCGACTGGTCCTGCCCGGCCCCGCTGCGCGACCATCCGGTCGTGGTGATGGGCCATGGCGGCGGAGGAGCCCTCTCGGCGGAGCTGACCGAGCACCTCTTCCTCCCGGCCTACGGCGGTGAGGTCCTGGCCGGTCTCGCCGACTCGGCCGCCGTGACCCTGGGCACCGCACGGCTCGCCTTCGCCACCGACACGTACGTCGTCCGGCCGCTCGCCTTTCCCGGTGGCGGCATCGGGGATCTGGCGGTCAACGGCACGGTCAACGACCTGGCCATGAGCGGGGCGGTACCGGCGTACCTGTCCTGTGCCTTCCTCCTGGAGGAGGGCACGCCCATGAGTACGGTCGGCCGGGTCGCGGACCAGATCGGCGCGGCGGCGCGGGCGGCGGAGGTCCAGGTGGTCACCGGTGACACGAAGGTCGTCGACTCGGGGCACGGCGACGGCGTGTACGTGAACACCTCCGGCATCGGGCTCATCCCCGACGGGGTCGACATCCGGCCCGGGCGGGCCCGGCCGGGAGACGTGGTGATCCTCAGCGGTCCCGTCGGCCAGCACGGCATCGCAGTGCTCAGTGTGCGTGAGGGCCTCTCGTTCGGTACGGAGATCGTCAGCGACACCGCGCCGCTGCACGGCCTGGTGCGGGAGATGCTCCGCGTCACGCGCGACATCCACGTCCTGCGCGATCCGACCAGAGGCGGTCTGGCAGCCTCACTCAACGAGGTCGCACGGGCGTCCGGCACCGGAGTGGTGCTGGACGAGAGAGCGGTGCCGGTACCCGAGCCGGTGGCCGCCGCCTGTGCCTTCCTCGGCCTGGATCCCCTGTACGTGGCCAACGAGGGGCGGCTCGTGGCATTCGTCGCCCGAGAGGACGCGGACGCGGTACTGGAGGCGATGCGCGCGCACGTCCTGGGCCGCGACGCCGTCGTCGTCGGCGCGTGCGTGGCGGAGCATCCGTCCGTGGTCGTGGCCAGGACCGCGTTGGGCGCAAGCCGGATCGTCGACCTGCCGCTCGGTGAACAACTGCCGCGCATCTGCTGAACCGGGCTGTCGGTGCGCGAGGCCCGGAAACCCGCGTCGGACGTGGCGGGCCGGTGGTGGGGCGGCGAACCCGCGCGACGCCTACGTCGCCCGCAGTGGCTGGATGACGCGGCCGCTGCCCCGGTCCGGCAGGACTCGGACCCACAAGTCGCGCTTTCCCCCCGCCCAGGGGCCGGTCCCACGCCTTCGAGCCAGGGCCTCCAGCGCCTCGTGATCGGCCGGGTTCGGCGGTGCCCACCGGCAGGACGCTCCAGCCCGGGCCGGTCTGCTCGTCGACGTGGTCGGCCTCGAAGGCGACCGCCTCTCCGACACGGACATCCGCCGCGCCGACCGGATCCGTCCGGTGGACGACGCTCCGCCCTTCCACGAGGAAGTTGACCGGCACCACCATCGGAGCCTCCCTGCCCGGGCCGACCGTGTAGGAGATGCGGCCGACGCCGTGCGTTCCCAGCCGCTGCCGGCACTCCTGCTCGGACAGCCGCACCGGGACCGGATGCGCGCCCCGCCCTCCCCGACCCGGCGGTGCGTCGCTCGCGGGAAGTCGAGAGCCGGGCCGGCGACTTCGGTCCCGGGGCGCTCGCCCGGCTCCCGATGCCCGGCCGCCGGCGCCGCACCGCCATCCGGTCGGCCATACGGCCGGCCTCGGCAGAGGGCTCAGCCCCGTGACCCGACCGTGCTGGATCGCCGTGCACGACTGTCCACTCCATTCCATCCGTCTTCCTCCAGGGGAGCGGACGCACCGTCCGTCCGCCAGCGCGGTGAACCGCGCAAGCCCACCGCACAGCGTCCGGCCGGGTCCGTTCCGGGCTCGGCTCGGGGCTGTCGAAGGTCCCGCGGGTCTGGGCCGAACGGACCGATAAGCGGCCTGTACGGCCTTCCCCGCGAACGGCGCGCTCGATGGACACTGGAGGTGGCGGACGGAGTCGCGCCGAGACGACCGCGACACAGTCCTGCGGCGCCGCGAGCACAGAACGCAGGCCCACGGCAGACAACCTCGGCACCCGGGCATCCGGCTCAGGAGCCGGACCGCCGGTGGGGTCACTGGGAGGGCACCATGGTTCAGCTCCAACTCGACCGGCGGACGGTG
>NZ_JBFBJX010000030.1:0-60329 GCF_040686295.1 Streptomyces sp. NPDC085944 | reverse complement strand
ACCGTTCCTCCACGCCTACAACTACCATCGCTGCCACACCGCACTCGGAGGTCAGCCACCGATCAGCCGTGTCAACAACGCAGCGGGTCAATACACCTAGCGGCGCCCTCAGCGGCCCGTGCGGCGCAGTCCTGACCCCTGTGCCGCACGGGCATCCTCGTCAGCAGACGCCGTCGCCCGGCTTGGGGTTGCCCAGCCCGAACAGCGGCCGCAGCCTGAGGCCCACCCAGGTGCCGGCCAGCGCGAAGGCGCCCCACAGCCAGCCGCTGAGGCTGCCGGAGGCGATGCCCGCCAGGTAGGCGTCGATGTTGCAGGCCGGCCAATCGGGCCCCGACGCCCATCAGCACACCGCCGAGCATGCGAAGAGGCTGCTCCGGATGCCACGCCGTCTCGCCATGCGGATGACGGACGGCGCGGCATCCGGGTGCTTACGGATCCCGCGCCCTTCGGGAGTCGTGTCCTTCCGGACTCGTGTCCTTCCGGCCGGTTAGAGGGTGCGCTCCAGGCGGTCCGCCATCAACTGCACGAACCGCGCGGGCTCCTTGGGCCGGCCGCCCTCGGCGAGCACCGCGAGGGCGTGCAGCAGTTCGGCGGTCTCCGTGAGCTCCGCGCGGTCCCGCTGGTCGGTCCAGGCCCGGTTCAGGGTCTTCACCAGCTGGTGTTCCGGGTTGAGTTCGAGGATGCGCTTGGCGCTGGGCACCTCCTGCCCCATCGCCCGGTACATGTTCTCCAGCGCCGGCGTCAGCTCACCGGCGTCGGAGACGACGCAGGCCGGCGAGACGGTGAGTCGGGAGGAGAGGCGGACCTCCTTGACGTCCTCGCCCAGGTGCTCGGTCATCCAGCCGAGCAGCCCGGCGTACTCCTCGCCCTGCTTCTCCTTCTCTGCCTCGCTCTTGTCGTCCTCGGTGCCGGAGAGGTCGATCTCGCCCTTGGCCACCGACCGCAGCGTCCTGCCCTCGTACTCCCCCACCGCGTCGACCCAGACCTCGTCGACGGCGTCGGTGAGCAGGAGGACCTCGACGCCCTTGGCCCGGAACGCCTCCATGTGCGGGGAGTTCTCGAGGGCCGCACGGGACTCGCCCGTCATGTAGTAGATGTCGTCCTGCCCGTCCTTCATCCGCTCCACGTAGTCCTTGAGCGAGGTGGGCTCGTCGGCGTCGTGGGTGGAGGCGAAGGAACAGGCGGCGAGGATCGCGTCCCGGTTGTCGGAGTCGGTGACCAGGCCTTCCTTCAGCACCGCGCCGAACTCGCGCCAGAACGTGGCGTAGCGGTCCGGCGCCGACGTCCTGAGGTCCTTGACCGTCGACAGGACCTTCTTCGTCAGGCGGCGCTGGATCATGCGGATGTGGCGGTCCTGCTGGAGGATCTCGCGGGAGACGTTGAGCGAGAGGTCCTGCGCGTCGACCACGCCCTTGACGAAGCGGAGGTAGGGCGGCAGCAGTTCCTCGCAGTCGTCCATGATGAAGACGCGCTTCACGTAGAGCTGGACGCCGCGCTGGTAGCCCTGGGTGAACAGGTCGTGCGGGGCGTGCGAGGGCACGAAGAGCAGAGCCTGGTACTCGAAGGTGCCCTCCGCCTGGAGCCGGATCGTCTCCAGCGGGTCGCGCCAGTCGTGGCCGATGTGCTTGTACAGCTCGTGGTACTCGTCGTCGGACACCTCGTCGCGCGGGCGCGCCCAGAGGGCCTTCATCGAGTTGAGCGTCTCGGCCTCGCGAGCCTCGGCGCCGTCGCCGTCCTCACCCGGTTCCGGCAGCAGGCGGACCGGCCAGGTGATGAAGTCCGAGTACCGCTTGACGATCTCCTTGATCTTCCAGGTGGAGGTGTAGTCGTGCAGCTGGTTCTCGGCGTCGGCCGGCTTGAGGTGCAGGGTGACCGCGGTGCCCTGCGGGGCCTCGGGAATCCGCTCCAGGGTGTACGTGCCCTCACCCCGCGAGGTCCAGCGGGTGCCCTCGGTCTCGCCGGCGTGCCGGGTGACGAGAGTGACCTCGTCCGCGACCATGAAGCCCGAGTAGAAGCCGACGCCGAACTGGCCGATGAGTCCGTCGGCGCCGGCCCCGTCGCCGTTCCCGTCCCCGTCCTTGGACTCGCGCAGCTCCTGGAGGAACTTGGCGGTGCCCGAGTTGGCGATCGTGCCGATCAGCCGGGTGACCTCGTCGTACGACATGCCGATGCCGTTGTCCCGCACGGTCAGCGTGCGGGCGTCCTTGTCGACCTCCAACTCGATGTGCAGGTCGCTCACATCGGCACCGGGGGCGTCGTCGCGCAGGGCGGCGAGGCGCAGCTTGTCCAGCGCGTCGGAGGCGTTGGAAACGAGCTCGCGCAGAAAGACATCCTTGTTCGAGTAGACGGAGTGAATCATCAGCTGGAGCAGCTGACGCGCCTCTACCTGGAACTCAAACGTTTCGGTCGTCATGGCTGGTGAGTACCTCACAGATCCGTCGTGCGGCTGGCGGAAGTCACTCTAAAACAGCCCCGGCCCGCCCATGGGCGTCCTTCGGTCAGACCTCCTGGGGTGCGGCGGCCTCGGCCCGCCAGTCCGTCAGGGCCGCGGGCGGGTTCAGTCGCAGCGCACGCTCGTCGTCGCCCGGCTCGGACGGCAGGTCGAGGAGGTCTCCCCGGGCCGCGAAGAGGGGCCGGACCGGCGCCAGGTGTCCTTCGCCGTAGCAGCACAACGGGGAGTCCGCGCACGACCACTTGAGGGCGAGAGGCGCGCAGCCCTGTCGTTCCGACTCCGCCGCCGGGGTTTGGTGAGACCAGGCGGAACGCGCGGCCGTGGAGTCCGGCGAGCAGAGCGACGGGCGCCGACAGCGCGGCTCGGGACCGGTCCGCACCCCGCCCACCTGCGGCGCGGCGTCTGCGAGAAGTTCCGATGCGGCCGGCTATCGCCCAGCCGGCCAGCCGTCGCGATGCGAGGTCGATGACGGTCGCCAGGCAGCAGAACCTCCCGCCCTCGACGGGCAGGTAGGTGATGCCGCCGGCGTACTTCGTGTTCGGAGCCTGGACGTTGAAGTCGCGGCCGATCAGGTCCGGCGCCGTGTCCGCTGCCGCGCCGGGGACGGTGGTGCGGTGACGGCGGCGCAACCGGATCCCTTTGATTCCGGACGCGCGCATGATCCTGGCGACGCATTTGTGGTTGACCGTCTCACCGCGGTTCACCAGCGGCCGCGACTCGTACAGCGCGACCGCGTCCGCCTTGAACTCCGGCGGACAGTTCTTCATGACCACGAGATGTCCGTCCTCGGATCCTCAGGATCCGGTGTCTCGTGCGTCCAACATCAGGGGTCAAGGCCCATTGCGAAACTTCGCACTTCAACGGAACCGCGACTCCGACACCGACCCGCATCCGCCGTGTCCGCCCCGACCAGCCACGACGGCAAGGCCGCGTCAGCAGACGCTCCCCCAGTGTGCCGTGCGATTCCAGGGGCGCGTCCACTGCGATCGGCGTCGGCCACCGCCACGAGGGAGGCCGACGCCGACGCCCTGACTCACGACCGAGTACCTGAGCGAGGAGCCGATCAGCGCTCCAGTACCGCGCAGGTGTTGTCCGGACGGATGTGGTGGGCGACGGCGACCGGCAGCGCGAGCCGGGCGAGGACACCTGGTCGCAACGCGGCCGGACGGCAGCACGGGGCGACTCACGGTGGGCCGCCGATCGGGTGAAGGCGGAGCGGCGGGACTGAGCCCCCGCCGCGTCTGCCCACGGGAGTGCCGAGAAAGCGGGCCGTTTGGAGAGGGTGAGGGAAAACGGAGGAGATCCGACCTGCGCTGCCGGTGAAAACGGGCCCGCACGGCGACGTCCATGCGCCCTTCTGCCGCAGATAGTGCGAGAACTCCGTTCAGAACGGGCACGAAACGGTCTCTGCTCACAGAGAAACAGACGCACTGCCCCCGAACCCCCGAACCCCTGGACCACAGTATTTTGGGCGCGTGCAAATCATTGCTTGACCTGCGGACGCGACCATTTCTAGGCTCTGAGGCAATGAGTCAGAACACTCACGCCCAGCGGCTGAAGTGTTTCTCTCCACAGGCTACGGACGCTCATCCTTGCCCCGATTGCTGATTGCTGATTGCTGACGCCCCGGCGCCCACCGCACCGGCACCTTCTGCGATTCCCAGTAGCACCCTCGTCTTCCCCGACGCCGGCCTTGCCTCCCGAACCACTGCACGTCACCGCACCCGCCGACCCCCATGAAAGGTGTGTGCCATGTCCGCCCCCACGACTGTCACGTGCGACACATGCGGATCCCCACTGGCCCGGACCAAGCAGCACCGCTCCCCACAGCCCCGTGCGCGCTACTGCTCCAACGCCTGCCGCCAGCGCTCCTATCGGATGCGGCATCGATCCGGCGGTGTGGACGCAGGGCTGAGCAGCGAACACCTGACCCAGCTGAGCAGCTTTCTCGGCCGGACCGAGGAACTGGTCGAGCTGACCCGGCTGTTGCGCGAGGGCCGGCTTCTGACACTGACCGGGCCCGCCGGGGTGGGCAAGTCCCGCCTGGCGTTGGAGGTGGCCGGTCAGGAAGCACGGGGCCGCCGGAGCGAGGTGTCGGTGGTGAGGCTGAGCACCGTCACCGACGCGGACGCGGTACGCCGGCGGATCCTCGACGCGCTCGGCGACGAACCTGAAGGGCATGCCCCAGCGGACCGGCTGCTCGTCCTGGACGACTGCGACCACGTGCTGTACACCTGTGGAACCCTGCTGACCGAACTGCTCCCCGCCCGGCCACGGCTGAGCGTGCTGGCCACCAGCAGGGAGCCGCTGTGCCTGCCCGGTGAGTCGGTCTTCTCCGTACCCGGCCTCTCGCTGGGCGCCTGCGAACCCGTGGCCTCCCTTGCCGACGTCCTGCGGTCGGACGCGGTCACGCTCTTCGTCGACCGGGCCCGTGCGATGGCCCCGGACTTCCGGCTCAGCCGGGACAACGCCGGCGACGTGGCCGAGATATGCGCGCGTCTGGACGGGCTGCCGCTGCCGATCGAGATGGCGGCCCGGCTGGTCCGGGTCTTCCCGCCGGCCGAGATCCGCTCCCGACTGCACGACCGGCTGGCGCTCCTGACGAACGGCTGGCGGCTCGCCGACGAGCACCACCGGAGTCTTCGCGCGGCGCTGGAGTGGGGGTACGCGCTGCTCGGCCCGGTGGAACAGGCGGTGCTGCGAAGGCTTTCGGTCCTGCCGGGTGGATTCGGGCCGGATGCGGCCGTTGCCGTCACGGCCGACCTGCCGGACGCGGCGACCGCGTTGCCGGAACTCCTGGTCGCCCTGGAAGCGAAGTCCGTCATCACACCACTGCCCAGGGCAAGCGGCGGGACGCGCTTCCGGATGCTGGAGTCCATGCTGTGTTTCGGGCAGGAGCGGCTTGTCTCGGAGGGGGAGGACACGGCGGCGTACGAACGGCTGACGGCCTGGCTGACATCGTTGTCACAGCCACTGCGGGAGGAGGCGGTGGTCCCGGCGGCGACGCTTGACAGACTGGCCGGGGAGCGAGTCAACCTCGCGCACGCGGTGCGGTGGCTGGCATGGGGTTCCGACGAGCGCCAGCTTCTCCTGGCCGGGGCGCTGGCGGCGGTGGAGGAGACGCAGGGGCAAGGCCTTGAGGTGGCCGAACTGGTGGAGCACGCCCTGGAGCAGGCCGGGTCGGGATCCGTTTATCGTGCCGTGGCGCTGGAGGCGGCGGCCCTGACCGGCCAGGACGCCGGGACGGACGGGGCGGCGCGGCGGATTGACGAGGCTGTGCGGGGCGAGCGGCGTCGGGGCCGTTCACCGCTGTTGGGGCGGCTGCTGCTGGTACGAGGGACCCTGCGTCAGGTGCGGGACGAGAGCCGGGCGGCGGTCAGCGATTTGGAGGACTCGCTGGAGATCGGTCTGCGGTCGCGGCACGACGGCCTGGTGGCTCTGAGCCTGGGCGCTCTCGCCCGGTACCGGCTGGAGAGCGGCGACCCGGCCGGCGCGGAACGCGACCTCGACCGGGCGCTGCCTGTGCTGCGCGGCGAAGTGGTTCCGCCCTGGCTGGGCCCCGTGCTGTCCACCGCCGGCTCGCTGGCGCTGGAACTGGGCGACGCGCGACGGGCGGAGGAGTACTTCGCCGAGGCGCTGCGCTGCCGGGCACATCGCCGCGGGGACGTGGCACGCGCGTTGGAGGGGCTCGCGCTGGTCGCCATCCGCGGCTACCGGTTCGACCGGGGGGTACAACTGCTGGGCGCCGCTGAGCGGCTGCGCGGCGGAGGGAGCGGGGAGAGCGGCTGGTGGCGGCTGCGCATACAGCGGGCGCGTGAGACCGCGATGCGGGCGCTGCCCGTGGGCCGGGCCGAATCCTGGCTGGAGGCGGGGCGTGCGATGCCGTGGCGGCAGACGCTGTGCGTGGCGCTCGGCGAGGAACGGACGGAGACCCGGGTCAGGGGGGCCGCACATCCCCTGAGCAGGCGGGAGCAGGACGTGGCCGCGTTGGTTGTGGAGGGTCTGACCAACCGGCAGATCGCCGCGCGGATCCATGTGTCTGTCCGCACAGTGGAGACTCACATCCGTCATATCCGCACCACGCTGGGCCTGCGATCGCGGGCGCACATCGCTGCGTGGGCAGCGCAGCAGCAGGGCGACGTGCCCGAGGCGCCCTCACCGGCCGCCTCCTGGCCGGCGACAACCGTGCCCCTGTGGCGGCTCTTCGAACCCGCGGAGCCGCCGCGGGGGGTGAGGGCCGGCGGCAGAGCCGCCCGGCCGGAACTGCGGGGCAGCGTGTAACCGCCGTACGGGCTGCGGTGTCCTGCCGCCGTGGCCCGTCCTCCTCACCCGCGCCGCGGTGGCAGGGGCAGGGGTTCGCCCGGGACACGGAAAGGGGTGGGCCGGGGCCGTACCGCCCCGGTGCGGACGGCCGGCGGTGCCCCGTCTCACGCGGCCGGGGTGGTTTCCACCCGGATCAGTGCCGTCGCCGTCTCCAGCGCGGTCTCGACCTCCTGCCGCGTCGAGCCGACCGCGACGACGTGGCCCAGGCGATCGTAGGCGTCCCGCGGCGGGCACACCGTCCGCCCCGCGCTCCCGGTGGTGACGACGGACGTGATGCCGGGAACCCGGGCGGCCTCGGCAGCACCGGTGATGGCGGTCAGTCGCCCGCTATCCGTGACGGTCAGGAACCGCAGGCCGGCGTGCCGGGCCCGGTCCGCACCCAGTGCGAGGGGGCGTCCGGTAACCGCGCGCAGGTGTTGGTCCAGCAGGTCGATGCCGGTCGCGGCGCGCACCAGTTCGGGGATCATGCCGCCGGCCAGTCGTCCGTTGACCTCGATGACGACGGGTCCCGCCGGGGTCAGGCGGACCTCCACGTGGGCGGGGCCGAGTTCGAAGCCGATCGCCTCGAGTGCGTGCCGCGCGCTCTCCGCGAGTTCCGCCTCGGCCGCGGCGGGCAGTACGGCCGGGAAGAGGTGCCCGGTCTCGACGAAGTACGGCAGCGCGGTGGTGGTCCGCTCGGTGATGCCGACGCACACGGCCTCACCTCCGGTGCAGAACATCTCCACGCTGTACTCCGGGCCCCGCGCGAATTCCTCGACAAGCACCTTGCCCGCACGCTTTTGGCCCCGGACGTTCTCGGTGGCGGCGAAGATGCTCGCGGCCTGCGCGAGGGCACTCGCCTCGTCGGCGCACCAACGCACGTCCTGCGAGCCGGAGCCGTCGGCCGGTTTGACCACACAGGGCAGGCCCACACGGGCGACGGCGGCAGCGACACCGTCGCCCGATTCGACGACGACGTGGGCGGGCTGCGGCACACCCGCCTCGCTCAGCACCGCCCTGCTCAGGGACTTGTCGCGGCACAGCGCGGCGGTGTCGGGAGCGTGTCCGGGCCGCCGGAACGACCGCGCCAGCAGCGCCGCGTGGACGAGGTAGAAATCGCTGGTGGTGGTGACCCCGGCCACCGAACGTCTCGCAGAGGCCGAATCCGCGGCGGCACGCACGGCCGCGGCGTCCTCGGTGTCGCAGCGAACGACGGGACAACCGGTCTCCTCCAGTCCCGCGTAGCGGGCCGGGTCCTTCGTCAGGAGGACCGGGGCGAGGCCCAGCCGGGTCGCGGTCCGCAGGGCCAGCATGCCGGTGCCGGTGGTGTTGGACTCGACGAAGAAGAGCACAGGTCGGTCCCGGCGCGGGATCACCGCGCAGGACCAGCTGTGGACCGTCGTACCGAAGGGCACCTCGGTGGGGGCGGTGGCGACGGGACCGGCGGCCTCGTGGCGGTAGACGGTCTCGGCATAGCGGTCCCCGCGGTCCGGCATGATGCCCACGAGCCGGGTCCCGGGCGCGGCACGGGCCGCGAGGTGGGTGAGGACCCGGTAGACCGAACCGGAGGTGTTGCCGGCGAAGATCTTCTCCTCTCTCGCGAGGCGCTTCGTCGCGTCGAAGGCCTCGTCGTCGGAGAGCCAGTGGACCTCGTCGAAGAGCCGGTAGTCGATGTTGTCGGGGTGGAGGCTGTTCCCCAGACCGCTCTGTTTGCGGGTGGCGAGGTCGGGCTGGCCGAACAGGACGCTGCCGACGCAGTCGACGCCCACCACCTTCAGGTCGGGCAGGTGCTCCAGGAGCGCGGCGGAGGTGCCGCAGAGCGAGCCGCCGCTGCCGACGGAACCGACCAGGACGTCAACGGTGCCCAGGTCGTGGAGGAGTTCGGCGGCGAGGGTGCGGTAGGCGGTCGGGTTGTCCGGGTTGCTGTACTGCTGCGGCCACCAGGCGCCCGGCAGGTCGCGCATCAGGTCGGCGAGTCGCTCGAGGCGTGCGCTCTGCCAGCCCTGGGCGGTCATGGCCTCCACGATGTGCACGCTGCAGCCCATCGCCTCCAGCTTGGCGAGGGTGACGGGGTCGATGCGGGGGTCGGTGACGATGTGCACCGGGTGTCCGAGGTAGGTGCCGACCAGGGCGACACCGAGGGCCATGGTGCCGGAGGAGCTCTCCACGATGGGGGCACCTTCTCGCAGCGCACCGGTGCGGCGGGCCTCGAGGATGATGCGGCGGGCGACGCGGTCCTTCATGGCGTAGGGGTTGAGCAGTTCGAGCTTGGCATAGACCTCGACGCCGTCGGGGGCGTCCGTCCGCAGCCGGACGGACGGGGTGTTCCCGATGGCGTCGACGAGGGTGTCGTGTCGCATGCGCGCTCCTCGGGGTGTGCCCGGGTCAGTCTTCCATGGCCTCGATCAGGCTCCTGGGCCGCAGGTCGGTCCAGTTCTTCTCGATGTGGGCCAGACACGCCTCGCGGCTGTCCTCGTCGTGCGCGACGGTCCAGCCGTCGGGGACCTCCGCGAACGCGGGCCACAGGGAGTGCTGCCCCTCGTCGTTGACGAGAACCCGGAAGGTGGCGTCCGGATCGTCGAACGGGTTCACTGTCCCACCGTCCCTTCCCATGTCTTCGCACGGTGGCCGTTCCACCGTCGCGCCGTCATCCTCACGGCACGTACCGGGGCCGGTCCTCGGTGGGATCCACCGTTACGGCGCCGAGGAGGCCTCCGCCTCGCAACGTGCCTGCTAGAACTGGGGCCGTGTTCCGGGAGTTTGCCGGATGGGGGGCTGCCGGGGTGCGGATTTCGCAGCCGCCCGTGGGCGCGCCGAAACAGGACAAGCGCCTGCCATCACCAACTTGAGGACGCGATGTACAGGAAACCGCCGTCCAGCCCCGTGCACGGCCGTACCTTCACCCAGGAGGCGCGGAGGGCGCAGATCGTCGAGGCCACGATCGAGACGCTGGCCGAGATGGGTCACACGAAGACGTCGTTCACGGCGATCTGCAAACATGCGAACCTGAGCAGCACCGGCCTGATCTCCTACCATTTCGCGGGAAAACCGCAATTACTCAGGGAGGTCACCAGGACCATCGTGGCCAGGGCGGGCACCCTGCGGACCAGCCGTGTCGTGCGGGAGGCGACGTACCGCGGAAAACTGGTCGCCTACATCGCCTCGTACTTCGACTTCGTGGACCGCTACCCGGCGCACGCCCGGGCACTCGTCGAGATCGCCGCACTCGTCCGCGAGCGGCCGTCGGCGGAACTGGACGACGTCGCGCGCAGCGCGTTGTCGGTGGAGAGCTTGGTGACACTGCTGGAAGAAGGATGCCGTGCGGGCGAGTTCCGCATCGCCGACCCGCCGGTGCTGGCGCTGACCGTGCAGGGCGCACTCGACAACGTGGTCCGTCATCACGAGTTGTTCGCCGTTGCCGAGCTGGACCACCTGGCCCGGGAGCTCACGGAGATCTTCACCCGTTGCGCTCTGTCCCCGTAATGGCCCGTCGCGGTGCGTGAACCGTTCGTCCGGGTGATGCGTACTGGATTCGGACGCGGTGGCGGGCCCGGCGGTGTCCGGCGCTCGCCGGTCCGGGGCTGGGTAGAAGTACGTACGGGGACGGCCGCCGGAGCGCACGGGAACGGGACGACTTTGCTGCTACTGGAACGTGAGACCGAACTGGCGCTGGCGGCTGCCTGCCTGCGCCGGGCCACGGCGGGACACGGATCTCTGCTGCTGGTCGAGGGCCCGCTCGGCACGGGCAGATCGTCGTTCCTGGAGGCACTGCCCGAGCAGGCGCCGGGTGGGCGGATCACGGTTCTCAGGGCTCAGGCGTCCAGCTCGGAGCGCCGGCTGGCGTTCGGTGTGGTCGACCAACTGGTGGAGTCCGCGGCCTGCGCCGCGGCGACGGCGGAGTCCGGCAGGGCGCGGCGGCCCTGCGACTACGCGCACCGTGAGCCGGCCGGTGACCGGGTGTCCCTGTCGGATGTCCTGGACGCAGTGCCCGGCGAGGGTACGGTACTTGTCCTGGTCGACGATCTGCACTGGTGCGACGCGGAGTCGCTGGCGGAGCTCTCGAAGGGCCTGGCCGGACGGCACGATCGCCGCGTGGTGTTCGCCATGTCGCTGCCGTCCGGGGTCGTGCCCGCTGCGGGTTCCGTCCTGCGCGGGCTGGTGGACGCGGCGGACCGGAGGGTCCGGCTGGGCCCGCTCGGCCCCGAGGCCGTGCGCCGGTCGGTCGAGGCCGCCCTGGGCGGGAGCGCGGACGCGGAGTTCGTGGCGGCCGTGCGGGTGCGGTCCGCCGGCAGTCCACTGCTGCTCCGGTCCCTGCTGGACGAGGCCTACTCCCGCGGTCTGCGGCCCCGGGCCCGGGGCGCGGAGCTGGCGCGTACGCTCCGCTCCGACGTCCTGTGCCAGTACCTGACCGCGTTCCTGCGGTCCCAGCCCGACGCGCTCCGCCGCACCGTGCACGCCCTGTGCGTCCTGGGCGGTGACGCGGACCGACGGGTCGCTGCCCTGCTGGCGGGCCTGGACGCGGCGGGGTACGCGGAGGCGGTCGGCGCGCTGCGCCGCTGGGGGCTGGGCCGGCCGGGGGACGAGGAGTACGGCACGCTCCTGTGGGACGCGCTGGCGGACGGTGTCCCGGCGGACGAACTCACCGATATGCGCAACCGCGCCGCGGTGCTGCTGCACCGGACGGGGCACTCCGTGGAGGCCGCCGCCGGGCAGCTCATGTCGGTGCACACTCTGCGGGCTCCCGGCGCCGCGGGGATCCTGCGTGCCGCTGCCGACCGCGCTCTGGCACGGGGAGCGCCGCGCGACGCGGCCCGCTATCTGCGCCAGGCTCTGCTGGACGGCTCGTGCACGGGCCCGCTCCGGGCCCGGGTGCTGACCGATCTCGCCGTGGCGGAGCGGCAGTTCGCGACCGTTGCCGCGCTGCGGCACGTGGTCGAGGCGCTGCCGTTGTTCGAGTCCGCCCTGGACCGTGCCGCCGCCGCCGTGCAGTTGGGCCCGCTGCTCTACCAGCCCTCGGAATCCGGCATCGCCGCCCTGACCGGGGACCTGGCGGCCCAACTGCGAACGCGGGGCGGTGAAGACGCCGCGGCGGCCGAACTCACGATGCGTCTGGAGGCCCGCCACTACGCCCTGAGCGCCCAGGATCCCGCGGTCGTCCCCGCCGCCCTGCGCCGGCTCGGCGAGCTGGGCGCCCGACCGCCCGTGAGGACGGTGGGCGAACGGGAACTGCTCGCCGCGCTCATCCACATCGCGTTCGTCACCAACAAGGCGTCGGCCGAGCGGGTGGCGGACCTCGGGGCATCCCTCATGGCGCTCGAACCGCCGGATCCCCGCCATGCCCACACTCCCCTGCCGCTGGCGGTGAACGCCCTGGCCGCCGCGGAGAACACCGCCGAGACGGTCCGCTGGCTGGACGCGGTCGACCGGCGCGTCGGCCAGAACGCGGACGCCGAGACGGCCGTACTGCGGGCGGAGCGCGCCATGGTGGCCCTCTCCCACGGCCGGATCGCCGAGGCCCGCCGGACGGTCGTACCGACCGGTGCCGCGGAGGAGGCGCAGGCCCGTGCCTCGGCCCTCTGCACCGCCGTCCACGCCATCGTCACCCTGCGCAGCGACGAGCCCGAGCTGGCCGAGGGGCTGCTCACCGGCAATCTCTGCCACCACCGGGACCAGTACCACGCCGCGCTCCTGCACATGGCGCGCGGTCTGCTCGCGGCGCGGCGTCGGCACGACCGCATCGCCCTCCACCACTTCCGTACGGCCGGTGAGCGGCTGGAGCGGATCGGCTGGTCGAATCCCGCCGTGCTGCCGTGGTCCTCCCGGGCGGCCCTCGTACACCTCCGGCTGGGCGAGCAGGACCGGGCGCTGGCCGCGGCACGGCTGGAAGTGGAGCGGGCCCGCGCGTGGGGCGCGCCGTCCGCACAGGGGCGGGCGCTGGTGGCGCTGGGCCGCGTCACTCCCGGCCGCCGGGGAACGAACCTGCTGGCGGAGGCGGTCTCCGTGCTGGAGCGGTCCACGAACGCCGACGAGCTGTGCCGGGCGCTGTACGCCTACGGCAGCAGGGAGGGCGTGGACGGGCGACGGGCCGGAAGGGCGCTGGAACGGGCCCGCGAGCTGTCCGTCCTGTGCGGTGCGGACCGGATGACGCGGCTGATCCGGGAGCAGATCGGCCGACGCCCCGCCGTGTCCGGGCAAGCGCCCGAACTCACCCCGTCCGAGGCGCGGGTCGCCAGGCTGGCGGCCGCCGGACTGCACAACGCGGACATCGCACGCGAACTCCAGGTGTCCAAGCGCATGATCGAGAGGTACCTGACCAACGCCTACCGCAAGCTCGACATCAGCGGGCGCCACGCCCTTCCACCGGACGTCGGCGCGCGATGAACGGCACACCGAACCCGTGGACCGCAGTGTTTCCACCGCGAGCGAGGGTTTGCTTGACCGAGCAGGATTCCACTTCCTAAGGTCGATCCCACTCGATCATGAGGTGATCAGGACCGGGTGCACGGCGCTGGGAGGCGGGTCACTATCACTACGTCGGGCGTCCAGGGCCAGAAGCTGCCGGCCGGTCGGACGCGGCTCGTCGAACGTGAGCGGGAGATCGCTGTCCTGCGCACCCTCGTGCGCCGGACCGCGGCAGGACGCACCGGCCTCGTCGTCGTCAAGGGGCCGGCCGGCATCGGCAGGACGGCGCTCCTGGGGGCGCTGGCCGAGGAGGCCGGGCGCCGCGGGCTGCGCGTCGTCAGAACGGCGGGAGCGCGGGAACGGATGCTCCGCTTCGGCTCTCCGGGCGCTCCGACCGACACCACGGCCCACGACGGCCGCGCCATGGCCACCCCGGGCCGGCGGCCCTCTCCCCCGGGGCGGCGGGCACGCGTCCTTCTCGCCTCGCCCGATACCACCGCCGCACCACCCCTTGACGGCCCGCTCCTCACCCACCGGCAGGTGATGGGTTGCGCCGTGGCGACGCGTCCGACGCTCCTGTCGGTCGACGACGCCGACCGCGCCGACCTGGAGTCGATCAGGGCGCTGGTCCGCCTCATGCGGACCCGGCAGGACCTGCCGGTCCTGCTGGCCCTCGGCTGGCGCGACGGTGAGGAGCCGATCGCGCCCATGGAATGGGCGACCCGCTCGATGCTCGAGGTGATCAGGCCGCGGCCACTGTCCGGGCAGGGGGCCGCGACGGTGGTGCACCGGCTGGCGGGGACCGCCGTCGAGGCCCGGTTCCAGGCGGACTGCCTGACCGCGACCAGCGGTGTCCCCTCGCTGGTGACGGGGCTGGTCGCCGGCCTGGACGAGCTGCGCCTGCCGTTGACGGGCGCCGGCCTCGAAGCGGCGAGCGCGGGCGACATACCGGTGTTCGGGGCACGGGTGCGGTGTCTCCTGCACGGGCAGTCCCCTGTCGCGATGCGTGCGGCGCAGGCCATGGCCGTGCTGGGCGACGGGACGGATACCACCACCGCGGCCGGTCTGGCGCGGGTGGAGACAACCGCGTTCACCCGCTCCCTGCACAGGCTGGAGACGATCGGGCTGGTCCGGGCGTTGGCCGGGGACACCTGGTCCTTCGCGCACCCGGCCGTCCGGAACGCGGTCCTGACGGGAACCCCGGCCGGGACCCGGAGGGACCTGCACGGGCGCGCCGCCCGGCTGCTGCACGACAGCGGAGCACCGGCCGACGCCATCGCCGTGCACCTGCCGGCGTCACCGGCAGTCGCCCGGGAACCGTGGGCGACTGCCCTGCTGCGGGAGGAGGCCCGCACGGCACTCCTGCGCGGCGCCGCGGAACACGCGGTGAGGTTACTGCGGTCCTGCGTCCCGCCGGGGCGCGAGGACAGCTGCGACCCGGTGCTGGTGATGGAACTGGGCATCGCCGAGAGCAGGGTGGACGCGGAGTCCGGCATCGGGCACCTGACGTCCGTGCTGGACCGCCTGCCCGACCCCGACCTGCGTCTGACGGCCCTCAGCACGCTCGTCGGAGCCCTGACGCGCACCGGCAGGACAGGACGTGCGGCCCAGTTGCTGGCCGCCCAGGACACCGGTTCGCCCTCCGGACGGGCTCGTCTCCAGCTGCTGGAGGCGGACATGCTGTTGGCCGCGACCGACAACCGCGAGGCCTATACGGGCCTGCTCGAAAGGGCCTCGCTGCGTCTGGACCTGCCCGGCACGACCCCGGCGGAGCGGGCCCTGCTGGCGGGCCGTGCCTTCATCGCGGTGAGTCGGGCCGAGCACCTTCCGCAGGCCCTGTCCGCGGCGGACAGGGTGCTGCGCAACGGTACCCCGATCACCGACTCCCCCGTCTCGCTGGCCGCCGCGGCCACCGCGCTGGCGTACGCGGACCGTCCCGCCGACGCCGCCCACGTGTACCGGCAGTTGCTGGAGGGTGCCGACGCCGTGCCCGACCACCTGCGGGCGGGTCTGCTCGCCCTGGACGCTGAGGCCGCCCAGCGGCTGGGGCGTATCGACCAGGCGCTCCGCTCCACGGTCCAGGCCCTGGGGTCGACGCCCGGCGCACGGGTCACCCACCACCAGACGCTGGCACTGGCGGTCCGGCTGCACGCGCTCCTCGACCGGGGCGACGTCGTGGCGGCCGACGCCCTGGCCGGTACGGTGCCGCCGGACGCCATCGACGACGCCTGGCAGTGGAGCGAGTACCTCGCCGCCCGCGGGCGCCTCCGGCTGGCCCAGGACGACCCGGTGGCCGCGGTGGCGGACCTGACGGAGTGCGGCCGCCGGCAGGAGCTGTGGCAGCGGACGAACCCGGCCGCCTCGCCGTGGTGGTACTGGGCCGGCCACGCCCACCTGGCCGTCGGCGACCCGGCCGAGGCCGGCCGGCTGGCCACCCGGGCCGTGGATCTCGCGCACTCCGCCGACTTCCCCGTCGCCCTGGGCACGGCGCTGGAGCTGCTGGCCTCGGCGGGCGGGGAACGCGGGCGGCTGCAGATCCTCGAGGACGCCGAGAGCGTGCTGGCGCAGAGCGGGGCCGCGCTCTCGCTGGCACGGACCCGGGTGGCCCTCGGCCGTGCGCTGCTGCGGGCCGGGCACGTCGGACCGGCCCGGAAGGTGCTGCGCCGGGGCTGGGACGAGTCGCACGCGCTCGGTGCCCACGCCCTGCACGACGAGGCGCACGGTCTGCTGCTCAGCGCGGGGGCCCGGCCGCGGCGCGCCACCTCGCGCGGTGCGGGCGAACTCACCCGCAGCGAGAAGCAGGTGGCACGGCTGGCGGCGGCGGGGCGGACCAACCGGCAGATCGCGGAGGCACTCTTCGTCACGCGCCGTACGGTGGAACTGCACCTGACCTCGGTCTACCGCAAGCTCGGCCTGTCGGGACGGAAGGAGTTGCGGAGCGCCCTGGCGCGGTCGCGGGGCGCCACGGACCCCGCTCCCACCGGTCGCGAGCGGTGACCCGGGGGCCGACCGGCGCCGGCTCCAACGACCGTGCCGCTCATCGGACTTCTTTTCCCGGTGGGCTGCCCCGACGCACCGAAGTGTGTCTAGTCTTGCAGGAGTCGCACAGCTCTCGCAGAACTCGCGCAGCCAGGCCGTTCGCCTGTCGTCTGCCGGATCCGTTCTCGCCCACCGCGGGCCGGGTCCCTCTCTCCCCCCACCGTCGGCGCCGGTCGGCTCCCCGTCGCGCGGAGCACCGAGCGCCCTCATGACCGGAAGGAAACGGCATGACCGCTTTCGAGGTGGAGCAGATCGCCGAACGAGTCCGCCGCTACTACGCGTTGGTGGACGACGGAGACGTCCGGGGAGTGGTCGGGCTCTTCGCCGACCGCGCGGTGTACGAGCGTCCCGGCTACGAGCCGATCGTCGGACGGGACGGGCTCGACGCCTTCTACCGTGATGAACGGGTCATCGACACGGGAAGTCACACGGTCGTCAGGCTGGTGGTCGGGGCGGGCGACGCCGCCGTCGAGGGTGAGTTCCGCGGGACGCTGAAGGACGGCAGCGAGGTGGGCCTGCGGTTCGCCGACTTCTTCCGGCTGAACGGGGACCTGCTCTTCGAGGCCCGCAACACCTACTTCTTCTCGCCGATGGTCTGAGCGTGGGGCGGCGCCGCGCGTAACGGTGGCTGACACCGATGTTCCGGGCGCCGCCGCCCGCGAGGATTCCGTCCGGACGACCGCGCCGTGGTCGCCGCCGGCCGGTCCCGTCGGCCGGTCTCCCCTCGGGCGGAAGGGCCACCATGACCAGTACCGGCGATTCGGAATCGGCGGAGTCGTTCGACGTGGTCGTCGTCGGAGGCGGCCCCGCCGGGTCGTCGGCCGCGACGTTCGTGGCCATGCAGGGGCACCGTGTCCTGCTGTTGGAGAAGGAAGGCTTCCCCCGGCACCAGATCGGTGAGTCCCTGCTGCCGTCCACGGTGCACGGGATCTGCGTGCTCCTCGGCGTGTCCGAGGAACTGCACAGTGCCGGGTTCGTGAAGAAGCACGGCGGCACGTTCCGCTGGGGCTCCAACACCGAACCGTGGACCTTCGACTTCGCGCTCTCCGAGAAGTTCGCGGGCCCCACCTCGTACGCCTACCAGGTCGAGCGCATGAAGTTCGACCAGTTGCTGCTCGACAACGCCCGGCGCAGGGGCGTCGTGGTCCGTGAGCGCTGCGCGGTCCGCGACGTCCTGGAGGACGGCGGCCGGGTCACCGGGGTGCGCTACACGGACGAGCACGGCACCGAGCGGGAGGCGCGCGCGCGGTTCGTCGTCGACGCCTCCGGCAACCAGAGCCGGCTGCAGGGACGCGTCGGCGGCGAGCGTCGCTACTCGGAGTTCTTCCAGAACATCGCGCTCTACGGCTACTTCGAGGGCGGCAAGCGACCGCCCGCGCCGAACAGCGGGAACATCACCTGCGTCGCCTTCGACTCGGGCTGGTTCTGGTACATCCCGCTGTCCGACACCCTCACCTCGGTGGGCGCGGTGGTGCGCAAGGAGTGCGCCGACCGGATCCGGGGCGACCGCGGCCAGGCACTGGCCAAGATGATCGCCGACTGCCCGCTGGTCTCCGACTACCTGTCGGAGGCGGAACGGGTCACCAGCGGGCCGTACGGCGAGGTCCGGGTGCGCAAGGACTACTCGTACCTGCACGACCGCTTCTGGCGGCCGGGCCTGACGCTGGTGGGTGACGCGGTCGGTTTCATCGACCCGCTGTTCTCCTCCGGCGTGCACATGGCCACGTTCAGCGCGCTGCTGGCCGCGCGTTCCGTCAACAGCGTGCTCCGCGGCGACCTGGAGGAAGAGGAGTGCTTCGCGGAGTACGAGGCCCGGTACCGCAAGGAGTACCAGACCTTCCACGACTTCCTCGTCAGTTTCTACGACGTCACCCGCGACGAGCAGCAGTACTTCGACGAGGCCCGGCGCGTCACCCGTGACTCCGCGCCCGGCGCCGGGGCGTTCGTCGGGCTGGTCGGCGGGGGTGCCTCGGACGACACGGCGCTGACCTCCGACGACTACCGGGACCAGCGCAAGAAGGACCTGCGTCAGCAGTCCCGGGACGTCCACTGGGAGGGGCACCGCATCCAGATGCAGGCGGCCTTCGGTGAGGCGGACGACGACCATCCGGCCGTCAAGGACGGGCTGGTCGTCGCGCAGGACGGCATGCACTGGACGAAGAGCGCGGAGCCCGCTCCGGTGTGATCCGGCGCCCCTTCTCCGGCTACCGCGTCTGCGGCGCCTGCGCGACGGCCGAGCGGTAGACGGAGAGGGTTCCGGGAAGCTCGGAGCAGGCGGCGCGCGCCGCTTCGAGCCTCTCCCGGTGCCCGTCGGCGGTGGTGTCGAGGAGCAGCCCGAGCATGGTGCCGCTGTGCGTGCAGACCACTCCGGGGGCGCCGACGCGTTCGGCGATGGCGGTCATGGCGTCGAGATTGCGCTTGGGCAGCCGGCGCTGGTTGAGGGCGGCACTGCGGGTGCTGACCGCGCCGACGGCGCTCAGGTCGGCGCCGCGCACGGCGCGGGCGAGGTCGTCGACGAGTCGCGCGTACTCGTGCCGCAGTCCGGGCGGCACGGGGTGGGGGCGCCGGTTGTGGGCGACGGTGTCGAGGTGTCCGCCCTCGTCGACGGCGACGACGGTGACGGGCGGCAGCACGCCGAGGCGGGCGCGGAGCCGGACGGCACGGTGTTCGAAGACGACGACGCCGGGGTGCATGACCCCGTCGGTGGGTTCGACGGGGCGCAGCCAGTCCTCTACGGCGGCCGGTGAGGTGTCCAGTCCGAGTACGGTGCCGACGCCGCGGGCCGTCGCGACGAGGTCGGCGGAGGAGCTGGCGAGGCCCTTGCCGACGAGCAGGTCGCTGTCCAGCAGGAGGGTGCCCCCGCCGCCGTCGCCGTGGGTGTCGAGCATGGCCCTCGCCAGCGTGAGCGACTTGGTCTTGTGCGCGGGGTAGACGTGGAGCGGGCCGTGCGGGTCGAAGCGGAACCGGGCGCGGCTGCCGAGGCTGATCGGGAGGGTGGCGAGGAAGGCCGTGCCGTCGGGCAGGACGCCCTGGAGGAGTTCCCCGAAGGTGCCGCAGGCGGCGCCGGTGCCCTCGGCGATGTCCACGGCGACCCGGCGGGCGGCCGCCGTCAGCCCCGTCATGTCTGGCCCCCTGCGGTGATGGGGGTTTCGAGGTGACGTGCCGCGGCTGTCCGGTGTGCGGTCCTGCGCGACCACTCGGCGTCGAGCCGGTCGAGTTCGCGCGACTCGTCGGCGAGGAGCCGCGCGACCTGGTCGGGGTGGGCGGAGCCGGCCGAGCGCTTGGCGCGCAGTCCCGCGTCGATGTCGAAGGACTCGGCGAGCAGTTCGGCGGCCGGCTCGGCCTCGTGACCGGATTCGGCGGCGCAGGCCCGCAGCAGGTCGGGGTCGGGGCGGTCGGCGCGCAGGCCCTGCTCGACGGCGCGCTTGACGTAGCGTCCGGCGACGATCTGGGCGGTGCGCCAGGGGATGCCGCAGTCCAGGGTGAGGCGGTTGGCGAGGGTGAAGCCGCCGAGGTGGTCCTCGGCGCAGGCGCCGCGCATCCGGTCGGTGCGGTAGGTGGTGCCGGTGACGACGGCGTGGGTCAGACGCAGCAGCGAGCGCATGGCCCGGGCCTGGGTGTGCAGGTGGGCGCCGGTCTCCTTCGACACCTCGACGGTGTTGCTGTACGGGGTGTTGCGCTGCCCGGCGACGAGGTCGGCGGCCCGGCCGACGACGTGGGCGCAGCGTCCGCGGATGCGTTCGAGTACGGGGAAGTTGCGCTTCTGCGGCATGGCCGCGGAGATGCCGACGAGGACGTCGGGCAGGTCGAGGAAGCCGAAGCCGCTGCCGCCCCAGGTCATGAAGTCGGTGGTGAAGCGGCTGAGGACGGCGGCGTAGCCGGCGAGGTCCGAGGCCATGCCGGTGGTCCAGGTACGGGAGGCGACACCGACCAGCGCGTGCGGCTGGGCGCGGGCGAAGCCGAGGTGGGCGGCGAGCCGGTCGCGGTCCCAGGGCAGTTCCTGTCCGGCCATGGCGCCGGATCCCAGCGGGCAGGCGTCCGTCTCGTCGTAAGTGTGCAGCATGCGGCGGAGGGCGGCGCCGGTCTCGGCGGCGAGGGCGGCGAGGTGGTAGGCGGGAGTGATGATCTGTGCGGCCTGGCCGTGGGTGTAGCCGGGCATGGGGGTGTCGGTGTGGCGGGCGGCGAGGGCGGTGACGGCTCGGCCGAGGTCCAGGAGGTCCGCCGCGACGGCGGTGAAGGCGGTGCGTGCTGCCATGAGCTGGGCGCACACCTGGGCGTCGTTGCGGCTGCGGTCGACGTGCCAGGCGGCGAAGGGCGGGGTGGGGCCGGACTGCACGTGGTGTTCCAGCGCGAAGGAGATGTCGGACATGTTGCGCTGCGGGTCGGCGCGTATCGCGTCGGCGTCGAGCGAGCCGAGGCGGGCGTCGAGGGCCACGGCGCCCGCGGTGTCGACCAGCCCCATCCTCAGGTACTCGCGCAGCAGGGCCCGCTCGACGGCGACGTAGTGGGGCAGCAGGTGTTCGGCCTCGTGGGCGAACTGCGCGGCGAGCACCTCCTCGTGCCACACGTCGCTCGGTGTGCCGTCGATCCGGCCGGTCACCGCCATGCCGTCCTCCCGTCCGGGGTGCTTTTCAGGGCGGTGGCGAGTCCGGCCACCGTCGGGTCTGCGAAGAAGGTCCGCAGCGTGGGGCCGCTTCCCCGCGCCGGGGCGAGGCGGGCCAGCAGGCGCAGGGCCTGGAGCGAGTGGCCGCCCGCGGTGAAGAAGTCCTCGTGTACGTCGACGGTGCCGCTGTCGGGGCCGAGCAGCGTCCGCCAGACGGCCGCCACCCGTTCCTCGGCCGCGTCGCGCGGGGCGGTCCGCGCGCCCGGGGCGGACCGTGCGGCCGGCGCGGCGCCCGCGGAGCGGGGGGTGTGCCGGGGGGCGGGGCCGGTCAGCAGCGCGGAGAGGCGGGTGCCGGGAGCGTCGAGGAGGGCGGCGAGCAACCGCAGGTAGTCGGCGAGCAGCAGGTCGGCGGTGGAGCGGTCGAAGAGGGCGGCATCGTAGACGAGGCGCAGGCCGCTGCCGGCGACGTCGAGGAGGAGGTCCTCCTCGCAGGAGGAGACGGGCGGGCCCAGACCGTCGGCGGCGGTGTGGTTGAAGGCGAGCTGGTAGAGGGGCGGTACGCCGGGCAGGCGTGGCGCGGCGAGGCGTTCGACGAGGCTCTGGAAGGGGATGTCGAACTTCTCCCCGGCGCGGACGGCGGTGGTGGTGCGGCGGACCAGTTCGGTGCCGTCGGGGTCGCCGGAGAGGTCGGCCCGCAGGACGCGCATGTTGACGAAGGTGCCGACCATGGCGCGGGTGGCGGGGTCGTCACGGCCGGCGACGGGCAGGCCGACGGCGAGGTCGGCGGCGCCGGAGTGGTGGTGGAGCAGCGCGGTCCAGGCGGCGAGGAACAGCATGACGGGGCGGGTCCCGTGGTGCCGGGCGGCACCGGTCAGGGCCGCGGTGACGCCGACCGGCAGGGCGGCGCGCACCTCGGCCCCGCGGAAGGTGCGGGCGGGCGGGCGCGGCCGGTCCAGCGGGACGGTGTGCACGGGGGGCAGCCCGCGCAGCCGGGTCCGCCAGTGGGCGGCGGCCGCGTCGGCGCCGCCGGTGCGGGCCCGCTCGCGTTCGCGCCGCGCGTACGCGCCGTAGCCGAGGGGCAGCCGGGGCAGGCGGGCCTCGCGTCCTTCCTCGGCGGCGGCGCAGAGTTCGGTGAGTTCGGCGTGGACGTTGAACCCGGAGGCCGTGTCGTACACCGTGTGGTGGGCCGCGAAGACCACCGACCAGGCCCCCTCCCCCAGGTTCAGGACGGCCGCGCGCCACTGGGGAGCCCGGTGGGGGTCGAACGGGGTGCGGGCCAGCCGGGCACGCAGGGAGCGCCGTTCCTCGGCCTGTGCGACGTGGTCGTGCGCGCTCAGGTCGGCCAGTTCGATCCGCGGCTCGGGACGCGGGTGCACCTCCTGGCGGAGCCGTCCGTCCACGGTCCGCAGGACGGTGCGCAGGGGTTCGTGGCGGTCCATGAGGACGTGCAGGGCGTGCACGAGGTCGTTCGCGGTCACCGCCGCGTGCAGGGGGAACTCGTCGACGGCGCAGTAGGTCGGCGGGTCGTGGGCCAGCCGGGAGGCCAGCCAGGCGCGTTCCTGGGCGTACGTCGCCGGGGCGGTGGCCGGCCCGACGGCATCGGGTGCGGGCCGGCCGTCGCGCACGGCGGGTCCGGGACGCGTCACGACGGCCCGCCGTCGCTCAGCGGCAGGACGTGGCCGGGCAGCCGTACCGGGTCGCCGAGGACGACGGCGATCTCCCGGGCGCCCTCGTAGGGTTCGCGGGCGTGGGCGGTGCGGATGTTGTCGACGAGCAGGACGTCGCCCTCCTGCCAGGGCTCCCCGACGGTGAACCGGTCGTAGACGGCGTTGATCTCCTCGACCGCGCCGGCGGTGACGGGGCCGCCGTCGCCCGCGGCGGTGTCGAAGGGCAGCCCGCCGGGTCCGTAGACGTCGGTGAGGTACTCCCTGATCGCGGGTTCGAGGGTGAGGCCGTTCAGGAAGGCGATCTGGTTGAACCAGCAGGGGGCCCCGGTGCGCGGGTGGGGCACCACCGCGGCGCGGCGCTGGCGGGTGAGCAGACGGCCGTCGGCGAGCCAGGTCGGTTCGACGGCGGCTTCGGCGCAGTACGCGTCCACCGACGCGCGGTCGGTGCTGCCGAACGCCTCGGGCCAGGAGAGCCCGACGTCGTGGTAGGCACGGCGCAGCAGCCAGCCGTGCTCGGCGAAGCGGGCGGTCAGGTCGGACGGGAGCGCGGCGAGTACCTGCTGGGAGTCGGCGACGGTGGTGCGGCCTGAGCCGTCGGGCGCGGTGAGGCACGCGAAGAGCAGGGTGCCGGGGACGGTGGCGGCGTGGCTCAGCTCGTGGTGCATGCACATCGGGTCCTCGGCGGGCCAGTGGCTGCCGGAGTACACGCCTGGGGCGAGTGCGGTGCGGGGCGCGAAGCCCTCCCGTTCCGTCAGGGGTTCGATGCCGAGCGCGGCCGCGACGCGCGCGACGTCGGCGGGGGTGCGGGCGCCGACGCCGCGGAGCATGACGGCGCCAAAGGCGGCGAGGGCGGCGAGCGCCGGGGCGCGGTGCGCGGTGGCGCGGGCGGCGGAGTCGGGGGCGGGGTCGGCGGTGCGGCAGTCGAGGACCGGCAGCGGCGCCGGGCCCTCGGCGGGGCGGGCCGGGGTGGTCGCGGGGGCGGGGCCGGCCGGCGCGGTCGCCTGGGCGGGAGCGGACTTGCCGTCCAGCAGAGCGGCGACATCGGCGACCGTGGGGGTGTCGCGGAGTTCGGCGACGGTCACCCTGCGGTCGAGTTCGACGGCCAGGCGGATCGCGGTGAGGGAGGTGCCGCCGAGGTCGGTGAAGCGGCTGTCGCGTCCGATGCGGTCTTCCGGCACGTGCAGCAGGCGGGCCCAGACGGCTGCGACGCGGCGTTCGGCGGGGGTGTCCAGCCGCGGGGCGCCGGTGCCGGCGCTCCCCCGGGCGTGCGCGTTGTCACGGGCGCGGGCGGTGAGGGCCTGCTTGTCGATCTTCCCGTTGCCGGACAGGGGGAGTTCACGGACGCGGTGGAGCCGGTGCGGAACCATGTAGTGGGGCAGGGCGGTGCCCAGGGCGTGTGCGGTGCCCGCTCCGTCGGGGGCTTCCTCGCCCGTGTAGTAGGCGACGAGCTGGGGCGCGTCGTCGGTGCCGGCGACGACGACGGCACCGTCGCGGACGCCGGGGACCTGGAGCAGCCGGTCCTCGATCTCGCCGATCTCGATGCGGAAGCCGCTGATCTTCACCTGAGCGTCGCGCCGGCCCAGGTACTCCAGTTCGCCGGAGGGGAGCCGGCGGCCGAAGTCCCCTGAGCGGTAGAGGCGTTCGGCGGGCCGCAGGGGGTCCTGGTGGTAGACGGCGGCGGTGCGGTCGGGGTCGTTGACGTAGCCGCGGCCGACGCACACACCGGCGATGACGATCTCGCCCGGGGCGCCGTCGGGGACGAGGTGGAGCTGTTCGTCCATGACGTAGACGCGGCAGTTGCGGATGGTGTCGCCGAGGGGCACCGAGCGGTGGTCCGGCACGGCGCGCATGACGCCGTGGTGGGAGTCGTCGCTCACCTCGGTGAGGCCGTAGCAGTTGACGAGGGGCACGCCGGGGAACTGCTCGAACCAGCGGCGCACCAGTTCCTTCTTGAGCGCCTCGCCGGTCACGGCCATGACGCGCAGGTGCGGCAGGTCGGCGCGGCCCCGGGCGGCCTCCGCGAGGACGAGTTCGAGGTAGGTGGGCACGAGTTGGAGGACCTGGACGCCGTGCCGGTTGACGAGGTCCACGAACCGGGCCACGTCCAGTACGGCCTCCTGCTCGACCAGCAGCACGCGGCCGCCGACGAGGAACGGGGAGACCAGCTGCCACAGGGAGATGTCGAAGCACTGCGGGGCGGTCTGCCCGACGGTGTCGCCCTCCTGGACGCCGAGGTCCTCGATCTTGGCGTAGAGGTGGTTGAGGAAGCCGTCGTGCTCGCACATGGCGCCCTTGGGCTCGCCGGTGGACCCCGACGTGAAGTACACGTACGCCAGGTGGTCCCCGGCCACGGCGACGCCCGGATCCCGCGTGGGTCCGTCGCCGCGGGCGAGGTCCCCGACGGTCATCCGGCGGATCGGGTCGCGGCCGTTCAGGGCCTCGTCGAGGGACGGCACGTCGGGGTCGGAGAGCACCCAGCGGCACTCGCTGCGGGTGAGGGTCCTCGCGATGCGGGAGGCGGGGAACTCCGGCTCCAGCGGCAGGTAGCAGCCGCCCGCCTTGAACACGGCGAGCACCGCGGCCGGCCAGAGCGGGTGGCGTCCGGTGACTACGGCCACGACGTCCTCCGGGGCCAGCCCCTCCCGCAGCAGCGCCTCGGCGATCCGGTTGGCGTCGTCGTTGAGTTCGCGGTACGTGCGCGTGGTGGTCCCGTGCACGACGGCCACGGCGTCGGGGTGGCGCAGGACGCGTTCCTCGAAGAGTTCGTGGAAGCGGCGGCCCGGCAGCGGCCGCAGCGGTCCGGCGCCGCGTGCGACGACGGCCTCGGTCTCCTCCGGCGTCAGGAGCCCGTGCCGGGTGTGCGGCAGGTCCGGGTCGTCCGTCATCAGCCGCAGCGCGCGCAGCTCGTACCCTCCGAGGCGTTCGGCGGTCGCGTCGGCCGCGGCCGACGCGTTCGCCCAGGCCTCCTCCGCCTCACTTCGTCCGTCGTCGGTGCCCACGTGGCGCACCAGATCGCGCCAGGAGACCTCGGGGGCCGCACAGGCCCTGCCCAGGAGCACCGAGGCGACCTTCAGCCGCGCGGCGAGCCGCACGGAGGCCGGGTCCGAGGCCAGGTCCGCCGCGCAGGCGTGGGCGAGGGCCGCGACGGCGTCCTCCGGCCCGGCGGGTGCCGGCTGCCGCCCGGCGACCGGGTCGGGTGCTGTTTCATGCATCGGGACGCTCCTGCTGTCGGTGAGTCGGCGTGCGGTCGGCGCGGGACGTTCAGGCCAGGTAGTCCTCGGCGCCGCCGGTGCGCACCGTGTCGAGGGTGAAGCAGTGGAAGCCCCCGCCGAACAGGCGCCGATGGCGGTGGCGGACGGGGACGACGGTGAACCCGTGCTGCTCCAGCGTGGCCACGAGGGTCTTGCAGGCGTCGTTGACCAGAACGGTGTCCTCGTCGACGGAGAGGACGTTCAGGTCGATGTAGGGGCTGGCGGGGATCGGGTCGTCGTTCTCGTACTGCGGGTAGTCGTCGACGCCCGGCGGCGGCGGGACCACGACGTCCCAGCCGCGCAGGGCCTCGGGCAGGTAGTCCACGACGCCCGGGTCGCGCAGCAGCAGGGTGCCGGGGCGCAGCGGGACCACGACGGAGTCGATGTGGCTCTGGGTCAGCCGGTCCATGCGGTGCACGCGGAACCGTCCGTCGAGGTGGCGCGTCAGCCAGTCGAGCGCGAGGGCGTGGTTGGCGTTGGAGACGTTGACGATCAGGTCGCGGCCCAGCCGCAGGCAGTTGGCTCCGTCGATCAACGGTTCGATGCCCACGTCGTACGGCGACTCCTGCGGGTCGAGGGGGACTTCGATGTTCGGTGCGGCGTGGGCGACGTTGGCGGGGTCGAAGGAGTGGTCGGTCATCAGCGGGCGCGGCATGGTCGTCCAGCGGGCGCCGCCGCGGAAGTACTCCAGGAAGACCGGCTTGAGGAACTGGGTCTCGAAGTAGCGGTCGTGCAGCATGGGCGGGGTCTCGATGATCTCGTCGCCCAGGATCAGGGTGTTGTCGCGGAGGTTCAGCGGCGGTGTGACGGCGGCCTCGAAGGCGGGGGTGGCGACCCGGGTCGTCTCCCGGGCGGGCGACAGGGGCCGGTGCACCGTGACGCCGAGCGCGGTGAGCTGCGCCGCGAGTCCTTCGACGTCCTCGACGAGTTCGCCGAGGAAGCGCTCCTTCTGCGCCAGGCGGTGGGGGGTGTTGCGGTCGCGGCGTTCCTCGCCGTCGCGCCAGGTGGAGAGGGAGGGGTAGTAGCCGCGGGCTCCGGAGAGGTTGTCGCTGATGAACATGTCGAACGACATGTCGCGCACCCGGTCGAGGTAGCCGTCCGCCGCGCCGAGGACGACCTCCTTCAGCGGGGTGAAGTCGTCGTAGCTGTTCAGGCGCATCGGCGGGGGCCTTTCGTGGGGCGTCGGGGGGTGGCGGCCCGCGTGCGGTGTCTTCTCGTCATCCCGCGGCCTCCTCTCTGAGGAAGGCCGCGAGGCGCCGCACGCCGGTCTCGATCCGGTCGGGCTCCAGGTAGCTGCACGACAGCCGGATCTGCCGGTCGCCGCGGTCGGTGAGGGAGAACTGCCGCATCGGCGTCCACAGCACGCCGTACCGGTCCGCCGAGACCTCCAGGAGGGCGAGGTCGGCGGGGACGGACAGGTCGACGCGGGCGAAGAAGCCGCCGGCCGGGCGGTGCCAGGAGACGCCCGGCGGCGCGTCGTCGGTCAGGTGCCGTTCCAGGGCGGCGGTGAGGTGGGCGAGGTTGGACCGGTAGCGGTCGGCCTTGCGCCGGGCCAGGGCCCGCAGGGAGCGCCCGTGTTCCAGCAGGAGGCCGCCGACGACGGCCTGGGACAGGGGCGAGGTGTTGACGGTGACCATCGTCTTGAGGTCGGCGAGCTCCCGGGCGAGGGACCGGGTGCCGCCGGCCCGTCCGACGCGCTGGTCGGCGACGGCGTAGCCGACGCGGGCCCCGGGGAACCCGACCTTGGCGAACGTGCCCAGGTGGACGACGCGCCGCCGGGTGTCGAGGGCCTTGAGGCCGGGCAGGGCGTCGTCCTCGGGGGCGGTGAAGGCGTAGGCGTTGTCCTCGACGAGCAGCAGGTCCTCGCGTTCCGCCAGGTCGAGCAGTGCGTGCCGGGCGTCGAGGGGCATGCGGGCGCCGCCGGGGTTGGAGAAGTCGGGGGCGACGTAGCAGGCGCGGACGCGGCGCCCTTCGGACCGGGCCTGCCGGCAGCGGGCGGCGAGGTGCTCCACGTCGAGTCCGGCGGCGTCCTCGCGGACGTCGGTGACAGGGATGCCGAGGAGTCGTGCGACGCCGACGATGCCCGGGAAGCACGGGTCGGCCACGGCGAGCACGTCGGCGGCGGCGTCCCGGTACAGGGCCCGCAGGGTGAGGAGCATGGCCTCCTGGGCGCCGACGGTGATCACGACGTCGTCGGGTGCGGCGTGGATGCCCTGGTCGGTGCGGAGGGCCTCGGTCACGAGGTCGTTGATGAGTCCCTGCGCGGGTCCGTACTCGTAGAGCACGCGTTCGGCGCGGGAGGGGTCGAGGCCGCGGTCGGTGCGCAGGTGGGTGAGGAAGCGGTCGGTCAAGGTGCGCAGGTCGAGGCCCTGGACGAAGTCGGGGTGCGGGGCGCCTGGGGCGAAGGAGATGGCGTCGGGGTGGCGGTCCATCACCTCGTTGAGGAAGCCGATGGCGCCGAGCACCGGGTCCTGGAGGGACCCGTGCAGGTCCGCCGCGCTCAAGTCGGGGGCGGCGGTCATGTCCGGCTCCCCTGTGCGGCGCGCCGCCGCTCGCGCTCCTGCCAGCGGCGTTCGACCTTGTCGAGGACGTCCGGGGCGTAGGCGCGGTCCGCCTGGGCGAAGGCGAACTCGGCGAGGTAGGTGCGGAAGTGGTCGAGGGGTTCCTCGGCGAGGGCGAGCATCCGCCGGTTGGCGGCGACGGCGGGGGCGGCGAGGGCCGCCGCGGCGCGTTCGACCGCCTCGTCCATGCGGTCGGCGGGGACGACCTCGTCGTAGACCGCGGCGGCCTCGGGGTCGGTGGCGGCGATCCGGCGTCCGCCGAGCACGACCTGCCGGGCGAGGCGGGCTCCGGTCTGCCGGGTGAGCCGGAGGTTGCCCGCGCCGGGGACGATGCCCTCCTCGGCGGCGGGCAGGCTGACGTAGGCGCCCTCTTCGGCGACGACGTGGTCGAGGGTGAGCAGGAGTTGCATGCCGCCGCCGATGGCGAAGGTGTCGACGGCCCCGATCCACGGTTTGGTGACGTACCGTTCGCTGCCGGCGCCGGGGGCCGGGTCGGTCAGCAGGCCGTGGAGCAGCTTGTTGACGTAGCCGAGTTCCCGGGCCAGGAGGAAGCCGACCAGCGGGATCCGGCCGTCGCGCAGGTCGGTGAGATCGATGCCGGCGCTGAAGACGCGCCGCCCCCGGTGGGCGGGGTGGTCGGTGGTGCCGCCGCGCAGGACGCCGACGCGGACCGTGTCGTCGAGCAGGACGAGGTCGACGGCGGTGTCGAGGTCGGCGACGAGCCGGGCGTTCTCGGCGTTGAGCCGGCCCGGGTTGCGGAACTCGACGTAGGCGGTGGCGCCGCGGCGTTCGACGTGGACGGCGTCCAGTTCGACGCGGCCCTCGGCGCGGAAGCGGTCCAGGAGTTCCAGGGCGCGCGGGGTGGGTCCGAGCATCGTCTCCACGAGGTGCCGGCCGGCGGTGGGCGAGCGCAGCACGGCGCCGCAGAACCGGCCCTGGTCGATCTCGCGGCCCTCCTTCTCCGCCTGGACGAAGCGGAGTTCGGCGGCCATCTGCGCACGGGTGGGCACCAGGCCGGGCACCAGGTCGGCAGCGGCGTCCACGAGGTCCGGCAGGCGCGGGCACCGGGTCAGTCCGTCGGTGAGCAGCCCGTAGACGGTGTCGGTGTGCCTGGCGAGGAAGTCCCGCCGGACGGCGCGGACCTCCGCGTGCGCGGTCACGGCGCGGATCCGCTCGTCCCGGGACCTCCCCGGGACCGGGGGCAGCGCCGCGAGGATCCGTTCGGCTGCCGCGGCCTGTTCGGCGAGATGCCGTGCGTCGTCGTCGAAACGGCCGGTGAGCAGGACAGGGGCGGTGGGTCCGGCGGAGGCGGCCGGAGCGGCGGGCCGGGTGGTCACTGCGGCACCTCCGTCGGTTCCGGGCCGTGGCCGGACAGGCGTCGCAACTCGCGGTCGCAGGCGGCCAGGTGGATGCCGAGCGCGTCCTCGTACTCGGCGGAGGCGGCCTCCTCCAGGAGCCGCCGGCGGATGCGGGTCTCCCGGTCGGAGAGCCGGCCGCGCAGGACGGCCGCGGTGTGGACGGCCTCGGTGAGGTCCTCGCTGACCTGGTCGACGATGCCGAGTTCCGTGGCGTCGCCGAGTTCGATGGCGGAGTCCCAGAGCACGATGCGGCGGGCGCGGGCCAGCCCGATGTGCTGCACGAGCCGGTACAGGGTCATGCCGGGCCAGAAGTGCCCCTCGTTGACGGGCAGCAGCAGGCGCAGGTCGGGCCCCGCGATCCGGTAGTCCGCGGCCAGCAGCAGGTCGAGGACCGGGCCGCCGCACGTCCCCTCGGCGACGGCGATGTTGACGTGGTCGAGCCGTTCCAGGCGGCGCACGGCCCGCTCCCAGCGCTTGACCTCCTGGATCGAGACGCCGCCGGGCCACTCGCGCGGCTGGTGGGGTGCCGGGGTGAACCGCAGGACCACGACCGTCCGTTCGCCCCGGTCCCCGGCCTGTTCGCAGACCGCGTCCAGCGCGGCGGTCAGTTCGGGCAGCGGGCTGCCGCCGTCCAGCCGGGCCAGGAGGCCCAGTTCCCCGGGCAGCCCCGTCCGGTCGGATCCGGTCTTCATGGTCGTACCAGCTCCTTTCCTCACCAGCGCACCAGGGCCGTCTCGATGGTCGAGCCCGGTCCCATCGTCATCAGGACTCCGAGGTCGCCGGGGACGGCGGCCTTCTCGTCGCGCAGCCGCTCGTAGGAGAACAGGAACGATCCGCTGGAGAGGTTGCCGTGGTCGCGCAGCACTCCGGTGGTGTGCCGCACGTCGTGCCGGGACAGTTCGAGGTTCACCCGGATCGCGTCGATGACCTTCTTGCCGCCGGAGTGCACCACCCAGTGGTCGATGTCCCCGGTGCCCAGTCCGGTGCCGTCCAGGAGGCGGGAGACCGCCGTCTCGGCGTGCGCGCCGACGACGTAGGGCACGTCGGCGTCGAGGTAGAAGCTGAACTTGCCCTGCGCGTCGTCCCAGTCGTAGCGCATCGCGGAGACGGCCTCGGGGATGATGTGGCTGGCGAACCTCAGCAGTTCGGGGCCGGGCGGCGCCTCGTCGCCGGGGTGTTCCCGGGCTCGGACGGCGACGGCCGCCGCGCCGTCCCCGAACAGGCTGTTGACCACCGAGGAGCGCATGGTGCCGTCGAAGACGTAGGCGGCGGAGCATGCCTCCACGCAGACCGTCAGGGCGAGTTCGCCGGGGTGGCCGCCGGCCCAGCCCGCGACGGCGTTGAGCGCGTTGAGCCCGGCGTTGCAGCCCATGCCGACGACGTCCAGGCGCTGGCAGGACGGATGGATGCCGAGGTCCCGGATGAGGAGCGCGGAGAGGCCGGGCGTGAGCAGTCCGGTGGAGGTGACGCAGCACAGGTAGCGGACGTCGGCGAGTTCCGCGCCGGCGTCCGCCAGGCAGCGTTCGACCGCCTCCCGGCCCATCCGCAGCCCGGTCTCGGTGTGCTTGCGCAGCAGGTCGCCCTGGGACTCCTCAAGAGGGGTCCCGTCAGGGCCGGTCGGGGGCAGGGTGAGGTTGCGGCGCTCGATGTTGCCGCCGAGGAAGACGGAGCGGATGCGCCGGTCGGTGATGCCGAAGGTGTCGAGTACCTCCCGCTGGGTGTACGAGACGGGCGGTACGGCGGTGCCCACACCGGCCAGTCCCGGGGCCCCGGCGGCTGCTCGCTGCGGCGGCGGCCCGGGTGCCCGGCCGGCCGTTTGCTGGGTTCCGCGCACGTCTTCCTCCGTCTTTCCTGCGTGGGACGTCCTCCGCGGGGTGCGGGACCGGCTCAGTAGCCGACCTTGGCGTTGATGCGGCGCGGGTAGTACCGCTCGTCACCGTTGCGCCGGTACTCGGGCCGGCGGGGGGTGTTGCTGGTGGGCACGTCGCCGTTGACCGTGACGCGCTGGCCGCGGCGGTGCTCCTGGTAGTCGTTGATGGCGATGTGCTGGGTGACGCGGTTGTCCCACAGGGCCACGGTGTGCGGGTCCCAGCGGTGCCGGAGGGTGAAGGCCGGCTGCTCGGAGTGCTCGAACAGGTGCTGCAGGACGGTGTCGCTCTCCTGCCGAGTGAGCTGCGGGATGTGCGAGGTCCACATCCGGGTGACGTAGAGCGACTTGCGTCCGGTCACCGGGTGGACGCGGACGACGGGGTGCTCGGCGGACATCTCGACGACCGGCGGGATCTTCAGGACGTGGACCGCGGTGAGCCCTTCGAGCATCTCCCGGAACGGCTCGGAGAGCGTCTCGTACGCCCGGTACTGGTTGCTCCACATGGTGTCGCCGCCCGCGGAGGGGGTGTCGATCAGGTGCAGGATCGACGCGATCGGCGGGCTGGGGCTGAAGCTGACGTCGATGTGCCACTCGTCGGCCTTGCCGCCCTTGTCGGGTTCGATCACCGTGATCTCGGGGTGGTCCGCCAACTTGGGCAGGAAGGGGTGGACCTCCACCTCGCCGAAACGCCGGCCGAACGCCACGTGCCCGGCGGGGGTCAGCTTCTCCTGGTCCGGAAAGAACAGCACGAGGTGTTCGAGCATCAGCTCGTGGATCCGGTCGAACTGCGCGTCGGTGAGGTCGTCGAGGTCGATGCCGCGGACCTCGGCCCCGAGGGCGCCGGAGACGCGGCGGACGTCGAGGGCGTCGGCGGGGGCGGTGGCGAGCCGGGCGGCGGTGGCGGGCTGCGGTGGCGCGGACGGTGTCACAGCGAGGTCTCCTTCGAGTCGTGGTGTGGGCGGCGAAGTGCCGCGTCGGCGGGCCGCCGGGCAGGCGTCACGGGCGGGCGCCCGCCGCTCCGCCGTGCAGCCAGTCGAGGAACGGCTTCGGGGCGAGGGCACCGACGCGCTCGTGGTAGGCGTCGAGGTCGGCGTCGGTCAGGACGCCGCGGGCGCCGCCGGAGCGTCCCGAGCGGAAGAACTCCGCGGGGTCCGCGAGGATCTCCTTGTCCGGCGCCAGGTGCTCCGCGCGGCTTTTCATCTCGTCGAAGGTCGCCGCCCGCACCAGCTCCGGCCAGACGGCCGGGTCCACGGTGATGCCCAGCCACTCGGCCAGCGCCGACATCTGGCCCTCCAGGTCGGCGCACAGGTCGTCGTAGTGCAGCAGCCGTACGTTCGGCTCGTCACGCCGGTTCCAGGCGTCGAGCGGGTGGTGGAGTTCGGCCGCGGCCACGTCCTGCTCCCAGCCGTCGGACTCGCCGGCGCGACACCAGTTCAGCAGGTACTCGCGGGCCCGCCCGGAGTACTTCTCAAAGTCCTGGTCGCTGTTGAAGGCGCGCAGCCACTCGGCGCGGACGTTGGCGACCTGGTGGTACATGGACAGGGCCCGGTCCAGGGGGTGCCGGTTGACGACGAGGTAGCTGACGCGCGGGTCGAGGGGCAGTCCGTCGAGCGGGACGTGCGTCTTGATGACGCGCCGGTGCTCCTGCTCGGCGAGCTGCGCGTACATCTGGTCCTGCGGCGTGAAGAGCTGGTCCAGCCACGGCGACAGTGCCGACAGCGGCTTGGGGAGTTCCGGGGTCTGGAACACGAGCAGCGCACAGATCATCTGCACCCATGTCGTACCGGCCTTGGCCGGACTGCTGACGACGATGTCGCCCTCGCGCAGCGGGAAGTCGTCCCAGCGGGCACTGTCCTGTTGCGGCGACTTGTACCGGCGCGGTGCTTGAGTCAGTGTCTGATCACTCATGGCCACGTTCCTCACTGGTGCACGGAGGGGCAACGGATCGGTCACAATCTGCCGTGGCGGGGGCCGGACGGCATCCACGTTCGCCACAGTTACGCGTCTACGCGTCCCAGGTGACGGGCAGGCTCTTCACGCCGTAGACGTCCGCGATCTCCGCTTCGGGGCGCAGGGCGATCTCCTCGGCGGGTACGGCGAGGCGCAGCGTCGGGAAGCGGTTGACCAGGGCCGGGAACGCCACCTTCATCTGGACGCGGGCCAGTTGCTGGCCCAGGCACTGGTGGATGCCGTGTCCGAAGGCGATGTGCGCGCCCTCCCGGCGGTGCAGGTCGAGCCGGTGGGGGTCGGTGAAGCGCTCGGGGTCGCGGTTGGCCGTGTTGTAGCTCAGGATCAGCGAGGTGCCGGCCTTGACGGTGTGCCCGCCGAGTTCCACGTCCCGCAGTGCCGTCCGCATGAAGGTCTTGCCGACGCTCAGGTAGCGCAGCAGCTCCTCCACGGCCCGGTCGGCGAGAGCGGGGTCGGCGCGCAGCGCGGCGAGCTGTTCGGGGTGGCGCAGCAGCGCGAAGGTGCCGAGACCGATCATGTGCATGGTGGTGTCGAGTCCGGCCGCGAGCAGGAAGAGGGACATCCCGACCAGTTCCTCGTCGGTGAGGTCCCCGTCGGTGAGTTCGCTGAGCACGTCGTCGGTGGGGTGGGCGCGTTTGGCGGCCACCAGCGCGGCGAGGTGGGCGCGGGTCGCGTGGTAGGCCGCTATGAGGTCGTCGCGGTCGGACTCCAGGTCCCGGAAGGCGTCGACCTGTTTCTGGAAGGTGGCGCGCTCCTCGTGCGGGACGCCCAGCAGTTCGCAGATGGTGACGGCGGGGATGGGTTTGGCGTAGGCGGTCACCAGGTCGGTGGGCCCTCCGGCCAGTTCCATGGCGTCGAGGTGTTCGGCGGTGATTTCCTCGATGCGTCGGGTCAGCAGCCGCATGCGCCGCACGGTGAACTTGCCCATGAGCGGCTTGCGGTAGCGGCCGTGGCGTGGTTCGTCCATGAAGAGGAACTCGCCCGGGGGCGCCGGTTCGAGTTCGACGTCCCCGTGGTCGACGGTCGGGTGGCGCAGGAGCTCCCAGCGCGAGCTGAACCGGGGGTCGGCCAGCACCGACCGGATGAGGTCGTATCCGGTGACCAGCCATCCGTCGACGCCGCCGGGGAAGACATAGCGGCTGATGGGGCCGTGGCGGCGGGCTTCGAGCAGTTCGGCCGGCGGGTCGAACGGCCGGTCGGGCCGGCGTCGCGTCGGCATGGTGGTGACGGTGTACAGGGGGTCGCCCACGGCCATCCTCGTCTCGCAGGGGCTTCGGTCCGCCGGTTCGGGCCGTTACGCCCGGTCGGGGTCGTTGTCGGTGTCGTCGGTGTCGGTCGGTTCCAGCTCGCCCGCCGCGAGGTCCCAGATCCGCCGGACGACGTCCGGGTTCAGGAGCATGTCGCGGTGGGCGCAGTGGAGCACGTGCTCCCGTACCTCGCCGGAGACGAAGGGGCGCCACAGTGCCGCCTTGGTCTCGGAGTCGGCGGAGACGAGCAGCAGGGTGCCGGTGGTCTTCCGGGTGCGGTGGGCGAGCAGGATGCGGGTGTTGTTGCGGACGATGCGGAGGTACGCCTCGTGCTCCTCACCGGTGAGTGCGCCGGCCACCGTCTCCTCCTGCTCGGCGAAGCCCGCCCGCTGCTCGGCGGTGGCGGGGCCGTCCAGGGGGCTGGAGTCCAGCAGGACGAGGGCGGCCACCTCTTCTCCCGCGTCCTGGAGCTGGGCCGCCATCTCCTGGACGACGTTGCCGCCGAAGGACCAGCCGAGCAGGTGGTAGGGGCCGGTGGGCTGCACGGTGCGGATCTGCTCGACGTAGTCGGCGGCCATCCGGGACAGCGAGTCGGGCAGTTCCGCGGTGCCGGTGTCCATGCCGCGGGGGCGCAGGGCGTACAGCGGCTGGTCGCCCGGCGCGACGTCGGTGAGCCAGCCGTACTCCCAGCCGAGGCCGAGCACGGTGTGGGCGCAGAACAGCGGGGGCCTCTCGCCCGTGGAGCGCATGGGCACCAGCACATCGGCGGTCCCCTGTCGTCCTTCGCGGGCGATCCACGCCAGCAGGGCGGTGACGGTGGGTGCCTCGAAGACGGCCCGGACCGGGACGTCGGCGCCGACGACCACCCTGATGCGGTTGACGAGCCGTACGGCGAGCAGCGAGTGGCCGCCGAGGTCGAAGAAGCTCGCGTCGACGCCGACGGGCGAGACGCCGAGCACCTGCTCGAAGACGGAGCACAGCAGCTGCTCGCGCAGGGTGGCGGGTGCCCGGCCGCCGGTCGCGAGGGCGGTGTGGTCGGGGGCGGGCAGGGCGGACCGGTCGAGCTTGCCGTTGGGGGTGAGCGGCAGCGTGTCCAGCGGCGTCAGCACGGGCGGCACCAGGTGCTCCGGGAGGCGCTCCGCCAGGTATTCCCTGACCTGCGTCACCAGGTCCACCCCGTCGTCGCCGGCGGCCGGTACCAGGTAGCCGACGAGGGCGGGGTCGCCGCCGGGGCCCTCGCGGGTGACGACGGCGGCCTGGGCGACCTTCGGGTGGCTGGCCAGGGTCGCCTCGACCTCGCCCGGCTCGACCCGGAAGCCGCGGATCTTCACCTGGTCGTCCGCGCGGTCGAGGAACTCCAGGTGGCCCCCGGCCGTCCAGCGCACGATGTCGCCGGTGCGGTACATCCGCTCGCCCTCCGGTCCGTACGGGCAGGCCACGAAGCGCTCGGAGGTGAGTACCGGCCGGCCCAGGTAGCCGCGGGCCAGGCCGGTGCCGGCGACGTACAGTTCACCGGCCGTGCCGGGGGGCACCGGCAGCAGGCCGTCGTCGAGGACGTACGCCCTGATGTTGCGCAGGGGGCGTCCGATGGGCACGCAGGCGCCGTCCTGTGCCGCGTCGCACGGCCAGGCGGTGACGGCGACGGACGCCTCCGTGGGGCCGTAGAGGTTGTGCAACTCCGCGTCCAGGGTCTGCCGGAATCGGTCGCGCACGGCGGCCGGGAGCGCCTCGCCGAGGCAGAGGACCGTCCGCAGGCTCGTGCACCGCCCGGCGGCGCCGCCGTCGAGGAACGTGCGCAGCACGGAGGGGACGAACTGGGCGACGGTCACCCGTTCCCGGTCGACGAGGTCGGCGAGGTACTCGGGGTCCGCGTGGGAGCCGGGGCCGCTCAGGACCACCGCCGCGCCGTTCAGCAGGGGCCAGAAGATCTCCCACACCGAGGCGTCGAAGCCGAACGACGCCCGCTGCAGCATGCGGTCGGCCGGTTCGAGGCGGTACTCCTCCTGCATCCAGGCCAGTTGGTTGACCACGCCGGAGTGCGGTACGACGACGCCCTTCGGGGTGCCGGTGGAGCCGGAGGTGTACATCACGTAGGCCGGGTGGTGCGGCCGCAGCGGCGCCCCCCGGTCGGCGTCGGTGACGGACGCGGGCGCCGGGGTGCCCCGGAGGCCGTCGGCCAGGGGGCCGTCGAGGTCGATCCACCGTGCCGGCGTCTCGTCCTCGGTGCCGCCGAGCCGGTCGGTGGTCTCCGCGGTGCTCAGCACGAGGACCGGCGAGGCGTCGGTGAGCACGAGGTCGGTGCGCCGCCGCGGCTGGCCGGGGTCGACGGGCAGGTAGGCGGCGCCGGTCCTGACGACGGCCAGCAGCGCGACGATCTGTTCCACCGACCGGTCGAGGGCCACGCCGACCAGGGTCTCCGGCGCGGCTCCGAGGCCGATCAGGTGCCGGGCGAGCCGGCCGGAGCGCTCGTCGAGTTCGGCGTAGGTGACCTCTGTGCCGTCGTGGACCAGGGCGACGGCGTCGGGGGTGCGGGCGGCCTGCCGGTCGAAGAGCCCGGCGAGGGTGACGTCCGGGAGGGGGCCGGCGGTGTCGTTCCACTCCTCGGTGACGCGCCGCCGCTCGGCGTCGTCGAGGAGGTCGACGCGGGTCACCGGGAGGGCGGGGTCGGCGGCCACCGTCTCCAGGACCCGCAGGAGCCGGGCGGTGAGCGTCTCCACGGTGGAGCGGTCGAAGAGTTCGGTGGCATAGACGACCTCTCCGTCGAGTCCGGCGGGCGCGCCCGACTCGTCGAAGTTCTCCCGGGCCTCGAAGTCCAGGTCGAACCGGGCCGTCAGGGCCCCGGCCGGCTCCTCGCGCACCTGCACACCGGGGAGGCTGAGCGTGCCCCGGTGGTTGTTCTGCACGGCGAGCATCACCTGGAACAGGGGGTTGCGGGCCATGGAGCGGGCCGGGGCCAGCTCCTCCACCAGCCGCTCGAAGGGCACGTCCTGGTGCTCGAAGGCGTCCAGGCCGGCCGTGCGCACCCGGTCGAGCAGTTCCAGGAAGTCGGGGTCCCCCGACAGGTCGGTGCGCAGCACCAGGGTGCCCGCGAAGAAGCCGACGAGGTCGTCCAGGGCCTGGTCGGTGCGGCCGGCGACGGGACTGCCCAGCACGATGTCGCGTCCGGCGCCGCTCTTCGACAGCAGCACCGCGACCGCCGCGTGCAGCAGCATGAACATGGTGACGCCCTGTCCGAGTGCCAGCTCGGCCAGCCGTGCGTGCAGGGGTGCCGGTATGTTCAGCGGCACCAGTCCGGCCCCGTGGTCCGACACCGCCGGTCGGGGCCGGTCGACGGGCAGGGCGAGCTCCTGGGGGGCGTCCCGCAGCCGCTCCTTCCAGTGGGCGACCTGCGTGGCGAGCACGCTGTCGGGGTCGTGCACGTCGCCGAGGAAGTCCCGCTGCCACAGGGTGTGGTCGGCGTACTGCACGGGCAGCGGTTCCCATTCGGGGGCGCGTCCGGCGGCGCGCGCCCGGTACGCCTGCGAGAGGTCCCGCCACAGCGGGCCCATCGACCATCCGTCGCCGGCGATGTGGTGGACGGTCGCCGAGAGCACCCACTCGCCCGGACGCAGGGAGAACAGCGCGGTCTTCAGCGGCAGTTCGCGGGCCAGGTCGAAGGGGTGGGCGGCGAGCGCGTCGAGCCGGCCGACCAGTTCCTCCTCGGTGACGGCGGTGACCGGCAGGTCCACGGCCGCCTCCTCGACGGCCAGGACGTGCTGGCTCGGCTCGTCGTCGACGAGGGGGAAGGTGGTGCGCAGGCTCTCGTGCCGGGCGACGACGTCGGCGAGGGCCAGGCGTAGCAGTCCGGGGTCCAGGTCGCCGGTGAGGCGCAGGACGAGGCAGATGTTGTAGAGGTGGTTGGGGCCTTCGACGCGGTCCACGAACCAGAGGCGGCTCTGTCCGTAGGACAGGGGCAGCACCGGTGGCCGGGGCATCGGCACGACGGCGGGACGGGCCCGGCCGCCGGCCCGGGTGAGCTGCCGCGCGAGGCCGGACACGGTCGGATTCTCGAAGACGGTGGCCACGGAGGTCTCCGCGCCCAGTACGGCGCGGATGCGACTGACCAGCCGGACCGCGAGCAGGGAGTGCCCGCCCAGGGCGAAGAAGTCGTCGTCGACGCCGACGCGGGGCAGGCGCAGCACGTCGGCGAAGACGACGCCGAGCAGTTCCTCGTACGGCGAGGCCGGGCCGCGTGCGACGGTGACGGCGGCCATCGGGTCGGGGACGGGCAGGCCGGCCCGGTCGACCTTCCCGTTCGGGGTGAGCGGCAGCCGGTCCAGGACGGTCACGAACGGCGGCACGAGGTGGTCCGGCAGCCGGTCGGCGACGAAGTGCCGGATGCGGTCGGCCAGTTCTCGGCCGGAGACGGCGGGGTCCGCCGGTGCCGCATAGGCGGCGAGACGCTTGTCGCCGGGGGTGTCCTCGCGGACCACGACCACGGCCTGGGCCACGTCGGGGTGGGCGGAGACGGTGGCCTCCACCTCCCCGGGTTCGACGCGGAAGCCGCCGATCTTGGCCTGGTCGTCGGCCCGGCCGACGAACTCCAGCACCCCGTCGGCCCGCCACCGCACGAGGTCGCCGGTGCGGTACATCCGGGCGCCGCCGTCCTCGAACGGGCAGGCGGTGAACCGTTCGGCGCTCAGGCCCGGACGGTTGGCGTAGCCGCGTGCCAGGCCGTCGCCCGCGATGTACAGCTCGCCGGGCACGCCGACGGGGGCGGGCCGCAGGGCGGTGTCGAGGACGTAGGCGCGGGTGCGGGCCAGCGGGCGGCCCAGCGGGATCGCCCGGCCGCTGTCGACGTCCGCGCGGGTGACGGGGTGGGTGTGGGTGTAGGTGACGCTCTCGGTGGGGCCGTAGCCGTTCATCAGCCGGGTGCCGGGCAGGGTGTCGAGCAGGGTGCGGCAGTGCTCGACGGAGAGCGCCTCGCCACCGGTCAGCACGGAGCGGACGCCGCGCAGCGCCTCGACGTCGAGGTCGATGACCTGGTGCAGCAGTCCGGTGGGCAGCAGGGCGACGGTGACCCGGTGCCGGGCGAGGTAGTCGCGGATGTCGGCGACGGACGGGGAGCCCGCCGGCCCCACGGCGAGGGTGGCGCCGTTGAGGAGGGTGGCCCAGATGTCGAAGGTGGTGGAGTCGAAGGAGACGGACCCCAGATGGGAGACGACGTCTCCGGCGCGCAGATCGGCGTAGTCGGCGGGGCGGACGAGCCGGTCGACGGCGCGGTGGGTGGCGACGACGCCCTTGGGGGTGCCGGTGGATCCGGAGGTGTAGATGGTGTAGGCGGCGGAGTCCGGGTGCGGGGGCGTGGCCGTGGGGGTGGCGTCCTGTGCGGCCACCGCGTCCCGGACCGAGGGGTCGTCGAGGACGACGCGGTCCGGTCCGCCGGTGCTCCCGGGCAGCCGGTCCACCAGGTCGGTGGTGGTGAGGAGGAGGGCGGGGGCGGCGTCGCGCAGCATCAGTTCGATGCGGGCGGCGGGGTAGCCGACGTCGACGGGGAGGTAGGCGCCGCCGGTCTTGAGGACCGCGAGGAGGGCGGTGATCGTCTCCGGCGAGCGCTCCATGACGACGGCGACGAGGCGCCCGGGGCCGGCGCCGTGCCGGGTCAGGTACCGGGCGAGGCGGTCGGAGGCGGCGTCGAGCTCGGCGTACGTCGTCCGGGCGCCGTCGGTGACCAGGGCGACGGCGTCGGGGGTGCGGGCGGCCTGGGCCCTGAAGTGGTCGGGCACGGTGGCGGCCGGTGCGGCCCGTTCGGTGCGGTTCCACTCGGTGAGGACGCGGTGCCGGTCGCCGCTGTCGAGCAGGGCGATGTCGTGGACGCGCCGGGAGGGGTCGGCGACGACGGCGCGCAGGACGAGCAGGAGGCGGTCGAGCAGGGCCTCCACCGTCGTGCGGTCGAAGAGGTCGGCGGCGTAGGTGATGCCGCCGTCGATGCCGGCGGGCCGGCCCTCGTCGTCGAAGGCTTCGGCGACGTGGAGGTCGAGGTCGAACTTGGCGCGGCCCAGCTCGGTGGGGAGTGCCTCCACGCGCAGGCCCGGCAGGTCGACGGTGGCGGCGGGCACGTTCTGCACGGCGAGCAGGATCTGGAAGAGGGGGTGGCGGGCACGGGACCGCGTGGGTGCCAGCTCCTCGACCAGCCGCTCGAACGGTACGTCCTGGTGTGCCAGGGCGCCCAGCGCCGACCGGCGGACCCTGCCGAGCACCTCGGTGAAGGTGGGGTCGCCGGAGAGGTCGGTGCGCAGCACGAGGGTATTGACGAAGAAGCCGATCAGGTCGTCGGCGGCCTCGTCCGTGCGGCCCGCCACGGGGCTGCCGATCGGGATGTCCTGGCCGGCGCCCAGCCGGGAGAGCAGGACGGCGAGCGCCGCCTGCCACACCATGAAGGCGGTGGCCCCCTGGGCGACGGCGAGTTCCGTCAGGCGGGCGTGCAGGTCGGCGGGCGCGCTCATGGGCACCCAGCCGCCCTCGTGGCTCGCCACGGCGGGACGCGGCCGGTCGGTGGGCAGGGCCAGTTCCTCGGGGCTGCCGTCCAGCGCGTCCCGCCAGTGGGCGACCTGGCCGGCGAGGACGCTGTCGGGGTCGTCGCCGTCGCCGAGCAGGCCGCGCTGCCAGAGGGTGTGGTCGGCGTACTGCACGGGCAGCGGTTCCCAGCCGGGGGCGCGGCCGGCCCGGCGGGCGGTGTAGGCGGTGGACAGGTCGCGCAGCAGCGGGACCATCGACCAGCCGTCGGCGACGATGTGGTGCGTGACCAGGACCAGCACCGCCTCGTCGGCGTCGGGCCCGTCCACGGCGAGGAGGGTGGCCCGCACGGGCGGTCCGGCGGTGAGGTCGAAGACGTGGCCGGCGGCCTCGTCGATCCGGGCTTCCAGTTCCCCGCGGCCCACCGACTCGACGGCGAAGTACGGGGGGAAATCGTCGAGGGAGACGATGTCCTGGTAGGGGTCCCCGTCGGCGTGCAGGAACCGGGTGCGCAGGCTCTCGTGCCGGGTGAGCAGGTCGGTCCAGGCCGTCCGGAGTGCGCCCGTGTCGAGTGCACCGGTCAGCCGCAGCGCGAGCGGGACGTTGTAGAGGGGGCCGGCCGCCTCCAGCCGGTCCACGAACCACAGTCGGCGCTGGGCGTACGAGAGCGGCAGCCGGCGGGGCCGGGGCCCGGCGGCGAGGGCGGGCCGCAGGACGCCGGTGGAGCCGGCGGCCTCGACGGTGGGGGCGAGACCGGCGACGGTGGAGGTCTCGAAGACCGCCTGTACGGGGATCTCGGCGCCGAGGACGCTGCGGATGCGGCTGACCAGGCGCACGGCCAGCAGCGAGTGGCCGCCGAGGGCGAAGAAGTCGTCGTCCACCCCGACCCGGGGTACGCCCAGGACCTGGGCGAAGACGGAGCAGAGGAGGTCCTCGCGCGGGGACGGCGGCCGGCGCGCCGGGCCGGTGCTCGCCGCCTCGGGGGCGGGCAGCGCCGCGCGGTCCACCTTGCCGTTGGCGGTGAGCGGCAGTCGGTCCAGGACGACGACGGCGTCCGGCACGAGGTACTCGGGCAGCCGGCCGGCGACGAACTCCCGGACGTCCGGGAGGGCTTCGCCGGGCGCCGCGGTCAGGTGGGCCACCAGGCGCTTGTCTCCGGGGGTGTCCTCGCGGACGGTGACGACGGCCTGGGCGACGGCGGGGTGTCCGGCCAGGATCTTCTCGACCTCACCGGGCTCGACCCGGAACCCGCGGATCTTCACCTGGTCGTCGGCCCGTGACACGAACTCCAGCGCGCCGTCGGCCCGTCGGCGCACGATGTCCCCGGTGCGGTACATGCGGGCGCCGGGCACGTCGAACGGGCAGGCCACGAACCGCTCGGCGGTGAGTCCGGGGCGGGCGACGTAGCCGCGGGCGAGTCCGGCGCCCGCGATGTACGCCTCGCCCGCGACGCCGGCCGGGACCGGTTGGAGGCTGTCGTCGAGGACGTACACGCCGGTGTTGTCCATGGCGCGGCCGATCGACACGACGTCGCCCAGGGCGTCGGGTTCGGTGAGCGGGATCTGGGTGGCGATGACGGTCGCCTCGGTCGGCCCGTAGCTGCTGCGGACGACGATGCCGGGGACCGCTTCGAGGACGCGGCGGACCGCCTCCTTGGGGACGACGTCGGCGCCGGTGAGCACGTCGTGGACGCCGGTGAAGGCGGCCGGGTCCTCTTCGGCGACGACCCGGAACAGGCCGGCGGTCAGATGGGCGTGGGTGAGTCCGTGGTCGGCGACGAGGGAGCGCAGGCGGGCGGCGTCGGTTCGCCCGGGCGGGGTGACGATCAGGGTGCCGCCGGTGAGCAGCCGTACCCACACCTCGACGGTGGACCCGTCGAAGGTGTGCGGCGCGGCGAACATGCCGCGCGCGGTGCCGGGGAACTGCCAGCAGCGGTCGCCGGCGAGGTCCACGATGTCGCGGTGGGTGGTGCCGATGCCCTTGGGTTCGCCGGTGGAGCCGGAGGTGAACATGAGGTAGGCGAGCTGGTCGGGCAGGCTGCGTCCGGCGACGGTGCCGGCGGGCCGGTCGGCCCACTCGGCGTCACCCGCGTCGGCGACGACGACGGTGGCGAACCGGCCGCGCGCCGCTTCGGCGTACCGCCCGTCGGCCAGGCAGACCCCCGTTCCGGCGAGGGCGACCATCTCGGCGGTGCGGGAGTCGGGTTGGGCGGGGTCGAGCGTGAGGTAGGCGCCGCCCGCCTTGAGTACGGCCAGCAGGGTGGTGACCACGTCCGGGGAGCGGTCCATGACGACGGCGACCACGGTCTCCGGGCCGACGCCGAGGTCGATGAGGTGGTGGGCGAGCCGGTTGGAGCGGGCGTCCAGTTGTCCGTAGGTGACCGGTTCGGCCCCGGTGTCGAGGGCGACGGCCTTCGGCGCGCGGGAGGCTCGGACGGCGAACAGCTCGGGGACGGTGAGCGCCAGGGTGTCGCTGCGGGCGCCGTTCGACTCGGTGAGCAGGCGCCGCCGTTCGGCGGGGTCGAAGACGTCGATGCGGGAGACCCGGCGGGCGGGGTCGGCGGTGACCGCGTCCAGGACGCGCAGCAGCCGGGCGACGAGGCGCTCGGCGGTGGCGTGGTCGAAGAGGTCGGTGGCGTAGGTGAGCCCTCCGGCCATGCCGCTCGGCGCACCGTCCGCGTCGTGGCGTTCGACGACCTGGACGTCGAGGTCGACCTTGGCCGTGGTGGGTTTGCCGGGTCCGGCGTCGACGTCCAGGCCGGGCAGCGCGACCTGGGCCTGCGGCATGTTCTGCACGGCGACCAGGACCTGGAAGAAGGGGACGCGGTCGGTGTAGCGGGCGGGTGCCAGCTTCTCCACGAGGCGGTCGAAGGGGACGTCCTGGTGGTCGAGGGCGTCCAGTGCGGTGCTGCGCACCCGGGCGAGGACGTCGGTGAAGGCGGGGTCGCCGGACAGGTCGGTGCGCAGCACGAGGGTGTTGAGGAAGAACCCGACCAGGTCCTCCAGCGACTCGTCGGTGCGGCCCGCGACCGGGCTGCCCAGCGGGATGTCCTCCCCCGCGCCCAGCCGCGAGAGCAGCACCGCCACCGCCGCCTGCCACACCATGAACATCGTCACGCCCTCCGACCGAGCCAACTCGGCCATCCGTGCGTGCAGTTCGGCGGATACGACGATGTCGGCCCAACCGCCGCCGTGTCCGGGCCTGGCCGGTCGGGGCCGGTCGAACGGCAGGGCGAGTTCGCGGGGGACGCCGTCGAGGGCGGCTCGCCAGTGCTCGACCTGCGCGGTGAGCCGGCTGTCGACGGCGTCCTCGTCGCCGAACAGCCGCTGCTGCCACAGCGCGTAGTCGGCGTACTGCACCGGCAGCGGGGGGAAGTCCGGGGCCTTGCCCGAGCGGCGTGCCGCGTACGCCGTCGACACGTCCCGCCACAGGGGTGCCAGGGACCAGCCGTCACCGGCGATGTGGTGCACGACGAGGACGAGGACGGAACTCTCCTCGCCCGAGGTCAGCAGCGCGGCGTGCACGGGGAGTTCGGCGGCCAGGTCGAAGACGTGACCGGAGACCTCCTCGATCCCCGCCTCCAGCTCACCGGCCGCCACCGGCACCACCGGCAGCTCCACCCGCGCCTGCGCGACGGGCACGATCTCCTGATACGGCTCCCCCTCCACCTGCGGGAACCGCGTACGCAACGCCTCGTGCCGCCCCACCACATCACCCAGCGCCGCACCCAGCGCCCCCACATCCACCCGCCCCGACAACCGCACCACCAACGGAATGTTGTACAGCGCGCTCGCACCCTCCAACCGGTCCACGAACCACAACCGACGCTGCGCGTACGACAACGGCAACCGCTCCGGCCGCTCCCCCACCACCACCGACGGACGCACCTCGGCCCCCGTCCACTCGTCCAGCCGGGCGGCCAGTCCGGCCACGGTCGGTGTCTCGAAGAGGTCGCGGACGAGCAGTTCGACGCCGAGGACGGCGCGGATGCGGCTGACCAGGCGCACGGCCTGGAGGGAGTGGCCGCCGAGGGCGAAGAAGTCGTCGTCCGTGCTCACTTCCGGCGCGCCCAGCACCTGCGCGAAGACGGTGCGGAGCAGTTCCTCGCGCAGTTCCGTCCCGCTTCCGCGCGGGACCGGGGCGTCGGACGGCCGCGTGTCCGGCTCCGGGGCCGTCGCGTCGTCGGCCGTCAGAACGTGTACGCGGCCCTCGTCGTCCCAGCGGGCCTGTGCGCCGGTGGGTCGCATGACGGACTCCTCCTCGGTGAACGGGCAGGCGACCGTGGAGTCCGCGGACGCGTCGCAGGTGGTGTAGAGCAGTCCGGTCACGCCGGGCGGGACCGGCATGAGGTGGTCGTCGAGGACGAAGACATGGGCGTCCGGGCCGGCGATCGCCGGCTGCCGGCGGGACCACTCCCCCACCAGCCGGTGCCGCTCGGCGTCGTCGAGCACGTCGACGGTGTGCACGGGGCGTCCCGGCGCGTCGGCCACGGCGTCCAGGACGCGCAGCAGCCGGGCGGTCAGGGTCTCGGCGGTGGCGTGGTCGAAGAGGTCGGCGGCGTAGACGAGTTCGCCCGCCATGCCGGTGGGGCGGCCTTCGGCGTCGAAGTGCTCGGCGATCTGCAGGTCGAGGTCGAACTTGGCGTCGCGGACCGCGCGGGGCAGCACCGCCACGTCCACTCCGTCCAGTTCGGGCGTGAGGAGGGGGGTGGACTGCACTTCGAGAACGGTCTGGAAGAAGGGGTGGCGGCCCACCGACCTGGGCGGCGCCAGTTCCTCCACCAGCCGTTCGAAAGGGACCTCCTGCCGGTGCAGGGCACTCAGCGTGTCCCGGCGGACGCGGGCGAGTACGTCGGTGAAGGCGGGGTCCCCGGACAGGTCGGTGCGCAGCACGAGGGTGTTGACGAAGCACCCGACCAGGTCCTCCAGCGACTCGTCGGTGCGGCCCGCGACCGGGCCGCCCAGCGGGATGTCCTCCCCCGCGCCCAGCCGCGAGAGCAGGACCGCCACCGCCGCCTGCCACACCATGAACATCGTCACGCCCTCCGACCGAGCCAACTCGGCCAGTCGCGCGTGCAGTCCGGCCGGGACACGCACGGGAACGGCCGCGCCCCGGTGCGTCTTGGCGGACGGTCGCGGCCGGTCGGCGGGGAGGGACAGCTCCTCGGGTACACCCTCGAGTGCCGTGCGCCAGTGCGCGACCTGCTTTGCCAGCATGCTCTCGGGGTCGGCCGCGTCGCCGAGCAGGTCGCGCTGCCACAGGGTGTAGTCGGCGTACTGCACGGGCAGCGGCGCGAACCGCGGCAGGCTCCCGGCCCGACGCGCGCCGTAGGCGGCGGCCAGGTCCCGCCACAGGGGTGCCAGGGACCAGCCGTCACCGGCGATGTGGTGCACGACGAGGACGAGGACGGAACTCTCCTCGCCCGAGGTCAGCAGCGCGGCGTGCACGGGGAGTTCGGCGGCCAGGTCGAAGACGTGACCGGAGACCTCCTCGATCCCCGCCTCCAGCTCACCGGCCGCCACCGGCACCACCGGCAGCTCCACCCGCGCCTGCGCGACGGGCACGATCTCCTGATACGGCTCCCCCTCCACCTGCGGGAACCGCGTACGCAACGCCTCGTGCCGCCCCACCACATCACCCAGCGCCGCACCCAGCGCCCCCACATCCACCCGCCCCGACAACCGCACCACCAACGGAATGTTGTACAGCGCGCTCGCACCCTCCAACCGGTCCACGAACCACAACCGACGCTGCGCGTACGACAACGGCAACCGCTCCGGCCGCTCCCCCACCACCACCGACGGACGCACCTCGGCCCCCGTCCACTCGTCCAGCCGCGCCGCGAGTCGCGCCGCCGTGGGGGCCTCGAAGACCGCGTGCACGGGGATCTCGGCGTCCAGCACGGCTCGGATCCGGCCGACCAGGCGGACGGCCAGCAGCGAGTGGCCGCCGAGGGCGAAGAAGTCGTCGTCCGCACCCACCCTCGGTACGCCCAGGACCTGGGCCATGGCGGCGCAGAGCAGTTCGTCGTACGTGCCCGCGGGACGCGCGGCACCGGCGCCGGTGGCGGGGTCCGGGACGGGCAGCGCGGCCCGGTCGAGTTTGCCGTTGACCGACAGCGGCAGCCGGTCCAGGGCCACGAACGCGGACGGCACCAGGTGGGCGGGGAGCAGGGCCGCGAGGTGGTCGCGCAGCGCGGAGGGCAGCCCGGGGACGCCGGGTCCGCTCGGCACGACGTAGGCGACGAGGCGTGTGTCGCCCGGGGCGCCGGGCACGTCGTCGCGGGCGACGACGGTGGCGTGTGCGACGCCTTCGTGCTCGGTGAGCCGGGTCTCGATCTCGCCCGGCTCGACGCGGAAGCCGCGGATCTTGACCTGGTCGTCGGCGCGCCCGGTGTACAGCAGGCGGCCGTCGGCGGTGCGGCGCACGATGTCCCCGGTGCGGTACATACGGGTACCGGCGGCTCCGTGGGGGTCGGCCACGAAGCGCCCGGCGCTGAGGCCGGGCCGGTCGAGGTAGCCGCGCGCCACGCCTGCGCCCGCGACGTACAGGTCGCCGTCGACGCCGTCGGGGACGGGACGCAGGCGGGCGTCGAGGACGTACAGGCGGACGCCGGGCAGGGGTCGGCCGATGGTGGGGGCGTCCCCGGGGCGCAGCGGGCCGTCGGCGGCGGCGATGACGGTGATCTCGGTCGGACCGTAGGCGTTGCCGAACCAGCGGCCGGCGCCCCAGCGGTCGACGAGCGCCTGGCCGAGGGCCTCGCCCGCGACCAGCAGGGTGCGCACGGAGGCGAGTCGGTCGTCGTCCGCGACCATGCCGAGGACGGTAGGCGGGAGTTGCAGGTGGGTGACCGCGTGGCGTTCGACGACGTCTTCGAGGCCGGCGCCGGGCAGGAGGCGGGTGGCGGGAGCGACGACGAGGCGGGCACCCGCGGCGAAGGCCGTCATGATCTCCCAGGTCGCGACGTCGAAGCCGATCGAGGCGAACTGCAGCAGGCGGCTGTCGGCGGTCAGGCCGGGCCAGCGGAAGGCCAGGAGGTTGACCGCTGCGGAGTGCGGGACGACGACGCCCTTGGGGATGCCGGTGGAGCCCGAGGTGTAGATGACGTACGCCGGGTGGGAGGGGCGGAGCGGGCCGGTGCGCTCGTCCTGGCCGATCGGGTCCGGTGCGTGTGCCGCGACGGCGGAGCGTACCGCGGGGTCGTCCACGACGATCGGCGCCGGAGCGGACCGGGGCACGGACGCGGCGTGGGCCGTGCCGGTGAGGACGGCCGCCGGAGCGGCGTCGGCGCACAGGTGGGCGACGCGTACGGCGGGCTGGTCCGGGTCTACGGGGACGTAGGCGGCACCGGCCCCGACGACCGCGAGGAGCGCGACGACGAGGTCGGGCGAGCGGTCCATGAGGAGCACGACCCGGTCCTCGGGGCCGACGCCCCGCCCGATCAGGTGGCGGGCCAGCCGGTTGGCGCGGGCGAACAGCTCGGCGTAGTCGAGCTCCTCTGGCGCGCCGTCGTGGTCGTAGGTGAGCGCGGGGGCGTGCGGGGTGGCGGCCGCGCGGTCGGCGAGGAGGTCGGCGAGGGTGCGGGCCGTGTCGGGCCGGCCGGTGTCGTTCCACTCGGTGAGGATCCGGTGGCGTTCGGCGGCCGGCAGGACGTCGACGTCGGCCAGGGGGGTGTCCGGCGCCTGTTCGAGGGTGTCGACGACGCGCTCGGTAGTGGCGTGCAGCAGCCGGGTGACGAGGTCGGGGTCGATCGGGGCGGCAGCCTGGACGTCGAACGCGAGCGCCCCGCCGTCGTCGTCGACGGAGACGAGCAGCGGGTAGTTGGTGCGCTCCCGAAAGGCGAGGAGCTCCGTGCCGGGCGGCAGGACCGTGCCGGGGCCGCCCGCGGGGTTGTGTCGGTAGTTGAGTACGGCGGTGAACAGCGGCGCGGGTGGCCGCACGCCGCCGGCCCGCTGTGCGACGGCGAGCGAGGCGTGTTCGTGCACCACGAGCTCCGCGAGCTGGTGGTGCATGGCGTGGACCGCCTGTGCCACGTCGGTCCCCGCCGTGCGGGCCCGTACCGGGAGGGTGTTGATGAACATGCCGGGCGCGTCGCCCGCGCCCTCGCCGGCCTGCATGCGGCCGAGGAGGAGGGTGCCGAAGACGACGTCGTCGCGCCCGGACACGGCGGCGAGGACCCGGGACCACACGACGTGCAGGACGGTCGCGGCGCTGACTCCGGTGCGCCGGGCCTGTGCGCGCAGCCGGGCCGCCACCGGTTCGCCGAGGACGGTGCGGCGTTCCGTGACGTCGGTGCCGCCGCCCCGCACCTCCCACACGCCGAAGGGGGCGGTGGGTTCGGTGACGTCGCCGAGGAGCCGGCCGAAGTGGGCGAGGTGTTCCTCGGCGGGGGTGGTGAGCAGGGCCCGGCCGACGAACTCGCGGTAGGGACGCGGGGCGGGCAGGGTCCCGCCCCGGCCGGCGAGTACGGCGGTGGCCTCGCGCAGCACCAGGTCGAGCGTGGTGTGGTCCTGGGTGATGTGGTGCATGCGGACGGCGAGCAGCCGGCGGCCGGTGCCGGGTTCGGTGGCGGTGCGGGCGTCCATCAGCGGGGCGCGGCGCAGGTCGAGGGGCTCCTCGCCGTGGGCCAGCAGTCGGGCGACGGGGTCCGGTCCGTCGCCCAGGTCGGTCTCGGTGACGGGCAGCTCGGCGCGCCGGTGCACGACCTGCACGGGGTGCGGCAGGCCCGCCCAGGCCAGGGAGGTGCGCAGCACGTCGTGCCGGTCGATGACCTGGGCCAGCGCCGCGAGGAACGAGTCGAGCAGCCGCGGGGTGTCGAAGCCGAGGACGTAGCGGACGACGTAGGGGTCGCCGTCGCCGCTGCCGCCCGCCGTACCGGTGCCGGCGTTCAGGCGGTGGTGGAAGAAGAGCCCCTCCTGCAGCGGTCCGAGGGGGTAGACGTCGGCGACACCGGCCGCGCCGTCGGGCAGGGCGTCGGTGACGGTGCGCAGTTCGTCCTCGGTGAGGCCGGCCAGGGGGACCATCTCGGGGGTGAGGCGGGTGGCGCCGGGCGGGACGGTGCCTTCCGGGACCCGCACGGGCTCGAGTCCCGCCGCGGCGGCCAGCCTGGCGGGCGTCGGGGCGGTGAACAGGGTCCGCAAGTCGACGCGGACGCCGCGGGTCCTGAGGTGGTCGAGGAGGCGTACGGCGAGCATGGAGTGGCCGCCGAGGGCGAAGAAGTCGTCGTCGGCTCCGACCGCGGGCAGGTCCAGGACTTCGGCGAAGGCCGAGCAGAGGATCTCCTCGCGGGCGGTCGCGGGGCCTCGGCCACCGCCCGCGGCGCTCTCCCGGTCGGGGGCGGGGAGCGCGGCGCGGTCGAGTTTGCCGTTGGCGGTGAGCGGCAGCCGTGCCAGCGGCACGCAGACCGAGGGGACCATGTGGGCGGGCAGCAGCGCGGCGGCGTGCTCGCGGGCCCGGCGTGCCAGTTCCGCGCCGTCCTCGCCGGTGGCGGCGGCCGGGTCGCGGGGGACGACGTAGCCGACGAGTCGCCGGTCGCCGGGGGTGTCGGTGCGGAGCACGACGGCCGCCCGGCCGATCGGCTCGTGGTCCAGGAGGGCGGCCTCGACCTCGCCGGGTTCGATGCGGAAGCCACGCAGTTTGATCTGGTCGTCGGTGCGGCCCAGGTAGGTGAGGGTGCCGTCGGCGGCGCGGCGGGCCCGGTCGCCCGTGCGGTACATGCGGGTGCCCGGTTCGAAGGGGCAGGCCACGAAGCGTGCGGCGGTCGTCGCGGGCCGGTTCAGGTAGCCGCGGGCGACTCCCGCCCCGGTGACGTACATCTCGCCGGGCACGCCGGGTGGTACGGGTCGCAGCGCGTCGTCGAGGACGTGGACGCGGGTGTGGTCGAGGGGGCGTCCCACGGGGCTGCCGCCGTGCGCGCCGGGTGCGGCGGCGGTGCCGGGGTCCAGGTCGAGATGGGTGACGTGGACGGTGGTCTCGGTGATGCCGTACATGTTGACCGGGCGCGGGCCGTCGGTGCCGTGGCGGTCGTGCCAGTCGGTGAGCCGTGCGGGGTCCAGTGCCTCGCCGCCGAAGACGAGGAGCCGCAGCCGGGCACCGAGCGCGGCGGCGTCGCGGCGGGCGTCGGCCTGGTCGAGTTGCTGGAAGGCGGAGGGGGTCTGGCTGAGGACGGTGACTCCTTCACGGACCAGGAAGTCGTGGAAGTCGCCCGGGGAGCGGGAGGTGTCGTGGTCGACGACGACGAGGCGGCCGCCGGTGAGGAGGGCGCCCCACAGTTCCCAGACCGAGAAGTCGAAGGCGTAGGAGTGGAACCAGCTCCAGACGTCGTCGGTGCCGAGGCCGTAGCGGTCGGCGGCGGACCGCAGCAGCGCCGTCACCTGGGCGTGGCCGACGACGACTCCCTTGGGGGCGCCGGTGGAGCCCGAGGTGTGGATGACGTAGGCAGGGTGGCCGGGCCGCAGGGGGGTGCGGCGTTCGTCCTGGGTGAGCGGGCCGGCGTCGCGGGCGGCGACGGCGGTGCGGGTCTGCGGGTCGTCGAGCAGGACGCGGCGCAGGGCGGGAGCCGCGGCGGCGTGCGCGGTGGTGTCGGCGGTGGTGAGCAGGAGGGCGGGGGCGGCGTCGGCGAGGAGCGCGCCGGTCCGGGCGGCCGGGTGGGCGGGGTCGGCCGGGAGGTAGGCGGCGCCCGCCTTCATGACCGCGAGCAGTGCGGTGACCAGGCCCGCAGTGCGTTCCAGCGACACCGCGACGCGGGTTTCGGGGCCGGCGCCGCAGGCCACGAGGTGGCGGGCGAGGCGGTTGGACTCGGCGTCCAGCTCGGCGTAGGTGAGGTTGGTCGCGCCGTGGGTGACGGCCGCCGCGTCGGGGTGGGCGGCGGCCCGGGCGGCGAAGAGGTCGGGGACGGTCGCCCCGGGCGGCGGGGCCGCGGCGCTGCCCGCCGCGGCGGTCAGCGCCTGGTGTTCGGCGGGCGAGAGGACGTCGACGGCGTGCAGGGGGAGGTCGGGGGTGTGCGCGACCTGCGACAGGACGCGCAGGAGCCGGCCGGCGATCGCTTCGGCGGTGGCGCGGTCGAACAGGTCGGCGCTGTAGTGCAGTTCGACGCGCTGTCCGGCGGGCCGGCCCTGCGCGTCGGCGTGTTCCTGGACCTGGACGTCGAGGTCGTACTTGGCCAGCGGCGGCGCGGCGAACTCGGCGACGGCCGTCAGTCCGGGCAGTTCGACGGGGAGCCGCGGGGTGTTGTGCAGGGTGAAGTTGACCTGGAAGAGGGGGTGCCGGGTCAGTGAGCGGGCCGGGGCCAGGTCCTCCACGAGCCGCTCGAAGGGCACGTCCTGGTGGTTCATGGCGTCGACGGCGGTGCCGCGCACCCGCCGGACGACCTCGGTGAAGGCGGGGTCGCCGCTCACGTCGGTGCGCAGCACGAGGCTGTTGACGAAGAACCCGACGAGGTCTTCGAGGTCGGCCTCGTCGCGGCCGGCGAACGGGCTGCCGACGGGGATGTCCTCGCCGGCGCCGAGCTTGGCGAGCAGGACGGCGAGCACCGCGTGCCAGACCATGAACATGGTGGCGTTCTCGTCCCGCGCGAGGTCGGCGAGCCGGGCGTGCAGGTCGGCCGGTACGTCGAGGCGTACGACCCCGCCGTCGTGCGCGGAGGTGGCGGGCCGCGGCCGGTCGGTGGGCAGCGCGAGTTCCTCGGGGGCACCGGCCAGCGCCGCGCGCCAGTGGGCGAGTTGTTCGGCCATCAGGCTGCCGGGGTCGTCGGCGTCGCCGAGCAGGTCGCGCTGCCACAGGGTGTAGTCGGCGTACTGCACGGGCAGCGGCGCGAGGTCGGGTTCGGCTCCGGTCAGGCGCGCGGCGTAGGCGGCGGAGAGGTCCCGCCAGAGCGGGGCGGCCGACCAGCCGTCGGCGGCGATGTGGTGCAGGGCGACGACGAGTGCCGAGGTCCGGTCGTCGACGGTGAGGAGGCGGGCGTGGAAGGGGATGCCGGCGGCCAGGTCGAAGACGTACCGGGCGGTGCGGCCGATCTCGTCGTGCAGTTCGTCGGCCCGTACCTCGTCCTCGGTCAGCAGGTCGTCGAGCTCGCCGGCGGGCACGATCTCCTGCACCGGCTCGCCGTCGACCTGGGGGAACCGGGTTCGCAGCGACTCGTGGCGGGCGACCACGTCGTGCAGCGCCGCCCGCAGCGCGGTCACGTCCGGCCGCCCGGTCAGGTGCAGGACCAGCGGAACGGTGTAGAGGGCGCTCGGGCCTTCCAGCCGGTCCACGAGCCACAGCCGGCGTTGCGCGTAGGACGCAGGGATCACGTGCACTCCTCCATGCGGGCTGGGCCGTCGGTCGTGTCCGCGCGGGCCGTCCACGGAGCGCGTCGCGGCCCTGTGCGGGCAGTAGTGATGGTGCTGAGGAGCGGGGCGCACCGGCATCGGTGGGAGCCACAGTTACGAGCGGCGCGGGTGCGCGGGCACCGGGCGGCGGAGCGGGCCGTCCGGTCGCGGGCGACGGTGTGCCCGTAACGGCGGGGATCGTCGTTGCCGCCCGGTTCGCGCCCGCCTAGCGTGCCGGGACCACCGTGGCGTGCCGGCCGACGCCTTTCCTTCCCGGGAGAACGATGAAGAACGCCGTCCACGAAGACGCTCACGAGGACGACCCGGTCCTCGAACGCTTCCACTTCCTCGTCAACGCTCCGGCGCTGTTCAACGCCGTCACCACCGCCGCCGAGCTGAGGATCTTCGCCTTCCTGTCGGGGAGTCCCGGCGCGAGTGCGGCGGAGATCCGGTCGTTCTGCGGTCTGCCCGCGCACCAGTTGCGGGTACTGCTCCAGGCGGTGTGCACGACGGGGCTGCTGGAACGGCGGGGCGGTGTCTACCACAACTCGTCCGTCGCCGAGGATCTGCTGGCCGCGGACGAGGAGCCGGACAGCTGGAGTCACATCCTGACCGGCTGGAAGGAGGTCTACTATCCCGCGTTCGCGGACATGACGGCGGCGCTGCGGGCGGGCACCAACACCGCCCTGTCGGTGCATTCCGGCGACGAGCCGACCCTGTACGGGCGGCTGGCCCGCAATCCTGCGCTGGAGGAGGTCTTCCACCGGGCGATGACGGCCTTCACGCTGCGTTCGGTGGACGCGCTGATCGGGCAGCCGGTCTTCGAGGACGTGCGGCACGTGCTCGACGTGGGCGGCGGCGACGGCAGCACCTCGGCGAGGCTGGTCGCAGGCCATCCGCGGCTTCGGACGACGGTGTTCGACATGCCGAGCGTCTCCCGGCTCGCGTCCGGCGCGGGGGCGGAGGCGCAGTCGGGGCGGGTGAGTGTGGTGCCCGGTGACATGTTCACCGATCCGTTCCCCGAGGGGCCGGACGCCGTGCTCTTCAGCCATGTGCTGGAGATCTTCGACGAGGAGGCGATCCTGCTCCTGCTGAAGAAGGCGTACGACGCCCTGCCCGTGGGCGGCCGGGTCATGGTGTACGGCTACAACGTCTCCGACGACGAGACGGACGGCGTGTTCGGCGCCCGGCTCGGCCTGTACTTCAACGTGCTGGCGAGCGGCCGGGGCATGGCCTATCCGGCGCGCGACTACGAACGCTGGCTGAGCGAGGCCGGGTTCGGGGAGGTCGGGACCGTTCCGGGGCTGCCCTACGAGCACGGGCTGAGCCTGGGCGTCAAGCGCTGACCGCACGCACGCGGGCGGGGCCGGCCTCCGGGTCGGCCCCGCCCGCGTGCGTGCGGCGTGTCAGTCGCGGTCCCGGGGGCGCAGCCGGGGACGTGTTCGGGCGCGCGGGGCCTTGCAGAGCCCGAGCAGGTGGTCGGCCAGGGTCTGCGGGGTGGGGCATTCGAGGACGGTGGCGGCGCTGATCTGGAGGCCGGTCGCGGCGCCGAGACGGTTGCGCAGCCGGGTCGCGGTGAGCGAGTCGAAGCCCATCTCGACGAAGCCCCGGTCGGGGGTGACCACGGCGTCGGTGCCGTGGCCCAGCACCAGGGCGGCGTGGGTGCGTACGAGCCGCAGCATCTCGGCGCTCCGTTCGATCGCGGGCAGCGTGCCGAGGCGGCGGCGGAACTCCTCCGGGTCCCCGGCGCCGGTGTCCTCGCGTGCGGATCCGGTACCGCGCACGGCGTCGCGCAGCGCGGGAACGCCGTCGAAAAGCCTGGCCGTCGGCCGGGCTGCGGGCGTGGCGGCGGCGTGGGCCGCGACGCGTTTCCAGTCGGCGTCGAAGACGGCGGTACCGGTCTCCCGGGCGCGGACGGCCCGGTCGACGGCCCGCAGGGCGAGGTCGGGGCGCATCGGGAGCAGGCCGCCGTCCCGGGCCGCGGTGTCCTCCGTGGTGTCCGCACCGGCCCACGGCCCCAGCGCGACGCGGGTCACGGGCAGTCCGGCGCTTCGGCGCTCCTCGGCCAGGGCGTCCAGGAGGGCGTCGGCCAGGGCCGGTCCGGCCCGCCCGGGGGCGCCGACGGTGGCGGCGAGGGTGGTGAGGAGGACCAAGGCCGCCGGTTCGGTCCGGTCGCGGGTGAGGTCGTGCAGGTTCCGGGCGGCCCGGGCATCGGCCCGCAGCATCTCCTGGAGCCCGGGGGCGGTGTGCTGGGCGAGGGTGCTGCCGCCGGACGCGGTGCGGGTGGGCACGACGACGGTGAGGGGGCCGGTCGGGGAGATGCCCTCCAGCAGGGCGGCCGCCTCGGCACGGTCGCCGAGGTCGCGCTCGGTGATGTCGGCGCGGGCGCCGAGTGCGGTGAGTTCGGCGCGCAGGGCCTCGGTCGCGTCCGCGGGCTCCGGGGGCGTTCCGCCGGTCTGTGTCGCTGTGTCCGCCCCGGCAGACGCGGCCTGCGGGGCCGCCGGGGCGGGGCGGGTGACGAGCAGGAGGTGTCCGGCGCCGCCGCGGGCGAGGTGCAGGGCGACCTGCCGGCCGAGGGGGCTGGTGCCGTCGGTGACGACGACGGTGCCGGTGGGCGGCCACGGGGTGGCGGCGTCCGCGTGGACGGGCACGGGTACGGGTGGGGCGGGCGCCTGCACGAGGCGGCGGGCGAAGAGGCCGGCGCCGCGGACGGCGATGTCGTTCTCGAACTCGTGGCCGCTCCCCCTTTCGCCGTCGTCCGCGCTGTGCGCGAGGACCGCTGCGAGCCGGCCGCCGGTCCAGCCGTCGATCCGCCCGGGCAGGTCGACCGTGCCCGCCCAGTGCCGGGAGGACTCCAGGACGGCGACGCGTCCGAGTGCCCGCACTGCGAGTTGTTCGGGGTGGTGCACCCGCTCGGCCGGGCCGACCGCCGCGGCGGCGCGGGTGGCGTGCCACACGGGGACCCGGCTGCCGCTCTCCTCCAGTGCGCGCAGCAGCGCCAGGGTGAGGACGGTTCCCCGGGGCAGTGTGTCGTGCGCGGGGTGCCGTCCCGGGGCCAGGGCGAACAGCGACAGGACGCCGGAGACGGGCCCGACGTCGCCAGTCGCGGACCGGAGTCGCCCGGCCAGTCCGGCGTCCCCGGCGCACGGCAGGAGGACCGGCTGCACGCCCCCGGCGGACAGTGCCGCGACGAGAGCGGTGACCCACGGGTCGTCGGCCTGCTCCGCGTGGACGGGGAGGATCCAGGTGCCGGCCGGTGCCGCCGGGGGGACGGCGGCCGTCGCCCAGGCGGTGCGGTGGCGCCATCCGTCGGCCCGGGCGTCGTCGTCGAGTCGCCGGCGGTAGGCGGCCAGGAGCGGCAGCAGCGTGGCCACCGACTCGGGGTCGCCCAGGCCGAGTTCGGCGGCGAGAGCGGCGTCGCCGCCGTCGTGGGGGACGAGGCCCGCGCGCCCGGGGCCCCGGGCGCCGCCTTCCGAGGGCAGCCAGTACTCGGTCCGCTGGAAGGCGTACGTGGGCAGGTCGGCGGTGGACGGCGCGTCGTCCGGGACGCCGAGTACGGCGGACCAGTCGATGTCCGCGCCGCGTACGAAGAGCTGCCCCGCGGCTCGGGTCAGGGCGGCCGCCTCGTCCTCCTCCGCGTGTTCCGCGTCCTCTGCGTGCTCCGCCTTCTTCGCGCGCAGCGTGGGGATGAACTCGGCCTCGGGGGCGCTGTCCTGACCCATGGCGGACAGTACGGCGTCGGGGCCGATCTCGAGGAAGGTGGTCACGCCCCGGGCTGCCAGCGCGGCGACCCCGTCGGCGAAGCGGACCGGTTCCCGCACGTGCCGTACCCAGTGCTCCGGCTCGACCGGCCGGTCCGAGGGCAGGAAGTCGCCCGTCAGGTGGGACATGACCGGGATCTCGGGCACGGCAGCGGCGAGGTCGGCCAGTTCGGCGCGCAGGGGGGCCAGTACGGGCTCCATCAGCGGCGAGTGGAAGGCGTGGGAGACGGTCAGCCGACGCGTCCGCGCGCCGCGCTGTTCGAGCCGGCCGACGATCTCGTCGACGGCCTCCGTCGCTCCGGACAGGACGACGGCGTCCGGGCCGTTGACGGCGGCCAGGCCGACCTCATGGGCGCGGTCGGCCAGCAGCGGCTCGACCTCGGCCTCGGGCAGCCGTACGGCGACCATCGCGCCGTCTTGGGGCAGGCTCCGCATGAGCCGGCCGCGGGCGGCGACGAGCGTGCACGCGTCCGCGAGGGTGAGCGCACCGGCGACGTGGGCCGCGGTGATCTCGCCGACGGAGTGGCCCGCGACCGCGTCGGGGCGCACGCCCCAGGAGGCGAGGAGCCGGTACAGCGCGACCTCGACCGCGAACAGCGCGCACTGGGCGTGGAGCGTCCCGGTGAGGGTGCGTGCGGCGGTCTCACCGGTGTCGAAGACGACGTCCCGCAGGGGCGGTTCGTCGGGGAGCAGGGCGTCGAAGCGGGCGCAGACGGCGTCGAAGGCGGCGGCGAAGACCGGGTGGGTGCGGTGGAGCTGTCCGGCCATGCCCGCACGCTGGCTGCCCTGGCCGGTGAACAGGACCGCCGTGCGCCCGGCCGGTGCGGCGCCCGTCACCAGGTGGGGCGCGGGCCGTCCGGCGGCGAGGGCCGCCAGTCCCGACGCGAGGTCCTCGTGCTCCTCGCCGGTGACGACGGCCCGGTGGGTGAACGGCGACCGCCGGGTGGCGAGCGCGACGGCCAGGTCGCGCGGGGCGGGGGCGGCGCCCGGCGGCTGCCGGCGCAGGTGCGCGAGGAGGCGGCGGGCCTGGTCGCGCAGCGCGGCCGGGGAGTGCCCGGAGAGCACCCACGGCAGGGCGCGGACCGGGAGGCCCCCGCAGGCGCCGGGGGTGGGCGCGGTGTCCGGTGCGGGCTGCCGCTCCCGCGGCGCCTCCTCGATGATCACGTGGGCGTTGGTGCCGCTGATGCCGAAGGAGGACACGCCTGCGCGCCGGGGCCGTTCGCCGGCGGGCCAGGCGACGGGGTCGCGCAGCAGCTCGACGCCGCCGCTCGTCCAGTCGACGTGGTCCGACGGCTTGTCGAGGTGGAGGGAGCGGGGCAGTACGGCGTGGTGCAGTGCCTGCACCATCTTGATGACACCGGCCGCCCCGGCGGCGGCCTGCGTGTGACCGATGTTGGACTTCACCGAGCCGAGCCGTACCGGGACCCGGTCGGCGCGGTCGGCGCCGTAGGTGGCGAGGACGGCCTGTGCTTCGATCGGGTCGCCGAGCCGGGTGCCGGTGCCGTGCGCCTCCACGGCGTCGATGTCGGAGGTGGTGAGGCGGGCGTCGGCGAGGGCGGCGCGGATGACGCGCTGCTGGGACGGTCCGTTGGGGGCGGAGAGGCCGTTGGAGGCGCCGTCCTGGTTGGTCGCCGTACCGCGCACCAGAGCGAGGACGGGGTGGCCGCGCCGGCGTGCGTCCGAGAGCCGTTCCACCAGCAGGACGCCCGCGCCCTCGGCGAGCGAGGTTCCGTCCGCCGCCTCGGCGAACGGCTTGCAGCGCCCGTCCGGTGCCAGGCCACGCTGCCGGCTGAAGCCCATGAGGGCGCCCGGTCCCGGCATCACCGCGACTCCCCCGGCCAGGGCGAGGTCGCACTCGCCCGCCCGCAGCGCCCGTACGGCCATGTGCAGGGCGACGAGGGAGGACGAGCAGGCGGTGTCGACGGTGACGGCCGGGCCTTCGAGGCCCAGGACGTAGGCGATCCGTCCGGACACCACGCTGCCGGCGGTGCCGGTGATGAGGTGGCCCTCGATGCCTTGCCCGGCCTGGTGGAGGCGGGGGCCGTACTGCTGGTAGTGCGAGCCGACGAACACCCCGGTCCGGCTGCCGCGCAGGGACTCCGGGACGATGCCGGCCCGTTCGACGGCCTCCCAGCCCGTTTCCAGGAGCAGTCGCTGCTGGGGGTCGGTGGCCAGGGCCTCCACCGGCGAGATGCCGAAGAACTCGGCGTCGAAGCGCCCGGCGTCGTGCAGGAAGCCGCCCTCCCGGACGTAGGCCCTGCCGGCTGTGTCGGGGTCGGGGTCGTACAGGGTGTCGAGGTCCCAGCCCCGGTTGGCGGGCAGCGGGCCGATGGCGTCGCCGCCGGAGTCGACGAGCCGCCACAGGTCCTCGGGGGTGGTCACGCCGCCGGGGTAGCGGCAGGCCATGCCGACGATGGCGATCGGGTCGTCGGACGTGGACGTACCGGGTGACTCGTGGCCCTCCGGGCCGGACGCGGTGAGCGTGGGCTCCGCCTCGTCGGCTTCCGCTCCGAGGACTTCGCCGAGGAGGTGCCCGGCGAGGGCGGAGCAGTTGGGGTGGTCGAAGGCCAGCGTCGCGGGCAGCCGCAGTCCCGTGGCGGTGCCGAGCCGGTTGCGCAGGTCGACGGCGGTCAGCGAGTCGAGGCCGAGGTCCCTGAACGCCCGGTCCGGCGCGAGGGTGCCGGCGTCCGCGTGCCCGAGCACGGTGGCCACCTGGGCGCGGACCAGGTCGAGCAGGGTGGTCCGGCGGTCGGCGGGCGGCTGCCGGAGCAGGGAGTCGCGCAGCGCCGTGGCCCGGTCCGCGGTGCCCGGGGCGGCGTCGGTCAGGCTGCGGCGCCGTGGTGCGGCGGGTTTCCGGGCCAGGCCGCGCAGCAGGGGGTGGTCGGCGGCGTCGCCGGCTGCGAGGGAGCGGGTGTCGAGGCGGGCGGCCAGGACCGCGCTCTCGGGGGACCGTTCGGCGGTGTCGAGGAGTCGCAGTCCGTCCTGCGTCGACATCGGCAGCACACCCATACGACGCATCCGCGCCAGATCCGACCGCTCCAG
>NZ_JBFBJX010000029.1:0-65257 GCF_040686295.1 Streptomyces sp. NPDC085944 | reverse complement strand
AACTTCGCCAGGAAGCAATAGCCGACACAGCCTCCACCAGCAGCCTTGCTCCCACCTCAACCGAAACGGACATCGCCTCACGAACCGCCCACTTAAGGGGTCACCATGCTCATCGTCACCCGTGAGGGTGACCGCCGCTGCAAGCTCCCGCCGCACCAGCGTGCCCTGGTCGTCCTGGCGTATCTGCGCAAGCACGAGCCCTTGACCCAGATCGCCGTCGCCTTCGTTGATGTCTGTCGGTACCGCACACGCTTACAGCACCGCGGTGGTGGGCTTGCTCGCCGCAGCGTGCCCCGGGACTGCTGACGGTCTTGCGTGAGGCCAACCCGGAGTGCGCCCTGCCCGACGGGGCTCTCCCGGAGTGCGCCGGGGTCGGCGACAGCCGGGCCGGCTACTCAGCTGGGTTCTGTCCGGCCGATCTTGGGTTGTGGGAGGATGCCGTCCATGACTTGCATTCGAAGGGGCCGTGCCTCGTAGAACACCAGCTTCACTTCGGCCGCGGGGACGCGGCTGGGATAGACCCTGGGTGCGGTACCGCGATGTCCCAGGTCTGTCGGGAGCGGCGAATGCCGCTGTCCGTGTGCTCGAACGGGAGCGATTGTCTCCCGGCATCGTGGCGGTGGCGCTGAGCGTGTGGTCCGTGCACGTCCACGGCACGAGGCGCCGGTGGAGGCAATGGGAGGGGGAGTTCACCTGCCCCTGCTGCGGAGAGGGTTGGGCCCGGGACAAGCTGCAAGACGCTCTGTTCATGCTTCCGCCAAGGGCCGCGGGTGAACTCCGGGTGCAGGTCGAGCGCCTGGACGCGGTACTCCTCGGGCGAACGCGTCACGAGCCGATCGAAGAACCGGAGTTGGCGTGGTGGCATCGCAGGTGCTGACCGTATCCCGTGTCGCCCACTGGCTCGTTGGCTCTTGCGTGACTGGTCGGGGGATCTGACAGAGGCGGAGTGGCGACATCTGGAGCCGCTCCTGCCCACGGGCAACAACCGCTGCGGGCGGTGGCGCGGTCACCGCCAGGTGAGCAACGGCATCCTGCACCGGGTGCGAACCGGGGTGCAGTGGCGTGACCTGCCTGAACGCTACGGGCCGTGGAAGACCGTCTACGAGCGCCTCCGGCGCTGGTCGGCCGACGGAACCTGGGAACGACTACTCCAGCGGGCCCAGGCCGACGCCGCCGGCAGGATCGACTGGGACGTCTCGCTTGGTTCCACGTCGATCCGTGCCCACCAGCATGCGGCCGGCGCGCGGAAAGCTCCGCCGCCCGCCGCGTCAAAAGGGGCGGCCGCGATGGAACACAAGGGCGGAAGACCGTGGGCGAGACTGTGCGCCCGCCTGGCGGGGGTGGTGCAGGAGCTGAGGCACTCGGTCGCTCCCGAGGAGGCTTCCAGCAGCCGCCCCTCACCTGGAGCGGCAGCGGTGAAACAGCTCACTGTTCTCAGCCCCGTACTGACCGCCGGTCAACGGCGCCAGTACGGGGCTGAGGATCTGCCGACGCTCGATTCGCGTCAACGGGTCATCTGCTTGCGTTCGCCCAGGGAGGAGCCCGACGGAGTCTGCTCAGGGGGCTCCTCCTCTCTCTGCCCGAGCTGTCAATTGGATCAGGCCATGACGAGCGAAAACCACCCGAAAGCGCGACTCTTCGTCCGCGATTATTGTGGGCATGACAGCTGCCCATCGATTTCCTGGGCGCTCATGGACTCCCCCGCGATCGTCCAGTACTCATCCCGTCGGGTGATGTCTTGCGACTTCGTCGAGGTTCACGAGATCGCCGGCGGAGTCGTCCTGATCAGCGTAGGAGACAGACAGGTCGACCAGATGCGGCAACGCCGAGGGGTTCGGAGCCGTGGACGCCTTCCGGTAACCAGCTGGCGACCAGAGGTACAGCTGCCCACTACCAGCTGCTGCACCCGTCGGCCCCTCGCCCCACCACAGCATCTTCTCCTTCGCCGTCTCGCTTCCCGGGTCCCATACCTCGACGCGGGACACTTTGTCACCAGGACACAGAGGGACCTTGACTTCAACGGTGCGGTCTGTGACCCGGAAACCCAGGAGCGGGCCCTCGTCACCGGGGTGCTCGGGCACGAGTCCGCACGAGGTTCCCAAGGTGCCGATGAGAAGTGCCAGGACAAGGACGTCGCATTTGAGGGCCTTTCGGTTCGACCGGCCCGACTTGATCAGCACCTGTAACCTCCGCTTCGCCAGCCCGCCCTTCGTTCCCACCTGTTGCGGCAAGGATTTGCCCCTGCGCGCAAGTAGCGGATCCCGAAGCCGAGACCGTAGCGCAGCCATTGGGACCTGTGTCGCTTTTCGTGTCTGAGACGGTCTCGTGTGATGTAGAAGCGATGGCTCGAGGCTAAGTAGAAGGTAGGGCCAAGGGTAGTGCCCCCCGCGTGCATGGAGTCCCCATCCGCCTCGGCACGCTCTCATGCCGTAGCGGTAACCACACTTGTAACCCATAAAGCGACTGGCGCCGGCAAGACCGTAACCCAGTCCCCGAGCCCTCAAGCTGCGGACCTTCTAGGTTTGGGTGACAGGTTCGGCCACGCGCCTTGGAGAGCCGGTGCGGCCGCACCACCCGCCCAACGGACTGCTACCGGGCGCTGCGTGTCGAGTCGTCGTAGTACCAGGCCATGTCGTTCGCGTTGGCGCCTGCTGCCGCCGCCGCGCCGGCGGCGCTCGCCGCGCCGCGTACGCGGCCCGCGCCCGGGGCGGTTCGGGAGCCACGTCGCGTGGCGGGCGGGGTGGTGAAGTCGGCGCGGAGGCGGTCCAGCTCCGGCAGGGCGTCGAGGACCGTGTCGAACGGCAGGCCGAAGTCGACCATGCAGGCGATCTCGTCGACGCCCATGTTCTGGGCGCGGTGGACCACAGTCGCGCACTTCTCCCGGGTGCCCAGCAGTGAGCGGCGTTGGTAGAAGTCCTCGGCAACCAGTTTCGCCATCTCCTGCTTCTCCGCTGCGGTCATGGCTGTCGATGCCGCGTCGTTGGTCTTCTGCGTGAGGAAGGTGTCGATGTACCGACGTACCGGCTCGGACACCAGGGCGCGCGTCGCGGCCTCGTCCTCGCCCACGTAGGTATGCAGGCCGAGCGTGACGACGCCCGCGTCCGGATCGTGGCCCGCCTTCGCCCTGGCGTCGCGGTAGTTGGCGATGTTCGACTCCAGTCGCTCCCAACTGTCGACCAGTGTCAGGACGTTGGTGCCGAGTTCGCCCGCTGTGGTCCAGGTCTGCGGGTTGGAGGAGTGGACGATCCACAGCGGGAGTTCCGACTGATGGGGGCGGGGGTACGTGCGGACCGACAGGGTCTGGCCGCCGGGGCCGGGGAAGTCGACCGTCTCACCCGCCCACAGCTTGCGCAGGACGGGGATGTTGCCGAAGGCCGCCTCGCGACGCCGGTCGAAGTTGTCGGGGTAGAAGACGAAGTCGCCGCTGTGCCAGCCGGTCGCCACGCACAGTCCGGTCCGGCCCTGGGAGAGCTGGTCGACCAAGGCCCATTCCTCCGCGACACGCACGGGGTGGTGGTGCGGGAGCACGATGCTGCCTGCGCGCAGTTCGAGCCGCTCGGTACTGACCGCGAGGGCGGCGCTGAGCACCGAGGGGTTCGGGAAACTGCCGCCGAACTCCTGGAAGTGCCGCTCCGGGGTCCAGATGGCCTTGAAGCCCAGTGAGTCGATGGCTCGTGCCACGTCCAGGATGAAGCGGTAGCGCTCGCCGAACGGGTGCTCGTCGTTGGCCGCGAAGAAGTAGATGCTGAAGTCCATGGGGTTCTCCCGCGTTCGTCGCCGGAACAGGGCTAGATCAGGTCGCCGGGTTCGGGGGCTTCGGGGCCGCCGAGCGCCGGTGTCATCAACCGGGCCATGGTCCGCAGCCCCTGGTCGTGGACGATGGTGAAGTGATCGGCGTCGACGTCGTGTACGCGGACGGGCTTGCCGACGAACCGGCCGAAGCCGTTGGTGCGGTCGTCACCGAGGCGACGCATCGCGGGCAGCCGCGCGGGGTTGTCCTCGCCGACGAAGCCCTGGGTCGCGTGGAAGAAGGTGACGTCGACGGGTTCCGGCAGGGGTTGCGGCACGTACTCCGTGAGCAGCCGGACGTTCTGGTTGAAGGCTTCGTTGGTGCGGCGCAGCAGCATCAGGATCTGGTCGTACGACAGCTTCGCGGCGGCTTTGTCCACGACGTGGCGGGCGATCAGCCTCAGCTGTTCGTCCTCCTTCCTGCCGAACAGCGTCTCCAGGCCGATCAGCTCGGTGATGTTCCAGCGGTGGCAGTAGGAGTTGCCGAGCATCATCAGCGGCAGGCTCTCGGACTCCTCGTCCGTGAGCGACGACCAGTCCACGCCTGCCCAGGCGGGGGTCGTGGGCATGATGCCGTCGGCGACGACGAGCGAGTGGATCCGTTCGCCCTGATGCAGGAGCTGGCGCGCCACTTCGTAGGCGACCACGCCACCGAAGGAGGAGCCGGCCAGGGTGATGGGGCCGCCCGGGTGGTCGGCCCGGATCGCCGCCGCGTACTGCCCGCACATCTCCTGGAAGGTCTCGAAGCGGTGCAGGTTGTGGTCCACGTCGACCTGCTCGACGCCCATCACGGGGTAGTCGGGACCGAGGAACCGGGACAGGTAGAGGCTGTAGCTGACGTCGCCGTACATGTGGTGCATCCAGTACGCGCGCTGCTTGTCGCCCGCCTGGTTGACGCTGGTGATGTACCGCTTTACCGGCTGCGGCTGTCCGGACTGCGCCCGGTGCAGCCTGCGCAGGTCGACGGCCGCACCCGCAGAGGTCAGGTAGTCCGGCCGGCACGGCAGGTCGACGGTGCGTGCGGTCCGTGTCAGCCAGCGCTGCCAGTCGCCGGTGGCCGGCTCTCCCTGGACGAGGGCGCGGACGACCGTGACGGCGGCAGGTCCGGACAGGGGACGTGGGACGTGCGCCGCTACGGCGTCCGTCAGGGCGGCGCGGTGGGCGTGCGCCTCGCGCAGCCAGGCCGCCAGCGCGGACTCGGGCATCGGCGGGTGGGCGTGGGCGATGAGCACCTGCGCGGCGTCGGTGAAGTCGGCTTCGGTGGTGCCGTCGCCCGGCGCGTCCCCGTCGAGCCTGCGGTACGCGCCCCAGACGGTGCCGAATGCGCCGGTGAGCGCACCCAGTCCGCGGGAGGTGCGGACACCGGGCTCCGGAGCTCCGACGAGGAGGAGTTCGTCCACCTGGTGTCCCAGGCCGAGCAGCCGTCGGGTGACTTCGAGCGCGAGTACGCCCCCGGGGCCCTGCCCGGCCACTCGGTAGGGACCCTGGGGTCGGTCGGCGACGATGGCGTCCGTCGTGGCTTCCGCGAGGTCCGCGATCGAGGTGAGCGGCGCCTGCCCTGTCCTGAAACCGGGGGGCTCGACGCCGAGGACCGGTCCGTCGTCGGCCAGAGCCGTCTGGAGATGGGTCAGCCAGCTCAGCTCGCCGGTGTCCCCGGGAAGACAGTAGACGGGGGTTCCCTGAGCATCCGGGACGAAGGGGACGATCCGGGCCAGGAGTGGGGCCGAGTGCTGCGGCTGCGTCCACCGGTGTTCTTCCGACGGTGCGGCGCTGACAGCCGGCACGGTGCCCGGGGCCGGCTCGGGCACCGGCGCCTGCCCGGCGGACGCAGGAGCCGCGGCAGGCACCGCGGGCGTCGCGGCAGCTGTCGCGAGACCGGGGACGTGCTGGGCGATGTGTTCCACCAGCCGGTCGAGGGACGGGTACTCGAAGATCGCCGCCATCGGGATCCCGTCACCGTACATGCCCTGCAGACGCTGCATGATCCGCAGGGCGACGATCGAGTCGATGCCGTAAGCGGCGAAATCCTTCGACGGGTCGATCTCCTCCGGTGTCAGACCCACTCCCAGGGCCACCACCTCGCGTACCTGGCGCGTCAGTTCCGAAGTCTTCACGGCGGATCGCTCCTGCCGGTCCCGTTGCTCCAGCTGTTCCATCTGTGCGGTCTCCTTGCCTGTGTCGGTGCTCTGCCGCTGGGCCGCAGGGGCAGGAGCGGGCGCGGGCTCCGTGGGTGCGGGTGATCCGGGCTCGGGCAGCCAGTAGCGGTCCGGCGCGAACGGGTACGTCGGCAACGGCACGCGCCGTCCCGGCGGCGCCTCCAGTCCGGCCCAGTCGGTCTGCTTGCGCCGCACCCACCGGACCGCCAGTTGACGCAGCGGGTCCAGGCCTTCGGGTTCGCGCGTGCCGGAACCGTCGGCGTAGGCACGCAGCCTCTCCACCAGCTCGGGCAGCGTGCGCGCGACGACGGCGAGACGCTCGTCCAGGGCGGGCCGCCCCACGCGCAGGGTGTGGGCCACGTCGGCGGGCCGGTGGGCGCGGCGCTCCAGATCGTCGGCCAGCACGGCCGCGTATCGACGCAGCCGTTCGTCGGAGCGGGCGCTCAGCACGAACAGGTGCTGGTCCGCTTCCTCTTCGTCGCGGGAGGGGTCCTCGGGCTCGTACTCCTCGACCACCACATGGGCGTTGACACCCCCGAAGCCGAACGAGCTGATGCCCGCGCGGAGCGGCACATCGCCGCCGCGGCCGTCGGGGAGGCGCTGCCACCGAGTGGTCTCGTCGAGGAGGCGGAAGGGGGTGCCGGCCAGGTCGATCAGCGGGTTGACCCGCTCGAGGTGCAGCGAGGGCGGCAGTCGGCGGTGTTGCAGTGCCTTCACCACCTTGACGAGACTCGCCACGCCCGCCGCTGTCTCCAGGTGTCCGACGTTGGTCTTGACGCTGCCGAGCGCGCAATAGCCGGTGCGGGTTCCGCCACCGAGTTCGCGGAAGGCGTCGACCAGGCCGTTCACCTCGATCGGATCCCCCAGGGCGGTGCCGGTACCATGCGCCTCCACGTAGGTGATGGTGTCGGCGCTCACTCCGGCCGCGCGATGGGCCCGCACGATGACCTCGGTCTGCGCTTGCGGGTTGGGGGCGGTCAGCGAGTTGGCCCGGCCGCCGTGATTGACGGCCGTGCCCCGGATGAGGGCGTGGACGTGGTCGCCGTCGGCCAGGGCCCGGCTGAGCGGCTTGAGCAGCACCGCGGCGACGCCTTCACCCCGTACGTACCCGTCCGCCCGATGGTCGAAGGTCTTGCAGCGGCCGTCGGGCGACAGCATGCCGGACTTGCCGAAGGCCAGGAATCCGGTCGGGGAGAGGATCACATTGACCCCGCCGGCCAGAGCGGCGTCGCACTCTCCGGCGCGGATCGCCTGGACGGCGCGGTGCACGGCGGTGAGCGAGCTGGAGCAGGCGGTGTCCACCGGCTCGCTGGGTCCGTGCAGGCCGAGGAGGAAAGAGACTCGGTTGGCGAGGACGCTGTGCGCGTTGCCGGTCGCGGCCTGGCCGTCGACTTCGACGCCACGGCTGATCAGCAGCTGCGCGTACTCGGAGGATCCGACGCCCACGAAGACGCCGGTCCTGCTGCCCTCGAGCGAGCCCGGATCGTGGCCCGCGTCCTCCACGGCCTGCCAGACCGTCTCCAGGAACAGCCGGTGCTGCGGGTCCATGGTGCGTGCCTCGCGCGGCGAGATCCGGAAGAACTCCGGGTCGAACCGGTCGATGTCGTCGAGGAATCCGCCCCAGCGGGACGGTACCCGTTCCGGGTCCTGGCGCGGGTCCCCGTAGATTTCCCGCCAGTCGAAACGTTCACCCGGGATCTCCGCCACCAGATCCCGGCCCGCCACCAGGTTTTCCCAGTACGCGTCGAGGTCCGGGGAGCCGGGGAAGCGGCCCGCCATACCGACGACGGCGACGGGCTCCTCGGCGGCCGCACACGGGCCTTTCACCCGCGCAGTGACGGCGGCTTCTGCGGGCACGGGCCGACGTGCGGCCAGAGCGGCCACGAGTGAGGCGACGTCGGTGTGCGCGTACAGCTCCGGCGGCAGGATCCCGATGGCGAGCTCGTCGCTGAGCACGGCGGCCAGCTCGGTCAGGGTGATGGAGTCGAAGCCGAAGTCGCTGAGGTGATCGTCGGAACCGACCTCTTCGGCGGGCAGGCCGAGGACCGCGCCGATGGCGGAGACCACGGCCTCGTGGACCGCCTCACGGTCCTGCGGTGCGGACCCGGACGCAGCGGTGGGAGCCCCGGAGACGGTGACCGGGGTCGTCTCCTGGACACCGGCCGCGGCCGGTTCGGGGAGCCAGTGCCGTTCGCGGGCGAAGGGGTACCCCGGCAGGGAGGTCACCCGGCCCGTGCTGCCGTGCTCGCGCCAGTCCACGTCGCCGCCCGCGACCCACCGTGCGGCCGCCTTTGCCCAGGGGCGCGGCAGAGTCCCCAGGTCGGGCTCCGGCAGCGGGGCGCCGTCGGCCAGCTCGTCGAGACGGGCGACGAGGCCGGTCAGGTCGTGGACGACGAATGCGGCACGCTCGCGCAGCGGCGCCCGCCCCACCCTCAGGGTGTGGGCGACGTCGGCGAGCGCCGCATCGCTCCCGGGGCCTCGCAGGAAGTCCCCCAGGCGGCCGGCGAGTTGACGCAGCTCTTGCGGTCTGCGGGCGCTGAGCGGGACCAACTGCGGCCCTTCGACGGCCGTCTGCTCCGGCTGCTCGGGCGGGACGGCCACGACCAGCTGGGCGTTCGCGCCGCCCGCGCCGAAAGAGCTGACGACGGCGCATCGCCCCGCGCGGTCGTCGTCGCCGCCCGGCCAGGGCGTCGGTGTGGTCACCAGTTCCAGCGGGGAGCCGTCCTCGGAGAACGCGGGCAGCGATGTGGTGACGCCGATGGTGGGAGCGATCTGTCCCGCCTTGAGCTGAAGCAGCACCTTGGCGAGCTGCGCCATGCCCGAGGCCGCTTCGAGGTGACCGACGTTGGGCTTGAGGGAGCCGACACGAACGGGGCCGTCTGCGGCCGGGCGCCCGGCGAAGACGCGCCGCAGCGCCTCCGCCTCGACGGGATCACCGAGCGGGGAACCCGTCGCCGCGGCCTCGACATACTGGACGTCTTCGGGTCCGACACCGGCACGCCGCAGCACCGCCAGCAGGAGTGCGGCCTGCGCGTCCGCGTCGGGCGTGGTGTAGGTGGAGTCGCCGGCGTTGTGGTTGACCGCCGAGCCGGTGATCACGGCGTGGACGCGGTCGCCCGCGCGCAGAGCCTCCGGCAGCGGCTTGAGGACGACCGCGCCGACGCCCTCACCGGTGACCATTCCGTCGCCCTCCAGGTCGAAGGCGCGGGCGCGGCCCTGCGCGGACAGCATCCTGGCGGCGGCGAGGTCCGCGTGGTGGCTCGGGTGGAGGATGAGGTTGACGCCGCCCACCACCGCGGCGCCGCACTCGTCCCTGCGGAGTGACTCGCAGGCCAGGTGGAGCGCGGTGAGCGAGGACGAGCAGGCGCTGTCCACGGCGATGCTGGGGCCGGAGAAGCCGAAGCAGTGCGAGACGCGGTTGGCCAGCGCCCACCCGCCGGAGCCGCCGCGCGGCCGTTGTCCGCGTCCCCAGCGGTCGGCCACCAAGGACCGGTAGGGAGTGTGCATGGCGCCCGCGAAGACGCCGACGCCGGCCCCGGTGACGCGTACGGCATCGCGTTCCAGTCGGGCACAGGTCACTCCCGCGTCCTCCAGCGCGGTCCATGCCGTTTCGAGGAGCAGCCTCTCCTGGGGGTCCATGGCTTCGGCCTCGCGGGGCGAGATGCGGAACAGCAGCGAGTCGAAGCGGTCGACGTCCTGGAGGAAGGCGCCACGCCTCTCCCCCAGACGGTCGTCCTGCTCTGTCGCGGGCCAACGGTCGACAGGGACCTCTCCGACGGCGCACCGCCCGGCGCTCAGGTTGTCCCAGAAGGCCGTCAGGTCATCGGCGCCCGGATAGCGGCCGGCGGCGCCGATGACGGCGATCGGGACGTCGGACGACGTGCGGGACGGGCCGGACCCGCCGGCCGTCGGTGTCCCGGGCGTGACAACAGGGGCGTCGACAGGCACGCGTGCGGGAGCCGTCGGTCCCTCCGCGGGACCGGGCACGCCGGTCCCGCCCTTCGCCTCTTCGGGCAGCGGTACGCCCATGCGCAGTAGCAGGTCCGCCACCTCGGCCATCGTCTTCCCGTCGAGGGCCTCGCCGAAGGAGGGCCGCCACCCGAGGTCGCGTTCCAGGCAGTCCGTCACGTCCATGACGACGAGCGAGTCCACGCCGTACGTCAGCAGCGGTGCGGAGTCGTCGAGTTCGGTCTCGGCCAGTTTGAGGCTCGCGGCGAAGAACGCACGCAGGCGCCCGACCAGCCATGACCTGCCGTCCACGCCCCCGGAGGTCTGCCCGCCCGCGTCCGCAGCCGCCAAAACAGGCTCGGGACGTGTGCCCGGCTCGGCTGCGGTGTCCATGCCGGGGGCCGGCCCGACGCCGTGGGCGCGCACGTTGCCGCGTTCGGCGAGCAGGAGGCTCTGGTCGGCGGACGCGTCGTCCCCCTCGGTGGCCGCGAGGGCCGTCACGTCCCGCAGGCCCGCCGCGGCCAGCACGGCGCCCCAGTCCTCGGCCCCGAGCAGCGGCGAGTGGGGAAGGCGCAGATGGCCGTCGCCGTACAGCCACCAGCCCTCGGTGAGACCGAAGACGAGGGTGACCGCGTCCAGGACGGCGGTCGACTCGTTGACGGCGAGCAGGGCGCCGGGGTGCATCAGGCCCGCGACGTTGTGCAGCGTGGCGCGCAGGTCGCCGGTGGCATGCAGGACGTTGGCGGCGACCACGACGTCGTACCGCCGGTCCGTAAAGCCCTGGGAGGCCGGGTCCGCCGCGATGTCCAGCGTCCGGAAGTCCGCCTCGGGGTGGTCGGAGCCGAAGCGTTCGGCGGCCTGGCGTACGAGGGTGGGAGAGATGTCGGTGCACACGTAGCCGGGGGGCGGGCCGTCGCACTCCTTGAGCGCAGTCAGGAGAGGGTGCGTGGTGCCGCCGGTGCCCGCGCCGATCTCCAGGATCGTGATCTCCCGGCCGGGGTCGTCGCGCCGCAGGTCGTGCACGCGCCGGACGACGGCGGCCGTGCACATGGCGTTGAAGTGCTGGGCGCGCGGGTCACCGTGGTACAGGGGAGCGAGCCGGTCCTGCGAGCCGCCGGGGAACAGCACCTCGAGCCCCTTGCGGCGCCCGGTCAGCACGTCGGGCAGAGCCGCCGCGCAGTCGGTGATCAGTTCGACGGTCGCGGCGCAGAAGGGGTGGTCGTCGATCAGCCGGGCGCGTGTCCTCGCGGGGTCCGTCCCTTCGTAGGGGTCGACGGGGAAGGCCAGGCGGCCGTCGGCCTCGTGCGCGAGACCCGCGCCGCGCACCATGTCGAGCAGCGCGTCGAGAAGCCGCCGCTGCTGGGGAACGACGCCCAGACCGGCGGCGAGCTCGTCCGGGGTACGGGCGTCGGCAACCCTCCCGGGGAGGCCCATGCCGCGCAGGGCCGCGAGGACTTCACGGCGTGCGAGATCGTCGAGCCGGCCGAGGTAGCCGGGTGGAACGGACGACGCGTCCCGCGTCTCTGCGGCCCCGTCGGCGGCCGCCCGGACGGCCCTGCCGTCGCCGGGCAGGTCCAGGATGTCCGGCTCGGTGTCCGTGACGCCTTCGAGTTCCTGGCCGACGGTGGTCTTGACGACGGTGGCCTGGACGAGTGGGGCGCCCATGACGCGGCGGAAGGCCAGGATGCCTTCGTCGTCGGTGAGCCCGGCCACGCCGAGGCGTGCCACGCGGCGCCGGTAGTCCTCGGTGGCGACGGAGCCGCTGTCTCCCCACAAGCCCCAGTTGAAGAGCTTGACGGGCAGGCGGGTCCGGGTGGACAGATACCGCGCGTAGGCGTCCTGGAAGGTGGAGGCGGCGCTGTAGTTGGCCTGTCCCGCGTTGGCGCGGTGGGAGACGGCGGACGAGAACAGGGCGAGGAAGTCGAGCGGTTCGCCCGCGAGCGCGTCGGCCAGGACGACGGTGCCGTGCGTCTTGGCGTGCAGGGCCCTGCGGAACGTCGCCTCGTCCATGCCGGCCAGGAGACCGTCGGCGAGTGTGAAGGCCGCGTGGACCGCGCCGTTGACCGGACCGAAGCGCTCGCGGACCCGGGCGATCAGCGCGTCGGTGGCAGCCCGGTCCGTGATGTCGGTCTGCTCGTAGACCGCTTCGCCGCCCGAGGCGCACAGTTCGGGCAGGAGTGTTTCGGGAAGTTCGTCGAGCGGGCGGCGTCCGACCAGCACGAGGCGTGGCGCGTACTGACGGGCAAGGTGGCGGGCGACGGCACGTCCCAGACCACCGGCGCCGCCGACCAGGAGGTAGGTGCCACCACGGGTGAACGGCAGTCGGTCCTCGCCGGGTTCGGCCGGGGTGTAGGTGCGCAGCGTCTTGCCCAGGCGGACGGTGCCGCGCAGGGCGACTTCCCGGACCGGGAAGGCGGGAGGTTCCGCGTGTACGGCGGCCGCCAGACGCGGCAGTTCCGCGCCGCCCCGGGCCAGGGCGGCGCGGTCCAGGTCGAGGCAGCTGACCGCGGCGAAGGGCAGCTCGCGGGCCAGGGACTTGGCGAGGCCGATGAGGGCGGCGGCGTAGGGGTTGCGGGCGGCCACCCCTTCGTCGACCTGTTGGCTGTCGCTGGTGACGACGCAGAGGCGCAGCCCGGCGGGGCGCTTGTCGGCGAGCAGTTTGGCGAGACGGAAGAGTGCCAGGCAGCCCTGGTCCAGCGCGGTGTCGAGGTGGGCGAGGTCGTGCGCGCTGTAGAGCCGGTCGTCGACGCCGCCGAGGAAGTGGATCACGCTGTTGGCGGGCAGGTCACGGATGGCCTCCGCCATACGCCGCTCCGCCTCGGGTACGTCCAGGCGCAGCAGCCGCGCTCCGTCGTACCTCGTGGTCAGCGCCTGACCGAGCCCGAAGTCCCGGCGGGTGGAGAGGATCAAGGTGTCTCCGCTGTGCCGGGCCGCTGCGGCGGGTGCGTCCAGGACCTGCCACGCCGTGCGCAGGTGGCGCACCTCCTGCGCGCCCGCACCGGACGCGGGGCGTGCGACGCGCAGGTCGTGGAAGGACGCCACGGGTACGCCGTTCGCGTCAGCGAGCGTCACGTCGGCGCGAGCGGTGCCACGGTCGGGAGCGTGTTCGCGCAGCCGCACCTGGACGTGGCGGGCAGCGCCGATGCGTCCGTGCAGCTCCACGCGTGCCACGGACGCGGGCAGCATCGGCTGTTCGCCGGAACTCGCGGGAGGGAGCACACCGTGCAGGGCGTGCAGGGCGCCGTCCAGGGCGCCGGCGTCGACGGCCCAGTCGGGAGCGCTCGTCGCGGGTGGCGGGGTCAGCTCGCCCACGGCCTCTTGCCCGTCGGCCGCCGAGCGTACGCGGGACAGGCGCCGGAAGAGGGGGCCGTAGGCGAGGCCGCCGCGTTCGGCGGTCTTGTAGAAGTCGCCGCCGTCGTGGTGGTGCGCGCAGCGGGCGCGCAGTGCGTTCAGGTCGAGAGCGGCCGGGGGGACGGCCGGGTCGGTGGTGAGGTGTGCGGTGCCGGTGGAGTGGGCGGCGGCGCCGGCTCCGGTGCCGATCGTGTAGTCGAGTCCACTGTCTCCGGCGGTGAGGGCCACGCGGACCGTGGTGCCGGTCCCGGTGATCTCCACCGGTGTGCGCCAGCGCACGTCGGTGATTTCCCGGACTCGGCCGCGGTCGAGCCCTTCGGCGGCGGCGACGGCCATCTGCAGCTGGACCACCCCGGCGAGCAGGGGCCGGCCGATGACCACGTGGTCGGCGACGACCGGGGTGTCGGGGGTGAACCCGGTTTCGTACACGAGTTGGTCGAGGGAGGGCACGACACGACCGAGCGGCCCGTCTGCGTGCGGTGCAGCGCTCTCGGCGCCGAGGGGCGGAGTCGTGGCGACCCAGTGGCGGTCACCGGCGAACGGGTAGGTGGGCAGTGGGAGGCGTCTGGCTCCCGGGAAGGCCCCGGTCCAGTCGACGACGGCGCCTTCGCTCCACAGGACGGCGAGTGCGCGCCAGTCGCGGGCATCGCACAGTTCACGTATCCGCTCGTGGCTCACCGATTCGGAGGCCGTCAGGTCCGCGTGCCCGGTGCACAGGTCGTCGGCGCCGCCCGTGTCGACGAACGCAGCCAGGCGGTCGCGGAGTTCGGGCACGGTGTGGGCCGTGACGGCGAGCCTGCACTCCAGTTCCTCACGGCCGGTGGCCAGGGTGTGGGCCACGTCGGCGAGCAGCGTGCCGGGGCGGGCGCCGAGATGGTCGCGCAGTCTTCGGGCGACTTGGCGCAGCCGCTCGTCGGTCTTCGCGGACAGCACGATCAACTGCTCCGTGCCGTTTTCCGCCGCCGGCCCGGCCGACGGGGTCTGGGGCGGTTCCTCGAGGATCACATGGCCGTTGGAACCGCCCGCGCCGAAGGAGCTGACGGCCGCACGGCGCGGTGTGTCCGGGTCGATCCGCTGCCACGGCCCGAGTTCACGCCGGAGCACGAACGGTGAGCGTGCGAAGTCGATCTTCGGGTTGATCTCGGTGGCGTGCAGCGACGGCACCAGCTCGCCGTGGGCGAACTGGAGCAGCACCTTGGTGACTCCGGCGACGCCCGCCGCCGACTCGGCGTGGCCGATGTTGGACTTGGCGGAGCCGATCGCGCAGTACCCGGTGCGGTCGGTGTGCCGGGCGAAGGCGCGGCGCAGCCCCTCGACCTCGATGGGGTCGCCGAGCGCGGTGCCGGTGCCGTGCGCCTCGACGTAGCCGATGGTGTCGGCTCCGACCCCGGCACGGTCCAGGGCGGTCGAGACGACGTTGGCGTGGGCTCGCGGCGAGGGCACGGTGTAGCCGTTGGTGCGGCCGCCGTGGTTGACGTGGGTCGCGCGGATGACGCCGTGCACGTGGTCCCCGTCGGCCAGGGCCGCCGACAGGGGCTTGAGGACGAGCGCGCCCGCGCCCTCGCTGGGCACGAAGCCGTCACCGCCCGCCCCGAAGGCGCGGCAGCGTCCGTCGGTGGACAGCAGCCGCATGTCCGCGAGTACGCCGTACTTGATGGGGTGGGTCTGGATGTGGGCGCCTCCGGTGATCGCCATCGCGCACTCGCCGCGGCGCAGGGACTCGACGGCCAGGTGGAGCGCGGTCAGCGAGGAGGAGCAGGCGGTGTCCACGACGAGGCTGGGGCCGTGTGCGTCCAGCAGGTAGGACAGCCGGTTGGCGACGGAGAAGTCCATCGAGAGCGCGGTGACGGGGTTGTTCTTGCCCCACTCCTCGGCGCCGATGAGCTTGTAGGAGGTGGCGGTGACGCCGACGAACACTCCCAGGGCGTGTTCGTCGCCGCGCCGGGTCCGCTCGTGCAGCAGGCGCCGCGAGTAGCCCGCGTTCTCCACAGCCGACCAGGCCACTTCGAGGAAGACCCGCTCGGTGGGGTCGGCGCGCTCGGCGTCACGGGGTGACATGTTGAAGAACAGCGCGTCGAATCGGTCGGCGTCCTCGATGAACCCGCCCCACTTGCCGTACGTCCTGCCACCGGTGCGCTCACCGGGCGCGTAGTAGCGCGAGTGGTCCCAGCGGCCGGCCGGTACTTCGGTGATGGTGTCCCTGCCGCCTCGCAGCGTCTGCCAGTACTCGTCGAGGTCCCGGCCCCCCGGGTACCGTCCGGCGACGCCGATGACGGCGATCGGCTCGTCGAGACGGCCGGGGGTGTCACCGGCCGTGTGCCCCGGGACCGAGGTCGCTCGCTGGTCCGGCTCCTCCCTGTGCCTGGGCTGCCGAGGCACCGCCGGGGCCGTGAGGAGCGGCCGCAGCGCCTCTGTGTGCTCCGTCGCCAGGTAGCGGCTCAGTTCGGCGACCGTGCGGTACTCGAACATGAGGGTGGCGGGCAACGGCCCGAGGCGGTCTTCGAGGCGAACCGTGATCTTCTTGATGAGGACGGAGTCCACGCCGACCGTGGACAGCTCCTGGTCCGGACGGAGTTTCCCGGCGGGGAGCCGGATCACGTCGCTGACCAGGGCGAGCAGATACTCCTGCACGACGGCTCCGATGTCCTGGCCGGCCACACCCCCCGGCCCTTCGCCGGGCTGCGTGTCGTGGGGCGGGAGGGCCTTCGTCTCCGTCGGCGGCGTGAGGGCCAGGCGCTGTTCCACGGATTCGCGGATGCGCTCCATGTCGCCGTGCATCACGAATACCTCGGGCCGGCCCGAGGCGACCGCCGTGCCGAGGACGTCCAGGAGTGACCCCACCGGGAGAGCGGCCATGCCGTGCAGGTCCCGGACGGCCCGCTTGTCGCGCTCGTCGAGGTCCATCCCGCCTCCGGCGATCAGCGGCAGCGCGACGGAGACGGTGGCCCCGCTTCGGGTGCCCCTGGCCACCGCCTCGGATCGGACGGCCGCGAGAGCGCCCAGGGCCCGGTTCGCCGCCGCGTAGTCGCTCTGTCCCGGGCCGCCGATGTACGCGGCAACGGATGACAGCAGCACGAACAGCTCAAGGGGCTCGGCCGCGGTGACCTCGTCGAGCACGTCGGTACCGGTCAGCTTCGGAGCCAGGACGCGGTGGACCTCTCGCAGGTCCTTGTTCACCAGATACGAGTCCTCATTGACCCCCGCCGCGTGCAGGACCCCCGTCAGTGGGCCGAACTCGTCGCGTGCCCGGGCCACGGCCCGAGCCATGTCGTCGCTGTCGTTGACATCGGCCTGGACGTAGACCGCCTTCCCTCCTCTCTCGCCCACGCGGGCCAGGAGCTGGTGGACGGCGCGCGTGGGCGCGGAGCGGCCGAGAAGTACCAGGCGGGCCTGGTACTTCTCGGCCAGGCCTTCGGCCAGGTGGGCACCGATGCCGCCCGCACCGCCGGTGATGAGGTAGATGCCACGCGCACGCCAGGGCCGCGCACCGGCCCGGTCGGCGGCCGGGAGCGGGATGAGCGTCCGTACGGCACGCCCGGCGCGGTCGTGGCGGACCTGGGCGGATCCGGGTACGGCCGCGGAGAGCTCGGCCCGGGCCAGCGCCTGGGCGTCGCCGGAGGCGGTATCCGTGACGTGCACGCAGACGGCCCGGACGCGCCGGTCCTCCTGTGCCGCCGTTCGGCACAGGGCTCCCACGGCATCAGCCGTCCCGGAGTGCGTGCTGCCCTCGGTCAGCACGGCGAGGGCGACCGACTCCTGGGAACGGTCCTCGACGACGGCCTTCAACAAGGCGAACGCCGCGTCGAGCACAGCGGCTCCGGGAGCTTCCCGCGCGTCCAGGACGACCCGGACACCGGCGGACCGTGTGCGGTTCAGAGCCCTCCAGACACGGGACCAGTCGACGGAGGTGCCCGTCGGAACCACGTGCCGACCGGACTCGTCCGGTCCTTCGGCCGCGTCGGGGCGCAGTACGAGCAGGGACGCACCGGGCTCGGGCCTGCCCCCCTGCGCGAGCGGCGCCGCCGTCCAGACGGCGTCGTACCAGACGGTGGTGTGCGGGCCTGCGGCGCCGGGGCCGGAGTTTCGCGCTTCGCCGGCTGCGCGACGCAGTAGTGCGGCCGCTTCGCGCGGGTCCAGTTCCCCTCGGCGCACGCGTGCCAGGATCTCCCGCTTGGCCGTGTGTGGGCTGGTCGTCATCGGTTGCCCTCATCCCCAAGAACGAGCATGTCATCGACCTCTTCGAGAGACCTGGCGCCGTCGCGCAGGTCGTTGAGCAGGTGGAGCCATTCCTCGTCGGCGCCCCGACCGATGTCCCGCCCGGCGTCGGCACCCACTGCCGTGTCCGCCACGCCGGACCTGCTGTGCGGTGTGTCCGCCCAGTGCCGGGTGGGTGTGAAGGGATAGCCCGGAAGCGGGACGCGGCGTGGCCCGGCGGCCGGAGCGGTCGCGGACGTGGCGGGCAACTCGCCGCCCCTGATCCAGTGCCGGGCCAGCTCGTCGGGCCCCGCGGTGGGCGGTGCTGTGGACACGAATGGTTCCGCCGCCTTGCCCAGATGGATCCCCGGACCGTCAAAGGAGCCGTCCCGGCACGCGCCCAGCCGCTCCAGGAGTTCGGTGGTGTCACCGGCCAGGAGCGCGAGCCGCCAGGGCATCGGGTCCCGGCCCACCCGCAGGGTGAACGCCACGTGGCCCAGCGGAAGTTCGGGTTCGCCGTCGGCGTGCCGCGCCGCCAGGTGGTCGGCGAGGCGTCCCGCTGCGGCGCGCAGGGCCTCCTCGGAGCGCGCCGAGAGCACGAACAGCAGGGGAGCGCCGTCGGCCGGCGGCGAGGGCCGGTCCCCAGCGATGTGCTCCTCCAGCAGCACATGCGCGTTGGTACCGCCGAAGCCCAGCGAGGTGACGCCGGCCCTGCGCGGGATCTCGCGACCGTCGGCACCGGTGAGCCGGGGCCACGGCCGGTGTTCGGCGACCACGGTGAAGGGGCTGTCCTCCAGTTCCAGCAGCGGGTTCGCGGTGTCGAAGTGGAGACTTGCGGGCAGTTCGCCGTGGCGCATGGCGAGGAGTGTCTTGACCGTGCCGATCAGACCGGCGGCGGCCTCCAGGTGGCCGACGTTGGACTTCACGCTGCCGAGCCCGCACCAGGGTTCCGCCGCCGCGTTCTCCGGTTCGCCCATGAGGTCGGCGAACGCCTTGCGCAGTCCGCGGACCTCGATGGGGTCCCCGACGTTGGTCGCCGTGCCGTGCGCCTCGATGTAGGTCACGGTGCGCGGGTCGACACCGGCCCGCCGGTAGACCGACGCGATGAGCTCGGCCTGGGCTGCCGGATTGGGCACGGTCATCGACGGGACGTGTCCGCTGTGCCCCACTCCGCTGCCGCGGATCAGGCCGTGTACGGTGTCGCCGTCGGCCAGGGCCCGGGACAGCGGCTTGAGGTAGAGGGCGCCGACGCCCTCGCCGCGCACCATGCCGTCGGCCTTCTCGTCGAAGGGACGGCACACCCCGTCGGGCGAGAGGACGCCGAGCTGGCCGAGGGCCACGAAGAGACGGGGGCCCAGGTTGAGATGGACACCGCCGACGATCGCGGCACCGCACTCGCCGTCGCTGATGGCGCGGACCGCCCGGTGCAGCGCGGTGAGCGAGCTGGAGCACGCGGTGTCCACCGTCTCGCTCGGACCGTACAGGCCCAGTTGGTGCGAGATGCGGTTGGACAGGATGCAGTGGCCCACGCCGAGGCTGGCGTGGGACTCGCGGTCCCGGCCGATCCGGATCAGATGCCCGTCGTAGTCATGGGACGTGGCTCCGACGAAGACACCCGTGTGGGTCCCCTTCAGCTCTCCCGGTCGGTGCCCGGAGTCCTCGACGGCGTGCCAGGCGCAGGTCAGCAGCAGCCGCTGCTGTGGGTCCATGAGCCCGGCCTCCAGCGGTGAGATGGAGAAGAAGTCGGCGTCGAACTCGTCGACGCCCTCGATGAAGGCGCCCCAGCGGGAATTCGTCTTGCCTGGTTCGCGCCGGGGATCGCCGTACACGGGCCGCCAGTCGAAGCGCTCCGTCGGGATCTCGCCGACCAAGTCGGCGCCTTCCCGCAGACGCCGCCACAGGGCGTGGTAGTCCGGGGAGCCCGGGAAGATCCCGGCCATGCCGACGACCGCGACCGGATCGTCCGTGGCGACGGGCTCGGACACGGGTGCGGTCCCGGGGCCGGGCGAGTTCTCACCCGCCGGGGCGGCCCGTCCGGACTCAGCGGCCGCTGCGGGCGAAGCGGCCGAGGCCGGTGCCGTGTTGCACGCCTCCGGCGCGTTCTCCAGCAGGTACGCGGCGAGTTCCGTAAGCGTCCTGCACTCGTACAGCAGGACCTTGGGCAGCGCGCCGTACGTGCCCTCGAGGGTCCGGACCAACTGAATCGAGGCGAGCGAGTCCAGACCGTAGCGCACGAAGGGGGACTCGTCGTCGATCGTCTGGGGGTCGATGCGCAGGAAGTTCGCGATCTGCCGCCGCAGTCGGTGCTTCAGCCGGTCCGGAGCGGTCACCTCGGCAGCCGTCGGGGCTGCAAAGACCGTGGGTTCGGCCGGAACCGGGCGGGACGCGGCAGCCGGCGCCACCGCCGGTCTCGCCCCCGCCACCGGTGCCACCGCCCGTGCCACGAGTACCGACTGGTCCGCTTCGGCCTCTTCGACCTCGGTGGAGCCGAACACCCACACCGGGTCGAATCCGGCTTCCGCCAGCGCCGCTCGCCAGTGGGCCGCGTCGAGCAGCGGGGAGCCGGGCAGCCGCCAGTCCTGGGCGGCCTGCCAGCCCGGGGCCATGCCGAACATCAGCGTCAAGTAGTCGAGCGCTCGGGTCAGTTCGTTCAGGGCGAGGATGCCGCCCGGTGCCAGGAGCGCGTGGATACGCGCGGTCGAATCCGCGATCACCCGGGTGGCGTGGACGACGTTGGTCGCGACGACGACATCGAAGGAGGCGTGGTCGAAGCCCTGCCGTCCGGGGTCCTGCTCCAGGTCGAATGCTTCGTAGCGCACCGGTGTCCGCCACCCGCTGAGGCGTTCGCGGGCAGCCGGGAAGAAGGCGGGCGAGATGTCGGTGAACCAGTACGTGACGGCGCCCTCGGGCAGGCCGAGCCCGTCGAGGAGGCGCAGCACGCGTTCCGTGGTGGCACCGGACCCGGCGCCGATCTCCAGGACCCGCAGGGGGTCGCCGGGGCGGCGTGCGTACTGGTCACGCAGATGGCCGGCGACGGCGTGGGCGATGAGGTCGTTGAAGTAGTCGGCGATACCGGTGTTGCCGTAGATGCGCGGGATGCCTTCGTCACCGCCGGGGAAGAACAGGGCGACCGCGCTCACCTCGCCCGCCAGTACCTCGGGCAGTTGCGGCGTCCAGGTGAGGAGCAGGTCGATGTGCGGGTCGATCTCCTGGTTCGTACGCGCCAATTGTTCCAATCGCTCGCGCAGTCTGTCCTGTTCGGCCGCTTCGCTGTCGGCCGGCGGATCGCAGTCGCGCAGCGCGCTCTCCAGGAACTCGGTGAAGCGCTCGTGCCCGGGCACGACGGCCATGCGGTCGGCGAGCCGCTCGTGCGCCCCGAGCCTGGCACCGCCGGTGTGCCCACGCAGGACGGAGGCGGCGAGCCGACGTCCCAGCGTGCCGAACTCGATGAGCGCGTCGAGGATCCGGGCACCCGGGTAGCCGCTGCCCGCGACGAGGGCATCGAGAGCGGCGGGGCTGTCCGTGGTGCCGCGCTCGGCCGTGGCGGCGTCTGGGGCCGTGGCCTGGCTCGTACTCCGCAGCCGTGTGGCCCTCGCCGGCGCGGGGGGCTCGCGCAGCCAGAACCGTTCCCGTTCGAACGGGTAGGTGGGCAGCGGGACACGGGGCGCGGGGCGGCCTTCCGGGCCGGTCGGCCAGTCGACCGGCTCGCCCCGTGTCCAGCGGCGGGCGAGTTCGGCCGGGCGTCCGCTCCGCACTACGCCTGCCGCGTCCACCGTGTCGTGGACACTTCCCGCGCACGTCGCCGCGTCGCTCGCGAGAAACGCCTCCAGGCCGCGGGCCAGTCCGCTCCGGCTGTCGGCAATCACCGCGAAGCGCGCGTCGGCCTCCTCGCGACCGTTCTGCAAGGTGGCCGCGATGGAGGACACCGGCAGGCCGCAGGCCGCGTTCAGGAAGTCCAGGTGCCGCTTCGCGAGCGCGCGAAGCCGCCGCGGGTTCCGCGCGGAGTACGGGAAGACCAGAGGCTCCTCGGCCTGTCCCGCAGGCTGCCGCACCGGCGGCTCCTCCAGGACGACATGGGCGTAGGCGCCGCCGAAGCCGAAGGAACTGACGCCCGCTCGGCGCGGCACACCGGGCAGCGGGTTCCACGGCACCGGCTCGGTGTTGACGTACAGCGGGCCCTCGTCCAGGCGGCAGTACGGGTTGGGCTCTTTGAAGGACGGCATGGCCGGGATCAGGCCGTGGCGCATGGACAGGACCGTCTTGATGACGCCGACCAGTCCTGCGGCGCCTTCCGTGTGCCCCAGGTGTGCCTTGGCGCTGCCGAGCACGATGTTCGCGGCATCCGCTCCGTGGTCCCGCAGAGCGGCCTTGACGGCCTCGACCTCGACCGGGTCGCCGAGCTTGGTGCCTGTGCCGTGCGCCTCCAGGTAGCCGAGGGTGGCGGGGTCGATGCCCGCGTCGCGCCAGGCACGACGCAGCAGTTCCTCCTGGCGCGCCTGGTTGGGCGCCGTGGCGGAGCTGGCGTGCCCGCCGTGGTTGACGGCGACGGACTTGATGACGGCGTGCACCGGATCACCGTCGGCAAGCGCCCGACGCAGCGGTTTGAGGAGTACGGCGGCGACCGCCTCACCGGGTACGTAGCCGTCGGCGCGGGAGTCGAAGCTGAAGCAGCGGCCGCCGGGTGACAGCGCTCCGATGGCGGAGAGTTTCAGGTAGTGGCGCGGGCTCGCGATGAGGTTGGTACCGGCGGCGAAGGCCATCTCGCACTCGCCCCGGCGCAGGGACTCGACGGCCAGGTGGAGCGCGGTCAGGGAGGAGGAGCACGCGGTGTCCACGGTCAGGCTCGGGCCGCTGAGGTCGAAGGCGAACGACGGGCGGTTGGCCGTCATCGACATGGCGGAGCCGATCGGATCGTGTACCCCGACCGTACGGCCGCGCGCGATCATCTCGTTGTCGTAGTCCTGGAAGCACTGGCCGACGAACATGCCGGTGTCGGATCCGCGCAGGGTGCTTGCCACGCCCGCGTCCTCCGCGGTGGCGTAGAGCACTTCGAGCAGCAGGCGCAGCTGCGGGTCCATGCTCTCCGCCTCGCTGGGCAGAACCCGGAAGAAGTCCGCGTCGAAGGTGTCGATCGCGTCGAGGAAGGCACCGTGCGCGCAGTCGGTGGTGCCTGCTACGGCACCCGTGGGGTCGTAGTGACGAGTGTGGTCCCACCGGGTCCCGGGCACCTTGGTGACCAGGTCGTCGCCCGCGGCGAGGCGGGCCCAGAGCTCGTCGGGCCCTTCCGCGCCCGGGAACCGGCCGCCGATCCCGATGACGGCGATGTCCTCCACGGCTCTGCCCTCCTTCTCTGTGCCGCCGCTCGGCCCCGTGGCGGGGCGCCGTGCGGCGGCGCCGGCCGACTCCCGGCGGCCGGTGTGCCGGTGTGCCGAGGTGACGTTGAGATGCGCCCCGTCGGGCTGCCGTGCCTCGAGCCAGTGGCCGAGTTCGGCTCCGTACTCGCTCACGAGGTAGCCGGAGAGGTCCGGCACGTTGGGGTGCCGGAACAGCGCGGTGGGCGGCACGGCCACCGCGAACTCCTCGTCGAGAGCGGCGTTCAGCCCGATGAGAGCGGCCGAGTCGAGACCGAGCTCCATGAAGTTGTGGCCGCGCAGCTCGACCGGGTCCTGCGCGGCGGGCCCGGAGAGCAGGGCGCCGAGGGCCGCGGTGACCCGCTCGGTGACCGCGGCGAGCAGGGCTCCGCCCGCCGCCGCGGCCCGCTCCGCGCCGACAGGGCGCCGTGCGGGCTCCGCCGCGGGCGCCGCCCCGCTCGGCCACAGCCAGGAACGCCGGTGCTCGAATGCGGTGACGGGCAGTGGCGTACGCGTCGGCCGGTGGCCCTCGGGCGCCTCCTCCACGACGACGTGGCAGTTGGTGCCGCCGAAGCCGAAGGACGAGACGCCCGCGCGACGCGGCCCGGAGTCCTTGCGCGGCCAGGCGCGACCGGTCAGGGCCGGCCGGAAGGGGGTCCTCTCGAAGCGGATCCTCGGGTGCGGTTCGGCACAGTGCAGGGTTTCCGGCAGGTGACCGTGGTGCAGTCCGAGGACGATTTTGATGAGGGAAGCGGCTCCGCCCGCGTGCAGCAGCCCCCCGATGTTGGTCTTCACCGATCCGACTGCCACCGGGTGCTCCGCGCCCGCGCCCCGATACGCCTCGGCGGCGGCTCCGATCTCGACCGGGTCGCCGAACCCGCTGGCGGAGCCGTGTGCCTCCAGGTAATCGACGGTCGCCGGGTCGACGTCGCCCGACCGGAGTGCCGCGCGGATGACGTCGACCTGGGCGTCGTGGCTGGGCGCGGTGAGACCGATCGTGCGGCCGTCGTTGTTCACGGCGGAGCCGACGATCGTGGCGAGTACGGTGTCGCCGTCGCGCAGCGCCTTCGACTCCTCCTTGAGGAGCACCAGGCCCACGCCCTCACCGGGCACGAACCCCGCGGCGTCACGGTCGAAGACCCGGGACCGCCCGTCCTTGGACAGGGCCCCGGCGCGATCGAGACCGACGTAGACGAAGGGATCGAGCAGCAGCTCGGCGCCTCCAACGACCGCCGTGTCGCACTCACCCTCGAGCAGGCTCCGGCAGGCCCGGTGCAGTGCGACGAGCGCGGACGAGCAGGCGGTGTCGACGGTCAGGCTCGGCCCGCGGTAGTCGAAGGCGTGCGAGATGACGGCACTCGCCATGTTCGGCAGGGACGCCGCCAACAGCTGTGCGGGGGCGGGCAGTCCCGAGAGGTAGCCGCGGCGTGTGTAGTCGGTGGACGCCACACCGAGGAAGACGCCGGTCGCGCTGCCCGCGACCTCCCCACGCCGGTACCCGGCGCGGTCCAGGAGCTCCTGAGCGACCTCCAGGCAGATGCGCTGGTGTGGATCCATCCAGCGTGCCTCTTCCTCGTCCAGGCCGAAGAAGGCGGCGTCGAACTGGTCGACCCCGTCGATGAACCCGCCCCACCGCGCGGCGTTCACGACCTCGGGCGTCGCGTGCCGGAGCCAGTCGGCGGACCACCGTCCCTCGGGCACAGCGCCGACGGAGTCGCGGCCGTGGACGAGGTTGTCCCAGAACTGTTCGACGTCGGCCGCGCCGGGGAAGCGGCACGCCGCCGCCACGACGGCTATCCTCCCGCCCGTGTGCCGGGCGGGAGGCGTGCGGAGTTCGGGGGAACCGGTGGCCGTCGCGGTATCGACGGCTGTGCCGGGCGCCGGAGTCGGCGCGCCGGGCACCGTCGCGTCCGCCAGCACCTCGTCGGCGAGGTGCTGGGCGAGGGCCCGGATGCTCCGGTAGCGCAGGAGCAGTGACGGCTGCACCGGCACGCCGTACTTCTCCTCCAGACCGGCGAGTGCGCGGGTGGCGGCTATGGAGTCCATGCCGTAGTCGGAGAGTTCGTCCTCGATGTCCAGCTCTTCCCGGGGAACCTTGAGGACCTCCGCGAGGATGCCGATGAGGTCCAGGACGAGGGCGTCGGCGTCCGGTCCGCCCCCGGCATGCCCACCGGGCGCGGGCGCCTCGCTCGTGGGCGCGTCGGACGGGCAGACGCGGGCGGGCGCGGATGCGGGCACCGTACCGGGCTGTACGTCCCCGACGGTCTCGACGACCGAGGTCATCCGGGCTTCCAGGCGTACCGGGTCTCCCTGCAGCACCACCAGCTGGGAGCCGTCCACGGCCAGCGCCGCCTCGAAGGCGGCGAGCCCGTCCGCCGTGCTCATCGGCTCCAGGCCCGCCCGTGCGAGTACGTCCTGCTCGACGTCGGGGTGGATGCGCATGCCACCGTCGCGCCACATCGGCCAGTTGACGGAGAGGGAGCGTCCACGTGCGTCGCCGTGGGCCCGCCGCTGCTCGCGCCACTCGGCGTAGGCGTCCATGAAGCGGTTGGCCGAGGTGTAGTCGGCGGCGCCGACGCTGCCGAGCACGGCCGAGGCGGAGGAGAAGAGTACGAAGTACTCCAGTTCCTCGCCCTGCGTGGCCAGATCGAGGTTGCGGGTGCCCAGGAGCTTCGGCGCGAGCACCCGGCGCATCGAGTCGAGCGGCTTGGTGATGAGCAGCGCGTCCTCGACCACACCCGCCGCGTGCAGGACACCCGTCACCGGTCCGAAGCGGGTCCGCGCCTCGGTCACGACCCGGTCCATGTCGGCCCGGTCGGCCGCGTCGGCTCGCAGATAGACCGCCTCGCTGCCGGCGCGTCGGATGTCGGCCAGTGCGGTCTCCTGAGCGGGGCCCGGCTCGGAGCGGCCGAACAGGACGATCGAGACCCTGGCGCGAGCGGCCATGTGACGGGCCGTGTGCAGGCCGAGCCCCCCGGACCCACCGCTGAGCAGATAGACCCCGCCGTCCCGCGCGAGGCGTGTGTGCGCCAACGTCGGATGCGGGCAGCGGGCGAAGGACAGGACGGTGCGCTCGTTGCCCGAGTGGCGCACCTCTATGTCGCCCAGGCCGGCCGTCTCCGCCAGCAGCAACGAGCACAGTTGCTCGGCGGTGCGCTCGCCGCGCAGGTCTACGGCTTTGACGGCGAGTTTGGGCTGTTCGAGACGGACGCTGCGGGCGAAGCCGCCGACAGCCGCGCCCGCGGGCAGCCCTCGGTCGCCGTCGAAGGCGTGGATCACCGGCAGCGTCCGGTCGAGACCGACCGTCCACGCCTGGCAGAAGAGGAAGACGGGGACGAGCGCTGCGTCGAGCCCGTCGAGCGGCCCGACCACCGGGGTCTGCCCGTCGAGCTGCCACAGGTGCAGGACGGCCGAGGGGACGACCCGGTCCGCGCGCAGAGCGGCGAAGAGCGCCTTGTGGTCGCGGGCGCTGTCCGGGGTGAGTTCGTAGTCGTCCGGTGAGAGACGGGTGTACTCACGCCCCGGGCGCACCCACACCACGCGGCCGGCCCGGGAGCGCAGGGCGGCGACGCGCTCGGCGGACGTGTCGAAGACGAGCAGGGTGCCGGTCACCGGCTCGCCGCCACCGGGGACCGGTGTCCACACCGGGCGGTAGAGCAGGGTGCGGTCCGCCAAGCGTGGCAGGGCGGCAGGCGGCGGCATCGGTGCGGCGCGCCCGGCGCGGGAAGCAGAGGCCGGCGCCTCGGGGGACACCGCTGCCGAGAAAGGCGCCGCGTCGCTGAGGGCGGTCGTCGTGCCGGACACGGCTACGGGGGCGATCGCCGCGTCCACGGGCGCCTCGGCGCTGGACCGGCCGACCGGCGCCGGGGCAAGTGCCCTGGCCGCGCCGCCGCCGAGGCCGGGCACCCAGCAGTGCTGTCGTTTGAAGGCGTACGTGGGCAGTGAGATCCGACGCGCATGGGCGGGCAGCGTGTCCCGCCAGGGCACGTCGTGACCGCGCACCCAGCGTTCCGCGAGCAGCACGGTGGTCAGCTCCGCGTTCGCGTCCGCCTTCTCCGGGGAGGGACTGTGCTTGGCGCGCCCGGTCCAGTGGGGCACGGTCCCCTCTCGTCCGTCCAGGAAGTCCTCGATGCCACGGGCGAGTTCGTCGGTGTCGCGCACCGCGACGGCCAGCCGCGACTCCATGGCCCGGCGTCCGGTGCTCAGGGTGAGCGAGATGTCCTCGACCCGGAGCCCGGGGTTGGCGCGCAGATGGTCCAGGAGCCTGCGGGCCTGGTCACGCAGCCGGTTGTCGTCGCGTCCGGAGAGCGGCACGACGTACCGGTCGATCACGCACGGCCCGGCCGCGGCGTCGGCCGGTACAGCGACCGGCTCGGGCAGGTGCTCCTCCACCAGGACGTGGGCATTGGCGCCCCCGAAGCCGAAGCTGCTGATCGCGGCACGGCGGGGTGCGGGAGCGCCGGTGCTCGGGTCGGTCACCCGGCCCCATGCCTGCGTCTTCTGGCACACCTGAAACGGCGTACTGGAGAAGGGGATCTCCGGATTGAGGTCTTCCGTGTGCAGTGACGGCACAAGGCGCTGGTGGCGCATGGACAGCAGCACTTTCGTGAGCGCCGCGATGCCTGCCGCGCCTTCGAGGTGTCCGACGTTGGATTTGAGCGAGCCGATGGCGCAGAAGCCCTGTTCCTGGGTGTAGCGGCGGAACGCCTTGGTGAGGGCGGCGATCTCGATCTGGTCGCCCAGGGTGGTGGCGCCGCCGTGTGCCTCGACGTAGGTGATCGTCTCCGGCGGGACCTGGGACTTCTCCAGCACGTCGAGGACGACGCGGTGCTGGGCGTCGGGGCTGGGCACGGCGAAGCCGCTGGTGCGGCCGCCGTGCTGGGCGGCCGAGCCGCGGATCACACCGTAGATCTGGTCGCCCGCGGCGACGGCGTCGGCCAAGGGCCTCAGGAGGACGGCACCGACACCCTCACCCGGCACGTAGCCGTCCGCGCCCCGCCCGAACACCCGGCAGCGGCCATCGGTGGAGAGCAGGTTGCTGTCGGAGAGCCGCAGGTATTTGTACGGGTGCAGGGACAGGTTCACTCCGCCCGCGACAGCGGCCCTGCACTCCCCGCTGCGGATGCTCTCGCAGGCCATGTGGAGGGTGAACAGGGAGGAGGAACAGGCGGTGTCCACGGCCACGCTCGGGCCCTGGAAGTCGAAGGTGTAGGAGACGCGGGTGGGGATGAGGGAATGGGTGGAGGCGACGACCTGCGGGGCTCCCTGCTGCACCGACTCCAGGCCGTACAGCTGATAGTCGTTCCACATCACGCCCGCGAACACCCCGACCTTGGCGCCGGTGGCGGCTCGCAGCGTCTCGGGAGTGTGCCCCGCGTCCTCGATGGTCTCCCAGGCGGTCTCCAGGAAGAGCCGTTCGTGCGGGTCCATCAGTTCGGCCTGGCGCGGCGAGATGTTGAAGAACAGCGGGTCGAACTGGTCGACGCCGTCGAGGAAGGCACCCCATTTGCTGTACGAGCGTCCGGTGGCGCCGCGACGCGGCTCGAAGTAGTCGCGGTAGTCCCAGCGGTCCTCGGGAATCTCCGTCACACAGTCCCTGCCGCTCTGCAACAGGTCCCAGAACTGGTGGACGTCGGCGGCCTGCGGGTAGCGGCCCGCGAGTCCGACGATGGCGATGTCGTTGTCGCCGGCGGCTGCCACCGGCGCGGTGGCGGCGCCTGACGGGGTGTCCGGCAGGCGTGGAACGGTGACGGTCGGAACCGACTCGGCCAGTGCGGAGGCAGGTTCAGCCGGAGCCGAAGGCGCTGTCGCGGTGGCGGGTTCCACACCTTGTTCCCTCAGGTACTCCGCGAGGCTGCGCACCGTCGGGTACTCGAACAGCAGTGTCGGGTACAGCTCCTGGCCCAGGCGCTTCTCCAGCTTGCCCGCGATCGCGAGCAGGTTCACCGAGTTCAGCCCCAGGTCGTAGAAGCCACGGTCCTGCTCGACTCCGTCTTCTCCGCCCAGAACGTCCGCCACCAGCTCCGTGATCACTTGGTCCAGGGAGGTGGAAGGGCCCGCGGGGACGGGCGCCTCGGCCTCCACGAGCGCGGCCGCCGGCTCCTCCTCCGCCGGTTCGGTCGGCGCGGGCGCGTTCACCGGTACGGGCTCGGCGAATTTGGCTATGTGCTCGGCCGACCGGACGCGCTTGCAGGTGAACCCGGTGATCGCGGCGAGAACCCGGCCGTCTGGACCACAGATGCTGATGTCTCCGGTCACCGTGTCGCCGTCCGCCATGTGCTGGGACAGCGGCGGGACGTGCACCCAGCTCTCTCGGCTCAGGACGCCGGCGGCTCGGAAGGACCTGATGAAGATGGGGATGAACGGCCGGGTGAGGGCGGCCCGTTGGTCACGCCCGAAGTGCAGGAACGGCACGAGAGTGGAGAAGTCGAGCACGACCGGATGGATGTGGAAGTGGTCGAGGTATCCAGCCGCGGCGTCACCGAGCGACACCTGGGCGAGCGCGCCTCCGGCCCAGCTCCGGATCCGTCCGCTGACCTTCATGAAGTCACGGTGGTATATGGCGAGTTGGCGGGCGAAGGCGTAGAGCTCCTCGGCGTCGCCCTCATCGGCCGCGGCGGATCCCGCGATGCTGCTCAGATCGATCACCGGGCTCTCGGCGGGCATCCCGGCCTTGATCTCGGCCTGGAAGTTGCGCTCCCACACGTCGTGGACCGGCTCGCCGTCGATCAGCGGCCGGCTCTCCACATGGACGGGCACCGTGTCGGGGCCGGAGCGTTCGCCGACGACGATGCGCAGTTCCTTGTTCATCTTCGCGGTCGCCACGACGGGTGCGATGAACAGGCAACGGCGCAGCTCGACGGTGGCCGGGTCGATGCCCGCGTGCCGGAGCAGCCGCAGTGTCAGGTCCAAGTGGAAGACACCGGGCAGCACCGGCACTTCGTGGACGAGGTGTCCTCGGACGATCTCGTCGTCCGCCGTCACGACCGAGCGGAGCCTGCGGCCTTCGATGCGCGCGATGTCGGCCTCTACGGAGGAGGGACGGGGGGCAGGGGTCATGACAGCTCCTCCAGCTGCAGGTACGGCCGGTGCGCGGGGGCGGGCTCGCCCGACGCGCGCGAGACGGACAGAGAGGGGACGGCTACGGGCTCGTCCGCGACAAGTTCCAGGTATCGGCGGCCGTCGGGCGGTGCGGCAGGGGGCGTGACCGGGACGGGGTCGACCCAGTGCCGCGTCCGCCGGTACGGGGCGGACGGCAGGGGCGAGCGGGTCGCGGGACGTCTCTCGTCGGCGAGGGGTTCGCGCAGGATCGCGTGGCAGTTGGTGCCCCCGAAACCGAAGGAGCTGAGGCCTGCGCGGCGCACACCCGCCCGGGGCTCCCAGGCTCGCGGTTCGCTGATCGGGTAGAAGGGCGAGGTGTCGAAGGCGAAGCGGGGGTTGGGGGTGCGGCAGTGCAGGGTCGGCGGCAACTGACGGTGGCGCAGGGCGAGGACGACCTTGTGCAGCCCGGCCATGCCGGAGGCCATCAGCAGGTGGCCCACGACGGACTTCGCGCTGCCGATCGCGCAGAACCCGGATTCGTCGGTGCCGCTGCGGAAAGCCTTGGTCAGAGCCCGTAGCTCCATGGGATCACCGATCATGGTTCCGGTGCCGTGTGCCTCGACGTAGCTGATGCTCGCCGGGTCGGCGCCCGCAGCGCGCAGCGCGTCGAGAACGAGGCGCTCCTGGGCCGCCGGGTTGGGGGTGGTGAGGCCCATGGTGCGGCCGTCGTTGTTCATGGCCACGCTTTCGAGTACGGCGTGGATGCGGTCGCCGTCCGCGACGGCGGCGTCGAGTGGCTTGAGCAGCACGGCGCCGGCGCCTTCGCCGGGAACGAGTCCGTCCGCGTCCTGGTCGAAGACGCGGCAGCGGCCATGGGGCGAGAGCGCTTCGGCGGCACTGAGCCTGAGATAGGGGACCTCGTCGAGCAGCAGGTCCGCCCCGGCGACCAGGGCCATCTCGCACTCACCGAGTGCCAGCGCCTGCCGGGCGAGGTAGAGCGCGGTGAGGGACGACGAACACGCCGTGTCCACCACCAGGTTGGGGCCGCTGAAGTTGTAGACGTGCGCGATGTGGGCGCCGATGAAATTGGGGTTGAGTCCGGTGACCGTGGCGCGCTGCGGGACAGGGATCCGTGCGCCGTAGGTGCTGGCACCCGCGCCCGCGAAGACTCCGACCCGGCGGCCGGAGAGCTCGGAACGCTCGTATCCTGCATCCCTGAGGGTCTCTTCGGCGCACTCCAGGACCAGCCGGATCACGGGGTCGACATGCGCGGCATCGACGTCCGCGATGCCGAAGAATCCGGGGTCGAACTCCTCGATGCCGTCGATGAAGCCGCCCCACTTACTGGTCGAGCGTCCGGGCGTGGTCTGCGCCTCGTACAGCTGGGAGGTGTCCCAACGAGCGGCAGGGACCTCGGTGATCGCGTCACGTCCGCTGCACAGGAGCTCCCAGTAGGCTTCGGTGGTGGGAGCCCCGGGGAAGCGGCCCGCCATGCCGATGACCGCGAGCGGCCCGTACGCGGGCGGGATGCTCGGGACGGGTTGCGCGGCCACCGTCTCGGCCGTGCGGAGCCCGGCGGGCTTCTCCGGGACGGCGACGTCCCGGCCGCACGTCCGCGAGCTGTCCGGCGTGTCCTCCGACGGTGCCTGCTCCGCCGCCCAGGCGCGGACGCCCGAGGGGTACTCGCGCACCAGGTGGACACCGAGCTCGCCGGCGCTGGGGTACTCGAGGACGGCCGACGGGGAGACCGGGCCCCCCGCCAACGCCTCCAGCTTGGTGACGACCCCTGCTAACAGGATGGAGTCGACGCCGAGTTCGGTGAAGCCGGTGTCCGGCGTGACACGTTCGCGGGGCACCAGGACCTCCCGCGCGATCAGATCGCCCACCGCGTCGACCACGAGCGTCAGCAGATCGGGGGGCAACTCGTCGGTGCCCTGCCCGGCTCCGCTCTGAGCCGGCGGCCGGGGCGGCGCCGAGTCGGTCGCGGTGTCGCCGGCACGGGCAAGGGCGATCACCGTCGGTCCCGCCTCGTGGCGCAGTGCGGCATCCAGCAGTCCGATGCCCTCGGCCGGAGTGAGGGAGGTGAAGCCCTGCTCCGTGTAACGGGGGCTGCGCACTTCGCCCATGCCGATCTCTGCCCAGCCGCCCCAGGCGATGGACAGATAGCGGGTACGGGAGGCGCGTCGGGACGCCCGGGACGCGAAGGCGTCGAGGTAGGCATTGGCGCTGCCGTAGTCGGCGAGCCCTGTGGCCAGGAACGGCAGCGTGCCGGAGAGCGAGGAGTACAGGACCACGAAGTCGGGTTCGTCCGCTGCGAGCAGACGGTCGAGTACGACCAGTCCCTCGCCCTTCGGCTCCCAGGTCCGGACGATGTCCTCCCATGTCTTGCGGATGAAGACGGGGTTGCGCTGATCGACCGAGCCGGCACAGTGCACGACGCCTGCGACCGGGCCGAGAGTGGCGCGGACCCCCTCGAGGAAGGCCGCGACGCCCGTCCGGTCGGTGAGCGGTCCGCCGTACAGCTCGATGCGTGCGCCTCGGTCGCGCAGGTGGAGCACGTCCCGCATGCCGTTCGGCGCATCGGGGCCGAACCCGCCCGCCGCCCAGGTGTCGACCGGGGGCAGCGAGCGACGGCCCAGGAGGGCGAACCGCCGGGCACCGCACGCGAACAGCTCGCGGGCGAGGGCGGCGCCGAGTCCGCCGGTGCCGCCTGTGATGACGTAGACGCGGTCCGGGTCGACGGCGAAGCCGCCGAACGTGCCCCGTGGCGGTGAGCTTCGGCGGCCGGTGTCCACTTCCACGTCCAGTTCCGCGAGCCGCGGTGCGTACCGCACGCCGCCCCGCAGACACACCTCGGGTTCCTCTCCCGCCGTGTCCGCCTCCCGTACGGCCAGTGGCAGCGCATCGGCCAGAGCGGTGTCCCAGTCGAGGTCGAGGGTGGTGGCGCGCACCGCGGAGTACTCGCTGCCCAAGGTGCGCACCAGGGCGGCCAGCCGGGCTCCGGTCACGCCACTCAGCGGGTTGCGGTGCGAGGCCAGGCCGCGGGTGACGTGCACGACGTGCAGATCGGAGTCCTTCGCGCGGCGGATCAGTGCCTGGAGGAGGGCGACCCTGCCCGCCTCGCGGCCGAGTCCGGTCTCCTCCTCACTCGCCCCGCGGCCAGGGGCCCCGGCGTCGGCTAGGTCCAGCACTACGTCGATCTGCGGATGACGGCCCAGGAGAGCGGCGGCGGCCTTCTCGCCGTCGGCGTAGTCGTCGAAGTCGAGTTCGTACTCGCGTTCCTGGGGCAGCAGTCGAGGCAGCCGCGAGCGCTCGCGGAGCACGATCCAGTCGATGCCCAAAGCGCCCGGTTCGAGCCCGCCGATCAGCCCGAGACACTCGTGTCCCCGGACCACCAGCAGACAGGTGCGCCGTCTGCCAGAAGGCCGCGGCGTGTTCTGGAGCGGCACCCAACGACGCCCTATCAGCACCGGGTGGCGGGCCGGCCCGGAACCGGTGCCGGTGCCGGTGCTGGTGCCGGTGCTGGTGCCGGTGCCGGTGATCGTGGCCGGGGAGGCCGTCGGACCGTGCCGCACGGAGTGGTCGAAGGGGTAGGTGGGCAGCGGCACACGGCGGCGGGGGCCGGCATGGGTGGCGTGCCAGTCGATGCGAACGCCCGCGGCCCAGGCCGCGGCGAGCGCCTGCGCGTCGGCCGACGTGGGATCCGGCACGGCGGTGACGGCCACCCCGGACCCCGTGCGACTGGTCCACACACCCGGGCCGTCACCAGTGTCCAGGAAGCGGTCCAGGCGGTCGCGGAGTTCTTCGACGGACTCGGCCACGAGGGCGAGCCGGCTGTCGAGATGCGGCCTGCCTGTCTGCAAGGTGTAGGCGAGGTCCGACAGAGCCGGGGGTTCCGCTCCGTCGGTGCGGGCGAGGGTCGCACGCAGCCGCCGCGCCTGTTCCCGCAGCGCACGCGCGTCACGGGCGGACAGGAGGACGGCCTGCGCGGCGCACGGCTCGACCGAGGCAGCTGATGTCATGGGCGCTTCCTCCAGGACCACGTGGGCGTTGGACCCGCCGAAGCCGAACGAGCTCACGCCCGCGCGCAGCGGCGGCGCGCTCCCGTCCGTGCCCGCCGACGGCTTCCAGGGCTCAGCCGCTTCGAGGAGCCTGAACGGACCGGTACTCAGGTCGAGATGGCGGTTCGGTGGATCGCCGTGCAGGTTGGGCGGCAGCGTGCGATGGCGCATCGCGAGCACCACTTTCACCAGGGATGCGATGCCCGCGGCGGACTCCAGGTGGCCGATGGCGGACTTCACCGCACCGAGCGCGCAGGTCCCTGGACCGGCGTCCGACTCCCCGAGGAGCGCGAACGCCTCCTTGAGGCCGCCGGCTTCGATCGGGTCACCGAGGGCCGTGCCGGTCCCGTGGGTCTCGATGAAGCTGATGCTCCCGGCCGGCACCCCGGCCGCACGTACTGCCTGTGCCACCACGTCCGCCTGGGCGGACGGGTTGGGCGCGGTGAGCGAGTGTCCGCGTCCGCCGTGCCCCACCGCGGTACCGAGGATCACCGCGTGCACGGTGTCGCCGTCGGTCCGCGCCCGGGAAAGCGGCTTGAGCACCACCGCGCCGACTCCTTCGCCGCGTACGAAGCCGTCGGCGGCGTCACCGAAGGCGTGGCAGCGGCCCGTGGGCGAGAGCATCCCGGCGCGGGCCAGCGAGTCGTACACGTCGGTGGAGAGCAGGACGTTGACGCCACCCGCGAGCGCGAGGTCGCACTCGCCCGCGCGCAACGCTCCCACGGCCCGGTGCAGCGCGGCGAGTGAGCTGGAGCAAGCCGTGTCCAGGGCCTCACTGGGGCCGTGCAGGTCGAGGAGGTGGGAGACACGGTTGGGTACGATGCTGTGCACGTTGCCGGAGACGGTGTGCGCCGCCGGCTGTTCCCCGTGGCGTCGCAGGACGTCGAGCCAGTCGTGCAAGGTCACTCCGGCGAAGACGCCGGTGCGGGATCCGGTCAGGGAACGCGGGTCGTAGCCTGCGTGTTCGATGGCCGACCAGCTCGCCTCCAGGAAGAGCCGCTGCTGCGGGTCCATGGTGCGGGCCTCGCGGGGCGAGACGCCGAAGAAGTCGGCATCGAAGGCGTCGATGTCGTCCAGGAATCCTCCGTAGCGGCAGTGCTCACCCGCGTCCGCGACCCGCCAGTCCCATCGTGCGGGGTCCACCTCGCGCACGGCGTCGTGCCCCGCCACCAGATGGGCCCAGTACGTGTCCAGGTCGGGCGCGTCGGGGAAGCGGCCGGCCAGGCCCACGATCGCGATCGGCTCCGAGCGCTCGCCGGGCGACACGGCCCCGTCCCCCGTGGCCACGGCCGTCAGGGGCACTTCGGTCGTGCTTGCTGTCGGCGGCGAAGCCTCAAGCCTCGCCCACGCGGACTCGTCGGCCGCCATGTGCCTGACCGACTCCTCCTTGGCGAGTGCTGCCGTCAGCTTGGTGAGGGTGGGTTGTTCGAAGAAGACCACGGGGGTCAGCGCTGTGCCGAACGTGGTGTTGATCTGCTGGCAGAGGTCCGTCAGCAGCACGGAATTGAAGCCGTACGTGCCGAACTCGGCATCCGCGTCGATCTCGCTCGGCACTGTCTTGAGTACGTGAGCGGCGAGCTCGACGAGCTGGTCCGCTAGGGACTCGACGGTCGGGGCCTCGCCCCGGTTCTCACCCCTGGGGATTTGGGTGTGTCTCGGTGTACGGGCGAAGGCGGCGACGAACCGTCGGCGGTCGCCCACACCCACGACCGTGCTTCCGGGGCCTTTGGCGAGCACGGCGTCCAGGGCACGCAGTCCGGTGGCCGCGCTCATGGCGCGCAGCCCGGTCACGCTCTCGGCCAGCGCGAGCGCCGCGGGCGGCGCGGACATGCCGCCCCCGCTCCAGTGCGGCCAGGCCACGGACACGCTCAGCCCGTGCCGTCGGCCTGCGGCCACCTGGGCGTCACGCCACATCGCGAACGCGTCCAGGTGGCGGTTGGCCGCAGCGTAGTCGGCCTGTCCCGCGTTCCCGAGGGTGCCGTTCACGGACGACATCAGGCAGAAGAAGTCCAGCCGCGTGTCGGCGGTGACCTCGTCGAGCAGCCGGGTTCCCGATGTCTTGGCCGCCATCACCCGGGCTATCGAGGCGTCGCTCTTGGTCCGCAGGGCCGCGTCCTCGACGATCCCCGCGGCGTGGATGACGCCGTTGAGGGGACCGAACCGCCGCTCGCCCTCGGTGATCGCCGTCGTCAGCGCGCTACGGTCGCAGACGTCGGCGCTCACGTACCACGCTTGTCCGCCCGCCTCCCCGATCCTTCGCAGGCATTGGTCGACATCCGGGCGGGCAGGGCCGCGGCCGAGCAGGATCAGGTTCGCCCGGTGAGTGCGGGAAAGCCGCTCGGCGATGATCCGCCCCACTCCCCCGGCACCGCCGGTGACGAGGTAGACGCCGCGTTCACGCCAGGGGGCGACGGGCTCGTCCGGCATGGACAGCGGCTCCAGGAAACGCTCCTGGCAGCGTCCTCGCGCGAAACGCACTTCCGGCGCTCCCCTGCCCAGGACCCTCACCAGGTCCGCCGCACCCGGGACTTCATCGCCGGTGCCGAGTTCTATGCGTATGCCCCGGAACCCGGCGATCTCCTGCTCCGCGGAACGTGAGAAGGCCGCCACGCAGGCCCCCATCGGGTCGTCGGCCTCCGGAAGGTACAGCCCCGCATAGGTGGTGGCCGGGCCACCGGCAGCGCAGGCCCTGGCCAGGGCAAGGGGAAGCCGCAGCGGATCGTCGGCGAGCGCGTCGGGGTCCAGACGGCGGCCGTCCAGCACGATGACCCCCCTGGCGGGGTCGGCGACCGCGACGCGGCGCAGCACCTCGTCCTCGGTTTGGGCGACGGTGACGGCGGGGTCTGCGGGGCGCCATGTGCCCCCTGTCAGTGCGACGACGACCGAGACATCGGCAGGACGGGTGCCGTCGTCGCCGACCTGATCTTGGGTGTCGCGCCAGCCGGCGCGCAGGAACCATGCGGGCTCCGCGCCCGCCTCTCCCCCGGCCAACGGCGTGGGCACCTCAGCGGCCCGAGCCGGCCGGTCGGTGCCCTGGAGCCAGTAGCGCGTCGCCCGGAAGGGGTGGGGTGGCAGCGGCACACGCACCCGATCCGTGGAGCGGAACAGTGCGTCCCAGGCGACGCTCGCGCCTCGCGTCCACATCCGGCCGACACGCACCAGGTCGCCGCGGGTGACGAGTTGCTCCATGAACCGCGCTGTTTCCTGGCTGTCGGTGAACACGTCGGCCAGCGAGGTCCCGTCGTCGGACCTGCCGTACACGATTCCGGGGGCCGTGCCCTCCTCGCCGAGCTCCGCCAGCCGTTCGCGCAGCTCCGCCCGATCGCTCACCACGAACGCGGCTCGGTGCGCGAGGCGTTCACGGCCGACGCGCAGCGTGTGCGCGATGTCGGCGACCGGGGTGGCGCGCCCTGCTCCCGCTGTCACGTGCGTGTACAGGCGACGGGCGTAGGTCCGCAGCCCGTCGGCGTCGGACGCGCTGACGACGATGAGCTCGGGCCGCGCGGCGGGAGCGGAAGCGGGGGCCGTCTCGGGAGCCTCCTCGACGACGAGATGGGCGTTGACACCGCCCGCGCCGAAGGAGCTGACCCCGGCCCGCCGCGGCACGGGTCCCTCGGGACCGTCCGGCCGCTGCCAGTCACTCAGTTCGCGGTGCACCCGGAACGGGGTGCCGTCGAAGCCGATGCGCGGGTTGAGGGTTTCGGCGTGCAGGGTGGGCACGAGCCTGCGGTGCCGCATCTGCAGCAGCACCTTGGTGAGCCCGGCGATGCCGGCCGCGGGTTCCAGGTGGCCGATGACCGACTTGATACTGCCGATGGCGCACCAGCCGCCCTCGCCCTCGCCCGGCCCGAACGCCTCGGTCAGGCCGCGGATCTCGATGGGATCACCGAGTTCGGTGCCGCTGCCGTGGGCCTCCACGTAGCTGATGGTTCGCGGGTCGGCGTCGGCCTCGGTCAGGGCGCGGCCGACCAGGGCGGCCTGGGCGTGCGGGTTGGGCACGGTGAAGCCACTGGTGCGGCCACCGGAATTGGTCCAGCTGCCCTTGATGACACCGTGTACGTGGTCACCGTCGGCGAGCGCCTTGGACAGCGGCTTGAGCAGGACCGCGCCGACTCCCTCCCCCATCACGAACCCGTCGGCGTGCTCGCCGAAGGGGCGGCAGGCACCGGTGCGGGACAGCATGCCCATCTGCGCGTACTGGATGTGCCGCGCCGGGTGCAGGACGAGGTTGACTCCGCCCGCGATGGCGGCGTCGACCTCACCGTGCCGGATCGCTCGGCACGCCAGGTGCAGGGCTACGGCGGAGGCGGAGCAGGCCGTGTCGACGGCCAGGCTGGGGCCCGCGAAGTCGAAGAAGTACGAGACTCGATTGGCGATCTGGTAGTTCTCCGCGTACGGGAAAGGGCTGTCGCCGGTGATGGCGGCGGAACGGCTGAGCGATGCGTAGTCGTTGGCCATGACGCCGACGTAGACACCGACGTCCGGCCCGAGGCTGGCACGGGTGTGACCCGCGTCCTGGACGGCTTCGTGGGCCACTTCGAGGAAGAGCCGCTGCTGCGGATCCATCGTCTCGGCCTCGCGCGGCGCGATGCCGAAGAACCGGGCGTCGAACCGGTCGACGTCCTCCAGCAGGGCCGCCCAGGCCGAGTACGTGGTCTCCGGGCCGCCGTCCGGGTCCAGGTGGCGGCTGTGGTCCCAGCGCTCGTCGGCGAGTTCCCGCACGACGGAGCGGCCCGCGGCGAGGGTGTCCCACAGGTCGTCGACCGTCGGCGCTCCTGGGTAGCGCCCGGCCAGGCCCACCACCGCGACCGGCTCGTTCACCGGGGCGCGGTACGGCCCGCGCAGCACGGCGGGCGGTGGGCTCGGCACGGACACGACGGCGTGAGCGGTGTCGCTGCCCCGTGCCTCCGCTTCGTGCGGGACACCCGCCAGCGTTCGGGCCAGACCGCCGAGGTCACGGTGCTCGAACAACAAGGTCGTCGGCAGCTCCCGCCCCAGCCGCTTCTCCAACGCCACCGTCAGGTTCACGATGTCGAGCGAGGTCAGTCGCAACGCCTCGAACGAGGCGTCGGCGGGGATATGAGGGTGGGTGAGCGTGCGGCTGAAGACCTCCTGGACCAGCATGCGCACGGAGTCCAGGGCGGTGACCGTCGAAGCGGACGGCTCGGAGCCGCCGACGCCGGATCGGGCCGCGTCGGCCGTGCCTGCGGGTGCGGCACCGGCACCGCGCACCCGGTCGTGCAGAGCGGCCGCGTCCGTCTCCCGCTCCGCCAGCTCCGCCAGGGCGGCCAGCCGTTCCGGGGCGGCGGGGACACCGAGCGGGTCGTGCCGGTCCCCGCCCACCTCCTGGAACGTCATGCTCTCGGGGCAAAAGGCGATCGCGGCAGCATGAGCGACCGGCATGCGGTAGACCACGCTGCCGTCCTCCCGCGCCGTGGCATGCTGCGCGGCGACGGACTCCAGGCAGGCGCGGGCCGGTTCGTTCTTGGCGGTGGGCCGGTACACCGTTTCGAGGAAGGACGCGCCGTCGTCGCCGGCGACGGCCCCGAGGCGACTCAGCAGGGCGTGCTCGACACCGCGGCCAAGTACCCGGCAGCTCATCAGGAAGCTGTCGAGGACGACGGTGTCACTCCCGTGGGCGCGCCGGGTCAGGGCGGCGCCCACGATGCCGTAATCGCCGAACCTGTCGCTGACCTCGGTGACCCAGCAGCGCACGTCGGCCCGCTCATCGGTGAGCAGGGCACGCAGCTCGGGCTCGGTCCTTCGGATCGTGGAGACGTTGAACTGGTTGGTGCGCTGAGTCATCTGTGCGACGCGAGGCAGGTCCGCCTCCGTGGCTCCACGGACGACGACACGAAGACCGAGGCCCTCGATGAAGTCGGCGAAGGTGAGTGATGCCTCGCGCGCCTCCTCGCGTCGACGCCGGGCCGCGTAGTCGTCGGCGCGTCCGCGGTCCTCCGCGGTGACCTCGGGTCGGTCGAAGGCCCAGACACGCTCCAGCATTCCCGGTACACCGTCGGGCCGGTCGGCGGGGAAGGTGAGGGCCAGGACCTGGGGGCAGGCGGCGCGCACGGCGGCGATCTCGACCGGGTTGTCGTCGAGGAGGACGAAACTGTCCAGGCCGAGGTCGAGTTCGCGAGCGAGGGCGACGAGATTGGCCGCCTTCGGCTCCCAGTTCACCTTCCACGCCGTCAGGTGCTCGCGGCGGAGCGGCATGTCGTCGGCTCGGCGCCGGAAGACCTCGGCCACTCCGTGTTCGTCGTTCTTGCTGGCGAGGCAGAGCAGTACGCCGCGTTCCCGCAGCCCGAGCGCCCAGCGCTGCAGCTCCAGGTGGGCCTCCTGGAAGGCGACGCCGTCGGGGCCGTCCTCGCCGCACACGCCTCGCCAGAGGGTGTTGTCGCAGTCGAGTACCAGCACCTTGAAGGGCGGTGCGAGCAGACCGTGCACGGTGCGCATCAGCGCGGTGCCGAGTGCCGTGCAGGCGACATCGGTGTAAGGGATGTGGGCGTGGCCGAGCCGAGCGGCGTCGTGGTAGTCGGCCGTCTCGTATCCGTCGCCCCATCGCGCGTCACCTGTCAGGTGGACGCCGCGCAGCTCCGCGAGACCGCGGGCGACCGCATCCCGTGCCTCGTCGAGGGCCCGCCCGCGATTCACGGCAGCCCCGGGCTCGGACGGGCAGAGGTGCACGATCAGCGGGGCACCGCCACGCTGGGTGTACGTGGTGACGGCGGCCACGAAGTCGGTCGCGGTGCGTTCGAGTTCGCCCGTGTCGGCCGGCCAGTCGTCCGGACGCAGCAGGACGGCGTTGCACCCTCGGTCGTTGTGGTGGAACGCACTCGCCGGGTCGAGCAGTTCTTGGAACACCTGCCCGTACGGGGCGAGCTCCAGCCGGAGGCCGAGGCCGAGCCGTTCGTTCCAGTGCGCCAGGGCCGGCAGCAGGGGCTCGGCGGTGAAGGTGGCGGCGACCACCAGGGCCGGCCCGGATCCCTCACCGCCCTCCTTGACCGGGTTCTCCTGCGGCGGGTTCTCCTGTGGGAGCGCCACGGCGGTGGCGGGCAGGTCGAAGGTCTCCATGAGATGGACGCGACCTGGTTCGGCCTCGTCCAGGACGCGACGTATCAACGCGGCGGCGACCGGTTCGACCGGTGCGCCCGCGCTCTGCCCCACGATGCCGCCGGACAGGGACGTGGCGAGTCGGGGTGGGCGCGCGACGAGGAAGCGCGCGGCGGGGTATTCGACGGCGGCACCCCGCATCAGGCCCTCGACGGCCAGCTTGGCCGTCACGTAGTGGGAGCGGCCGGCGGGCGGTTCTGTGACCCACTGCGAGGACACGGCGAGCACCCAGCCACGGGCGTGGGCCACGTCCTCGGCGAAGCGGGCGAGCGGGCCCTGGGTCAGGGCCAGACTGTCGGCCACGTACGCGGCCGCGCGATCGGTGGAGGCCGCGTCGAGGCCCAGCGCGTTCACGGGTGGGCAAGCGCTGAGCACCAGGAGGTCGAGCCGCCCCTGTTCCCCCAGGATGCGTTCACGTGCCGCGGCACACCACTGGGGGTCGGCCCAGTCGCCCTGCAACAAGTGCAGGCGCGACGCCGCGTCACCGAGACCGGTGCGCAACGCCTCGGCCTGTTCGCGGCTGCGATGGAAGCCGCCGTACACGGTGGCGCCCCGCAGCACCAGCGCCTGGACCAGCGCGGCGCCGAGGCCGCGGCTGGCCCCTACGACGAGGGCGGTCTGCCCGTCGAGATCCGCACCAGATCCTCCCAACTGGCGGCGCATAAAGCCTACTTCTGGCGCGGGTGGCTCGTCGCGCACCAGCGCCTCCGCCTCCACGGTGCCTGCCAGCTCCGGCCCGCCGACCCTGGCGGACAGCTCGACCCGGCCGAACCGGCGGTCCACGGCGGTCAGGTCGGCACGCGCCGAACAGGGCTGCGCCGGGTCCCTCTCGTCGAGGCTGAGGGTGTAGCGCGCGGCCAGTGCCCGGCGCCCTGGGGCCTCCATTCCGACCAGGTAGCTGGCCCAGCCCAGCAGGATGGCGAGTTCGGCGGTGACGTGGGCCGAGGTAGCGCCGATGAGATCGAGAAGTCGGGTGTACGCGGCCTCGTCCGGGTCGTACGCGGCGTCGAGTCGCCCCGTGGCGAGGTCGTCGAACGTGCGAACGGCGGCCGTGTCCCGCCGCCGAGGTGCCCCGGCGGCCGCCCGCAGGGTTCCGCGGTGCTGCGTGCCGTAGGTGAGTTCGAGGTCGAGGAGGGGGCGTGCGCCGTCGAAGACCCGCACACGGTGCTCTGAGCCGGGCCCGGTCACGACGGTGTAGTCCTGGCCGATGAAGAGCGGTGCGTGGAAACGCGCCCGGAGGGCCACGGGCACCCGGCCGTCCGCCGGCTCGGGCAGTGCGGCCAGTGTGTGGAGCACGCCCAGGGCGCCGTGCACGACACGCTGCCCGAACGACGTACGCCGTGCGTACGCCTCGTCCATGTGGAGCGGGCTGCGGTCACCGCTGGCCCGCGCGAACACCTCGACGGCCTCGCCCGTCACGCGGAACCGGCGTTCGGAGGTGGATGCCATTGCCTTCACTCCTCTCAGTGCTTCGGGGTCAGCCCGACGCGCCGGCGGGGACCGGCCGTCCGACGCGGATCTGGCTGATCAGACCGGTGAGGACCTGGCCGGGGCCGAGTTCGTGGAACTCCGGCTCGGGCCGGTCGAGGAGGAACCCGATGGACTCCGTCCATCGGACCGGGCTCGTCAGCTGTCGCACCAGGAGCTCGGCGGCCTCGTCGTCCGCGTAGGGCCGTGCGGTGGTGTTGGAGACGACCGGGATGCGCAGCGGTGCGAGTCGGTAGCCCGCGAGGAACTGCTCGAACTCCCGGGCCGCCGGGGCCATCGGCCATGCGTGGAAGGCACCGCTGACCTTCAGCGGCACGACCGCTCGGGTCTCCCGCTTCAGCAGTTCGACGGCGGCAGCGATGTCATCGGGCGGACCGGAGACGACGGTCTGCTCGGGAGCGTTGAGGTTGGCTACGTCGACCGGCGGCGCGTCGTCCCCCGCCAGCACCTCACGCACCCGCTCGGCGGTGATGCCGAGCACCGCGGCCATCGCGCCGGGGCCGGCCTGCGCCATCAGCGCGGCACGCTTGGCGACGAGTTCCAGACCCGTGACGAAGTCGAAGGCGCCGGCCGCGAAGAGCGCGACGTACTCGCCGAGGCTGTGCCCTGCCACGTAGTCCGGAAGTTCGCCGGTGGTCCTGATCCGGTCGACGTACGACAGGGCGCCCACCGTGTACATGGCGCACTGGGTGTAGCGGGTGTCGGAGAGGCGCTCCTCCGGCCCGTGCAGACACAGCTGTTCGATGGAGTAGCCGAGGACCGCGTCGGCCTGCCGCACGAGGTGTGGATACCTCCCGAAGAGCTCCTTGCCCATGCCCAGGCGGTGTGCGCCCTGGCCGGGAAACACATGAATGACCGTCACTTGAGGCCCTTCTGTGGGGTGGTGGACTAGAGGGAGGCGGCGGGCCGCACGCGTGCTCGGTCGGGCAGCCCGAGGTTCGGCAGCCTCAGGTAGCGGACGTTCGCCCGGATGAAGGGCTGGATGAGCAGATCGACGCCGGCGAGGAAGCACACCGTGCCGACGCCGACCGGCCCGCCGAGCAGGAACCCCACGGCGAGCAGCACCACTTCGATGAGCCCTTTGGAGCACCAGAACGGCCAGCGCCACTGGTGCGTCATGGCGATCGCGAGTACGTCGATCGGCCTGATACCGAAGCCGCTCATGATGATCAGCGCGGAGCCGTAGGCGCACATGAGGGTCGCCAGCGCGACGAGAGCGGGCGACCCGACCTCCAGCAGGCGCCCGGGGTCCGCCCACAGGAGCAGATCGATGACACTGCCGCAGAAGAAGAAGGTGAACATGGGTGCCACCAGCGGTCGTCTTCGGTTCCAGAGCGCCACTGTGCCGAGGCAGACCACGGCCACCCCGGCCTGGGCGATGCCCACGGTGACGGCGACGTGCTCCTTCAGGCCCAAGGCGAACACGTCGAGCGGGTCCGTGCCCAGATCGGCGTGGACGAAGAGGTACGCCCCGCTCGAGAAGACCAGACATCCGGCCAGATACAGCAGGTACGTTTGATACCGGCGGCGAAGGGCCACGGGCATGGCTCGTCCTCCAGGACGTGTCGGCGAGCGGATGCGAGGACACGCGCGAACGCGAGAGTTCAGGCCTGCTGCCGTGCGGCCACCTCGTCGAGGCGCTGCTGCCACAGCCGGGCCGCCCCTGCCATGAGGAGCTCGGCCAGGTCATCGACGTGGCGGGCGCGCCAGTGCTCACGGGCGGTGCCCCGCAACAGGCCGTTGAGGGCGCCCAGCGCGGGGCCGCAGGGAATCTGGTAGTCCACGCGTTGCTCGGGTGCCCCGCTCATCGCGAGCCGGGCGGAGTGCACGAAGTACCACTTGAAGACAAGGATCATCCTGAGCTTCGGGTCCCGTTCGGCCGCCGCCAGCTGGTCCGGGTCGGTGGTGCGCAGGTACCCGGCGGTCTCCTGCCACACCTCGTCGAACGTGCGGTGGAAGTACTTGTCCTGGATCTGCCGGGCGGTTCTCCCGTCTAGCTCTTCGAGCGAGTTGTGCCGCAGCGTCAGCTCGTAGAGCTTGTTGGCACGGGTCGGGAACAGCAGGCCCTTGCGCAGGACCTGTGCCTTGGCGCCGATCTCCAGCATGTCCCCGGCGGGGACGATGGCGGTGTCCTGCACCTCCGCCTGCTGCAGCATGTCCTTGGCCGCGTCACTCGTGCCGGCCTCGACGGTGCACTGGTTGATGCTTCCGGTGAGAACGAAGTCGGCGTTCATCATGAAGGCCGCGGCAACGGCCTCGGGGGTGCCGATACCGCCCGCGACGCCGACGCGCACGTCCGCGGCGCCGGGGAGACGATCCGCCGCGACCGATTCGCGGACCCGCAGCATCGCGGGCAGCAGTGTGACGAGCGGCCGTTGGTCGGTGTGGCCGCCCGAGTCGGCCTCGACGCAGAGGTCGTCGGCCATGGGCACACGAGCAGCCAGTTCCGCCTCCTGGGCGCTGATGCTGCCGGCCAGCAGCAGATCCCGCACGACAGCGGGCGGTGGAGGGCTCAGGAACGCCTCGGCCGTCTCGGGCCGTGACACCTTGCCCAGCACCTTGTGCGGCACGTCCACCCCACCGCTCGGAGTGGGGGTGAGACCGGTGACCCTGTAGCGGACCAGGGCGGGTGTCATCCGGATGAACGCGGCCGCCTCGACGCGCGGCACGCGGTGCGCGAGGAGGAGGTCGACCAGCCTCTCCTCCTTGCGCGGTGCGCCGGGCGAGCAGAGCAGGTTCATGCCGTAGGCGCGGCCGGCGCCGAGCGTGGCGTCGAGCGCCCGGATCACCTCTTCCACACGCTCGGTGCGCAGACCGCCGGTGCCGAAGTAGGCGAGCAGTCCTGCTCGGGCCATCCGCACGACCATGCCCTGCGAGGCCGTGCCCTTGAACATCGAGCCCGCCACGTAGGCGTAGCGCACCCCGTGGTCCCGCAGGAACGCGGCCGAGCCGAGATGCTCGGGCAGCAGCCGTCGCGCCGTCGTGAGCGGGCGGGCTATGGCGCCCTCCTGATCCATGTGATCGCGTCCCGTCCCTCGTGAGTCCCGTTCGGCCCGTCCGCGCGTGTTCTACTCGGCGCTCGCGCTCTCGAACCGGTCGAAGACCGCGGGGACCTCCGCGGCCAAGTGGCGGTAGAGGTGCTCCAGCCTGACGACACGCTCGCGGCGCTCCTCGGACGCGTCTTCCAGTACTTCGAGACCGCGCTTGAGGACCTCGTGGAACTTGGGAATGTTGACGAGCGAGTACCGCACGGCCTTAGGCCAGTTGTGCTCCGGCAGCCACATCCAGTAGTCGTCGCTGCCGGGCTCCTCGCGCCTGTCGAAGACGCCCGGTGTGACGAGCAGCTTCGCCACGTGGTCGACGTCGTCACGCGTCACCCCGAGCGCATCGACGATCTGGCTGACACGCTGCTCGACCGGCGCACAGATCATCATGTAGCCGAACACATAGCCGTAGTTCCAGGCCATGTTGTCGGTGTTGCGGTAGTGCTCCGCCACCTTGTGGACGAAGCTGCGCTCCCCCTCGGTCAGTCCCGGTGCCGCCGGGAGCTGGTCCGTGTCCGTGGTCATGGCTGTCCTCTCGTGTGGTGCGCGGCTGATGGGGCGGTGCGCTCGGTCAGGACGTGAGGGGGGTCGGGGGCTCGTACCGGTCGAAGACGGCGGGAATCTCCTCGCCCAGATAGCGGAAGAACCGCTCCATGTTGGCGATCCGCCGGCAGCGCTCCTCAGGCTCGTCCGCGAGGACGTCGAGGCCGTGCCGCATCACGGTGTGGAACGAGGGCAGGGAGAGCATCGAGTGCTGCACCGTCTTCGGCCAGACATCGACGCTCATGGCGAGCGCGTACTCGCCGCCGGGCAGCTCCTGACGGGTCAGCACTCCCGGGGGGACGAGGAGCTTGTCGATGTGGTCGACGGCCTCACGGGTCACACCGAGCGTCTCGCAGAGCTCGGCGGCCGACTGCTGGACCGGGTCGCTGATCATCAACCAGCCGATGACATAGCCGTGTTCCCAGGCCATGTTGTCGGTGTCCCGGTAGTGCTCGGCAACGCGGTTCACATAGTCCCGCTCGCCCTCGTTGAGACCCGGAGTCGGCGGCTTCTCGGTGTGCGGCGCTGTCATGGGAGCAGCCCCTTCGCTGGAGATGGACGCTGTTCGCACCGTCGAGCCTCGCCCGCGCCGCCGGCCGGGGCACCGGGGTTCTCCCCCAGCATCACCTCATGCTGCCCCGGTGTCGGACCTCTGGGGTGGAACGGTCTCCGTCGGTGCTTTCGGCAGTGAGATCGTAGATCCAGCCGAAGTGGTCGATGCGCCACAGCTGTGCGAGCACGATCACTGCGCAGCCCAGCACAGCCGGCCACGGGTCGAGCGCCACGAGCCCCCACACGAGGAAACCGCCTCCGACGGGGCCGAGCAAAGCCAGCAGCCGCAGGACGCGCCGGTGGTGCTCGGGCAGCCGGGCCCGTTCGCGCAGCCAGATCCGCTCGCCGTAGATGCCTCGGGCGCTCCACTGCTCCGGCGGTGCCGCGACCGGACCGAAGACCCGGACGTTCGCCCACAGCCAGACACCGACCAGCGCGACGGGCACGACCGCCCAGACGCCGATCCATTCCCTGCTCCACACCGCGAGTACCAGGGCGGGCAGCGCGGCGAACCTGGTCCACACGCTCCACGGGTTGGCGTGCCGTCGCCACGCCTCGTCGGTCATACGGAACGCTGTGGCGATCCGCCTCGTTCCGTCCTTGCCCACTGTGCTCATGGCCTGTGAACGATCCGTGCCCGGCGCTGGTGACGTGGCAGGCCGGCCAACTTCATCCGGAAGATCCCCGAACCGTTCAGCCGCTGTCCCAGACCGCGACGCCCAGCCGATAGGCCGATCCTCCGGTGTTCAGCTCGTCCGTGTGGAAGGACCAGGCGGAACCCGCGGCCGGCGTCCCGTCTGCTGCGCGGAGCCGCAGGGGGCGTTCCCGGAGATCGAATCCGAAGGTGGTGAAGGGCACGCGCAGACCCTGCCCGATCGCTTTGCTGTACGCCTCTTTCAGCGTCCACAGGCGCACGAGCGCGCCGTCACGCTCGCTCTCGGGCAGCTCTTGGACCGCCGTGAGCTCCCCGGGCGTGCAGGCGCCGCGGAGCAGACCCGGTCCGTGGACCCGTCGGTCCGCGTTCTCGGCGTCCACGCCGATGCGGCCGCGCCGGGTCAGCCCGGCGAGGAGCAGACCACCGGTGTGGCTGAGGCTGATGTCGAGCTGGTCGCAACCGCGCAGCGAGGGCCGTCCGGCAAGCCCACGGGCGAGTTCCAGGTCCGACGCGTCCACACGCAGGGCGGCGGCCGCCACGTGCTTGATCAGCAGCCGGGAGGCGGCGTACCGCAGACGGTAGGGGGTGTGCTCGATGCCGTGGAAGTACTGCCAGTCACGGCCGAGCACGGCCCGCAGCTCCGCGCTCTCGTCGTGCTCCGGCTGCCACGCGGTCAGTTGTCCGTGGACGACCACGGTGCCGCGTCCGGTCAGGGCGGATCGTAGCGCTGCCCCCTCCAGGCTGCCGGGGGCCACGGAGATCGGTCGAAGCCGCACGCTCGCCTCCTTCAGGCCATGACCGCAGTGCCGTACAGGTCGTAGCTGCGCCGCTCGCCGAAGCGGCCGAGAACCTCCTGGTGAACCCGGAGGGCGCAGTCCGCAGGCGGCTCGGCCGCCCGTAGGCCCAGTCGTCCCGCGACCCGGTGCAGCGCGATCGTCACCCACGCCGGGTCGGCGAGGAAGGCGTCGTCGCGACGGTGGTACCAGACGCCGAGGGCGGCCTCGGCGGCCAGCACCCACGCGTACCGGTCGGCGAGCGCGCACCAGGCGGGGCCGGCAGCGCCGTTCGGTTCCGGCGGCGCCAGTGCCAGCGCCCGAAGGCGCAGTTCCCGCAACTCGACGCGGAGGCGCTCGGCGACCGTGCGCAGACTCCGTCCCACCGGCCCCTGTCCGGACAGCGATGCGGCCCTGGCCAGCAGCGTGCCCCCTAGGCCGTTCAGGCCCCCGGCGTCGGCCGATTCTCCGTACGCGGAGGGCGGGAGTCCGGCATCCGGCCGGAACAGCACGGCCGGCGCCTCCCGTCGTGCGCGCGAGGAGCCGCGCGCGAGCCGTGGCAGCTCGGCGACGACCAGCGACCGCCCGCAGGCGGCACCGGCCTGACCGAGGCCGATGGCCCGCATGTCCTTGAGGTTCTTGTGGAGCATGCCCACAGCGCCGTCGGCCGTGTGGAACCGCGTGCCCAGAACCACCGCCATGTCGTATGTCGTGTCCGTGCAGACCTGGGGCTGCAACGAGGCGGCCGCCGCCGCGTGGACACCGGCCTCCGCAGGTCCCGGGCGCAAGGAACGGGTGGCGGCCGTCGCGAGGCTGTCGTACGTCAACAGGTCCACGAAGGCACCGGTGAGGAGGGTGGCGCCCGGCTGACGGTCGTGTCGGTTGCGCCTGGCTGTCCGGTGCGCGCCGACCGCGGTGCGCAGGGTCGTGTCGAGGGCCGCGACCGTGGCTGCGGCCATCAGCGCCTGGTGGATCCGGACGCTCAGGAGGGACGTGGCCGAGCCGGTGCCCGCCGGACCCAACAGGGCTCCCCGGGGCACGGGACAGGCGTCGAACCAGGCTCCGGCCCGGACATAGCAGCGCAGACCCACCCGTTCGGGAACCCGGTGCCGCACGGCGCGGTAGCGGTCGGCGGGCAGCTCCCGCGGGTCGACGAGCAGCACACAGTCACCGTCGTCCCCGTGCCGCTCGGTGTCGCGGCAGAGCACGATGAGGGCGTCGGCCCGCCACAGGTTGATCACGAAGCGCCTGAGGCCGGTGACCGACAAGGAACCGTCCCCGGCCGGCACAGCCGTGACCTCGCCGTGCGGGTACGGCCGGGTGTGGGCGGCCTCGTACGCGACGGTCGCCGCCTTCCCCCCGGACAGGAGGCGGCGGGCGAGCCACTCACGCTGTCCGGGGCTGCCCGCTTGCCACACCGCGGACGCGGCCACGAAGGCGCTCAGGCCTGTGCCCGCCCCGAGGGCGACGTCCCTGCGGAACACCGGCCGCAGCACTCGCGACAGGCCCTCCACCGAGTCGAACCTGCCGCCCAGCTCCCACGGCACGAGTTCCGCGTTCATCCCGAAGTCTTCGAGCACCGACTCCGCCCCGGCCGGCACGGTGGCCGTCCGGTCCGCGTCGAGCGACGCCCGGTGCCCGGCCGGATTGCCGGGTGCGGACGGATCACCGAGGAGCGCGTCGACGCGCGCGGCCCGCGCCGCCGCCGTCTCCGCCTCGGCGGGGCGTCTCCCCCGAGCGTGCGGAACCGCGCTCACGAGCCGTGCCGCGCCACTGCCGCGCCGCGGCCTGCCGCGAGGACCTGCGGCAGCTCCGCCCGCCTGGCGATGCCGAGCTTCGCGTACACCTGGCCCAGGTGCCATTCCACGGTCTTCACCGTGACGTAGAGCGCCTGGGAGATCTCCTTGTTGCTCAGCCCATCGGCCGCCTTCCGGGCCACGCGCTCCTCCGCCGGTGTCAGCGCGGTACTCGGCCCGACACCGACCTTCGCCAGGCGTGTCCCGGCGAGCCGCAGCTCGGATCGCGCGACACCCTCCACGTGCGACGCCCCGATCCGTTGGGCCAACTTCATTCCGGCGGTGAGCTGTTGTCTGGCCTCTGTCCTGTTTCCCGCTCTCCGCAACGCGGCCCCCAGCTCGACCAGCGTGCGCGCCCGTTCCAGTGTGTCGGGCAGGGCTGCCAGCAGGCGGTCGGCTTCTTCGAGGCGGGCCACCCCTCCGGGTCCGCCGGACAGCCCGGCAAGGGCCCGCAGCGCGACGGCGAGCGGCCGGGCCGCGCCGAAGGCACGACTGCGCTCGACCTCTTCGCAGGCCAGGGCGCGAGCGTCGCGTGCACTGCGCCCGACCGCCAGGGCCCGCACCGCGTCACCGAGGTACTCGGAGGCGGCGGACGGGTACAACCAGCCCTCCGACAAGGAGATTTCACGACACTCGATCAGCTCCCGCAGACCTTCGTCAGGACGGTCGAGGCGGATCCGAAGCCGTCCTCGTGCCATCCTCAGCGGCACGAACGGGGCCGCGTCCGGGAGCTTGTGGCCGAACCCGCCGGCTGCGAGGAACTCCTCGGCCTCCTCGGGCCGCCCGGTCTCGATCAGACAGTGCACCAGGGTCGCGGCCGCGACGGGTGTGCTGATCGGGGTCAGGGAGGTGGCGTGATGGTCCCGCAGCAGGGACCGCGCCGTGGTCTCGGCCTCGGAGAGGCGTCCGGTGTCGAGGAGGAGCCTGGCCCGCAGGCTCTCGGCCGTGGCCGCGGCGAGGAGGTGTCCGGCCCCCGACGCCTGCCGGACCACTTGGGTGAGCACGTGTTCCGCCGCGGGCAGGCGGTCGCACTGCATGAGCATCCACGCGGCGATCGAAGGCGGCGGCAGCTCGACGTCACCGCCGGGAAGACGTATGTCGACCGCGACGGCCGAGCCCGCGAGGCGGGCCACGCGGGTGACGCAGCGGCCACGGCTCCACGCTTCGACGGCCGAGTGGGCCCGCTCCGCCGCCTCCGCCGGGGCCACCGTGCGCTGTTCCCCCCCGGCTCCCCCGCTCCGGATGCTGCGCAGGAGGATCGCCTCGATGGCGCGCGCCTGGCCCGGAGCGCGATCCGCGCCGGCGTCCTCTTCCTCACCGCACGCCGCACGCGCGGCGCCCAGCGCTTCCTCGTAACGGCCACTGGCGGCGAACGCCAGCGCCAGATCTGACCGCGCCGCTCGTCCGACGTCCGGATCCTGGGTACGACGCAACGCCTCGTCGAGGTGCTCGACCGCGGAACGGTCCCGTGCCCGCAGCTCCGCGAAGCCCAACGCCGCCAGCAGGCGTGCGCCGAGCGGCTCGGGCGTCGACTCCGCCAGCGCGCGTCGCAGATACCGCACGGCCGTGTAGGGATGCCCGGCGGTCAGCGCTTGGTGCGCGGCCGTGGAGAGCACATCCACCGCCCAGGGGAGGGCGCCGGGGTCCGTGCGGCACAAGTGCTCCGCGACGGTGGCGGGTTCGGCTTCCACCGCGTGCAGGGACGCCGCCGCCCGGCAGTGCGCGACTCCGCGTTCCCGGGCGGCCATGTCGGCGTAGATGACATGGCGCGCGATGGGGCTCCAGAAGGAGTACGGCACTCCGGTCCGCAGTATCTGTGCGTCTCTCAAGCATCCGATCGCCTCGCTCACCTCCCGCTCCCTGAGCCCGGCCACCGCCGCGCTGTGCCGGGGTTCCGCGCGGGTGTCCAGCACGGCGACGGCGCCGGCCAGGGCGACCGCGGCCTCCGGCAGCTGGCTGATGTGGCGGCGTATGTCCCAGGCGAGCAGGGCGGGAGCGAGGAGACGAATGCGCGGCACGGACGACTCGACCGGCTGCACCCCGCGTGCCGCCATCTCCTTGACCAGCTCGGTGAGGTGCAACGGGTTGCCTTCAGTGATCCCCATGCAGACGCGGAGCACCGCATCGTGCGGAGGGGAGCCGAGCGTCGTGGTGATGATCTCCCGCACCGCGTCCGCGCTCAGCGGTGCGAGCCGGACGGCGGTGGCGAGGGGCGTGGCGCATGCGGCGACCACGAGATCCTGGGTGACGTCGTCCTGGATCTTGCCGGGCGCCTGGGCCAGGGCTATCAGAATGGACTCGTTTTCGAGCCGGTTGGCGAGATAGCTGATGAAGTGCAGTGAGCAGGAATCGGCCCACTGCACATCGTCGATGACGAGCAGCAGCGGCTGGCGCGCCGAGAAGTTGCAGCAGAGCCAGTACAAGCCGTGCACGATCGAATACAGCTCGTCCCCGCCCGCGGTCAGCGTACTGGGAGGACTCAACCGGTCGTAGTCGAACAATGCGGTGATCAGCGTCGCGGGGCCCGAGAGCGGCGCCCCTTCATCCGCGTCGGCGCAATCCGCCGTCACCGAACGTTCGAAAAGCTGACGCACCACGGCCCAGGGGAAGGAACGTTCCAGCTCATTGCCCCGCGCGTGCAGCACCTTGAAGCCCTGGGCAGCCGCCTCGTCCCGCAGGGAGCGCAGCAAACTGGTTTTGCCCAGCCCGCGCGGTCCCTCGACCATCAGCACTCCGCCATCACCGTTCAGCGCTCGACGGAGCGCGGTTCGAGCACTATCGAATTCACGACCCCGCTCCAGCAAACGGACCTCTCGCAGCACGAAACGAACCCCTTAGACGAATGAAAGCAGGACGTTTTCATCAGCCGCCACGAGACCGGAGCAGCAGGCACGAGAGTGCCGAATGAGTACCGGTGAAAAATGCAGAACAAACACCGCAGAACGAAGCGCCATCAGCAGGTTCGAACGACAGGACAACAGTCGGGTGGGTGGAATTGCTGAGCGGGTGTGAACATTGAACCCCGGCAGATCAGCCAGAGGCAAGTCATTTGAGGCGCGTCAAATCGTGGCGGGACGAGCACCCTTGACAACCACACTTCAACATGTGATGCAACAGCCCAGAGGGGCAATCAGCGTTAAGGAACCGCAGATTCCGTTTAGCCACTCCGTCACATGGGCCCGCCGCGCGGCGAACGACGCCCAGTCCGCCCAGCTTTTCCCTTCCTTTACCAAACGCACCTCTTTCCCGCACCCATACGTTTCGTGTTTCGTTGTCCGACCCAAGAACTTCAGCCAAGCAATAATCGGTGGCCGAATCCTTCCTGGCCGGCAAGGCCATCGGGGCCTTAGCGTGACCCTGGCTGGAAACTGCCTCTACGGCGTGCACGATCCGAACGTAACGGGGGCCACATGTTGCACATCGACCTGTCTTCCGAGCAACTCACGCGCGCCAGATTCGCCCTGTCACCGATGGCCGAGTTGTCGATGGCACTGATCACCGCGGTCCGTCTGCCATTGCGCAGCCGGCTCAGTTCCGCGACCTGGCGCATCATCAAGGAACAACGCCTCGATTGCCTGGCCGTGTTGTGCCGCTGCCGTTCCTCCTATCTCCCCGACTTCATAGCCCCGCTGCCGTCGAGCTACGACCCCGGCGTGGAGGAGCAGCTGCACGCAGTGGCCAACACTCCTGCCGGGCAGGTCAGAGACGAGATGTCCGCCTTCTTCACCGGCGTGAGCGACTTCACTCCGCCGAGCCCCGTCAGCGACAAGGTCATCCGCCGCGTGCAGGGAACTGGAAGCCTGTCCCAGTTCGACGAACGGACCCTCGCCCGGCGCATGGCCGAGGAACTCGCCTGCCTCTGGGCCCACTTGATGGCGCCCCGATGGCCATTCGTCAAGGGGCAGCTGGAGGCCGAGGTCGCACGCAGTGCCGAGACGGTCGTGCGTGAGGGCTGGGCGGCGGTCTTCCCCACCCTTCACCACGCACTCAGCTGGGGCGACGGGGGCCTCAACATCGACACACCGCGTGACGGCCGGATCTTCTGGTCGCGTTCACTGATCCTTCTGCCGTCGACGCACGCGTATCGTCCGGTGCTCTTCGCCGACGTCCGCAAGCGGGGCGACACCGCGCTGGCCTATCCCGTGGGACGGCCGGATGCCGAGCCCGCGACCACCGAGTTTCCGCTCGGTCAGGTCATGGGTCGCACTCGGCTCGCGCTCCTCAAATCTCTGGGCCCGGCCCGTACGACCGCCGAACTGGCGAAACTCCACGCGCTCACCGCCGGATCGATCTCCTACCATCTGACCCGACTGCACACAGCCGGGTTGGTGCATCGGCAGCGCCGGGGCCGGGCCGTCTACTATCGCCGCTCCCCTCAGGCCGACGCCCTCATACAGCGTGCCACCGACTGATCCACCCCGCGGATCACCGGGGCAGAACCGGAGATATGTCCGGGCCGCCCCCACGGGGGCGGCCCGGACATCGGGGGGCGCCGGGTGGCTTCGAGTTGCCCGCGGGACGGTCGGGTCAGCAGTTCACGTCGCGCCGGTTGAAACGGACCGTGCCGATGCCCAGGAAGATCGCGGAGAGGATGACGAGGATGGCGATGTCACCCCACTGGAAGCCGTTCCGCAGCGGCTCGCCTCCGATGTAGTAGTACATCGGGGACAGGTACTTGATGCCGTCGCCGATCTGCGCGTAGAGGGAGTTGGCCGTGTAGGCGACGACGCCGACCGCCGAGGAGCCCGCGAGCGTGATGACCTTGCTGCCGAAGGCGGTGCCGAGGCCGAAGGCGAGCGCCGCGAAGGTCACGGACAACAGGAACAGGTTCACGCACTGGGCCAGAAACTCCACCGCTGTGATGCTGTCGAGTTCCGCGCTGGTACGGATGGCGAGCAGCGCGAGGAAGATCACGAAGCTGATCACCAAGGCGCCGGTGGCCACACTGGCGAAGCGCTGCAGCACGACTTTGGTGCGGGTGACCGGATGCGCGAGCAAGAGGTCCAACTGGCCGGACTCCTCGTCGCTCGCGGTGGCACGCAACCCGGCGGCGATTCCGTAGATCATGAGAAGCAGGGGCAGGATGAGGCCGAAGACGGCCGCCTGGAGATAGCCGGCGGCCGTGGCGTCGACATGCAGGGAGTCACGGAGCCCTGCGGGCAGGCTCTCCGTGTTGTCCTTCTGGTCGGGATAGGTGCTGGCGTATCCCATCCCGACGACTGCGGCGCCGATCGCCCAGGCGAGCAGGCCACGGCGGCTGTCGGCGAAGAACTTGGTGTAGACGGCGGAACTCATGGAGGGGTTGGTCCTTTCCGGTCCGATGTGCGAGGTCACTGACGATGCGGAGTGCTCAGCGCTCGTAGACCGGAGCGGTGCGCGGGGCGGCTTCCGCCCCTTCGTAGTAGGAGTGGAAGAGGTCCTCCAGGGCCGGCTTGGTGACCTGCAGGCCGGCCACTTCGTACGTGGCAAGGGCCTTGATCAGGTCGTCCGGGTTTCCGGAGAACGGGCCGCTCAGGCCCGTCCCCTCGGCATCGACACGAAGCCCTTCGCCCCCGGCCACCCTCGTGAAGGCGTCGGCCGGAACGGGCGTGGCAAAGGTGATCTCCACGTCGCGGACCGAAGCAGAACGCAGGTTGGCGACACTGTCGAGCGCGACGAGGGCACCGTCACGGATGATGCCGACGCGGTGGGCGACCGCCTCGACCTCGCTCATGATGTGGCTGGACATGAAGACCGTCTGCCCCCGCTCGGCGGCCTCGGAGATCAGGTCCAGGAAGGTCTGCTGGACCAGAGGGTCGAGACCGGAGGTGGGCTCGTCGAGGATCAGCAGCTCAGGCGTATGCATCAAGGCCTGCACCAGACCGACCTTCTGCCTGTTGCCCTTCGAGAGCTTCTTGATCTTGGCGCTCTGGTCGAGGCCGAGCCGTTCGGCGAGTTCGTCGATTCGTCCCTGCGGCACGCCCCCGCGAAGTGCGGCGAGGAAGCGCAGATAGCCGCGGACGTTCTGCCGCCCGTCACACACGAAGTCTCCGGGCAGGTAACCCACGCGGCCGCGCAGCTTGGCACCCTCGGCCAACGGGTCGAGGCCGAGCACCTTGCAGGAACCCGACGTCGGGCGGATCAGGTCCAGGAGCAGCCGGATGGTGGTGGTCTTTCCCGCGCCGTTCGGCCCCAGGAAGCCGAAGACCTCCCCGGTCCTCACCTCCAGCGTCAGTCCGGTCAGGCCGCGGCGGGTGCCGTACGTCTTGGTGAGCTCGCCGAGCTCGATTGCGTTCATCACACTCCGACTATGCTGAGTTTTCAGAGATCTGTAAAGACTCGGAGTTTCGCGAGTTTTCGTTACGCTAAGAAGGCGTCAAGATCCCACGCCCCGAGCAGGACCTTCTTGCCGAGGAAGCACCAAGGAGCCCGGATGGACCAGAACGACACAGAACTCCGCGATGCGGCCGAGAAGTTGGCGCTCTCCCTCGCGGACAGCGGCATGCAGCGCACCATGGCCCGGGTGATGACCGCACTGCTCTACACGCAGCAGGAGACGATGACCGCGGGCGACCTCTGTGAGCAGCTCCAGATCAGCTCGGGCGCCGTCTCCGGGGCAGTGAAGCAACTCATCCAGATCGGCATCATCGAGCGAGTACCCGCCCCCGGCAGCCGCCGCGAGCACTACCGGTTCCGCAACCACGCCTGGGCCACGATGATGGGCAACCAGAACGCGGTGATCGACGTCCTGGAGCAGGCCGCCTCGGACGGTCTGCGGGCGGCGGGCCACGACAGCCCCGCGGGCCGCCGGCTCCACGAGATGCAGGACTTCCACGCCTTCATGCAGCGCGAGCTGACCCCCCTCTTCGACAAGTGGCGCGAGCAGTACGACGCCGAACACTCGTAAAGCCGGGGTCGGTGCTGGGGTACTCCCCCGGGGCGCCTCCTCGGTGCGCGGGCGAAGACTGAGCCGTGACGAGCCGTGCGGGCTCCGCTCCTGTCGGGCCCGCCGCGGAACCGAGGAGGATAGGGGACACATGGCTGACCACTCCGTGGCCGCGCCGCCGTTCTTCGCCGACGGTGGCCCCGCGCTCCACGCGTGGATGCGCAGCGCCCGGGACAACACCCCGGTCATGTTCGACGAACCATCGCAGTCCTGGAAGGTATACCGGTACGAGGACGTCCACCGCGTCCTGTCCGACTGGGAAGTGTTCTCCAACGACATGTGCCGGGTCATACCCCAGCACGCGTTCACTCGGGGCAACCTGTCCACGATGGATCCGCCCGAGCACAAGCAGCTCCGGGGCGTCATCGCCCAGGGCTTCACACCCCGGACGCTGGCCGAACTCGCCCCCCGCATCGAGACCCTGACCAAGGAACTGCTGGACGCGGTCGAGGACCGGGACGAGATCGACATCACCAGGGACCTGGCCTACCAGCTGCCGCTGAACGTCATCTCGACCCTGATCGGCGTCCCCCGCGAGGACCGCGGTGTGCTCCAGCGCACGGCGGACGCGCAGCTGGCACTGACCTGCGAGAACCCGGCCAACCCCGACTTCGCCGTACAGGTGCAGAAGGCGATGGAGGAACTGCAGGACTACGTCAGGGACCTCAGCGCCCGGCGCCGCGCCGAACCGCGGGACGACCTGGTCAGCCGGCTGGTCACCGCCACCGTCGGCGACCGCTCGCTGGACGAGGAGGAGGTCGTCAACTTCACCGTCCTGCTCCTGCTCGCCGGCCACCTCACCACCATGTCGCTGATCGGCAACATGATGGTGACCCTGAGCGAGCACCCCGACCAGCTGGCTCAGGTACGCGCAGACCGCGCCCTGGTGCCCGGCGCCGTCGAAGAGGTGCTGCGCTACCGCACTCCCGTACCCGAAGGCGGCCGGGTCACCAACCGGGAGGTGGAGCTCGGCGGCGTGGTCATCCCGCCCAACAAGATGGTCCTGTGCTCGCTGATCTCCGCCAATCGCGACGAGCGCAAGTACACCGACCCCGACCGGTTCGACATCCACCGCGACCCCAACCCCCAACTCGCCTTCACGACGGGCATCCACTACTGCCTCGGCGCCCATCTGGCCCGGCTCGAGGCGAAGATCGCGCTCAACACGGTCCTGGACCGGTACACCGAGCTCACCCCGACCGGGCTCGACTGGTATCCGACCTACGCGCTGTGCAACCCGAAGCGGCTCACCTTCGACGTACGCCGCGCATGACGACCGTCGCCTCCCCCTTCGAGCAGTGGATCCTGCGGCCGGAGCCACGCCCCACGGCCGTGCTGCGCCTGATCTGTGTGCCGTACGCGGGCGGCGGCCCCGCCGCCTACCACGCATGGCCCCGCGGGCTGGGGGACGCGGTGGAGCCGTGGCTGCTGCGACTGCCGGGGCGGGAGGCACGGCTGCGCGAGGCACCGCTGCACAGCGTGGCGGAGATCGCGCAGCAGGCGGCCGCCGCCCTGGCGCCCGAACTGCGCGGCCCGTTCGCCGTGTTCGGCTACAGTCTCGGCGCCTGGGTCGCCTTCGAGCTGGTACGGGAGCTGCGTGACGTGTACGGGCTAAGGGCCGCCCACCTCGGGGTGGCGGCCCGCCCCGCACCGCAGACGCCGATGCGGCACCCCCCGGTGCACACCCTGCCCGACGACGCCTTCCTCGACATACTGGACCATCGCTTCCAGGCGATCCCGCCCATGATCCGGGAATCCGCCGACATGCGCGCGATCTACCTGCCGGCGCTGCGCGCCGACACGACGGCCCTGGAGACGTACCAGTACCGGTCGGGCCCCCGGCTCGACTGTCCGATCTCGGCGTACGGGGGCACCGAGGACGCGGACTGCGATCCCGCGGACCTGCGGGCCTGGGGCCGGATGACGACGAGCCGCTTCCAGCTGCTCATGCTGCCTGGCGGGCACTTCTTCCTCACCACCTGCCAGACACAGCTGCTCGAGGCCCTCTCAGCCGACCTGTTGCGCTCCTTGGTGCCCTGACCGACGTCGGGGCGCGCCCACGACACTACCCCCGCGGTCCTGGCATCGTCCGCCACGTCGTCGAACGCATCGTTGCCTGCTTCACAGCCTCCGACTCCTGGGCGTCCTCTGGCACATACACGACGACGCCCGCACGGAGCACCTCGGACTCACCGTCTGCGTCATCACATACCGTCACGTCCCATGGCCTTGGCAGGGAACGCCGAGTGGCGGTGCCGCCCCGCGCCGTATCCCGCGACCGCTGCCTGCCCGGAGAGCCCGAGGACACCTCGCCGCTCCAGTGCGGTTCGACTCGCTTCGCCATTGCGGGGCGGCTGTCGCCGGCCATGACACCGACGACTTCCCGGCCGCCGTCCCGGGTGACGCCGGTGGCGATGACGATCGCCTGGGAGACGTTGCGGTGGTCGACACGGGCCTTGACATGGGTGGCGTCGAGGAAGAGGCAGGGGAACCGAATGTGATCCAGCGGCCGGGTCCGGAAGGCGTCCAGCTGTTCGTCAAGGTTCGCGTACATCCGGGAGACCTCGCTCTTGGACATCCCGGTGTCGGAGCCGGGGGCTTTGACCAGGTCGTCGACGGGGCGGGTGGAAACGCCGTGGACGTATGCCTCGATGATGACCGCGTACAGGGCCCCCCGGCCTCGATCAGTTCCTGCAGCAGCTGTTCGGCGACCTCGCGGACGAGTTCAAGACCATCGGCCGAACGCAGTGACTCAGGCAGGCGAAGTAGGTCATGCCGGGACAACGCGACCGTGCACCCCCTGGGGTCGAGCTGCCCGTTCACTCAGGACAGTTGCACGGGGGCCTGCCGGTGAGCAGGGAGCAAGTCACCAGCAGAGGCCGCAAACCAGGGAGCGGAACCCGCGCACTCAACCGCGGACATCCCCTACACCACACGGCGGGACGCCATCCTCCAACGGCCCTGACGGTGTCCTGCTCCCGCACCACACCCCCACCTGCCGACCGGAGATCTCAGACATTCACCCGCCGGACGCCCGTCCGTCGATGGGGGGTTGCCACCATGTCGCCCGCGCTCCGCGTGATCTTGTGATCATGCGGTGTTGTCCCGTCCACTCCCTGACAGAGGAGAACTTCTTGCGCGCGTTCACAAGACGCCGTTCCGGTGTCGTAGCGGTGGCCGCGACCCTCGCATTCGCCGCTGGTGCGGCATCCGGCACTCCGGCGGGCGCGGCCGCACCGCCCGTAGTCGTTCCTCGGGCCGAGACCGCCGCGCTGTTCGACGACGACGAGGGCGGCAACGCGAACGCCGACGACCCGGCGATCTGGCGCAACTCCGCCGACCCGGACGCCAGCCTCGTCATCGCCACGGCCAAGGAGGGCGGCCTGCGGGTCTACGATCTCGACGCCCGGCAGGTGCAGTCGGTCCCCGCGCCCGCAGCGCCCGGCGCGGACGACGCCCCCGGCCGCTTCAACAACGTCGACCTGGTGCACGACACGTCCCTGAGCTCCGGCGCCACGGACCTGGCGGTCGTCAGCGACCGCGGCAGCGACAAGCTGCGCGTCTACCGCATCGACGGAGACCGCCCCGGCGCCCCGCTCACCGACGTCACGGACCCCTCGGCGCCATGGATCTTCTCCGGCTCGCAGGCGGAGGTCAACGAGGAGAGCACCGCCTACGGCCTGGCCACCTACACCGACTCCGCGACCGGCATGTCATACGCTCTCGTCAGCCAGAACGCGACCACCCGCATAGCGCTGCTGGAACTGACCACGACGAGCCGGGGCACGGTGTCCTACCGGAAGGTCCGCACCCTGGACCTGCCCGCCGCCTTCACGATGCCCGACGGCACGAAGTGGTCCCCCTGCGGCGACCCCGGCGAGGGCCCGCAGGTCGAGGGCATGGTCGTCGACCCGGAGACGGGCACGCTCTTCGCCGGGCAGGAGGACGTGGGCGTCTGGCGCCTGCGGGCCGACCTCAAGGGCGCTCCCGTCCTGCAGGACAAGGTCCGCGAGTACGGCGTGCCGGCCACGTACGACGAGGCCTCCGACGAGTGCCTGGCGGGTGACGACCCCGGCTTCGGCGGCGACCGGATGTCGGCGGACGTCGAGGGCCTGACCCTGCTGAAGCAGGACGACGGGGACGGCTACCTGCTCGCCTCCAGCCAGGGCGACGACACTTTCGTCGCCTACGACCGTGAACGTTCCGACGACTACGAGTACGAGGGCGGCTTCCGGGTGGGTGCCGCGTCCGGGTCGCTGGACGGCTCCGAGGCGTGCGACGGCGCGGACGTGCTCGCCGAGCCGCTCGGCCGCAGGTACCCGGACGGCCTGCTCGTCGTCCAGGACGGTCATACCTCTCCGGAGGACGGCGACCGGGAGGCCACCGGCTTCAAGTTCGTCGACCTCGGCGACGTCCTGGAGGCCCTCGACGACTGACAGCCGGTTGAGGAGGGCGCGGCGGCCCGCACTGGCGGCCCGCCGCGCCACGTAGCCGAACCCCCGCGCGGAGCCCCGAGTGCCCGGCGGCAGGCAACCGAGCGCGGCGGCCGCCACGGATGCGGACCGGGACCCTCGGTTGTTGCCGACCTGTTGAAGTCGACTACGAAAGACGCGTGGCCGCTCGCGACGATGGCAGCCGCCCTGTCAATTCCATGGAACCGCCGGAAAGGGCTGGCACGGCGGGCCAGTCCCCTGGCATGCAGACACCGTAGGCCCGTGCCGCAGGCACGGGTCACGCCCAGGCCCCGCTCGTGGACTCGCAGGCGAGATCACGCGCTCGCGGACCTGGCAGCGCAGGAGTTCATGGATGACCCGGTCGGTCCCGTCGTCCCGCCAGGCGGCGAAGTAGTAATGCGTCGCGCTCTTCTGCGGCAGGTCGTGCGGGAGACAGGCGCACCGGCAGCCGGTCCGGCCCTGGTAGAGGATCGCGTTCACGACTGGCAGGTTCCGCCCCGCCACACCACCAGGCGACAGCAGAACCACCCAAAGGATTACGCACCGCCCACTGAGAGCATCGTATCCGGTCTGACGCCGTTGCCTGGAGGGTGGTGATGCCGTCACTAGTGTGAGCCCCGCCTTCTCGCACAGCCCGCTGCAGCCGACTGTTGATTCTGCAAGTCGGGACCTACAGAGAGATGCAACGGCCTTGAAACCCCATCAGATGGCTAGCGTTACCGGAGCATCAGGGAGCATCGGGCGCGCGACCGCGGAGAGCTGGCGGACGCGGGGCTCACCGCGCTCGACTGCCTCCACAGCGACGAGGCTGCCAGCGACGGCGTCGCCGACGAAAGCGCCGGGGGCAAGGCATTCGCGGTGTCGGCGAACGTCGCGGACTGGGGCAGCGAGGCTGTCCATCATTCACCGCGTGGTGACCGAAGCGGCAGCGCCTGACCACCAGCACGTCCCAGGGGTGGATCGCCCGCATGGCCGCCGCGACGCCGACGGCGTGGCTCGGCACCGTAAATCTCACAGGCCTCGACGCCTGCCTGGCCTCTCCCGCCTGCGGACGGGTCATCGCCCAGGTCATCAGAACCAATGGAGGAATCGCCTGATGCCTACCACCGAGAAATCCGACAGCCTCGTCGTCATCGTCACCGGTGCCGGCAGTGGGATCGGCCGCGCCGTCGCGATGGAGCTCGCTCGCGCAGGTCACATCGTGTACGCCGGGATACGCGACCTGGACGGCCGCAACAGCCGACGGGCCGAGGAACTGCGCGAACTCGCGTCAGCCGAGGACGTGCGCCTGACGGCGCTGGAACTGGATGTGCTGTCCGAACCCGGCTGCCGCAGCGCCGTCGATGTCGTCCTTGGCGAGTACGGGCGGATCGACGTCGTGGTCAACAACGCCGGCATGCTGATGACGGGCGTCGCCGAGGGATTCACCCCGGATCAGTTCCTGCGCATCCTCGACACCAACGCGGTGTCCTGGCTACGAGTCAACCGCGCGGTTCTCCCGGTGATGCGCCGCCAGGGCTCAGGGACGCTGGCCTACATCAGCAGCACGACCGCCCACATCGCCGAGCCGTTCATGGCGACCTACATCGCCAGCAAGGCCGCGGGCGAGTTCCTCGCCGAGTCGATGGGGCTGGAGGTGGCACCTCTGGGTATCGACACCGTGATCGTCGTACCAGGCGCCTTCACCGAAGGTACCGAACACTTCACGCACAGCAACTCGCCTGCTGACGCGGCCGTCGTCACCCAGTACACCGGCCTGCCGGGCAGGGCCGCCGAGATTTCCGAGCGCCTGCATGCCGTCGATCTCGCGAACGACGGCTCACCCGCGCAGGTGGAGTCCGTCGGCCGGGCTCTGGCCGAGGTGCTCGAAAAGCCGCAGAGCAAGCGTCCGCGCCGGGTTGTGGTCGACGCGCAGCGCAAGGGGGTCGAGGAACTCGACGCCGTGCGTGCAGCCAAGCAACACACGTTCTTCCGCCATCTGGGCATCGAGGACCTCCTCACGGTCGCCGTACCCGCCACCTTCGAGGAGAGACGATGACACGCACCATCGAGGACCTGATCGGAACCTTCTACGCGGCGTTCAGTGGCAAGCCCGAGCTCCTCGACGACATCATCGCCGACGACTGGGACGACATCCCGCTGGGTCCGGGCCAGGCACCCGGCCGAGCCGGCGCCGCTCCGCTGATCGAGGGCGTGGGTGAGGCCTTCAGCGACTTCCGCATCGTGGTCCACCAGATCGTCGACGGCCGGGGCCCCGACGGCAACGGGTTCGTCGGGGTGCGGGGCGCAGTGCGTGAGGACCGAGGTGAAGGCCAAGAACACGCTGCAGCGGTTCCTCGACCGGCGGTTCCGCCGGCAGACCCACGATCTGACAGCGCCAGCCCCTCGGGCCCGGCAGCAGTCCTGGGGCTCCAGGACCGCTGCCGATCGAGAGATTCCGCGCTCACGGCACACCGAAGTCGCCGATTCTGAGCGCACGTTGACGGACAGTCGGTCGCCCCGTAGACCGGCCAACCAGAACGCTGCGCTCAGCGAAGAGTGGGCCCGCTCTGCTTCGCGGCCCCGATATCCTGGCTGCCCAGGACGGCGAGCAGTTCCAGCTTCTCCGCCGCGTCGCCGCCCACCGGGGCGGTGAACCACAACAGCCGCTGCGAACCATCCTCACTCAGCAGGCTGAGGCAGTTGAGCTCTATCACGCCGAGGCCTGGGTGCATCAGCCTCTTTCGGTCGGCCCGACGTACGGCGACCTCCTGATGAGCCCACAGGTCCGCGAACTCGCAGCTAACCGAGACCAGTCGCCGAATCAGTCCGCGCACCTCACTGTCGCCGCCACGGCGAGCCGAGACCGCTCGCAGGTCGGCCACGAAGACCCGCGACTGGTGATCGTGTTCGTCCGGGTGGTACCGCCGCCGGGCCTCGGGGTCGGTGAACCAGCGGTACACGAAGCTGGCCTCGATACCCTTCTTCCTGGGGGTCGGTCCCAGCAGCGCAGCGGCGAGGCGGTTCTGTACCAGCGTCGCGTGCAAGTCGGTGATCACTGCCGCCGGGGTGGTTGGCAGACGTTCGAGCAGATCGAGCATCCCCGGATGGACGTGCACCGACGGTCCGTGCCGAGGTGGCAGCGGACGGCCGGCCAGATGGTACAGATGGGCATGCTCATCCTCCGTTAGCCCCAGAGCCCGCGCGAGCGCGGCCACCATCTGCGCGGACGGCTGCGCACCCCGGCCCTGCTCCAACTGGTTGTAGTAGTCAACCGAGGTGTCGGCAAAGAGAGCCACCTCGTCGCGGCGCAACCCAGGCACCCGACGTCGTGCCGACTCGGGAAGCCCCACTTCGCCGGGGCGGATGCGATCGCGTCGCGACCTCAAGAACTCACCGAAGGCAGCCAGATCCATACCGACCATTCTGGAACGACTTGCCGCGCCAAGGCAGGGGACGCCGTCACCCCCCTCGGCGCATTGTGATGTTCGATCCGGCCCCGTCGACAATCAACCTTTCCTCAGGACTGGGCCGAGGCCGGCGTCTGGCCACGCCTGCACGCTGCCTTGCCGGCCGAGCTTCGCCGCACCGACCTGCTGGATGAGACGCTGTTCGCGGCGATCATCCACGTGCTGGTCAGCGGCTGCGCCTGGCGGGCACCGCCACCGTGCTTCGGCAGATCGAAGTCGACGGCCCGTCGGCGGTTGCCGATCTCGTCCAGAGCCGGTGTCCGGTGTCCATTTGCACTCGGCTGTGCTCCACGAGCCCGACGACGCCGGCCTGGTCGAGGTCAGCCGAGCCGTTTCGACACCGCCCGTGTCAGGGCTGAAGATAGGGGCGAGGCGAACACGCAGGTTCGAGCCGTGTGGACCGGGGCAGGCCGGGCATCCAAGATGCACGGGCCTTGACCCCTGATGTTGGACACACGAGACACTGGATCCTGAGGATCTGAGAGGGCGTTAAGTCCGTTTCTGGTAGCGGCCGCGTCCCGGTTGCTCGAGGAATCCCTGGCGGACGAGTCGTCCCAGGCGGGAGCGGGTGACG
>NZ_JBFBJX010000028.1:0-66956 GCF_040686295.1 Streptomyces sp. NPDC085944 | reverse complement strand
CATCATGTACACGCCATGACACGAGGGCGAAACCGCCCCATCACCCACGAACGGGCGACACCACATCATCAGGAACGGGACTTAACGCCCTCTCAAGTCCGCCCTGGAGCACGCCGTCCGCGAGGAAGAGATCCCGCGCAACGTCGCCCGCAACGTCCGCACAGGCACACCCCGGCCCCGGCGCTTTGAACCCCTCACCGCCGACGAAGCCCGCCAGCTCCTCGCGGCCACGCGCGAACACCGGCTGCACGCGCTGCTCGAACTCGCCCTCCACACCGGACTCCGCAAGGGCGAACTCCTCGGCCTGCGCTGGGAAGACCTCGACCTCGACGCCGGCACCGCCGCCATCCGCCGCACCCTCCAGCGCACCCGCGCCAGCGGGCTCACCACACTGCCCACCAAGACCCGGGCCTCTGAACGCCGCATCGCCCTCCCCGCCCGCTGCGTCCAGTCACTGAAGCGCCACCACGAACAGCAGCAGCGCGAACGCGAGGCAGCAGGCACCGCGTGGCAGTCCAACGGGCACGTCTTCACCACTGCGCAGGGCGGATCGATCGAACCAACCAACCTCACCCGCACCTTCACCACGCTCCTCCGCAAGGCTGGCCTCCGCCGCATTCGCTTCCACGACCTCCGACACTCAACCGCCACCCTGCTCCTGGAACAGGGCGTCGAACTCGTCGTCATCAAGGAACTCCTCGGCCACGCCCACATCGGCGTCACCGCCACCGTCTACGCCCACGTCCGACTCCGCCTCCAGCGCGACGCCATCGACACCCTCAGGACCGCCCTCGGCGGCCTGGAGGTCATCGGGACGGTCAACGGCGACGGCGATGAACCGCCGTCCTGCGCCGCCCTCATCCGCTGACGTTGCCGTCAGCTACTGCCGTCACCTCACGCAGAAGCCCCGCCAGAACACACCTGGCGGGGCTTTCTCTTCGCTAACGCTATGGAAACTCCTTTGATCTTAAAAGCGCCCGGGGTTCCGGCTATCCCAGCATCTGATCTTCGTCAAACCCGAGCTCGTCCTCGACCCCGAGTTCGACAGCCGCATGCCATCGGACAACGTCGGGCCACGACTTGGGCGTCATTCGGCGAAGGCACTCAAGGGCTTCCGGCGTGCCGATCCCCCCCAGAGAGGAGATGACCTTCTGACACAGCCAGTACGCCGGAGCATCCTCGCCCACGGAACTTTCCGCCACCCTGAACAGGCAAGCGACCGCGCCCGCTTCCCGGATTTCCCCGAGGATCTCCACGAGATCCTCTTTGTTGAACCCCACGGCATCCGAATCAAGGATCTCCTGAAGGGCCCCACCCAGGCCCGGCGCCCGCAGGGGGGCAGCCAGGTTGGCGAATTTGTCGACCCTTGTCCAGTTTCCCGCGTGAGCGGCTTCCCGGATCCAGGATGCGATGAGCTGAGAGACCTCGGGATGCCCAGCCGCGATGAACCTGGCATCCCGCCCTGTGCCGTCGGCGAGTGCTTCAACCAGATCAGCCAGAGATCTTTCCTCTCCGTGAAACGTCACCAGTCCTCCACTCTTCCGAATCTGGCGATTCTCGAATTGAACACTCCGACCGATCCGGGTCTGAGGCCGTACGTGTCGAAGCCACGCTCCGACTTCAGGTGCACGGCATTTACATCCTGGCCAATTTCGCCCGGACTTTTACCGGACGCGATCAACGCGTCGCGGGTACCCGGGGACATCTCGAAGCGAACCAGAACCGTGTACTTCTCGGCATTTCTGCCTCCTCTGCGGTGTGTCTGATGCCGCAGACCTTCGAGATATTCACGGTCCTGCGTAACGAAATTCTCGGTACCTCGGACAGTGATCTCGCCATTGGGTCCCAGCTGGTTGAATTCTTTCTCACTCATCGCGCGATAGAAGACTTCATTGCAGTTGTGAACGAGGACCGGCGTCTCGCCCGCCAGCACATAGTACGTGTGCGCGTCAGTGACGGTGAGGTTGTGGACCGTCGCCTTCGTGGCTGCCCATGCCTCAACGGCTGAGACCTGTACCCACGTGCCGGTGGACGTCTGTAGCCACTGGCCCGGTTTCAACTCGCCGGCGTCGATCCACTCCCGTAGTGATGGAACCCAGAACGGGTGGCCAGCGGTTGCGGTGACCGTAGTGGTCTTCGTGCCATGCCGGTCGGACTCATTGTGAAGGGACAGGGTCACCTTGACCAGGTGCTTGGTGCCCTTGCCAACGATCGTCGCTGTGGCGGTCTGAATGGAAGTGCGACCGGTGTTCGGGTCGGTGGCTATGACCTTGTCGCCGGTCTTGACCTTTTCGATGGGCTTGGTGGAGCCGTCGGCCATAAGTACCTTCGTACCGGGCACGAAGCTGTTGGTCTCGCAGACTGCGTTCTGTGCTTCTTCCTGGGCAGTTTCCTTGACCTCGTTGCGTGCTTCCTTTGCCGTGTTTTTTGCTGCTCGTTTCACCTGGGACGGCTTGGGGCGCGGCTTCGGCTGGGAACGAGGCTTGGAGCGGGGCTTCGGACGAGCGGCTGCCTTGCGGGCTGCCGCTCGTCGGGCTGCTGCCTTCTTCGCTGCGGCTCGTGCAGCTCGAGCCCTGGCCTGAGCTGCCGCTCGTCGGGCTGCTGCTCGCTTGGCCGCTGCCTGTGCGGCGGCTCGCTTGGCTGCAGCTCGCTTGGCAGCTGCTGCCTTGCGTGCGGCTTCTCGGCGGGCCTTGGCTGCGGCTCGCTTGGCGGCTTCGATGGCACGTTTGCGGGCCAGTGCAGCGGCGCGTCGTGCGGCGGCCTGGGCTGCCTTGCGGGCGGCGATGGCCGCCGCGCGGCGGGCTGCTGCGCGGATTGCGGCTTGGGCCGCAATCCGGACTGCGATGCCGATGACGATCGGGAAGAACTCGCCCGAGGGGTCGGAGAAGGTGGCCGGCGCGTTGTTGCTGTAGGCGTAGGGGTTCATCGTGGCGGGGTTGCCGTAGTCGACCATGGGGTCGACGGAGATGAACCGGCCTGTCACGGGATCGTAGTCACGGGCTCCTAGACGGGTCAGCCCTGTGTCCTGGTCGACGGTGCCGCCAACGAAACCCCGCTGTCCGGGCCAAGAGGCGGGCTGCTGTCCTCGTTCCTCGCCGAACGGCATCGACTTGCGTCGTGTGACGCCCATGGCCGGGTCAGCCATGTCCACGACCGTGTGGGACGTGCCGTGGTGATCGGAGATCATGAGCTGGCGCACGCCGCCGGTCGCCCGGACGGTTGTCATGCCGTCGGGGTGGGCGTAGAAGCGCTCAGCCGTCTTCGTCATGTTGTCGGCACTGACGGTGAGTTCCGCATCGCCCAGGTACAGGGTGCGGCTGCCGTCGGCTCCGGTGCGGATGAGACGTTCGCCGTCCGCACCGTACAGGTACGACGTGGCCTTCGTTCCGCCGCCTTCTACGGGTTCGGTGACCTTGCGCAGTTCGCCTTCGACGTCCCACTCCAGGGTCTGGGTGGTGCCGCCGTGCTGGCGCTGGGTGGTGTTGCCGGCCTTGTCGTAGGCGAAGGTATTAAGGCGTTCGCCCTGCGGGCCGACCGACTTGATCTCGGCCAGTGCGTTGGGACCGCCGACACCTGTCTTGCCGTAGGTGTAGGTGCGGGTGACGTTCTTGGCCGTATCGCCGGTGGTGTCATGTTCGACGAGCTTGGTGCGGTTGCCCGCGGCGTCGAACTCGTACGACTGCCAGTAGGCTTCCGGGCCGCCGACGGTGTCCTTGGACGGTGCGGCCGTGCAGTCGTCCGTCTTCGCCGACCAGGCAGAGGTCATCTGCCGCAGTTGGTTGTAGACGAAGCACTGGGTGTCGGTCTTGCCCGAGTCCGGTGTCGCGCCGCCGGGGGTGTCGGAGATCTTGGTGATATTGCCGGCTTCGTCGTAGCCGTACTTGGTTTCGCTGATCCGGACTGGCGCTATCGAACGGTCGAAGGTGGCTGTCTGGAGCCGGCGGGTGAACTCGTCATAGATGTACGAGCCGTACACCTTTTTGCCGGCCGGTCCGGCGTCGGTGCGGAGGATCTCGCCGAACGCCGAGTACTGCACATCGGTCAGGTACGGGGCCGAGCCGCCGATGGCGATGGGCAGGCCGTCGGAGTTGTAGACGAAGACGACCGTCTCGTTGACCAGGCCGCCCACGCCCGGTACTTCGACGTAGTCGAGATTTCCGGTCGGGGTGTAGGCGTACTTGTACGTATAGGTACCTGCCAGGCCGGTCTCCTCGTCAGGGATGACAGTCTGGCTCGACTTGACGCGATACGCGTTGTCGTACCCCGTCACCTCCTCGCGGTACTCGCGGCCGTTGTCGTAGCGGATGGCTGCGGTGGGCAGGCCCTTGGCCACGGTGTCGTAGGTCCACTCGATGCGCTTGGGACCGGTCGCGCTGGTTTCCCGCAGTGACGTCGGCCGGCCGCCGGCGTCGTAGGTAGTGACCAGGGTCCGCTCGAGCGGGTCGGTGGTGGATACGACGTTGTCGGCGTTGTCGTAGGTCATCTCCGTTCGGCCGCCGTCGGGGTCGACGACGGCTGTCTGACGGCCGCGCTTGTCGTATTCGAAGGAGGTAGCGGCGCCGCCGGGGGCGGTGACCCTTACGAGGTTGTCGAGGTCGTCGTATTCGTAGACGGTGTCACGCCATTTGGTGCGTTCGGTGTTCGTGTACTCGCGCTGCCGCTCGACACGGCCCTCGGCGTCCTCGAAGGTCGCGGTGACCGTGTCGCCCTTGGGCGGGATGGAGGTGGTGACGTCGCCGTCGCGTTGGGTGGTGGTGCGCAGCTTCTCGGTGCCGCGGTAGTAGGTGATCTCGGTGGTGGGCTGACCCAGGCCGTCGAACAGGGTGCGGTTTTGGGAGGGGACGTCGTGGTCGCCGACCTGGAGGAGTTTCGCCTCGGGTTCGGAGTCGTTGTAGTAGCCGTCGTTCTCCTTCCATTTGCGGCCGGCACTGTCGTAGAAGGAGTCGTTGACGATCCGGCCGTTGCCGACCGCCTCGTCCTGGGTCTGCCGCTCGCGCAGCAGGCCGTCGAGGATCTCGTAGGAGACGGCGTATTGTCCGTTGTCCTTCAGGGTGCGCGTGGTGACGACCGTGGGTCCGTCGCGCCGCACGGTGTAGTCGTAGGTGGCGGACGGTGTCTGTGTCGCCGAGTTGCGGTCGGTTCCCCAGACCTTCAGGAGTCGACCCAGCGGGTCGTACTCCATGACGGCCTTCTTGCCGTTGGCGTCCGTCTCGGTCAGTGGCATGCCGCGGACGTCGTCGAACTGCGTCGTCTCGGTGTGGCCGAGCGGGTCGGTGGAGACCTGCTTCACGGGTCGAGCGCCGGATACCGGCGTGTACGTGACGGATGTCTTACGGTTGTCCGCATCCCAGGTCGCCGTCTCGCGGCCGTGGATGTCGTACTCGGTGCGGTCGATGGTGACGTAACCGTCGCCGGTGGCGTTCATCTCCTGCACCTGAGTGGGCAGGCCCTTGGTAGGTGCCACGCCGAACCCTTGGCCGTCGTAGAGCGTGCGAGTGTCTTCGACGACCTCTCCGCCCGAGGTGCCGCAGGCGCCCAGGGTTGTCTTCTGGCGGGACTCCGATTCGATCAGGTACGCGTTCGTGTTGCGGACGTAGCTGACCGTGGAGCAGCGCAGCTTTCCGCCAAGTGTCTTCTCTTCGATTTGGGTTGGCAGGCCGTAGCTGTCGTACTTTGAAGCTCCGCCATCTTGAAGTGGCTGGTCAGCGGGGTGGCGTGACCCCGTGTCGGGGTGCTCGTGCTGGTCGTGGGCGGCAGTCTGGGGTGTAGATCGTCTGGCAGGGCGGTTTTGCGGATTCTCGCCCGTCGTCGACGAGGCCGCTCCTACGCTCCGACGCATGATGGATCCCGAGGTGTTGGAGCGGATCTCCGCGCGGCGTGCGGAGCTGGATGGGCTTGAAGAACAGCTGGTCAAGCAGTTGGCGGAGGTGCGGGCCGAGCGGGACGAGCTTGCCGTGGCTGAGCGGGTGTGGCAGCGGATGAGCGAGCAGGTCGCCGAGGAGCGGGCGGAGGCCGGGTCGCCGGTGGTGCAGGTGGCGGGGCGGGCGGTGCGGCTGGTCCCGGAGCGCGGGTCGGGGGTGGGCGAGTCCGCGCTGCCGGCCGAGTACCAGCGCATCCTGTCCGCCGTGCGGCAGGCCGCGGGCCCGGTCGCCACCCGGCAGATCGGCGAGATGCTGGGTCTGGACACCGGGGTGCGGGGCAAGCTGGAGCCGTTGCGCGGGAAGCTGACGAAGCTGGCCGACCGTGGCTGGCTGCATAAGCGGCCCGACGGGAAGTTCACCGCTCGCCCGTGACCTTCGGCTGCGGGGCGGTCCGAGCGTAACTGAGGTGCCCCCGGCGGCCGTTGGAATTGTGTGACGAAAACCAAAGAGCACGCCGGGGGCACCGTGTCCCTGGTCTACCAGTGCCGCCTGCCGCTGTCCACGCACACCCTGACCTACCTTGCCGACCTGCTGCGACGCCATCTCAAAGCGATACGGTCGAGGTGGCGGGCGCTGCCGTCCGGGAGGATCGCGACCATCGTCCTGGCCGTACTGCGGCACGACCAGCGCCTGGCCGACATGGCCGGCGGCAACGACGTGTCCGCCACCACCGTGCGGCGCTGGCGCGACGAGCTGCTCGGGCTGCTCGCCGCGAAGGCCCCGCGGCTGGACCGCGCCTTGAAGAAGATCGCCAGGCGAGGTGGGGAGGTCGTCCTGATCGACGGCACCCTCATCCCCACCCAGCGCCGCACCGGCCGCGCGAACCGCCCGAACTACTCCGGCAAGCATCGCCGCCACGACCTGCACGTGATTGCCCTGACCGATGAGCGGGGCCGCCTGGTGTGGATATCGGCCGCCCGGCCCGGCCGCACCCACGACATCACCGCTGCCCGCCGCGACCACATCCTGGCCCACCTGCGTGCTGCCGGCCTCGGCGCACTGGCCGACCTGGGCTTTATCGGCCTGGACGGCGACGGGGACGATCCCGTGGTCGTCACCGGCTTCAAGGCCACCCGCGCCCGCAAGCTCACACCCGCCGAGAAGGAGGCCAACCGAGTGCTCGCCGCCGGACGCGCCCCCGTCGAACGCGGCTTCGCCCACCTGAAGAACTGGCGGATCCTCACCAAACTCCGCACCGACCCCGCCCGCGCCACCCACCTGCTTCGCGCGCTGCTCGTTCTGACGAACATCGAGGCCACTACCAGCAAATGATCTCTACCGCAGGCAGCCCACGACCAGCACAAGCACCCGGAACAACGTCACTGAGCCGGGATCGGCTGGGTGAGGTTCACCGGGTTGCCGTCGGGGTCCTGGATGTGGGCGACGCGCTGTCCCCACGGCATGTCGTTGGGGCCGCCGCGGACCGAGCCGCCCAGCGCCGCCACCCGGCCGAGCGTCTCGTCGACGTCGTCGACACCGATGCTGAGCAGGATCCGCGACGCCTCCCGGTCCCCCGGGTTCGCCTTGGCCACCAGCCCCAAGTCGGTGTCGCCGATGCGCAAGCCGAGGTAGAAGACCGGGCCTTCCTCCGGCACCCGGAAGATCTCCTCGGCGCCGAACAATTTCGTATAGAAGCCGAGCAGGACGTCGTGGTCGGCAGTCAAGATCACTGGCTGGATGGTGGACATGGCACTCCTGTCGAGAACGGTCGTGTCGCTGGGTAGACCGTTCGAGGACGGTGAACTCATCGGCAAAACCGCAGTGCCAGACGATCTACACCACAGACTGCCGCACACGACCAGCACGAGCACCCCGAAACGGGGTCACGCCACCCCGCTGACCAGCCACTTCAAGATGGCGGAGCTTCAATGACCGGAAGACGCGCCATCGTGGGATCCTGCCGGCGGTGGCGCGACCGATCAGGCCCTACTGCTCGGCTGCGTACTCTCCACTATCCGGCGCCTTCACTCTGTCGTTGCCGGGTTCGTGCTCACGCAGCGTCTTCAGCAGACCCGGCGCACGTTCGGCGAGCAGGTCGATGACCGCGCTGGTGCAGGCGTGGGCGGTGCACTCGCTGATCCCGAACCCGGCGGCGATCGTCGCGAGGGTGGTGTGCTCGCGCAGGTACCCCAGTGCCACCATCGCGCGCTGTGACGGACGGAGCTTGCAGCGCCGGTCGCGGCAGGTCGAGTGCGGCAGGATAGAGGACCAACGAGGCCCCCGAGCAACGCGGTTGAGACGTCAGACATCTCGATCAACAGCCCGGGGGCCTCGCTCGTTGCGCTTCGCGGTCCATCACCCGATCGGTGGCCAACTCGAAGAAGCTCATTGCCAGGCGCCAACCGTCCTCAACAGCAGGTCGAGGTCATGGGCGGCTTCCGCGGTGGCGAGCGTAGCGGCGGTAAGCACGGCTGCGGTTACCGCTGCGAGGGCGGGATGGCGCCGGAGTGGCGGGGCGAGGAGCGCGGCGACGCGTCGGGGTACCGGGCCCGCGGCGGCGAGCGGACCGCGGTGGCCGAGGATGCCGAGGACGGCGCCGGCTGTGCGCAGGCGGCTCGGGGTGCGGTGGGCGGCGAGGGCGGCCTTGCCGACGGCGCGGGCGACGCGGGTGCGGTCGCCGGTTGAGGTGGCGGCGTTCTCGTCGGCCCAGCGTTCGACGGTGTACGTCACGGCAGTGGCCAGGGGACGCAGGAGCGGGTTGGCGGCGGCGCCGAGTTGGGCCAGGGCGACGAACGCGTAGTGATGGGCGGTCAGGTGTGCGCGTTCGTGGGCGAGCAGGATGTCGTGCTCGGACGTGTCCAGGGTGTGCAGCATGCCGGTGGAGACGACGACCCGGCCGGGCAGTCCGGGGAGTGCGTAGGCGTCGGGGGCTTCGTCCTCCACGACCACCAGCCCGTCACGTGCGGGCATGCAGGCGGCGTCCACCGCGGCCGCGGCCAGGGTGCGCGCACGGCGCGCGAGCATGCGGGCAGCGGTGATCACTGCGCCGCCGAGCAGCAGCCCGGCGGCGAGCGCGATGGAGAGCTGGACGGGGTCGGCGATTTGGGCGCTGTGGGCCGACCAGTGGCCGAGGTCGGCCAGGAGCGGGATGCGGATCAGGCCGGTGACGGCCAGCAGGCCCAGGGAGATCATGCTCGCAGTGCTCAGGAGCAGAGACGAGGCAGTGAGCAGCCAGGTGGCCAGACGGGGTTCGCACCGCTCGGACAGCGGCCGCGCGCCGAGCGGCGCGAACAGTGTGAGCAGCAAAGGCATGTAGACGGCTATGCGCATCGGCCGGCCCCCTGTCAGTCGGTGTCGGTGTCGGGGCCGAGCAACTGGCGCAGCATCTCGGCGTCCGTGGCCGACAGCCCGTCGGCGAAGCGGGCCAGGACCGCCTCGCGATCGGGCCGTTCCTCCAGGACGGTGCGCATACGGCGAGCGGCGAACCCGGCGTCGTCGGTGACCGGAGCGTAGGCGTACGCCCTGCCGCGCGCACTACGGGTGAGCAGGCCCTTGGACTGCATCCGGGTGAGGATCGTGACCACGCTGCTGTACGTCAGCTCGCCGCCGAGACGCTCGGTCACCTCGCCCGGCGTCATCGGTCCGTCGGCCAGCTGCAGGAGGGTGAGGATCTCGTTCTCTCGGACGCCGTTGGCGCGCTTCGGGCCGCGGGCCTGCGTGTTGTCGCTCACAGTGTCGTCGTTCCCTCGTTCCTGGCCTGCCGTGTATCTTCTACACGCGTGTGGGACTTCTATACGGGTGTAAAAGTTCCGCTCTGCGAGTGTGCCATGCCCCCTGCCCCCTTCAGATGATTGGGACCCCGTATGAGTGCCATCGGTATCGGCCAGGCCGCCGTCCTGGGAGTCGTCGAGGGGGTGACCGAGTTCCTTCCGGTGTCCTCCACCGGCCACCTGAAGATCACCGAGGGGCTGATGAGCATCCCGGTCGACGACACTGGCGTGGTCGGCTTCACCGCCGTGATCCAGGTCGGCGCGATCGCCGCCGTGCTCCTGTATTTCTTCAAGGACATCGTGCGGATCGTCTCCGCGTGGCGCCGCGGACTGATCAACAAGGAGGAGCGCTACCACCACGACTACAAGTTCGCCTGGTGGGTCATCTATGCCACCATTCCGATCGTCGTGGTGGGGCTTGCGGCCAAGAAGCTCGTCGAGGGACCGCTCGGGTCGCTGTGGGTGGTGGCCGCCTCCCTGATCGTCGGCAGTGGTGTGATGTGGGCGGCCGACCAGGTGGGCCGGCACAAGCGCGGCGAGGACGACACCACGTTCAAGGACGCGATGCTGGTGGGCTGCTCCCAGATCCTCGCCCTGCTCTTCCCCGGCATCTCCCGCTCCGGCGCCACCATGTCCACCGCGCTCATCCTCGACCTGGACCGGGTGGCCGCCACCCGGCTGTCCTTCTTTCTCGGTATCCCGACCCTGACCGGAGCCGGTTTGTACGAGCTGAAGGATGCCGTGGGTGCCGGGGCCGGCATCGCCCCGCTCGCCGTGGGTACCGCCGTGTCCTTCGTGGTGGCCTACGCCTCCATCGCCTGGCTGCTGAAGTACGTCGCCAAGCACTCCTTCAACGTGTTCGTCATCTACCGGATCATCGCCGGAGTGGCACTCCTGGGGCTCCTGGCCAGTGGGGCGATCAACGCCTGACGCATCACCGAGCACAGTGGGAACGGCTGCGGCGCCGGCACCGCGACCTGACCGCGCGAGACGTCTTCGGCGCCCCGGAAGCGGCCGAGGCCGGCCGACGGCTCAAGCGGTGCGCCGCCGCCTGCGAGGACTACGCCGAGCAGGTCTTCGCCGCCCTCCACCAGAGCCCGGAGACAGACCGGTGACCGCGCCCTCGACCCCGGTTGGGCAGATGTGGCCGCTGTACGCGGATTCACCACTGCCTTCGGCGCACACGGCATCGCCGCCAGCCTCGGCGGGCACACCGACGACGCCGTCACCTCCCTGCTCGTGCTGGGCGGGCTGCTCGCCCTCTACGACGGCGCCGAGGTGATCCTCAAACCGCTCTTCGGCACCCTCGCCGACCGGATCGGCGCCCGCCCGGTGCTGCTCGGCGGGCTGGTGGCCTTCGCCGCCGCGTCCGCGCTGTACGCCGTTGCCGACAGCCTCGGCTGGCTGTGGGCCGCACGCCTCGGGCAGGGAGCCGCGGCCTCCGCCTTCTCACCATCCGCCTCCTCACTGGTCGCCCGCCTCAACCCGGCGGCCAAGCACGGGCGCGCCTTCGGCAGCTACGGCTTCTGCAAATCCATCGGCTACACCCTCGGCCCGCTGCTCGGCGGCGTCCTGGTGTGGGCCGGCGGCCTGCGACTGCTGTTCACCGTCCTCGCAGTGCTCGGCGCAGCGGTCGCCGTCTGGGCCGTCCTCGCCGTGCCCGTCGTACCGCCGCTGCCCAGGGCCCGCCAGACCGTCCTCGACCTGGCCCGCCGCCTGGCCGACCCCGTCTTCCTGAACCCGACGGCCGCGCTCGCCGCGGCCACCGCTGCCCTGTCGGTCGGCGTCGGGTTCCTGCCGGTCTCCGGCCACGCGGCAGGGCTGGGCACGGTCGCGACCGGGGCGGCGGTGTCGGTACTCGCTGGCTGCGCCGCTCTCGTCCAGCCGCGGGCCGGCCGAGCCCTGGACGACGACCGCCTCAAAACCCGCACCGGCCTCGCCGCCGGGCTGTCGCTCACCGCCGCGGGCTGGCCTGCGCGATGCTGCCCGGGCTGACCGGCATCCTCCTCGCAGCGGTGCTGATCGGAGTCGGCACCGGGCTGATCACCCCGCTCGGGTTCGCCGCGCTGGCCGCGAGCACCCCCGCCGAACGCCTCGGGCAGACCATGGGCGCCGCCGAGCTCGGTCGTGAACTCGGCGACGCAGGCGGCCCGCTCCTCGTCGCCGCCGTCGCCTCGACCGCCACGCTCACCTACGGCTTCGGGGCGCTCGCCGTACTGACCGGAGTCCTCGCGGTGGCCGCGTACGTTCACCGTCTCTCGGCGTCGTCCGTACCCCAGCCGGAGACAAAACGGTGAAGGCCCGCGGCACTCTGCGTCAGTTCTGGTGCCGGCGCCGCAGCAGGTGCCGGGCGACGAACGCTGCGGCCAGGACACCGAGGGCGATCAGCGCGTAGAGCTGGTAGCGGGTGATCTCGTCGTAGAGAGTGGTGATGTGGGTACCGGCCGCGTAGGCCAGCGTCGCCCACAGGCCCACCCACAGCGCGGCGCCGAGCGCGTTGAAGGCCAGGAAGCGGCGCCAGGGCATGCCACTGGTCCCGGCGACGACGCCGTTGGCCTGGCGCAGCCCCTCGATGAACCGGGCCACGACGACGATTGCGCCCCCGTGGCGAGTGAAGAACTCCTCCGCCTTGCGGAAGCGCTCGGGGGTGAGGAGGACATAGCGGCCCCAGCGGTGGACGAAGGCGCGTCCACCGGAGCGGCCGATCAGGTAGCCGACGTTGTCGCCCGCGACGGCCGCGACGAACGCGATCACCGCGACGGCCACGATGTTCAGTCGGCCGGCCCCGGCATAGATCCCGGCAGCGATCAGAATCGTCTCGCCCGGGGCGGGGACGCCGAAGTCTTCCACGACGATCACGGCGCCAACAGCCCAGTACCCGTAGTGGCCGAGCAGCGGGGCGAGGTGGGCCAGCGGGCCCGGCAGGGGCGGCGCCATACCTCCACCGTACGCCGCACCCCAGCGCTCACGCGCTGCCCGGCGTCAGTGCCCGAGGCCGGGCAGCGGGTCGCTGACGCACTGGCCGACGGGGGCGAGCGACGCTGCGACGATCACCGATCGCCTACGAGAACGCCCTCCAGCTGACACGTCTGTTCAAGACCACGAAGATTCCCACTTCCGCCTCCGTCCGACGTGCGATGACTGTGCGTATTCACTCCTACGGGTGACGTAATAAGGCATCGTCCTGCAGGTGCGGGTGGCATGAGAAGGGACGTTCGCACCCACAGGGGGTGCGCAGCGTAAGGAGGACATAGTGTTCCGCCATTCGATACGTGCGCTCACAGTGGGTCTGTGTGCGCTGGCCGCAGCCGTGCCGGCAGTACCGGCTCTGGCCGGGGGTGCGCCGCCCCCGTCACCGCACACCACGACCGGTGCTCCCCAGCCGCAGACGCTGGCCGACCTGGCGACCGGGATGAAGGGTGAGGCGTACGCCTACGCCGCCTACAGCCTGTTCGCCGCCGAGGCCGACCGCCAAGGCATGCCGGCCGTTGGCAAGCTCTTCCGGAGCACGGCGCACACCGAGCTGAACGAGCACCTGCGCGAGGCGGCCGCCCTGGCCGGAACGGTCGGACTCAACACCGCCAACCTGAACCAGGCCATCAGCGGCGAGACCTACGAGCACCAGGTCATGTACCAGCGCTTCGCCGAACAGGCCCGTGAAGACGGAGACCTCGAGGCAGCCAAGCTCTTCAGCGAGATCGCCGCGGACGAGGGCCGTCATCGCGACGCCTTCCGCGCAGCCCTCACCGCCCTGTCCACCGGCCGCGGCACCGTACCGGCACCGCCGACGGCCGATGTGGTGAAGGTGCCCGCGGGCCTGCCGAAGGTGAAGGCCGACCGCACCAAGGCCAACCTCGACACCGCCCTGCACGGCGAGGCGCTCGCCCAGGCCAAGTACTCGCTCTTCGCCGCCCACGCCCGGCAGACCGGCAAGCCCGCCCTGGCTCGTCTCTTCGAGGGGACGGCCAAGGTCGAACTGCAGGAACACTTCGCCGGTGAGGCGGTTCTGGCCGGGCTGGTCCGTTCGACGAAGGAGAACCTGCGCAAGGCCGTCACCGGGGAGCACAACGAGGCGACGAACGTGTACCCGGCATTCGCCGAGCGCGCCGCCGCCGTCGGTGACACCGCCGCAGCCGACTACTTCCACGACACCGCCGGCGACGAGGCCAAGCACGCGGCTGCCTTCCAGCAGGCGCTGGACAGGCTGCGCTGACCGCGCTGACAGCAGCGGGAGTGCCTTGCGCCGCATGATGCGAGGCGGTCTGGGCGGCGCTTCACCCAGTCGTCCGGACCGCCTCCACAGGAACTCCGCGGAGCAAGCTCCAAGCGACGGTGTCGCATTGGCAGCATCGCTTTCGCCTGCCGCGCGGCAGGCGAAAGCCCCGGCCTCGTTCCTGCCCCGCACATCGGCTGTCGGTGACCGTTGCCGGGTCAGTTGGCTGTAGTGCTGAAGGATCCGCGCCATACAGACTTGGCGCCGGAATCACCGATTCGGTACACCTGGACAACCGCGCCTACGGCTACCACGACCGACAGTAGGACGGCGATCGCCCATACCGATGCTCTCGGCCGTGCTGCCGTGTCGGTGCCTGCCGCAGGGCGGCTTTCCGGAACGGCCAGATGCCGGTAGGCGAACCAGACCAGGGCAGCGACTGCGAGCATGCCGATCGTCCAGGGAAGCAGTTCGTCGCCCAGTTCCGCGTGCCTCTCCACGAGGGGCGTCTCCGGAACCCGCTCTTCCAGCCATTCGCCCGCGCCCGTGGTCAGGGGTACGAGGGCCAGGGAGATGAGTGCAAGGCCTGGCAGGGCCAGTCCGAACCGTCGCAGGATGGGCGGCCATGCCGCGCAGGCCACCAGGCAAAGCGCTGTCAGGGGTACGAGCACGACCACTGCATGGACCAGCAGAGGGTGTGCGGGGATTCCGTTGATCAGCGTGGGTTCCACGACGACTCCTTGGGCGGCTGGCCACAGGAAGGCAGCAGCACGCATGCTGTGCTCGCACCACGCTCTCCCACGTCCGCGGGAATGATCGGGAACCCGCTCGTGGAGGCGATCAGAGACGACCGCAACGGCCCAGCGTGATCTGCCACTGGCTGACCCTGCACCCGGGCCATCGGCGCTGCCGTATCACCTGTGCTCGCTTCTCTGGAGGACAGTGTCCCCGGTGTTTCTGCTGCCCGCCTGCTCGCCGGACCCGAATCCCGTCGAGTGGGTGTGGGCTCACGTCAAGCGCGGCCTGGCCGACATCGCCGAGGTTGCCCTCGACCGACTCGAGGCCCTCGTAAGCAACCGGATCAAGCGCCTCCAGTACCGGCCCGACACCCTCGACTGCTTCACAGCCGGCACTGGCCTCACGGTTCGCAGGGCTTCTTCTCGGCGTGGCGCCACCGGTAGTAGGTGGAGGAGGGGATCTCCAGTTCCCGGAGGGGGCTCCACCTCCAGGTGTCCGTGCTCGGTGAGGAGCACGGACACCTGGGCCGGGTCGGGTCGAGCTGTGCCGCGAAAAAGCCGAGGCCGTCCGCAGGATCTCGTTCGACCGCTTCAGCTGGGTGCTCTCTTTGCGCAACGCGGCCGGCTCGGCATGTTCGTCGCTGGTCAGCAGATCGCCTCGCTCGCCGGCATCGGCCTCGGCGTGGCGGATCCAGTTGCGCAGGGCCTCGTGGTGGACACCGAGTTCCTCGGCCGTGCGGCGGATCACCGTCTTCGGCTCCGCGGCGCGGTACATCCGCACCGAACGCTCTCGCAACTCCAGCGGATACCCCCTCGGGGCAGGCATCAGCAGCGCTCGTCTCTGTGAATCCCATTCGACCTGCTGTCGCCAATCCCCGCCTCTCGGGGGAACCCCGCACCCTCAACGAACCCACGTCACCTTGACGAGCCGAAGGCAGTGGCGGGCCGCGCTCTTGGGCGGCAGGCCGTGCGGGAGACGGGCCCACTGGCAGCCGGTTCGCCCCTGGTAGAGGACCGAGTTGACGATCTCCCGCATGTCGTAGGCGCCCTGGTGTCCGCTGACCGAGCGGTGTCGGTTCTTCCACGCGGTGATCACCGGCTCGATCAATGACCATTGCTCGTCCGATAAGTCACTCGGGTACGGCTTGCGTTCACTCACCCGGCCGCATCACCAGATCACCAACCGTGGACCGGCGGATTTCGCCCTGCCGTCACACCATCAGGCGATGGCAGACCCACCCAAAGACTTTAAGAACCGCCCGCTCACAGCGACGCGGGCGGCACCGTTGGACTGTCGAACGGACCATGGCCTGGCTCGCCGACTCCGCCGACTCCACCGTCGCTACGAGCGCAAGGCCGAGCACTTCCTTGCCTTCACCAGCCTCGCCTGCACCCTCATCTGCTACCGCGGACTCGCCAAATGAGATGACTTGTAAAGGGTCGCTTCCGCGTACGCGATGTTCCAGAGTGGCGGCGTCGCGGCCGGGCAGTACTTCGATCCGCCGGCCGGTCTCGGCGTTGATGATGACCGTAGCGTAGCTGTGCTGGCGCCGTAGGGCGAAGTCGTCGACACCGATCACTCGCGGGAGAAGGGCGGGCAGCGCGCGATAGCGAGCCGTCGGCAGCCAGCTCCTCTGTTACGGCATGCGGACAAACTCGGGTGAACCCGCGCCGGCCGGAGTGCCGTCTTCCAGGGCGCAACGAACAACACACGGCCGCGATCTCGACAACTCGCAGGAGGTTTCCCTCATGACCACTCGTCGTACCGTACGTCTCACCGGCCTGGCCGCCCTCACCGCCGCCGCGGCCTTCTCGCTGACCGCGTTCCAGGCCGGGACCACCGATGCCTCCGCCAGCCCGGCATCGAAGGACGCCGTCTCCGTCTCTCACTCCATCGGCGACGGTGGGGCCGGCGACGCGAAGATCCAGGCGGGATCAACGGCCGGCACGGAGACCCTGGCCGACGGAAGCACGGCCAGGATCAGCAAGCTCGGCGACCTGCACTACAGCGCCGAGATCGTCAGCGACGGCGCGGTGGTGGCCACGCTCGACGCCGACCAGCACGACGCCGGGCTCGACGCAAACGGCATGTACGTCGTACTCGGGGTGGACGGCGAGATCCACTCCTGGATGGGCGGCGAGCACTACGGCCCGGGCACCTACGAGCTCGAGGGCGGTTGGACGGCCGAGGTCACGAAGCTCGGCGAGCTGCGCTACCACGCGGACATCCTCGACGACGAGGGCGCCGTGGTCGCCACGCTGGACGCGGACAAGCAGGACGCCGGACTGGACGCCAACGACTCGTACATCGTGCTCAGCACCCGCGGCGTGATCAGCTCCAGCATGTAAGCGCCGGATGGGCGGCGGGAGCCTCCGGCCCCGTCGGGGACCCGTCCGCCAACGCGGCGATCTCGCGCACGGTCGTCGCGACGTATTCCCGTTCGGCGAACAGGCGGCCGGCCGCGTCGACGATCGCTTCGTGCGTACTCGCCGCGAGCATGGCTCGCCTCTGCTGTGAAGGCTGCTCCATCCGGCCAGCGCTACCTCCGCGACCTGTCGCGTTGCCCCGGTCCCCGGCCTCCTGGATCAGGACTCCAACTGATCGGAGTGAGGCTCCGGTTGGGGGGGAACGGGAGCTGCCCCCCACACGTCGCACAGAAGGCCCTCATGAAGAAGTCCTTCGTATCCGCACTCGCCGTCATCGTGGTGGTGGCGCTCTCCTCTGCAGGGTGCTCGTCGGCCAACGCGGGCGGATCAAAGCTGAACTGGAGAGAATGCCCGAAGGGCGTCGCCGCGCCGGGTGTCGAGTGCACGACCCTGAAGGTCCCCCTCGACTACAAGAAGCCGGACGGCAAGAAGATCGAGATAGCCGTCTCCCGCCTGGCGAGCAAAAACCCCGACAAGCGCCACGGTGTGCTGCTGACCAACAGCGGCGGCCCCGGCGGGCAGACGCTCACGATGCCCGCCACCCTCAAGAAGATCGGCGTCCCTCTGCACTCCGTCGCCCGCAATCACGCGCTGATCGACGGCAACAAGCCCACCGCCTGGCTCGCCATGCGCGTCTTCCTGTGGTTCAACGGCGCCGCGGCCGGGACTGTCCCGCCGCCCGTCTCCGTTGCCGGACCGTTCGTGGAGGAAGTCGCGCAGGACAACGTGGATGTACCGGTCATTGCCAAGTGCCTGGCTGTCTGGTCCCCCGTTTCCTGACGCTCGACGACGCAGGGCAGGATGCGCGCGTGCCCTGCCCACGAGCTGTCGAACGCCACCCACACATGGCCGCATTGGCTGGCTCGGGAGTATCGGCTGTGCCGACCAAAGGGCTTCGGCGCCCCGCGCCGGGTCGTCCGCCACGGCGTCACGTACCCGGCTCCGTCGCGATCGCCTCCTGGACCAACGGGGCGACTCGGTCATGGGCGCCATCGGCGACGGTGCCGGCTGCTACGACTCCGACGGCCGCCTTTGCAAGCAGAAGCTGCCGTGGAACATGGACGTCGAGTTCAAGCTCGACCCCACCGGCACGGAGACCTCCCGAAGGGTCACCTTGCCGGCGGTCTCGGGTGCGAGCCCCGGTACGAGACCTTGCAGAAAGTCACTGCCCTGTCGTGGGCGTCGGTCACGGATGTCGCCGAGCGGAGGGTGGCGGCCTTGGTGCTCACCGTTTCCATCAGGACACTCCGGCCTCTGGGGCAGCGATCTGATCCTGTCCGCCCGGGGGGTTGGGTCCCGGCTGCGGCCCGCAGGCCCTCCTCACCCCCAGCATCCATCACTGTTCGAGAGTGATTACCTTCCCATCGGACACGCGAAAATCTGTATCGGCTGGAGTAGACATTGGGCAGCAGTGTGGCTATGTTTCTCCTGTGACCCAGAAGGACCGCAGGGTCCGGCAGAGACGAACTGCCGGGCAGCATTACCCGTAGTTGCAGGACGGTGCGGTGGTGGAGTGTCGAAGCCAGGATGGTGCAGGACGGCGACGGGACTGACGACCGGACCGGGCGGCCCGCAGTGATCAGGGGCCGCCGCCGCAGTGGCAGTACCCAGCAGCGAAGTCAGTGAGCGGTACCTCGGTGAAGGCGTCGGCTGCGGACGCGCGCGCCGGGTGGTTCGGCAGTGGGGTTCCAAGCCGGAGCAGGTGCAGGACGGGCAACGGGGCCGACTGCCGGACAGTGGCGCTGTCACAGGTCGCTGGGAGGTTCGTGTCACCAGCAGTAGAGCAGTACTAGAGGAAAGAACGGAGGAACGAAGCGCCATCAGGATCGCCCGGGCGCAGTTTCGGGCTCGGGTACCGCAGGACATCGATAGTGAGGTGGTCTCCGGTCAAGAAACCGCGATCCCCGCGCCCCCGGCAGCAGGCAGGTCGGGTCCGCGGACACAGAAGGCCGACGCAGTATCAGGGTCGGCAGATGGTGTAGGAGTTCCTTCGGGGCCCTGGTGCCGCATGGCATCAGGGCCCCTCCATGCGTTCCGCAGAGAGGTGCAGATGACAGTAGACGATTCGTACGGCCGTCTCGACGACGACGACTACCCCGCCTACACCATGGGTCGGGCGGCCGAGATGCTCGGCACGACCCCCGCTTTCCTGCGGGCCGTCGGGGAAGCCCGGCTGATCACGCCGCTCCGCTCGGAGGGTGGCCACCGCCGCTACTCCCGCTACCAGTTGCGCATCGCGGCCCGCGCCCGCGAACTCGTCGACCAGGGCACTCCCGTCGAGGCGGCCTGCCGCATCGTCATCCTGGAAGACCAGCTCCAAGAAGCGCGGCGTATCAACGAGGAACTGCAGAGGCGCCCGGCCGGCCTGGTGGGCAAGGCCGACGGCTGAGGCCACATCTGCCGGCCGGTCCTGCGAGAGCCCGGCTGCCAAGACGGGAAGCCCTCGCGGCAACCCGAAGAGGCAGCTGTCCGCACCGATGTTCTGGGCCCGGTCCTGCGGTCCTGGCTGGGACTCCCGTCTTCTTGCCGGAGCGATGCGGCTGTGGACGCGGAACCGGACGGCAGTCTCGTCGGGCGCGGGGCGCGGGGCGCAGGCCGATGGCGACGGGGCCGGCGAAGGTGTATCCCTGTGCGCGGCCCGCGCCTGGGCCATGAAACGGCGGGTCACATCCCGGGCCTGACCGACGCGCTCTGCGCCCTCCAGGGCGACCGCGGACAGCAGGGGCCGGTCGGCCAGCGACTGATCCGCGTCTTCGGGCACCACTCGCCCCATACTGCTACCCTTGTCCTGTTTAATCCGGCTCGTGGACGCCCAACTGCCCTGAAAAACCGCCTACAGGCAACCCTCGTGTCACGGATGCATACATCACTCAAGTGCGGCGCGTCGTCGGGTGGGAGACGTCGGTGGGGGAGAGGCCGGGACGGGGCGATGCCAGCGTCGGCGGCGCAGGTGTCACAGGGGCATCGCTTCCGGCTTTCACCACCCGCCCGGGTGCTACCAGCGTGTCATCCACCTGATCCAGGCTGCCGCGGCAGGCGCTCGACGTCGGGGGTGTACTGGCGCAGCTGTACCGTTCCGCCGCGAGGAGCGGCCCGGGTGAGGCCGGCCATACGGCCAATGCCAGAGGCTGAGCGCTGTCCATGGTGAGTTCCGTGCACAAAAGGGCCTGCGGGACCTCCTTTCCAAGACCGTGCTGCAGGAGTCCGTCACAGCGCAGGTGATCCCGTGCTGTCCGCGACCCAGGACTGTCCTCCGTCTGGCCGAGGGTCCTCGTCTTCTGAGCGACATCCCTTTAGCGTGTGCGGTAGCCGCCGAAGGGAGGCGCCATGTCGGACGATCCGACGGGCCCGTTGGGTACGGCAATGCGGGAGGTCACGTTTCCGGACCAGTCTCGCGGGATCATCTTGGTGCGGGCGGGAACACCGCAGGCGGAGGCCGAGGCAATGGCCGCCCGTGTGTGGGCCGAGATGTCGAAAGGCTGACCTGCACGAACACGGACAAACCGTACCGTCTTCACACGCATTTTCCTGAGCCGTCGGCCATGGAACGGAACCAGCCGTACGAACCCCGCACCGGTGCATGGCGCCACCTGTACGCGTCAATCGCCTGGGACGGAGGTGTCCAGTGCCTGGGACGGAGGCGCCCGGGAGTCTCTGTGACGAGGCCGGGGCCACGCGGGGCGAAGAGGTCGCCCCGCGGTCCGCCACCTGGCGCGGCTGTCGGCTGTTCACGAGAACACCGAGGGAGGAGTCGCCCGCCTCTTGCCCGGCGCGTTGCCGGGTGAAGAGCAGGTGGTGAAGGACTTGCTCGCCGAAGGCGGCCGGGGGGCCCCGTCGGCCGGCCTGTACGGCGTTCACTGTCCCAGTGGCGGCAGGCCCCCGACCTAGGCGCCTCCTTGAGGCAGTAGTGACCCCGCCTGGCGATACCGGCCCGATGGTGGTGGGCCCCACCTTCGGCGCGGTTGTTCCGGGCATGCTTTTGGCCTGATCGGATGGTCTTCGGTGATGCCCATAGGGGCGAGTCAGCACGGGGAGTCGGGGCGGGGGAGGCTGTAGCCGGTCTCTCCGGCGGAGCATGCCGTGGCGGTGCCGGGGAGAACTCTCGTCCTGTGACCGACCCGGCCGGGCGGGCGGCGGATCTGGTCGAGCCGGTCAAGCCGAAGCTGCGTGGCTGGCACCACGCTGCTATGGTCGCGGCCTCGTCGAGTGCCGGCGTTGTCCTGATCTGTCCGGCCCGGACGTCGGCGACCTGGGCCTGTGCCGTGCACGCCGTGACTGCCTGGCTGCTGTTCGGGACGAGCGCCGTCTACCCATCTTGGCACCTGGGGGCCGCTGGGCGAGGCCGTTCTGCGTCGTCTCGACCACGCGAACATCTTTCTGATCATCGCCGGCACCTGTACGCCTTTGGCCGTGCTCCTTCGCTCTGACCGGCAAGCTCTGCTGCTGTGGATCGTGCGGACGGGTGCGCTGGCGGGCATCGCCTTCCGTCTCCTGTGGGCCAGCGCTCCCCGCTGGCTGTACACCCCCTGCTATCTGGCCCCGGGGTGGGCACCGGGGCGCTACCTGCCCGGCTTCCTGCACACCGGCGGAGCGGCCGTAGCCACCCTGACAGTGACCGGCGGTCTCGGTGCCGGTCGGGCCCTCACCACTGTTCTGGTGTCGGCGCGCTTGTCGCGTCGGTCAGACGGACAGGTGGGGGGCGCCGAGCATCGCGGAAGCCCGCTGCAGCGGACTGTCGCTGCGCGCAGGAGCGGCCTCGGGAAGGGCGCGGCAGGTGAAGCCCAGCTGGGCCATGGCCCTCAGGACTTCGCCGACGCTGAAGTCGCGGCGGTCCTGGCGGGTGATGACCTGGCCGACCTGCTTGGCGGGGTAGCGGCGTCGTCCGATGATCACGGACTCGCCGGTAACCGGTTCGGGTTTGACGCCCTTCATCGATTCCAGCACGCCGCTCCTGGTCAGGTCGAAGGGGAAGCGGGCAATGACACAGCGCATGGTGCCTCACAGACAGGAGAGGGTTACGGGGCCGGCCGCCGTTCGGCGGTTCAGCGGGAGAGAGCGAGGACGCCCGGGACGCTGCCGTATTCGTCGACCACGGGCGCCAGCCCCATGCGGAACCTTCCCCGAAGCGGCACATATCAAGGAATTCCCGAAGCGATGAACTGCACGGAGAATCGCAAGAACGGGCCGGTGGGCCTTGCCGGCGGATCTGACCAACAGAAAATCCGTTCGGCACATCCGCTGGAATGATTGGGGGTGCTGTGGACTCGATACTCGAAGCGTCCACTGCGCTGTTTCTATGAAGGATGCGGCTGCACCCTCGAAGGGCGATCCGTGTGCGGTAAGAACATGCTGTCCGGGGTGTCGTCCGCAGGTGACGTCACTGCGGGAAACGCATGTAGCTGGGGCCCGCACCCCGAAGGATGCGGGCCCCAGCTACAAGTATGTGACAGTCAGCGTCAGGCGGGAACGATGTTCTCGGCCGTCGGGCCCTTCTGACCCTGCGCGATGTCGAAGCTCACCTTCTGGCCCTCCAGCAGCTCGCGGAAGCCCTGGGCGGCGATGTTCGAGTAGTGGGCGAACACGTCAGCGCCGCCACCGTCCTGCTCGATGAAGCCGAAACCCTTTTCCGCGTTGAACCACTTCACGGTACCAGCAGCCATGTCATTTCTCCTTCGGGGCAGTCATACGGGATTCGCACCGTGCGAACCTCGTGTCGCCGCAATGATCACCCCGCCCGGAGAAAGACCGGAGATATAAAAGCGCTTCCAGTGGTATCGAGTCCGACCGGAGCACTTGAAATTTCGGGAACCACAACTGCAACTGACATCGACAGTAGCACGCCACGGCGGCCACTGTGCGGTGAAGAACGCCACCTTGCTAATTGCGGCAGAAAATCTACCCGCATGCTCCGATGGAAACTCGAACCGCGCGCACAGGTATTGACCCACCGTGCGACGCCACATATTGCATGCCGCGCTCGCGTGATCCGGTCCCCCACCACGCTCTCCGCTTCTGCCCGGGTCGGCCCCGGCTTGCCTGCGCGCCCGCTTCCGTGAACGCGTCGCAGCCCCGGCTGCCCTCTACCAGGCCGACCCTCAGGAGGCGCAACCCGGGGAAGCCGAGGATCAGCGGTAGTCGTCGGGGGAGCCTTCGTTGCCGCCGTAGGTGACGTCCTCGAAGTACGCCCAGGCGTCCGGCTGGCTGCCGTCCACGTCCGTCACCCCGTAGGCCCTGGCCAGTTCCCCGCTGGAGGTGGACTTGCCGTTCCACCGCTTCGCGCGGTCCGGGTCGGCGGCCAGCGCCGCCACCGTGCGGGCCAGGTAGCGCGGGGACTCCGCGATCGCGAACGTCGGCTCTTGGGAGATCGCGTCACGCCAGTTCTCCTCACTCACCCCGAAGTGGGAGAGCATCTGCTCCGAACGCAGGAAGCCCGGGGACACCGCGACCGCCGTGCCCCCGTACTCCGCCAGCTCCTGAGCCAGCCCGAACGCGAGGCGGATCGGGGCGTTCTTCGCCAGGTCGTAGTAGATGTTCTCCCGGTAGCGGCGGTTTGAGTGCGCGGTGCCGTCGGTGACTTCCACATGCAGCGGCGCGTCGGAGCGGATCAGCAGCGGAAGCAGCAGCGCCGCGGTGATCACGTGCGAGCGCGCGCCCAACTCCAGGATCCGCAGGCCGTCGGCGAGCGGTGTCTCCCAGCTCTTCTTCCCGAACACGGAGGTGGTCAGAAGGTGCTCGCCGCCCCACAGGTCGTTGACGAGAATGTCGAGCCGCTCGTACTCCCGGTCGATCCGCTCGACGAGGGCGCGGACCTGGGCTTCGTCGAGATGGTCGGTGGGGACTGCGATTCCGGTGCCGCCAGCTGCGGTGACGAGTTCGGCGGTCTCCTCAATGGTCTCGGCCGTCCGGCCGACCTCGCTGGCCCGGGCCCGGGTGGTTCGGCCGGTCACATACACGGTCGCGCCGGCCCGCCCCAGTTCCACGGCCTGAGCTCGTCCCGCCCCGCGGGTGGCCCCCGCCACGAGGGCGATCCGTCCCGTGAGTGGACCCTTCAGACTGGCCTGCTCGGTGCTCTTGGTGGTCTGCCTGGTGATGTCCTCGTTGCTCATGTCATCCATCGTTCACGCTAAAGCTGACAGAACACGTCACCTTTTATGTGGGAGGTACCGCGCATCATCCCCGCCATAGCGCCAAGTACGTCCTCACACTGATCGTTTTCAGCGTGGCCGACAGCCACCGATCGGGTGACGCCGGTCAGGTCGAGGTAAGGGCCACAACGCACAAGGCTCCCGTGCACGACACGGACACCGCACGCATGATCTCCCAGCGGGAGACCAGCTGCCATCACAGGAACGGGCGAGCACCGCTGTGGCGGCAGGCTCCCACCGCCGCGATCTCGGCCACCTGGTAGCGGCCCTGGACCGGCCCGCCAGGGAAGCAGCGTCCGACGCGACGCCCTGACGCACGCAGCCCTCCCACCAGGACGGAGGACGAACGGGACGAGGGACGACCACGGAGAACCCTGCCCACGATTCCTGCCCGGGCCTCCGGTCTCCGGCACGCTGCAAACGGTCCTAGAGGGGGGAGAGGCGGGCCACGGCCTCATCCTTGACGTCGTGTCCCCCGGAGGGGAGTTGGGCGACGACGGCATCCAGGGAGCGGGTGTTCCGCAGGGCGACAGTGGTGAGGACCAGGCCCAGGCTTGCCAACCGATCTTCCGGCTCCTCGAGGTACGCCTGGCGGAACTGCCCCGGCAGCCGTGGCGGATCGCGCGGGAGAAAGCGGCGGGAATCCTGGACGGTGAGCCACCGTTCAGCAGCCGCCCTCAGGCGTCGTCGACCGGGTCGACCAGAGCAAGCAGGTGCTCCGCAGCAGGTCGCAGGCCCGGGCCTGAGGGGTGACGAGCGACCCGGCGACACGGAGCATGTCGGGCCGATGCGTGGCGACCAGCGACTCCGGGCAGACGCCGACGGAACCTGCCCCGGTACGGCGCGAGGTCCTCGGCATCCGCGGGCGAGAAGCTCCCGGATACGGATGCAGAGTGCTGTGAGCTGGAGGACACCGGTCCCTCATGACGGCCGGGGGCGGTGTGGGCCGTGATAGTCCTGGTGGGCCGCAAGGTGGCTGCTCGAGTGACCCGCTGCACGCCCGGGGAGCCGGCCGCCATCGGCCTTCCCCGAGGTCCGGCCCTGACCAACCAGCCGGCCCGGGCGGTACCGGGCCGGCCGCAACACCTCGCCGAAGGCTGTGTGCCGAGCCCCTGGCGCGCCTCCGGGCGGCGGAGCCGGGCACCGGGCTGCCGCGGATCCTGTGCCGTACGGTCTGATGCCACGGTCACCCACCGCCCGCAGCGGATCTCGCGTACCCGGCGGTGCCGCCGGAACGGCCCAAGGACCTGAACCAGTGGAGGGGAATCAGGCGGCGACGAGCTCCGGCTCGCGGTCCGGCGTCTCGACCCTGGGCTTCTTGTTCGGCAGCGAGAGCCGGAAGACCTTGTGCCACGCGGAGAACACCTGCTTGGGCAGTGGTCCGGTGACGTACTCCAGCTCGTACTTCTCGAACAACGCGCGCACCTTCACCGCGACTTCGGCGTACCGGTTGCTCGGCAGGTCCGGGAACAGGTGGTGCTCGATCTGGTGCGAGAGGTTGCCGGTCATGAAGTGCATGGCTCTGCTGCCGCTGATGTTCGCCGAGCCCATCATCTGGCGCAGGTACCACTGGCCGCGTGTCTCGCCCTTGATCGACCGGCGCTCGAAGACCTGCACGCCCTCGGGGAAGTGCCCGCACATGATCACCGAATGGGACCAGACGTTGCGGACCAGGTTCGCGGTGAACGTGGCAGCGAGCGTGGGGAGGAACGACGGGCCCGACAGCAGCGGGTGGATCACGTAGTCCTTGAGTACCTGCTTGCGGATCTTGCGGCCCACCGCCCTGGCCCGCGCGCGGAACTCCGGGTCCTTGCGGCGGCGCTTGCTCAGGTTCTTGCCGAGCTCCAGGTCGTACGCCGCGATGCCGTACTCGAAGAAGCAGGCGTTGATGAAGTTCCACAGCGGCTGGCCGAGGTGGAACGGGTGCCACTTCTGGTCCTCGTCGACGCGCATGATGCCGTAGCCGAGGTCGTTGTCCTTGCCGATCACGTTGGTGTACGTGTGGTGCAGCTCGTTGTGCGAGTGCTTCCACTGGTCGGCCGGCGAGACGTGATCCCATTCCCAGGTGGTGGAGTGGATCTTCGGGTCCCGCAACCAGTCCCACTGGCCGTGCAGGATGTTGTGGCCGATCTCCATGTTGTCCATGATCTTCGCCACGGACAGACCGGCGGTGCCGAGCAGCCACGCGGGCGGGAAGATCGAGAACAGGAGCACACCCCTGCTGACCAGCTCGAGCTTGCGCTGCGCCGAGATGACCTTGCGGATGTAGGCGGCGTCTTTCTCGCCGCGGTCGGCGATCACTTCGTCGCGGATCGCGTCCAGCTCGCGGCCGAGCTCCTCGATCTGCTCCGCCGTCAGGTGGGCGGTGGGGTCAATGGCGGTCAAAGTGCTCCTACCGTTCGATGTCGCAGGGGCCCGCCGCGGCGGACACACAGGTCTGGATGAGGACGCCCGGCTCGGCCTCGGTGATCTCGCCGGTGCGCAGGTCGCGGACGGCGCCCGCCTTGAGCGGCGTGACGCAGCCGAAGCAGATGCCCATGCGGCACCCGGAGGGCATGAGTACGCCGGCCTCCTCGCCCACGTCCAGCAACGGCGTGGCGCCGTCCGCGTCGACGGTCTTGTCGGTGACGCTGAACGTGACCTCACCGCCGTCGCCTCCGGCGACGGCGATGCCGGGGCGGAAGCGTTCGGTGTGCAGGCGCTCTTGGACGCCGTGCTCTCTCCAGTGTTCTTCGGCGGCGTCGAGCAGGCCCGCGGGCCCGCAGGCCCAGGTCTCGCGCTCGGCCCAGTCGGGCACGAGTTCGTCGAAACGGGCGATGTCGAGCATGCCGTCTGTGTCGGTGTGCACCTCGGTGAGCCGCAGCTTCTTGTCCGCGACCAGGCCGTGCAGTTCGCTGCGGAAGATCACGTCTTGCGGCCGTGGCGCGCAGTGGACCATGACGACATCGTCGAACTCGGTGTCGCGCAGCATGCCCATCACGGGCGTGATGCCGCTGCCTGCCGTCAGGTAGAGCACCTTGGCGGGCTTGGCCCGCGGCAGCACGAAGTCACCGGTCGCCTGGTCGAGCTGGATCAGCGTGCCCGGCTTCACCCTGCGGACCAGGTGGTTGCTGACCTTGCCGTCCGGGATCGCCTTCACCGTGATCGTGACGCGACCGTCCTGGCGGTGCGTCGGCGAGGTGAGGGAGTAGGTACGCCACAGGCGGACGCCGTCGACGTCGACCCCGATCCGCACGTACTGACCGGCTGTGTGGCCGCGCCAGCCCCGTCCCGGCCTGATCACGAGGGTCGCGGCGTCACCCGTCTCGAGGTGCACCGCCTCGATACGCCCCCGCAGGTCAGCGCCCGCACGCAGGGGGCTGACCAGGTCGAGGTAGTCCGACGGCAGCAGCGGCGTCGTGACCATCTCCAGTAGTTTCCACGCCCTGCTGCGCAGGGCCGCGCTCGTCATGGCTCCAGCTTGCTGTGCCGCGAGGCGTAAAGTCCTGACCGCAGGACGTGAATCTGGTCGGATGAATTGTTCGCAGGGAACAAAAACATGAGCCATGCAATCCGGAGGGCCAGCGAACTGGCCTTGGACGAGACGACGGTCACCGCACTTCGGGCCGCGCTGAAGACCACCGCCGACGAGGTCGTCCAGGCCATCATCGACGAGGTCCCCTCCTACGCCAACGCCCTGTCGGGTCACATGGGCGCCACCATCCGCCGAGCCGTGCGCACCGCCCTGGGGCACTACCTGGACCTCGCGAGCGGGAACGCCACGGGCGGCGACGGCGGTGACGCGGCCTACGAGCTGGGCCGCGGCGAGGTGCGCGACGGCCGTTCCATGGACGCCCTGCTCAGCGCCTACCGCGTCGGCGCCCGCGTGGCCTGGCGCTGCCTGGCAGCGGGTGCCGTACCCGCAGGTCTGCCCGCCGCCGAGGTCGCCAAGTTCGCCGAGTTGACCTTCGCCTACATCGACGAGCTCTCCGCCGCGAGCGCCGCAGGCCACGCCGACGAACTGGCCGCCCGGGGCAGGGCCCACGAGCGCCACCTGGAACACCTGGCCCGCGACCTTCTGGGCGGCGCGAGCCCGGATGTGCTGCTGGCCTCCGCCCAACGGGCCGGGTGGCAGCCTCCGGCTTCGCTGACCGCGGTCCTGCTGCCCGCCGCCCAGGCCCGGCCTGCCTACCGCGCGCTCGACCCGGGAACCCTCGTCCTCGACGATCTTCCGGACGCCACCGGAGTGCTGCTCGTGCCCGATGCCGACCGATCACATCTCCTGCGGCAGCTGACCGACCGCACCGCCGTGGTCGGCCCGGCCCGGCCCTGGGCTCGGGCGTCCGCCTCGTACGCACGAGCCGTACGCGCGCGCTCCCTCTCCTCCGATATTCGCGACACTGAGGACCACCTGCCCGAACTGGTGCTGAGTGCCGACATGGACGCGTTCGCGGACCTGCGGGCCCGAGCCCTCGCACCGTTGCGGACCTTGCCCGTCGCGACCGCACGGCGGCTGGAGGAGACGTTGCGGGAGTGGTTGCTTCACCAGGGCAAGCGGGACGAGGTGGCGGCGGCGTTGTTCGTCCATCCCCAGACAGTCCGGTACCGGATGTCGCAACTGCGGGAGCTGTTTCCCGATCTCGCATCGCCACACCGGGTCCTCGAACTGACGCTGGCGGTCGGCCTTCCGGTCAGCTGACGCGTACGTCGACCGTCCGCGAACTCCGGGGCGGAACCCGCCATCATGCGCGCGGTCGCCCGCGGGCACCGCGTCTCCGGGTTCGGCCCGGGGCGGCTCTCGTGCCTCGGTGCCTGACTGGACGTTCTTGCAGCCGGGACGGTCCGGGTGGGCGAGACGATCATGATGCAGCAGGCCGGCTGACGGGGAGCGTCCCACCACATCGCGTCGAGCAGGGGTGGCGAAGGGCGGACAGTCGGCCGTGACGCTCGTTTGACGCCCTGGGTACGCGCATGCACGGCGGTGGGCCAGGAAAGGGGATCCGACCTCGGCCTTTTGAAGACCGCTCAGGTCGACATCTGTCCGATGACGCCTCGTGTGGAGTGCGTGGTGATCCTGGAGCCCGCGGCCAATACTTCGTGACCTGCTAGTTCGACGCGACCGTGCCCGCGGTGACACCCCTCAGGTGTCACGCCTGCATGGCGATGACCCTGCGGCTGCCCGACCACCTTGACGCGAAGCTCACCGAGCGGGCTCGTCGGGAGGGCCGCAGCAGCAGACGCTACTGCGGCACTTACGACCGTCGGAGGGGGGGCCGGACCGACTCTGGTGTTCCTGCGCTACTGGGGTGGTTCCGCCCGCACCTGGGACCTCGTCGTCGACCGCCTGGCGGGCCGTGACGTGCTCACGGTCGACTTCCGCGGGTGGAGCCGGTCGAGCGCTCCGCCCGGTCCCTGCACGCTCGGCCGGCTCGCCGACGACACACTCGCCGTGCTCGCGGACGCGGGGGTCACCGACTACGTCCTGGTGGGGCATTCCATGGGCGGCAAGGTCGCCCAGCTGGTCGCGGCCACCCGGCCCGCCGGCCTCCGTGGCATGGTCCTCGTCGGTTCCGGCCCGGCGAAGCCTGCCGCACAGGTCACTCCCGAGTACCGGCAAGCCCTGTCGCACGCCTACGACTCGGCCGAGTCCGTGGCCGGGGCACTAGATCACGTCCTCACCGCGACCGAGCTGCCCGGGCCGGTCAAGGCGCAGATCGTGACCGACTCGTGGACCGTCGCCGTCGCCGTCGCCGTCGCCGACGGCGCCCGCGGTGCCACCGCCGCCGGTCACGTCGACGCCAGTGCCTCTGTGGGGGGAAGGCGTGCCGCGCGGACCGAGGGGTAGACACCGGCCGCCATGCCGATCAGCACGGCGGCCAGACAGCCGCCCGTGACCGAGGTCAGCGGTATCACCGCAGGCCAGCCCTGGTAGTGCGCGTAGCCGATGTCCGCGAGGGCGCCGAACAGGGTTCCGGCGAGCGCGCCGAGCAGCGACAGGCCCACGGACTCGGTGAGGAACTGGACGCGGATCTGACCGCGGGTCGCGCCCAGTGCCCGGCGCAGCCCGATGTCCCTTCGGCGCTCCAGGACCGAGATGACCATGGTGTTGGCCACGCCGATACCGCCTACCAGCAGTGCGACACCGGCCAGGCCCAGGAAGAGCGAGGAGAAGGTGTTCTGCGTGGCGCGTTTGGCCGCCAGGGCGTCGGACGGGCGGCTGACCTGGACCTGTCCGGGTTGCTCCGGGAACACGGTGGCGGGGAGTACGCTCCGTACGTCCTCCAGATGAGCTTCCTGTGCCTTGACGTAGATGACCGTGGGGTTCCCCTCGAAGCGCAGTGTCTTCTTGGCGGCCGGCCATCCCGTCAGTACGGCGTTGTCGAGATCGTCGGAAAGCGGTACGGAGTGCAGGATGCCGATCACGGTGAACCACGACTTGTTGATCTGTATCTGTGGAGCCGGATCGTTCTCGGGGATTTCCCCGATGCCGAGTCGGCGGGCGGCCCCGTAGCCCAGGACGGCCGTGGGAAACCGCTCGTCGGCGGCGCTGAAGAACCGGCCCGAGAAGATCTCTCCGCCCACCACGCTCAGCAGGTCGCGTCGGGCCGCGAGGACACTGAGTCCGGTACCGGAGAGGTCGTCGTCACCGATGACGTCGGAACGCCGGACCACGGCATGGGTGTTGGCCACGGCGCTCGCCTCGGTGACCGGTTCGATGCGGCGCACCATGTTGATCGATTCCTCGGGCAGTTCGACCGGCACTGCCTGTCCCGAAAACGGCTGGACCCGCAGCATGTTGGATCCGAGCGCCGTCATCTCGTCCATCAGCGCCCGCTGGCTGGAGGCCGGGATCCCGGTCACCACCAGCATCGTGGCGACGCCGATCGAGATGCCGAGTGCCGACAGAGCGGCGCGCAGCTTGCGGGTGCGCAGGCCGAGCAGCCCCAGGACCAGCACGTCGAGAGGGGCGAGACGCACCGGTCCCATCCTGCCGTCGGCACGTCGGAAGGCGAGCCGCAGCGCGGCGCGGCCCGGCTTTGCGGGGGCGGTCATGAGGGGGTTCCGGTCAGTGTGGTGTCCATGATCAGGCGACCGTCACGCATGTGTACCCTGCGGGGCAGTCGGTCGGCTATGTCACGGTCGTGAGTGATGAGTGCGATCGTGGTGCCCGCCGCGTTGAGTTCGGTCAACAGGGCGAGCGCCGCTGCGCCGTTGGCGGTGTCGAGTGCGCCGGTCGGCTCGTCGGCGAGGACCAGGGCCGGCTCATGGACCACCGCGCGGGCGATGGCCACCCGTTGACGCTCTCCTCCGGAGAGCTGCCCCGGCAGATGGCCGGCCCGGCGGGCGAGTCCGACCCGGGCCAGGGCCTCCTCGGCAAGCTTCCTCCGGTACTTCCTGGGCACACCGGCGTACAGCAGGCCGGTCGCCACGTTCTCCGCCGCCGTGAGTCCGTCCGTGAGATGGAAGTGCTGGAAGACGAAGCCAAGGCGGCGTCCGCGGAGGGCGGACAGGTGGCGGTCGGACAACTCCGCCACGTCCTGACCCTCGATGACCACCCTGCCGGTGGTGGGTGCGGCCAGCGTGCCCATGATGTTGAGCAGAGTGGACTTGCCGGAGCCGGAAGGGCCGAGGATGGCCAGAAGTTCGCCCTGTGAGACGGACAGGGAGACCCGGTCGAGGGCTCTCACCTCGGGAGGGTAGGTCACGCTCGCCTCGTGCACGCTGATGACTTGGGTCATGCCGTGGTTTCCACCTTCGTGCCCTCGCTGACGCCCCGGCCGCTGATCTCGACCAGTCCCTGGGCGAACATGCCCGTGTCGACCGGGACGAGCCTGCCGCCGGAGAGCCGGACCGCGTACCCTCCCTCGCGCAGGGCGAGAAGGGCGCCGACCGGGACGGCGAGTACGTTCTTCTTGGACTCCCCCTGGAACCGGGCCTCGACAGGAGCGGAGTCGATGCTCCTGGCGGAGTCCGGGTCGTCCAGCGACACGGTGACGTTGGTCTTGGTCTGACCGGTGCCGCCCGCCTCTCCCTGGTTTCCCTGCTGTCCCTGCACGATGGTGCTGATCGCGGCGACCCGGCCCGGCACGGTGGTCCGGTCGGGCAGCACCACGGTGACCTTCTGGCCCGACTCGATGGACCCCATGTCGAGCGACTCCACCGGGACGGTCACGGACTTGGTGGTTGCGGTCACCGTCATCAGGTCTCCCGGCGCCTCGTCCCCGGGCTGGGCGAGGACGTCGGAGACCCGCACCGCCGACTTCGTCACCACCACGTCGGAGAATTCGAGGATGCCGGTCTGCTCCATGCCCACGGCCTTCTGCCAGCGCTTGATCGCGGACATCAGGGACCTGGTGAGCACACCGTCGCCCTCCTTGACCGTGGACCGCGAGGGACCCGGGCTCGGTGAAGCCTCCTGTGACGCATCGGTTCCCCGGCCCGCTCCGCCGTCCGGAGACGGGGACGCGCCGGCCGGGGGCGCGGTCTCCCCGTGTCCAGGGCCTGCCGTCCCGGGTGCGGTGTCGCCCGCGGACGGCTGCTGCCGGACGACCGTGCCCGGCGCCGGCTGTGCCCCGATGTCGTACCCGAGAGCCTTGAGGTTGTCGGCGACGACCCGTATGTCACGGCCGACGCTGCCGGGGGTGTCGAGCCTGCGGTACAAGGGTGTGCTGCCGTAGAAGACCACGGCCGGACGCTCGTCGACGCGGTACAGCGGCTGACCGCGTTCGATCCTCGCGCCCCGGTCCGGGAGCCATGTCACTCGTCCTTCGCCGGTGCTCCGGATCGTCCGAACGGAGTCGTAGCCGAGCACGCCCTGCATCTCTCTGCTGCCCGAGAGATCCGTTCTGACCACCGCGATCTGTCTGACCTTCGGGCCGGACTCGGGTGCGGAGCCGGTCCCACCCCGGTCGGCCCACAGCAGTCCGGCGCCCGTCCCTCCTGCCAGCAGCACGGCGACGATGCCGAGATGCAAGGCCCTCTTCTTCCCACGGCCCCCTCTCCGTCTGCGGGGGGCCGCCTCCTCCTGGACCGTCACCCGCAGGGCCACGGTGTCCTCGGATGCGCGCTCACTCGCCACTGAACGCCTCGATCATGCATTCCTTGTCGATCTCGTCGGCGTTCCTGGGCTGAGTCGCGCCGGGCTTGTAGTTCCAGCCGCCTCCGTCAGGGAGCGGGTTCACCTTGAGCCCCCGGCGGTTGTCGCACGCGATCCACTTACTGTAATCGTCCATGTAGTCGGGGTTCTTCTTCGGGTCCAGTTCCGGGGGCGGCAGCGGCCTCTTTCCGAGACACGCCTTTTCCGCTTCCGGACGCTCTTCAGCCACATTGATACTGGGGAACCAGAGTGATCCGGGATCGGCTTCCGGCATTTTGCTCCCCTTTGAGGAGATGGGTACTCCGTGATCCTTGAGGCAGTGCAGGTAGCCCTGGTACATGCGGATTTCCTCGACTTGCGTGGTGTCGAGCCGAATCTGGGGGCGGCCGGAATCGGAATCGTCGGTCTCCGGGCGCTTGGCCGCCCCACCCTTGGCCCCACCGGGTTCCGTGACGGAGGCGACTCCGTCCTTCTCGCTCTCGGCGTCTCCCCCGGAGGAGCAGCCGGTGATCAGCGTCAGCGCCAGAACGGCGCCGCAGAGTAGAAGATTTTTCTCGTTCAGCATGCCTGGAAGCGTGGCAAGGCTTTGTCAGGAAGGTGTCAACGTTCCCCTCCGACGAGCCCCCGCATGCGTTTGTCAGGAAGTTGTCATGGAATGGGGTTGTATTCGTCGACGGTCACCACGTGCTTCGCAGGATTACCATCGGGCCATGCCCGCATACGTACTGGTGGCCGAAGACGACGAAAAGCAGGCCGAACTGATGCGTCGTTACCTGGTGCACGACGGCCATGCCGTGACCGTGGTCCACGACGGGCCGACGGCCCTCGAGGAGGCCGCAAGGCGGCCACCGGATCTGCTCGTTCTCGACTGGATGCTGCCCGGTATGGACGGGTTGGAGATATGCCGGCGTATACGCGCCACGGGCGATATGCCCATTCTGATGCTCACTGCTCGCTCCAGCGAGGACGATCTGCTGCTGGGCCTGGACGTCGGGGCGGACGACTACATGACCAAGCCGTTCAGGCCGCGCGAACTGGTGGCCCGCATCCGGACCCTGCTGCGGCGCACCCGGCAGCAGGAGCGCACGGAGGATGTGCTCCTGAAGGCCGGCCCGCTGACCGTGGCTCCGGACCGGCACGAGGTGTCGGTCGCCGGTCGCCCGGTGGACTGCACTCCCGGCGAATTCCGCCTGCTCAGCACCTTGATAGCCGAACCCGAGCGGGTCTTCACCCGGGCTCAGCTGCTGCGCTGCATCAGCGACCACGGCCGCGCCGTCACCGAACGCACCGTGGACATGCACATGGTGAACTTGCGAAAGAAGATCGAGATCTCGCCGCGCAGACCGGAGTTGCTGCTGACCGTGCACGGCGTCGGCTACAAGCTCTCCCGAGGCCGCCGTGACGTCTGAGGTTCCCCTGCGCAACAGCCTGCTGTTCAGGCTCCTGGCCACCTCCGTGCTGATCTCCCTCGTGTCCATCGGGGCCACGGCCTGGCTGACGGTACGCGGCACCACCGTCGCCATCGAGCAGGAGCAGGGCCAGGTCCTCGCGGACGACACCACCATCCAGGAGACGCTGGAGGGCTTCGCCGCGACACACCGTGACTGGAACGGTGTCGAGCGCACCGTCCTGGATCTCTCCCGGTCGACGGGGCGCACCATCGTGCTGACCACGCGGGCGCGCCAGATCATCGCCGCGTCGCACGGGTCGGCTGCGCAACGGCTGCCCCGCAACCAGAGCGCGGTGATCGATCCGCTGCACGTCGCTCCGTCCGCGGAGCAGGATCCGGGCCGGGCGGAGCAGGCCTCCCGCATCGACCCACGCGCCGTCGGCCCCTACCGCCTGCCCGCCGAGGAGCGGACGAAGCTGCGACAGGTCGCCCGGGACGAGGTCGACTGCCTCCGCCAACGGACAGGAGTACGCGCGCACATCGTCGAGGAGGCCAGTGGCAGGCCCACCCTGCGCACGACCAGGAACTCGGGGGAGTTCATCCCGGCCTGCATGTCCAAGGGGCTGGGCACACCCACCCCGACCGAGGCCGCCGCCCTCGCCGAACTCACCGGACTCGTCCGCAGCTGCGCCGAGCGCAACCGCCTACGCCTTCCCGAACCGCTCACCATCACGGTGGACTTCCGGGTGGACGGCGACTACGCCACGGAGAGGTCCGCCGCTGTGGACGACTGTGTGGAAGAGGGCCGGCGGGAGCAGTTGGCCGCGTATGTCGCCTCCTCGGCCCTGCTGTTCGTCATCAGCCCACCCCGCAAGGCCACCGCCGTCCTCGACCTGTCACCGGCCGGAACCCTTCGGATCCTGGCCACCACCGGCCTGGTCCTGGCCGCGACCGTCGCCGTGACCGCCGTCATCGCGATCAGGCTGGTGCGTCCGCTGCGCACGCTGACCGACGCGGCGCGTGCCCCCTCGGGCGGACACTTCCGCATCCCGGTCACCGCGAAGGACGAGACCGGCTATCTGGCCGCCGCGCTCAACGACCTGTCCAAACGCCGCGAACGCACCGACGAGCAGCGCCGGGTCATGGTCAGTGACATCGCCCACGAACTGCGCACACCCCTCACCAACATCCGCGGCTGGCTGGAGGCGGCACAGGACGGCCTGGCCGAGACCGACTCGGCGCTGCTCACCTCGCTGCTGGAGGAGGCGGAACTCCTCCAGCACATCGTGGACGACCTTCAGGTGCTTGCCGCAGCCGACGCCGGCACCCTGCGCCTGCACCCGGAAGAACTGGACCTCCGCGAGCTGATGGAGCAGATCATGAGCGCGCACCGCGCGACCGCGCGGGCCGGCGGTGTCGAGACGACCGTGCACGCTCCGGAGGGTCTTTCGGTCCACGCGGACCCGGTCCGCCTCCGCCAGGTGCTGGGCAACCTGCTGTCCAACGCGATACGTCACACCCCGCCGGCCGGCCGGGTCACCCTCAGTGCCCGCCGGGTGGCCGGCGCCGTCGCCATCGAGGTGAAGGACACGGGCAGCGGCATCCGCGAAGAGGACCTGCCCCAGGTGTTCGACCGCTTCTGGCGGGCCGAGCAGTCCCGGAGCAGGCGGACGGGAGGCAGCGGGCTGGGGCTGTCCATCGTCAGACAACTGGTGCGGGCACACGGCGGAGACGTCTCCGTGGCGAGCCGGCCGCAGGTGGAAACGGTGTTCCTGGTGCGGCTGCCGAGCTGATCCGCGAACGCGTGACTCCCCGTCCGTCCGGCGGTCATGCCAGGCCTTCGCCTACGCGGTGAGGAACGGCTGTAGCTCAGGGGTTCGCGGGGACGAGGGGGCGGGTGGTGGCGGGTGTGTCCGTCTTGCACACGGTGCCGTCGGCGGGCTGGGCGCCGCGGACGAGGGCGTTGTCGACCGCGTTGTCGACGCATGTGTTGGTGCCGTAGGAGCCGTGTCCGACCCCTTCCCGTGTGAGCAGGACCGCGGAGTCCAGGGTGCGGGTCATGTTCTCGGCCCAGTGGTGCGGGGTGACGGGGTCCAGCCGGCCTGCGACCACCAGCACGGTCGGTGTACCGGCGCCGGTGAGCGGCTTGGTGACGCGGTCCTTGTTCGGCGCGGGCCAGCGGGCGCAGTCGAGAGCGGAGTAGGCGGCCCGGGGTCCGATCCGCTCGGCCTCGATGACGGCCTTGGTGGCCGCGGCCCTGTGCGCGGCGATGTCGGCCGGGGTCTGCCAGTCGGCGCAGCGTACCGCGGTGTGGGTTTCGAACATCGCGGTGGGGACGGGGAAGGGGGAGACCGTGACGCTGCTCCACATGGTGTGCAGAGGCGCGCCGTTGCCCTTCTGCGCGGCCAGCAGGGCCGAGGTCAGCAACGGCCAGGTGCTCTGGTCGCCGGCCAGGGCCCGGGTGGCCTCAAGGGCCATGGCGCCGTCGAGCTCACCACCCGGCGTGACCCCCTTGACCGGTGCGATCTCCAGCGGCTTCGCCTCCAGCGTGTCGATCAGTGTGTCGAACGCCGCCCGGGGGTCCCCCGTGCCGAACGGGCACACCGCGGTCCCCTCGGTGCGGCAGGTCTCGAACCAGGCGTTGAGCGTCCGTTCGCTCGCCACGGCGACCTCCTGCTGGAGGGGGAGGGGGTTGCCGAACCACTGGTTGGTGTCGACGGGTGCGTCGAGCACCATCTGGCGGACCCGGTCGGGGAACAGGGTGGCGTACATCGGTCCGACCACGGTGCCGTAGGACAGGCCGTAGTAGGTGATCTTCTCCTCGCCGAGCGCCGAGCGGACCTGGTCGATGTCGCGGGCCACGTTGTCGGTGGACAGACTGGCCAGGAACTTCTTGCTCTGGTGCCGGGCGCAGCCTCTTGTGAACGCGGCGGCATCGGTCAGCAGTCGCGGCAGCGGTTTGCCCCCGGGGACGGCCGGGTCGAAGTCGGTGCCGGCGGCGTCGGCCCGCTGCTGGTCGGTCAGGCAGCGGACGGCCTGCGACTGGCCGACGCCGCGCGGGTCCATCGCGATGATGTCGAACCGGTCGAGCACCTCGGCCGAGAAGGCACCCGGAGTGCCGGCCGTCTCGGGCAGATTGCGCAGCGTTTCGGTGGCGGAGACTCCGGGGCCGCCCGGGTTGAAGACCAGACTGCCGACGCGGCGGTCGGGATCGCCGGCCCGGTGCCGCATGAGCGCGAGCGGGATCCGCACACCGTCGGGCTCGGTGTACTCCTGCGGCACCTTGAGCGTGGCGCATTCGAGGTTCTTCCCGCAGGTGCTCCACGTGAGCGGGCCCGGGGACGGGGCTGAGGCCGACGTGGCCGCCGCGGACGTGCTGCGCGGCCCCGGGGCACCGGACGAGCACCCCGCCAGGGCCACGAGGGCCGCGGCGAGGGCCGCCCCGTACCGGGCAGTGGGCCTCGACCTCGACTGGATCATGATGATCTTCCCCTTCTCCGTATTCGTGACGTTGCGCGGGCCCGGGCCGTGCCGGTCGCGCGGGAGGCCGGCCGAGGAGGGCCGGCGTCGGTCGTGCCTTCTCGCTTCGCGAGGGTCAGCGCCCGGCCGCGTCGAGCAGCGGGAAGTGGCGCAGGCGCAGCGCGCGCTCCATGCCGGCCGGAACGGCCCCGAGCCCCAGCGCGACGTTCAGCCAGATCGGCAGGTGTACCGGCGATTCGAACGTTCCGAGCCGCTGCACGACGGGGGGAACGCGGGAGAGGAGTTCGGCGAGCTGCACCAGGTTCAGGCCCACTCCGACGACGAGCAGCAGCACCGATCCGACGGCGATCAACCGGCTCAGCCCCGGACGGCGGACACCGAGACGCGCCCGCCGTCCCTCCGCCGATGCCGAGTCGGGTGTGAGCTGACGCGGCTGTCCGTCCCGGGGGGAAACAGTGGCAGCGCTTGACGCCGTAGTCGCTCATCGCCACCTCGATGACACCCCCGTCGACGGGAAGACCGCGGGCAGGCTCGACTCGGCCGTGTGCCTGGCGTCCAGGAGCAGATGCGCCCGGATCCTGCTGGTGTCCAGCCGCGCCCAGTGCCTTACGTCGACGGCGTACCGGCGGGCGCGGCCGTAGGCGTCGGGAAGCCGCAGCCAGAACGGCGAGCGCAGGGGGAGCTGCCGCCGGCGGAACCGCTGCAGTTCCCTGCCGTCTCCCGGCTTGAGCCGCTTCGACGCCGCCCACTGCTTCCACGCCATACCCCGTCCACCCTTCCGCGGATCAGCCGCACGCTCACTGGTACAGCGTGTTAGCCACACGCTAGCACACTGTACTAGTACGCCGTGCTAGTACGCCGTGCTAGTACAGTGGGGGGCCGGCAGAAAGCGAAGGAGAGCGGGTATGGACACGCGCGAGAGAATTCTCCAGGCCGCCGCGGAGATGCTCGCCGAGGACGTGACGGCGAAGCTGAGCGTGCGAGCGGTCGCCGCGCGCGCGGGAGTGAGCACCGGCTCGCTGAGGTTTCACTTCCCCACCCAGCGCGCCCTGCAGGACAGTTTGCTCACGCGGATCTACGAACACCTCCTGCCCGGCGACCCGATCCGGGACCGGGCGCTGCCGCCCCGCGAACGGCTGCTGAACTGCCTGCGGCAGGTTCTCGCACTGACCGGCACCAACGAAGAAGCGCGAGCCGCATGGGGCGCGACGTACAGGTCCTTCATCGAACCCGAGCCGACCGAACAGGTGCGCGCCGCGTACCTCCGCTTCGAGCGGGAGGCGGAGCGCCGGGTCCAACACTGGCTGGCGGTGCTCGCCGAGGAAGGCGCCGTGCCCCCGGGAGACCACACCCGCAGCGTCAGGTTCCTGCTCGCCGTCCTCAACGGACTCTCGTTCGAACGCGCCCTGCCCACGCGCGAATCCGTCCTCGTCGCCGAGACCGAGACCCTCAAAGCCGCCGTGGACCATGTCCTCTCCACCGGCCCCGCATCACCCGCCCGGCCGACGAGGCCGTGAACCGGACCGGCCCCTCTGCATCAGCTGCCCCTGGGGCCCCAGTGCGCGTCGGTCGGACCGCAGCCGTCCGGCTCGCAGGCCTCGACGGTTTTGCAGCCGCCCCGGACCCGCGTGACCTGCGGGCTCTCGGCGCCGAGCCGGCCACCTCGGTCGAACGACTGCAGCACGCCCGACTCCGACCTGCCGTCTGCCGTGCCCCGCACTCTCCGGAACGTTGCGCTCTGGGCGGATCGAAATCTGTGCCGACGGGCTGAGATTTCGACGGAACGCGCAGACAGATTCTCTGTCGCAATAAGTGAACCCGGATTATTCGCCGCACGCGGACCGCTGCGGCGTGCTACGGTCGGTCTCAGTTGCAGTTGTGGTTCCCGAAAACTTCGAGCGCCTCCGGCTCGGCTCCTGTGCCACTGGAAGCGCTTCCGTATATCCGGTCTTTTTCCGGGCGGGGTGATCATCGCGGCGACACGGTGTCCGCGCAGTGCGGGCCCCGAGGCACTGCCCCGAAGGAGAAATGACATGGCTGCTGGTACCGTGAAGTGGTTCAACGCGGAAAAGGGTTTCGGCTTCATCGAGCAGGACGGTGGCGGCGCTGACGTGTTCGCCCACTACTCGAACATCGCCACCCAGGGCTTCCGCGAGCTTCTCGAGGGCCAGAAGGTGACCTTCGACATCGCGCAGGGTCAGAAGGGCCCGACGGCCGAGAACATCGTTCCCGCCTGACGCTGACGCGCATTTCGTAGCTGGGACCCGCATCCTTTGGGGTGCGGGTCCCAGCTGTTTGCGTTTCCCGCAGTGGTTTCTCGTGTGGACGACAACCAGGAAGCGCGGGGCTCACCGCATGCGAAGCATGCTTCAGGTCTGCACGCAACCCGTCATGACCTCATCGCGATGGATGCCCGAACACTGCGTCCACTTCGCGTCGCTCATTTCAGTGCCTGTGCGCGTACGGTTTTCCGTCGGCCAGATGCGCTGTCGCGTTCCACCGGCCCGTTCTTGCAATTCTCCGTGCAGTTCATTGCTTCGGGAATTCCTTGATATGTGCCGCTTCGAGGAAGGTTCCGCATGAACCGCACACGTACGAACGACCGTTTCACCCGTACCCGTAAGGGCGGTGCCGACTCCGGAAAGGGCGGCGGCCGATCCGGTTCGTCGGCGCCGCGCCGGGCGGCCGGACCCACCCGCTCCGGCGGTTACGGCCGCCGGCCCGCCGCGGTCCAGGGGGAGTTCGCCCTCCCCGAGACGTTGACTCCCGCGCTTCCCGCGGTGGAGGGCTTCGCCGATCTCGACATGCCCGGGGAACTGCTGGCCGCGCTGGGCCGGCAAGGGGTGACCGTGCCGTTCCCGATCCAGGCCGCGACCCTGCCGAACTCCCTCGCCGGACGGGACATCATGGGCCGTGGCCGTACCGGTTCCGGAAAGACCCTGGCCTTCGGTCTGGCGCTGCTGGCCCGTACGGCCGGGCAGCGCGCCGAGCCTCGGCAGCCGCTGGGGCTGGTCCTCGTACCGACGCGGGAACTGGCGCAGCAGGTCACCGACGCGCTCGCCCCGTACGCCCGCTCCGTGAGGCTGCGGCTGGCCACCGTGGTGGGCGGCATGCCGATCGGCAGGCAGGCGAGCGCACTGCGCGGTGGCGCCGAGATCGTCGTGGCCACACCGGGACGGCTCAAGGACCTCATCGACCGCGGCGACTGCCGGCTGGACCAGGTGCGCGTCACCGTCCTCGACGAGGCCGACCAGATGGCCGACATGGGCTTCATGCCGCAGGTCACCGCCCTGCTCGACCAGGTCCGCCCCGAGGGCCAGCGCATGCTGTTCTCCGCCACCCTCGACCGCAACGTCGACCTGCTCGTGCGCCGCTACCTCACCGACCCCGTCGTGCACTCCGTCGACCCCTCGGCCGGCGCCGTCACCACGATGGAGCACCACGTGCTGCACGTCCACGGCGCCGACAAGCACACGGCCACCACCGAGATCGCCGCACGCGACGGCCGCGTGATCATGTTCCTCGACACCAAGCACGCGGTCGACCGCCTCACCGAGCACCTCCTGAACAACGGGGTACGGGCCGCCGCCCTGCACGGCGGCAAGTCGCAGCCGCAGCGCACCCGCACGCTGACGCAGTTCAAGACCGGGCACGTCAACGTGCTCGTGGCGACCAACGTCGCGGCGCGCGGCATCCACGTCGACAGCCTCGACCTCGTCGTCAACGTCGATCCGCCCACCGACCACAAGGACTACCTGCACCGCGGCGGCCGCACGGCCCGCGCCGGCGAGTCCGGCAGCGTCGTCACCCTGGTCATCCCGAGCCAGCGCCGCGCCATGACCCGCCTCATGTCGGCGGCCGGCATCGTCCCGCGGACCACCCAGGTCCGCGTCGGCGGGGAGGACCTGCACCGCATCACCGGCGCCCGGACCCCCTCCGGCATTCCGGTCGTCATCACCGCACCCGTGACCGAACGCCCCAACAAGCGCGGCACCGGCTCACGCGGCCGACACCGCCCCGCCTCGGCGACCCGGCGTGCGTCCGTGCGGCAGTCGACCGTCGGTACGGCGGCGTAGCACCACTTCCGTCATCAGAAAGCCGGCTCACCCCCCAGGAGGCACCTCTTGACGCTGACCCAGACGCAGTTCCGCCCGGAGCGCGCCCATCGCGTGCACGGCACGGTGGCCGACGCCATGGAAGCGGCCGGACCACAGGTGTGGGAGGACATGACCGTGGAGGTGGCACTCTCCGTGATGGCCGCCGCCCGCACGGGGCATCTGGTCGTCTGCGACGACGACGGCCTGTGCACCGGTCTGGTCACCCGGGCCCGGCTCCGGGCCGTTCGTGACGGCTCCGGGTACACGGACCGGACCTGTCTGCGTGACATCGCCGACGTCGTCGCTCCCTTCACCTCGCCGCTGACCACGAGGGCCGAGGCCGAGCGTGCGATGCGGCGCCGCCGGCTCGGGGCCCTGCCTGTGGTCGACGGCCAGGGCAACGCTCTGGGCGTCATCGCCCTCTCCCGCTGAACCGCTTCACGGCGGTCGGCCCCGTCATTCCCTCTCCCCGTGAGGCATCACGCGCTGTGTCGTCGCCGGCTTCCCGTTCGACCTGACCCGGAGCGGCGTACTGGAATCGATGAAGGGCAGCACGCCCGAACCGGTCACCACCGAGTCCGTGATCGTCGGACGACGCCATTACCCCGCCGAGCAGGTCGGACAGGCCGCCGGCGGACCGAGGGGGAGCGGCGGCGTGGCACGCGTCTCCGCGCAGCAGTCGACGACACCACCCCCGGACCGGCGACCGACTGATCCAGATCCCACCGCCCACGCCCCCAAGGGGCGACGAACCGTCCTTGCGTTCGTCCGCGGGCCGGATCACCCGCTCAGCGGCCCCGCAAGCTCAGGCTGAGGCGAAGTCGGCCGTCAGGCAGGCCAGCAGCCGCCCGGGTGCGTCCTCCTGCAGGAGGTGACCGGCGCCCTCGATCCAGTGCAGCTCCGCATGCGGAACGTGTTCGTGCAGCCACTCGGCGTACTGCGGAGGGAGGATGCGGTCCTCGCGGCCCCAGACGATCCTGACCGGAATCGAGATGTCGTTCAGCAGTTGCTCGTACGCGGCCGTGTCCGCCTGCCTGATCTGGCTGTACTGACGGTAGAACGCCGCCTGCCCCCGCGCCCCCCGCCACGGGGCGAGGAAGGCGTCCAGGATCCCCGGCCGGAACCCGATGTGCGTGGCGTGCCGCAGATGGGCGGCGACCAGCGCCTCGTGCGCGTAGCCCGGGAGCCGCCGGAAGACCTCCTCGTGCTCCAGGAAGAGCTGGAAGAGCCCTCGCTCCCACGCACCTCCGCTCACCGCGTCGAAGAGAGTCAGGTCCCGGTAGCTCCTCTGCTCCAGTAGCAGTGTCCGTAGGGCCACCGCCCCGCCGATGTCGTGAGCCACGACGCTGGGGCGCGACAGCCCCCAGTGGTCGAGGAGCTGGGCGAAGTTCGCCGAGTGGGCCGCCAGACTCAGGTCCTGGCCCTCGCGCTGCTCGGACTGGCCGAAGCCGAGGTGGTCGAAGAAGAAGACCTTGCGGGTACGGGCGAGCGCGAGAGCGATGTCCCGCCACAAAAAGGAGGAGTACGGCGTGCCGTGCACCAGTACGAGTGGGTCTCCGCTGCCCACGGACCCCCACCGGATCACTCCTCCGGGTGTCTCGAACTCCTCGTCCAGCGGCCAGTTCATCGCTGCCCTCCTCTCCTGCCTCCTGGGCACCGTGTTCCACACGAAGCGTGCGTCGATGCCTCGGCGGCCGGGATGACTTCGGCCGGGTCGGTGGTGGCCCTCCGTGGGAGTCGACGCGGGAAGCGGTGACGCTCGTTCGACACTCCGGACAGCCCGGAGAACCCCACCGGGCCCGCGAAGGTACCGCGGACCCGAGATCGCGGCGAGCGCCTGCCAAGCGGCGGAAAGCCGCGCCCTGGCTTCCCGGCGGGTGGGGCCGACGGCTCGGGAACGGTGGTACGACGCCGACGAGCCGATGGCTGCCGATGAACCGGCGGGACCCGAGGCCGGGTCACCCTCTGAGCCGCACCGGCAGCTTCCGCACGCTGTTGCCCACGAACGAGGCGTGGCGCGGCAGTTCCGGCTCCGGGACCGCGAGATCAAGGGCCGGGAAGCGGGCGAAGAGCATGTCCAGGGCCGTGGCGCTCTCCAGCCGGGCCAGGGGAGCACCCATGCAGTAGTGCGCGCCGTGTCCCAGGGAGAGATGGCGGGACTCGCCGGTGCGGGTGATGTCGAAGCGTGCCGCGTCAGGGCCGTGGGCCCGCGTGTCGCGGCCGGCCGCGGAGTACCCGGCGAGGACCGGGGTGCCTTGCGGGATCACGGTGCCGTCCAGGGTCAGATCGCGGGTCGGGTAGCGGAAGGGGAAGTAGCTGACCGGGCTGTCCCAGCGCAGGGTCTCCTCCACCACGTCCGACCAGCTCGCCTCGCCGGAGAGGACCAGGTCGAGCTGGTCCCGATGGGTGCACAGGGCGCGTACGGCGTTCGTGATCAGATTCAGCGTCGTCTCGTGGCCCGCGATGATGGTCAGCATCAGCGTGCCGATCAGCTCGTGCGGGCTGAACCGGTCGCCGCTCTCCTCACGGGCCGCGATCATCGCGCTGGTGAGATCGTCCCCCGGATCGGCCGTCCGGGCGGCCGCGACCGTGCTCAGCACCTCCACCATCTCCCGGTTCGCCGCCACCGCCTCGGCCGGACCGATGTCCGTGGCCACGATCTGGTTGGAGAGGGCGTGCAGCCGGTCGTGGTGGGCCTCGTCCACGCCCAGCAGTTCACAGATGACGCCCATCGGCAGCGGCAGCGCGAAATGGGCGCGCAGGTCGACGACGCCGTCCTCGCCGGCGGCCGCCTCCAGACCGCTCAGCAGGCGGGACGTCAGCTCTTCGACGTAGGGACGGAGTTCCTCGACCCGGCGGGCGGTGAACGCCTTGCTCATCAGCGACCGCAGCCGCCGGTGGTCGGCGCCGTCGGCGGTCGTCATCCCCTGCACCGTGGCGAACGTCTTCAGCGGCCAGCCGTCGGAGATCTCCCCGGCCTGGAGCGCGGTGAAGTGCCGCGCGTTCTTGGCGACGTCGGGGTGTGCGAGGAATTCCTTCAGTGCGTCGTGGCCCAGCACCGCCATCCCCTGCACCTCCCCGGGCAGGACCACCGGGGCGACCGCCCCCCGGGCCAGCAGTCGGGCGTTGGCCGCGTGCGGGCAGCCTCCCGCCGGGTCCAGGCGGTGCGGACGGTCGGCCGCTTGGTTCACCGGGGACGTGTTCAACGTGGCTCCAGGTCTTCGGAGGGGCGGGACAAGCCGAGGGGGACAAGCCGAGGGGGCAGGCCGAGGAGGGGGAGGGGGCGGGCAGTGAACGGGTCAGTGCGGCCGGGGCGGTCCCGCCGGGGCGAGTGTCTCCGCAGGCTGAGCGGGCACCGGGTCCCGCGGGAACTGCGGCGAGGTGAAGCGCACGGGCAGCGTGCCCAACCCCTTGCTCCAGGGTGAGTTGACCCACTTCAGCTCACCCTCCGGAACCGCCAGTTCGAGATCGGGCAGCCGGTGCCGAATCGTGTCGATCGCGGTCCGGGTGATCAGCCGGGCCGGGTCCTGGGCGGGGCAGGTGTGCGGGCCCGCGCCGAACGCCAGGTGGGAGCGGTTGCCGACGACAGGGGCGCCGTCGGCCGGCAGGACCTCCGGGTCGGCGTTGGCCGCTGCCAGGCCCAGGATCAGCATGTCGCCCGCCCGGACGTCCTGGCCGCCGAAGCTCATGTCGCGGGTGGCGTAGCGGGCCGGGAAGTTCTGGGTGGGCGGGAAGCGCCACAGGACCAGGTCGAGCGCGTCGTCCACGCCGAGGTGACCGCCGGTCAGCGAGGAGCGCAGCGCGGGGTCGCAGAGCAGGATGCGCAGCGCGGTGGCGATCCAGTTCACCGTGGTCTGGTTGCCCGCGACGAACATCACCACCAGGTTGTGCAGCACCTCCTCGTCGGTGAGCCGCGCCGGGTGGTGCAGCAGCGCCGAGACGATGTCGTCGCCCCTCGCCCGCCGCTTCTCCGCGATCAGTTCGTGCAGGATGGCGCCCATCCTCCGGCTGGCGTCCCGCGCCCCGCTGGTGGCGGACGCAAGGCCCGCCACCGCCTCCACCAGCTCCCGGCCGGTCCGGTCGTCCAGCCCGAGCAGCCCGGCGATCACCCGCATCGGGAGCGTGCGCGCGTACGCGGCGACGAGGTCGGCCTCGCCGTGCTCCGCGAAGCCGGCGATCAGGGCCTCGGCTGTGGCCCGGACGCTGCGGCGCAGCTCGTGCCCGTTGATCCCGCCCAGTGCGTCGGAGACGGCGGTGCGCATCCTGCGGTGCTGCTGCCCGTCCGCGAAGAGCAGCGCCGGTCGCCAGCCGACCATCGGCAGGATCGGCGAGTCGGCCGGCACCCGGCCTTCGCGCAGCAGGCTCCACCGGCGCGGGTCGTGTGAGAAGTCCTGTTCCTCGCGCGTCAGACGGAGCAGTTCCCGGTGGCCCAGGACCAGCCAGGCGTCGACGCCGGGAGCGATGGTCACCGGCGCCACCGGCCCGTACTCGCCGCGCAGTTGCTCGTACAGCGCGGGCAGTGTGTTGCCGTCGAGCTCCGGCCCGTACAGTGCGGCCGCCGTACCGGGGGCGCCGGTCGCGGGGCAGCCGAAGGCCGGGCCGGTGGGGGAGTGCGGCGTGCTCATGAGGACTCCGTGGCGACGTGGATGAGGTGACGGACCAGCGCGATCAGCGCCCGGACCGATGAGGACCGGTCCCGTGCGTCGCAGGTCACCAGCGGGGTGCCGGGCAGCAGGTCGAGGGCCGTACGGATGTCTTCTGCCGCGTACCGGGGGCCGTGCGGGAAGACGTTGACGGCGACCGCGAAGGGCAGGTCCAGGTCCTCCAGATTGCCCAGTGCGTCGAAGGAGGCCGCCAGGTCCCGGGCGTCCACCAGCGCCAGCGCGCCGAGCGCCCCCTTGGCCAGGTCCCGCCAGGCCGGCAGGAAGCGCTGCTGGCCCGGGGTGCCGAACAGATACAGGACCAGGTCGCCGTCGACGGTCCGCCGGCCGAAGTCGAGGGCGACCGTGGTGGTCGTCTTGTCGCTGTCTCCCGGGTACGGGTCGACCCGGACGCCCGCCCGGGTCATCGACGCCTCGGTGGACAGCGGTTCGATCTCCGACACCGTCCCGATCAGGGTCGTCTTGCCGACGCCCAGCGGGCCGACGACCAGGATCTTGGCCGCGCCCGACACGTTCGAGGCGAGGTACTTCCCGCCGGTCCCGGCCGGCGTTTCAGAGGCAGCTTTCGAGACCATGGAGGACCTTTCTGAGCATGGTCACATCGGCGCGTTCGGCCGGCGGGATGGGCGGGCGGGTCACGATCAGCCCCCACCGCAGGAGATCGGAGAGCAGTACCTGTACGACCGAGGGCGGCTGGCCGAGGTGAGCGGCCACCTCCGCGACGGAGATGAGTCCCTCGCAGTGCGCCAGGATGGCGAGGTGCTCCGGCTGGAGGGCGGCGGGGAACGCCGCGTCCGCCGCCATCACCAGGGACTCCCAGGCGAAGGGCTCGCCCTCGGACTCCGTGCGGCCGCGTGTGATGACGTAGGGGCGGATCGCCGAGGCCCTCGGTACCTCAGGCCGCTTCGTCATGACGTCGCGGCGGCCTCGTCCCGGGGCAGGCTGCTCAGATGTGCGCCGATCTTCGCCACCAGCAACTGCATCTGCTGGGCCACCAGGCCCACGTCGGCGTCGGGCTCGGTGGCGACCCCCAGGTGCGCGCCCACCCCGGCGTGGGTGAACAGCACGAACCCCCGGTCGGTCTCCAGCATCAACTGACGTGTCGCGGCACCCCGGCCGAACAGCAGCGCGCTGGTGGACCGGCCCGTCATGGTCATCGCCGCGCAGGCCGCCGAGAGCGACTCCGCGTCGGCGACGCTCAGGCTGGGCACCGGCCCCGAGAGTTTCTCGGCGGAGGCGTGTCCGAGGCGCAACCCGTCCTCGGACACCACCACGGCGTGCCGGACGCCGGGAATCTCGGTGAGCGGGCGGAGCATCCACCCCAGGTCGGGGAGTCGGGTGATGGTTCCGGTCACGGTCGGCCTCCGGCGTTCTCGTGCGGCTTGCTGGGCAGGGACTGTCCGCCGTGCGGGGGCGAAGCCGGGTCGGTGTCGCCGTCCGCGTCGACGGCCGCACGGCCGCGCAGCGACCCGGCCACCACACTGGCGATCGAGGCGCGTGCCGCCTCCGGTGTCCAGGGCTCGGCGGGCGCGGCATCGGACAACGGGTCGGGCGCCGAGTGCCGTGGAGCGGTCGTGGCCCGGCCGAGACCGCGCCGGCTGCGCCGCTGGGGCAGACCGGCCGTCGTCGGGGCGGGTACGCCGACCGGCCCGGACGCGTCGGCGGGCACCGGGGAGCCGTCGCGCCCGCCCGTCACCGGCACGACGGGACCGACGTGCCCGGCCGGTTCCGCCGCCGGGCGGCGGTGTGCGGCGGGTCGCGGCAGCGGGTCGGTCAGCAACTGGAACGGTACGAACATCACCGCCCGGGTGCCGCCGTACGCCGAAGACCCGCTCAGCTCCACGTTGAAGCCCAGCTCCCGGCTCCAGCGGCCGACACACGCCAGGCCGAGCCGGGGCACCGCACCCAGGCGGGTCAGGTCCAGGTCGTCGCGGAGCTGGCCGAGGGCCTGGTCAAGGACGTCCGGCGGCATCCCGAGCCCGGCGTCGTCGATCTCGACGACCGCACCGGCGCCCACCTCTCGCACGCTGACGACGACGGGGGAGCTGGACGGTGAGAACACCGTGGCGTTCTCCAGGAGTTCGGCAACGGAGTGCATCAGCCCCTCCACCACCGGTGGCACCGCGTACAGGGTCTGTCCGCCGTGCACCTCGATCCGCCCGAACTCCACGATCCGGGACTGGGCGCCCCGTACGCAGTCGTAGAGCGAGACCGGCTGGGTCTCCCGACGGGCGGGCCAGATCCCGCACATCACCAGTAGCGTCTGCGCCTTGCGGGTCATCTGCGAGGCCGCGTGGTCGGCCTTCATCACGTCCGCCATCAGACGAGGGTCTTCGATGGAACGCTCGACCTCGTCCAGGACCTGCTGCTGCACGGTCGCCATCACATGCATGGTGCGCGCCACGGATTCGAAGGCGGCCTGCACCGAGTCGCGCAGCGTACGCTCGCGGTTCACGGCCGCGTCCGAGCCGAGTGCCACCACGACCGAGTCCAGCGCCCGGGCGAACTCCTCGCCGGTCTCCTCCGGCGACGCCACCGGTCCCGGCACACCGTCCAGTTGCCGCCCCGTGCGCAGTCGTTCGGCGACGGCCGGGACGCGCACCGCGGCCAGGTGAGCCACCTCGGTACTCCGGGCGGTGGCCACCGCGGCCTCCCGGGCACGGCGTGCGCGTTCGGCGGACAGCCGCCGGCTGAGGATCACCACGAGGGCGATCAGCAGGACGACGGCCGCGGCACAGGCTCCCGCCAGTAACTGGCGCACCCCGGTGTCCGCGGTGGCGGCGGCCCACCCGACGCAGGCGGCGGCCAGCACGGTGGCGGCCCCTCCGGCGACGGCGGCGTTCGCACCTCGGCCGCCACTTGGCTCCCTCGGCGGTCGGTTCACCACAGCGGTCCCGAAACGACAGCCCTGCAGACACCGGTGCCAGCCACGAACAGCGAAACCTTTCACGACACATCGAACCCCTGTCTGGGGAGCATGCAAAGCGTAGGCCAGCCGGTCGGAATTGTTGGGGCACCGATCCTTTTCAGTCACACCACGCCCCCCGGAATGGCGCGTTGACGCCCCTTACGACGCGCTGCGCCGTACGTGAGTCGGGGTGCTCGGCTGCCGTGCCGCCGGTACGGCAGCCGAGCACCCGTGCCGTTCCCGGGGGTACGTGCACCGAGGTGCCCGACGGCGAGCCGAGCGCCGCCTCGGTGCACCGCAACGGGTTGCTGACGGCCCCGGTCCGTCGCTGGGAGAGAGAAGGGGGGACGTCCGGAACTCGTCGGCGGTCAGCTCTGCTTGTCTCCGCCCTGCAGTGCCTGGCCGGTCATGTCGGCCGTCTGCCCGGCCGGCGGTGCCTCGGCGTCGACCTCGGTGCCGAAGTCGGAGAACCGCATCACGGTGCTCATCTCGAGCTGCTTCGAAGGTGCGCTGTCGTCCGGCTTCGCGGATGCGGAGGCGGGGGCCTCGACGGTCATGTCGATCTGTTGCCGCCGGAGCCGGCCCTCGTCGTCGAGCCAGACCTGCATGGGCAGCGTCGGGCCCAGCTGCCGGCTCATCCGGTCGCCGCCCGGCAGTTCGGAGACGTCCACCGTGACCTTGTAGTGGGTGGTGTCGACTCCGTCGATCTTCTCGGGGCCGACCTTCTTGACGTCCTTGTCGGTGATCGCCTTGGCGTAGGCGGCGGTCTGCGCCGGGTCGCCGATCTGCTGGTTGCTCAGACCCTGCCGCGCGGCCACCTTCTTCAGGTCGATCTTGATCCAGGGCTTGCCGCCGGGGGCCTTCTGGTCGGGGGACTTCTGGTAGAGCACCTGGTCGACGACACGCTGCTCCACGCTCTTGCCCTGCGCGGTGATCTTCATGACGCTGTCACCCTCGGCCAGGTCGATGGCACCCTTGCCGTCGGAGGTGATCGTCCTGCCCTCCGCCGAGAGCTTCATCCGGATCGTCATCCGTGCCGACTCGGCCTCGGCCGTCTTGTCGTAGGCCGCCCGTACCTTCGTCGTGCCCTGTTCGCGGGCGCCGTCGCCGCCGCTCGCGCCCTGCGACGCGTCGCTCCCCTTCGCTTCGGACCCGCCGTCTCCTCCGCACCCCGACAGGATGACGGCCCCCATGACGGCGGACACCACGATCGCACCCGTCCTCGTCCCCTTGACACGCATGTGAATCCCCATCTTCCCGGCCCCTCCTCAACGAGGAGCGGCCGTCGTCACGTCATGTCTGCGTGACGTACCGAATGCCCTGGACAATTCACAACACGCCTGCATAAGCGTGTATTTGGAGAGGAATCGGCGGAAATGTGCTCACGCCGGGGTACCGCGCCGGTTCAGAACGGCATGTGGCCACGGGCCCGCCGGCCGGCAGAGCCGCTGCGGCCGACGGCCTTGGAGCTGCTGCGGAAGGGCTTGCTGAAGGCGCGACCGAGGACACCGGGGGCCTTGCCTCCGGCTCGGGACCCGGCGCTAAGTGTGCGCTGGGTCCCGCGTTGCGGATGGCGGGAGAGGCGCGGCACGAAGAAGGCGAGAACGGCGAGAACGACGCACACAGCGACGATTCCCAGGATTGCCACGATGAACCTCCCGAGCTTGAGACGTGTCAGCTCGGGTGCCCGGGAGCCGCGGCTTGAACCAGCTGCGCGCTCCGGGGCAGCAGGCCGGCGTCGTCCGAGAAGATCCGGGCCGGCGACGCCGGCCTGCGCGCGGGTGAGGCTTTCGCCGAGGCGGGCGGTGCGTGGCGTCACGGCACTTCCTCCGGATGGTGCTCCGCGCCGACTTCGCGCACCCGCCGCTGCGGTGAGTCGCCCTCCACCCATGGCCGGTCCCGGGCCGCCGCCATCGCGGCGGCGACCCGGGACGGTCAGGACTGTCCCGTCAGGTAAGGGTCCAGCGTTGGTTGCTTCCGTTGGAGCAGGTGTAGAGCTGGATCTGGGTGCCGTTGGCCGTGCCGTTCCCGACGGCGTCGAGGCAGAGGCCGGACTGGACGCCGACGATGGAACCGTCGGAGTCGAGGCGCCACTTCTGGTTGTCGCCGCCCCAGCAGCTGTAGATCTGGACCTTGGCGCCGTTGCCGGTGCCGGCGGCGTCCAGGCACTTGTCGCCGTAGACCCTCAGCTCGCCCGCGTCGGTGGCGGCCCACTGCTGGTTGCTGCCGCTGTGGCAGTCCCACAGCTGGAGCTGGGTGCCGTCGGCGGTGCTCGCGTTGGGCACGTCCAGGCAGCGGCCCGAACCGACGCCCTTGATCTGGCCGCCCTCGGCGGGGGGCGTGGTGGAGTCGCCGCCGTTGAGCGCGTTGAGGACGGCGGTGTAGGCGGGCTTCTTGCTGCCGTCGTTGTTGAACAGCAGCGGCGTCTGCTCCGAGCGCCACGAGTCGCTGTCGCGCACACCCCAGACCGTGATGCCGAGGCAGCGCTCGACGGCCAGGCAGTCGTTGGTCACGTTGGCGTACGTCGAGGCCGGGGCGCCCTGGATGTCGAGTTCGGTGATGGCCACGTCGACGCCGAGGGCGGCGAAGTTCTGGAGCGTGGTGCGGAAGTTGCTGTCGTAGGGGCTGCCGCTGTTGAAGTGCGACTGGAAGCCGACGCAGTCGATCGGCACGCCGCGCTGCTTGAAGTCGCGGACCATGGAGTACATGGCCTGGGTCTTGGCCCAGTTCCAGTTCTCCACGTTGTAGTCGTTGTAGCAGAGCTTGGCGTTCGGGTCCGCGGCGCGGGCGGTGCGGAAGGCGACCTCGATCCAGTCGTTGCCGGTGCGCTGCAGGTTGGAGTCCCGCCGGGCGCCCGAACTGCCGTCGGCGAAAGCCTCGTTCACCACGTCCCACTGCGCGATCTTGCCCTTGTAGTGGGCCATCACGCCGTTGATGTGGTCGATCATCGCCTGACGCAGAGCGCTGCCGCTGAGGCTCTGCATCCAGCCGGGCTGCTGGGAGTGCCAGGCCAAGGTGTGGCCGCGTACCTGCTTGCCGTTCTGCACGGCCCAGTTGTAGACGCGGTCGGCGGCGGAGAAGTTGAACTGCCCCCGCTGCGGTTCGGTGGCGTCGATCTTCATCTCGTTCTCGGCCGTCACCATGTTGAACTCACGGTTCGCGATCGACGTGTAGGTCGAGTCGCCGAGTCTGCCCGAGGCGATGGCCGTGCCGAAGTAGCGGCCGCTCTGCGCCGCCGCGGCACCGAGCGTGCTCTCGGCGGCGTGTGCGGCCGGCGGCGAGACCAGCGCGGTGGCCGTGCCGAGGGCGCCGACGACCAGCGCCAGCAGCAGGCCGCGCGCCTTCCGGCGGATGTCGGGTCTGGGGAGGGCGTATGAGCCCATGGCGGTGCCTCCAAGGTAGTGGTCACGGGAGGGCTGGAGCGCGTGGTGTGCGATGGCGGCCTGTTCGGGACATCGATCTGCGGCCGGTTTCCCAGACAGGGATGATTGGGTTTTGACGATGCCCGGTCAATACCTCCAGCAAGGAAAGTTTCTGTTTTTTGTCGAAAGTTTCGATGACCACCGCCCGTGCCACTGCTCGCCCCATGTGGGCCTTCGGAGAGCGGCGTGTTTCGACATCGCGCTGTATCGCACGGTAAATCGGCCGGAAATGTTTCGCGGTGTCGATCGATACATGCGAGAGGTATTGACGGCGCTCGTCGGCTCTCTAGGATGCGGTTCGCTCGACACTTCGATCGATGTTCGATATTGCGAACGCACCGTGTCACTCCAGGGCAAGGGAGTTCCCATGCACAGAGGAAGAAGATCCAGTCGCGGGCGAGCGTCCGCGGTGCTCGCCGCCGTGGTCGCGGCTCTGGCCGCGTTGGCGGCGACGCTCGTTGCCACCCCCGCTCAGGCGGCCTCCAGCGGTGCCCTGCGCGGCGTCGGCTCCAACCGGTGTCTCGACGTGGTGGGCGGCAGTCAGACCGACGGCGCGCTCCTGCAGATGTACGACTGCTGGGGCGGGGACAACCAGCAGTGGACCTCGACGGACGCCAACCAACTGACCGTGTACGGCAACAAGTGCCTGGACGTTCCGGGCCACGCCACCGCGCCCGGTACGCGGGTGCAGATCTGGTCCTGCTCCGGCGGTGCGAACCAGCAGTGGCGGGTGAACTCCGACGGCACGGTCGTCGGGGCGGAGTCCGGGCTGTGCCTGGAGGCTGCGGGCGCCGGTACGGCCAACGGCACGGCGGTGCAGATCGGGACGTGCAACGGCGGCAGCAACCAGAAGTGGTCCGGGCTGACCGGGACACCGCCGACGGACGGCTCGTGCTCCCTTCCGTCGTCGTACCGGTGGTCGTCGACGGGTGTGCTCGCCCAGCCGGCGAACGGGTGGGCCGCGGTGAAGGACTTCACCACCGTCACGCACAACGGCAAGCACCTGGTCTATGCCTCGAACGTGTCGGGGTCCTCCTACGGTTCGATGATGTTCAGCCCCTTCACGAACTGGTCGGACATGGCATCGGCCGGCCAGACCGGGATGAACCAGGCCACGGTGGCGCCCACGCTGTTCTACTTCGCGCCCAAGAACATCTGGGTGCTGGCGTACCAGTGGGGTGCGTGGCCCTTCATCTACCGCACGTCCAGCGACCCCACCAACCCCAACGGCTGGTCCGCTCCGCAACCGCTGTTCACCGGCAGCATCTCCGGCTCGGACACCGGACCGATCGACCAGACGCTGATCGCCGACGGCCAGAACATGTACCTGTTCTTCGCCGGTGACAACGGCAAGATCTACCGGGCGAGCATGCCGATCGGGAACTTCCCGGGCAACTTCGGCTCGTCGTACACGACGGTCATGAGCGACACGAAGGCCAACCTCTTCGAAGCCGTACAGGTCTACAAGGTCAAGGGGCAGAACCAGTACCTCATGATCGTCGAGGCGATGGGCGCGAACGGGCGCTACTTCCGCTCCTTCACGGCCTCCAGCCTGAACGGCTCGTGGACCCCGCAGGCCGCGAGCGAGAGCAACCCCTTCGCGGGCAAGGCCAACAGCGGCGCCACCTGGACCAACGACATCAGCCACGGTGACCTGGTCCGCGACAACCCCGACCAGACCATGACCATCGACCCCTGCAACCTGCAGTTCCTCTACCAGGGCAAGTCCCCGAACGCGGGCGGACCCTACAACCAACTGCCGTGGCGGCCGGGGGTCCTCACCCTGCGGCGCTGACCGGGAGAAGGACCTGGACGGCCGCCTCAGGGGGTGCGGAAGCCCCGGAAGGTCACCGGGCGCCGGGTTCGGAAGCCGAGCCGTTCGTCCAGCGCGATCGCGCCGGTGTGGGTCTCGGCGACGTGGAGGAAGGGGCGCTCGCCGCGCGCCAGGACGCGGGCGGCGAGCGCACCGATCAGGCGGGCGGCGTGGCCCTGCCCGCGTGGTTCGGGAGCGGTGCGGACGGCGCTGATCTCGGTCCGTCCCGAAGGGCGCAGGCGTTCTCCGGCCATCGCCACCAGGGTGCCGTTTACCCGCACACCCAGGTAGCTGCCCCGTTCGTGGGTGCGCGGCCAGACGGGCCCCGGCTCGGTCCGCGCGACGAGGTCGAGCATCTCGGGCACGCTGTCCGCGCCCAGCTCGGTCACGCCCAGGCCGGGCCCGGAGTCCGGACGATCGGGGCGGGCAGGGCGGGGCGGGGCCAGATCATCTGGCGGCCTTCGAGGCTGACGACGGGCTCCCCGTCCGGCGGGGGGAGGGCCGGGCAGCTGAACATGTCGGCGAAGGCGCCGGGGCCGAGCAGCTCGGCGAGGTCGGCCCGGTCCTCCGCGTCGGGGTCGGCGGACACGGCGGAGAAGGTCGCCACGTCCGGGAGGCAGGCGGCGGCCCGGCCGAGGCGGGGGCGAGAGGTGTGTGGCGGGCGCCGAGCGACCGACCCACCGGATCGTCCAGCACCGGACTGCCGAGCACCGGGGCGTCGTCGTTCGTCATCGGGCTGCCCTGTCAAGGGCTGTGTCCGAGCACCCGCCCAGTGTCACATCCGCGCCGTCGAGCGTCGGTGGTCCCGCCCGTACCGCTCAGGAGGGGAGCGGACGGCGACCGAGGTCAGCGTGTGAAGTCGGTCTCCTCGATGCTGGTCTGCACCGTCCGGCCGCTTTCCCACGCGTTCGCGCCCGGGGCCACGTCCGGCCAGGGGATGTCCGCCCGCCCCTCCCGCTTGCCCGGTGTCGAGAGGCCGAGCCCGTCGTCCCGGGCCCGGATCAGCCCGTCCGACGCCTGTCCGTCCTCGGTGAAGCCCATCATCAGCTGGGGAATGCCGTAGGGGAAGTCGTCCCGGTCGTACTGCCAGGTGTGGAGCGTCTTGCCGTAGGTGGTGACGAGGTCCTCGAAGTAGGCGTGCTCGGCCAGGTCGGGGATGCCGGGGGCGGTGAGGATGCCGGACTTCACCTCGTAGTGGTGGCTGTGCCAGAGCCGCTTCTCGTCCTCGGGCAGGCCGCGGAAGCGTTCCTCGGTGATGATGTACTCGATGCCGATCAGACGGGCGTCGGGCGCGTTGCGGTCGAAGATCACGCACTGGTGCAGGTCGGGCCGGAGGTGAATGCACAGGTGCGTGGCCTCCACCTGCCGGCCCATGTCGTCGGCGTACATGTGGAAGCCGTTGAGGTACGTGCTCATCGCCTCCAGCGGGTACTTCCGCTGCAGGGCCCCGGCCGCCAGGTCCAGCGAGCGGTGCTTGAGCGGGTGCCCCTTGCCGAGCCGGCCGGCCGTGGCCGCCTTGCGGCCGAGCAGGAGACCGGCCGCCGCCGTGACGCCTGCCGCGGCACCGATGCCGATGCTCGCGGCCGCCCCCGTGCCGGAGCCGTGCGTGCGCCGTGTGAGTGTCATGGGCGGCGAGTCCCCTGCGCCGGGTGCTCGTAACGCGCCGCCTCCGCCGGATCAGTGCCGGCAGGCGAGGACCTTCGCGATGCCGTTGCGCTGGGATCTCGGAGTCCCCACCCCCTACCCCGGTAGTGCCTCCACCTTGGCTCCCGGGTATGACGCCCGGCGCGCGGGCGTCACCGCACTCTGCCTCCCGTCGCCCAGGGACCGCCGCACCGCCCGCGGACGGCTCCCAAACGGACAAGGAGACAGAGATGACGACCCGACAGCCAGAGCAGCCAGAGCAGCCAGAGCAGCCAGCGCAGGAAGCGCACGACACAGGTGAGCCGGCCGGTGCGAGCGCGGCCGGTCGCTCATGACCACGACCACCCTCGCGCCACCGGCCCGGACCGGGAAGGCCGCGGTCGGGGCCCTCGGCCTGCTGGCGCTGTCCACCGGCGCCCTGGAATCGGTGGTGTCACCGACGATCCCGCTCCTGGAACGCGAACTGGACATGAGCCAGTCCGAGGGGGCACTGCTCAGCATCGTCCTGCTCATCACCGGCGCGCTCGTCACCCCGCTCGCGGGCAAGTTCGGTGACCGCTACGGCGGCAAGCGGGTCCTGATCCTGCTGATGGCGGTGGTCTCGGCCGGCGGCACGGTGTCAGCCCTGGCCCCGACCCTGCCCGTGCTGCTGCTCGGCCAAGTCCTCCAGGGCGCGATGGTGGGTGCGCTGCCCCTGTCGTTCATCGTGGTCCGCAAACACCTCCCCGCGGGCGAGTCCAAGGTGGCCATCGGCGTGGTCAGCGGCCTCTTCGTCGGTGGCGGCATGGTCGGCATGCTGGCGGCCGGGCCGGTGGCCGAACAGCTCTCCCGGCACTGGATGTTCGCCCTTCCGACGATCGCGGTCGTCGGGGCCACCCTGCTGGTGAACAGGCTGATGCCGGCCGATCCGCCGGGCCGGACGGACGGCGCGGGGATCGACTGGCCCGGACTGCTGCTCCTGAGCGGGATGCTGGTCACGCTCATGCTCGTCCTCGCGCTGGCCCCCGAAGCGGCCTCCCAGCCGCTCGTGCTCGTCACCCTCGTACTGGTCCTGGCCGCGTTCGTCACCGGGTGGGTGCGGGTGGAGCGGCGTGCCGCCTCTCCCATGATCGACCTGGGCATGCTGGCCCGGCCCGCGATCTGGAAGGCGTGCGTACTGACCTTCGTGATCTGCCTCGGCACCGCGATGGCGGTCTACCTCGTGCCACAGCTGCTCGACGAGCGCGGCGACGGATACGGCTTCGGGGCGAGCGCCACCGAGATCGGCTTCTTTCTGCTGCCCGGCGCCGTCGCCGCGACGCTGGCCGGGCCGCTCGGCGGCATGGGGGACCGGCGTTTCGGTTCCCGGGCCGTCGTCACCACCGGCGTCGTCCTGATGGCCGTCTCCCTGGTCGCCCTGGCGGCCGTGCACAGCGAGGTCTGGCACCTCGTCACCGGCAAAGCGCTGATCGCGCTGGCCAACGGGCTGTGCGTCACGGCGATGATGACCAGCACCGCCACCGCCGTCGACCGCGACGACACCGGCATCGCCACCAGCCTGATCCTGGTGAGCCGCGTCCTCGGCTACGCCGTCGGCGGCCAGCTCGGCGGCGCGCTGCTCACCGCCGCCACTCCCTCGGGCTCGGAGGCCGCCGCCGAATCGGCCTACGTCACCGGATTCGTCGTCGCCGGCGTCGTCACGTCGCTGGCCCTGTTCGTCACCCGCACCCTGCGCAAGGGAGTCACCGCATGACCCGCACCACGCCCCCCACCACGCCCCGCACCAAGCGCAGGCCCACGGCCCTCGTCTCCGGGGCCAGCATCGCCGGACCCGCGCTGGCCCACTGGCTCAACCGCCACGGATACGCCGTCACCGTCGTCGAGAAGGCCCGCACGATCCGCAGCGGCGGCTACCCCGTCGACGTACGCGGCCCCGCCCTCGACGCCGTGGAGCGGATGGGGCTCCTGCCCCGACTGCGGGACGCGCACATCGACCTGCGCCGCCTCACCTTCCTCGACGCGGACGGCGGCGAGATCACCTCCCTGCACCCGCACGCCGTCACCGGCGGTGCCACCGGGCGGGACCTGGAGGTGCGGCGCGGCGACCTGACCGACGCGCTGTACACGGCGGTCCGGGACGACGTGGAGTTCCTGTTCGACGACTCCGTCGACACTCTCGACCAGTCCGGGCACGGCGTCGACGTCACTTTCCGCAGCGGCGGCAGCCGTACCTTCGACCTGGTCTTCGGCGCGGACGGCATGCACTCGCGCACCAGGGAGCTGGTGTTCGGCCCCGAGGAGCGGTTCCACCGGTACCTCGGCCACTGCTTCGCCGTGTTCACCATGCCCAACACCCTCGGCCTCTCCCACGAGACGGTCATGTGGAACACCCCGGGCAGGACCGCCGCGCTCTACGCCGTCGGGGACGACGAGGTACACGCCTTCCTGAACTTCGCCCGCCCCCACCCGCCCCACGACGCCTTCGGCGATCCGCAGTCCCAACGGAGGCTGGTCGCCGAGGTGTTCGCCGACGCCGGATGGAAGGTCCCGGACATCCTGGCGGCCCTGGACGACACGGACGACCTGTTCTTCGACGCGGTGAGCCAGATCCGCATGCCCCGCTGGTCCAGCGGCCGGGTCGCGCTGCTGGGCGACGCCGCGCACGCGCCCTCGTTCCTCACCGGCCAGGGCACCAGCCTCGCCCTCATCGGCGCGTACCGCCTCGCCGGTGCCCTGGCCGACGGGGACCACGTGGCGGGCTTCGCCGCGTACGAGCGCGGGACGCGCGACCTCGTGAGCCGCACCCAGGACCGGGTCGGTGCGGGCGGCGGCACCCTGTTCCCGACCACGGCCGAGGCCCTGGAGCGGCGCAACGAACGGCTGCGCGCGCTCAGCGGCGGATGAACCCCGCCCACGCCTCGCGCGACACGCGGATCACGGGGCCGGGCACGGCCTTGGAATCCCGGACGAGGACGGTGTGTGCGCCCGCGGCTATCTCGACGCAGTCGCCGCCTTCGGCTCCGCTGTAGCTGCTCTTGAACCAGGTGAGGTGGGGCATGACGGCCGAGGGCTCAGCGGTGTTCATAGGTCTCCCAGCAACCTCTCGATGAACTCCAGCGACTCTCGCGGAGTGAGAGCCTGTGATCGGATGATCCCATAACGGGCGGCGGCGAGCGCCGCCTGTTGCGGGTCCGTCTGCAGGCTGCTGGTCCCCTGGGCCTCCGTGTAGGCGAACTTCTTGCCATCCTCCCGGGTGACGACCGTGAACGGGCCGTCCACGCCGGCGCTTTCCTCACGTGCGAGCGGCATGATCTGAATCTCGACGTTCCGTCGCTGCCCCGCGAGCAGGAGGTGCTCCAGCTGGCCTCGGAGCACGGCCTCTCCACCGAGCGGACGTCGTACCACCGACTCGTCCATCACGAAGCTCAGCAGGGGCGCCGGCTGCCGATCGAAGACGCTCTGCCGGGCGAGCCGTGCCGCCACCCGTTGCTCGATCATGTCCTGGTGGAGGGGCGGTCTCCGCATGGTGAGCACCGCTCTCATGTAATCCTCGGTCTGCAGCAGGCCCTTGACCACCAGGGTGTCGTACGCGAGCAACTCGATGGCCTCCTTCTCCAGCGCCGCCATCCCCTGGAAGAACACCGGATACTGAGCCCGCTCCACCTGCTCCTTCCACACCGTCAGCAACCCGCCTGCGTCCAGGACCTCGTCCGCCCGCTCGATGGTCCTGGGCGCCGGAATGCGCCGACCCTGCTCGTACGAAGCGACCGTGGCCGCCGAGTAGCCGATCCGCCGGCCGAACTCCTCGCGCTCCAGCCCCGCCCGGATCCGCAGCGTCTTCATCGTCTGGCCGAACGCGACGACCACCGTCTGTCCGGACGTGTCCGCACCCTCGCTCATCACCACCGCCTCCCTGCCCCAACGCGGCCCCGGCCGCCCCGTCACGCCGCGCGGCTCGTACCCGTACCGACACCGCGCGTACACCGGGCCGCGTCGGTGCGTCACCACTGGTCACGCTACGCGACCGGCGCCACCGTTGTCGGCATGACGAACCAACCCGTCCTCGCCCACGGCGCCTTGAGGCGTACGTTCGAGATGCGCTTCACCTCCACCCCGCGCGGTGCCCGCCTCGCCCGTCGGCTGGCCGCGCACCGGCTGGACGCCTGGGGCATCCCCTACGGCACCCGCCCGCACGAGGAGATCGTGCTGGTGCTCGGCGAGTTGACCGCCAACGCGGTGCGGCACGGCCACGTCCCCGGCCGGGACTTCCACCTGCTCCTGCACGCGGTCGCGCCCTGCGGCACCGTGCGGATCGAGGTCACCGACAGCCGTGGCGGGAGCCTGCCGCCGGAGCCGGAGGCCGTGCGTGCGCCCGACGGCGAGGACACCGGCGGCCGGGGGTTGCTGCTGGTCGCCGCGCTCGCCGAGCGCTGGGGTCGGCACCCGCGGGCCGGAGGGCCGGGCAAGACGGTGTGGGCGGAGTACTCACCACCGGCCGCCCCCACCTGTTGACACATTGGTCCAGACCACCTGCGTTGTGGGCGCTCAACTGCCTCACGCGCGCACGGTTCACCTCACCCCTGTACCACCCCACCACCACAGGGAGAGCCATGTACCACAGGCGCAGACCACCACTGACCGGTACGAGATGGCGCATCGCCGCCCTGCTGACCGCACTGCTGCTGCCGCTCGCGGCGCTCACCGCGCTCGCGAAGCCCGCCCAGGCGGCCGGGGCCTGCTGGGCGGCTTCGTCTGGGAGATGTCCGGCGACACTCCCGACGGCCGGCTCGTGACCGCGCTGGACGACGGACTGGAGTGAGGTGAGGAGCGACCGGCCCTGCCGCCCCTCGCCGGGCGCGGCGGGGCCGGTCCGCCCCACCGGACGCCACGGCCGGTCCGTCGGGCCGGCCCCCGGGCGACGGCGGTGCGGCCCGGTGCGTGCCCGCCGTGCCAGAATGGACACCCCACACCCGCGGGCGCTGCCCCCGCCCCGCACCGCCCCGAGGTTCCCGTGAGCAAGCCTGTCGCCCGCGAGCCGCAGCGACGCAACGCCCGGTCCAACCGGGCGCGCATCCTGGCCACCGCCCGCCGGGAGCTGGGGCGGAACCCGGACACCACCCTGGAGGAGCTGGCCCGGGCCGCCGGTGTCGTACGGCGTACCCTCTTCGGTCACTTCCCGGGACGCGCCGCGCTCCTCGAAGCCCTCGCCGAGGAGGCGTCCGAGGTGCTGCGGGCCGCGATGGCCGACGCGGCGGACGCGGCCGAGCCGGCCGACCGGGCGCTCGCGCACTTCACGCTGCTGATGTGGCCCGTGGGCGACCGCTACCGCATGCTGCTCGCCCTGGCCCGGCACGATCTGGGCGTGGAGCGTGTGTCGGCGATCCTGGCCCCGGCCCGCGCCGAGGTCACCGCCATCCTGGAGCGCGGCCAGCGGCACGGGGTCTTCCCGGCCCACCTGCCGCCCGCCGTACTGAGCGCCGGACTCGAGGCGATGGTCGTCGCGCTCCTCGAACAGGTCAACACCGGTGCCCTGGAGGACGACGGCACCCGGGCCGCCGCCGCCATCCTCATCGCGGCCGGCGTGCCGGAACGGTCCGCGCGGACCGTGGTCGAGGACGTGAGCCCGGCGGTGCCCGCGAAGCCCGTCCCGGCCGAGTAGTCCGTCCCGGCTCAGTAGTCCGTCCAGGTCCGCCGTCCCGGCCGAGTGGGCCACCCCCGTTCAGCAGGCGCCCTCCCACGTGGTGGGCGCCTTATTTGCACGCCCGTGTGCAACAAACTACTCTGCTCTTGTCTGCACGTCTATGGGCAATTAAGTAGCCCTCGCTCGTTTCCCGGGAGCCCTCATGCCCCTACTGGCCACCACCCCCGTCGAGAAGATGCCCGGGCCCTACGCCCGGCGCTGGTGGGCTCTCCTGGTGCTCTGCCTGAGCCTGCTGATCGTCGTCATGGCCAACACCTCCCTGATCGTGGCCGCGCCGGACATGACCGCCGACCTGGGCCTGAGCAGCAGCGACCTGCAGTGGGTCATCGACGGCTACACCGTCCCGTACGCCGCGCTGATGCTGGTGCTCGGCGCGATCGGCGACAAGTACAGCCGTCGCGGCGCCCTCGTCACCGGTCTGGTGATCTTCGCGGGCGGCTCGGTGATGGGCAGCCTGGTCCACGAGACGGGGCTGGTCGTCGCGGCCCGCGCGATCATGGGCGTCGGTGCCGCCGTCGTCATGCCGGCCACGCTGTCCCTGCTGGTCGCGGTCTTCCCGAAGGGGGAGCGGGCCCGCGCCATCACGGCCTGGACCGCCACCTCCGGACTCGCCATCGCGGTCGGGCCGCTGGTCGCCGGCTGGCTCCTGGAGGACCACGCCTGGGGCTCGACCTTCCTGGTCAACGTCCCCGTCGCGGTCCTCGCCGTCGTCGGCGCGCTGATCCTCGTACCGCCGTCGAAGGCGGCCGGTGCGGGCCGCATCGACTACGTCGGCGGGCTGCTCTCCATCGTCTCCGTCGGCAGCCTGGTCTACGCGACCATCGAGGGCCCGCACTTCGGCTGGGGCGCCGGCCCCGTCGCCGCGGCCGTGGTGGCCGGGGTCGGACTGATCGCCTTCGTGGCCTGGGAGCTGCGCCACCCGCACCCCATGCTGGACGTCCGGCGTTTCCTGCTGCGGCCCTTCAGCGGCTCCATGCTGGCGGTGCTGTTCTTCTTCTTCGGCACCTACGGCGCCATCTACTACGCCACCCAGTTCCTGCAGTTCGTCCTCGGCTACGGCGCGCTGGAGACCGGCGTACGGCTGCTGCCGCTGGCCGGTGCCGTGTTCGTCGGCGCGGCGGCGACCGGGCGGCTCACCCCGAAGCTGGGCGTGCGGGCCATGGTCGGCTCGGGCATGGCCATCGGCACCGTCGGCGTCTTCCTGCTCGTCCTGATCGACCAGGGCTCCACCTACGCCGACTTCCTCGCCCCGATGCTGCTGCTCGGCCTCGCCATCGGCCTCAGCGTCTCCCCGGCCACCGACACCATCATGGGCTCCTTCCCGGAGAGCGAACTGGGCGTCGGCGGCGGCGCCAACGACACCGCGCTGGAGCTCGGCGGCTCGCTGGGCATCGCCGTCCTGGGCTCGCTCCTCGGCACCTCCTACCGCGACGAACTGTCCGGCCTCGTGGGTGACCGGCTCCCGGCCGCCGCGCTGGACACCGCCCAGGACTCGGTGGGCGGGGGGCTGGCCGTCGCCGAGCGCCTCGCCACCAACCCGGCCGCCGGACCCCAGCAGGCGCAGGCCCTCGCCGACGCCGTGCACAAGGCCTTCGCCCACGGCGTCTCGACGACCAGCCTGGTCGGCGGCGTCATCATGGCCGCCGGGACGGCCGTCGTCCTCGCCGTCCTGCCCGGGCACCGGGCCCGCCGGGCCGCCGAGGAGGACTCCGCGCAGCGCACGGGCCAGGACCGGGACGCCGAGCTGAGCCGCTCCGGGGGCTGACCCCGGCCCCCGGCTCTCCCGTCAGTCGGCCAGCGCCGCCAGCTCCTCCGCCGTGCGCGGACCGGTCGCCGCGTCGGGCAACAGCCCCCGCGCCCGCAGCAGTCCGGCCGCCGCGACGCCCCACGGCAACCGCAGCCCGGCCCGCCGCAGCAGGTCGGTGCGGGCCAGCGTCGCGGCGGCCGGGCCGGTGCGCACACCGTCCGGGGTGAGCAGGGCGGCGTCGTCCGACCAGCGCAGGGCAAGGTCGACGTCGTGCGTGGCCATCACCACGGTGGTGCCACCCGCCCGCAGCCGGTCCAGGGTGGCGAGCAGCCGCTCCTGCCCGTCCGGGTCGAGTCCTGCGGTCGGCTCGTCGAGGATCAGCACCCGGGGCCGCATCGCGACGGCCCCGGCGATCGCGGTCCGCTTGCGCTGCCCGTACGACAGCAGATGCGTGGGCCGGTCGGCCAGCCCCTCGATGTCCAGCGCGGCGAGCGCCTCCGCCACCCGGGAGCGGACCTCCGCGTCGGGCAGACCGAGGTTCAGCGGCCCGAAGGACACGTCCTGGCCGACCGAGGCCGCGAAGAGCTGGTCGTCCGGGTCCTGCACCACCAACTGCACCGTGGTCCGCAGCCGGGTCAGCCCCCTGCGGTCGTACGTCACCGGCTCCCCGCCGACCGTCAAGGTCCCCGCACGCGGCCTGAGTCCGCCGCTGAGCAGCCGCATCAGCGTGGTCTTGCCACTGCCGTTGCGGCCGAGCAGCGCCAGCGCCCGCCCCTCGCGCACCGCGAAGTCCAGCCCCGCCAGCACCTCGGGGCCCTCCTCGTACGCGAAGGACACGTCCCGCAGGGCGACCAAGGCAGGGACAGGGTCCGCTCCGGGTGACCGCACCGGTTCGTTCACGACAGGATTCCTTCCAGTACGAGGGTGAGGCCGGCCAGCGCCGCCAGCAGCGCGACACTCGCCGCCGTGAACGGCACCGAGACCCGCGCCTCGGGCACCAGCACGCGCAGGGTGCCGTCGTAACCGCGCCCGGCGAGCCCCGACTGGAGCCGCGTCGCCCGGTCGAAGGCCCGCACGAACGCGGTGGCGCCCAGCCCGCCGAGCGAGCGCCAGGTCGCGGCCCGGGTGGTGTGCCCGAGCCGGGCCGCCTGTGCCTGCCTGACCCGGCGCACGGAGTCCAGCAGCAGGAAACTCATCCGGTACGTCACCAGCGCCACGTCCACGACCGCCGCCGGCACCCCGGCCCGCACCAGCCTCGGCAGCAGGTCGGACATCGGCGTGGTGAACGCGAACAGCAGCACCCCCAGCGAGGCCGCCGAGGTGCGCAGCAGCAACCCGCCCGCGCGCACCGCGCCGCCGTCGGCCGCCGTCAGGAACCCCTCCGGGCCCCCGACCTGCACGAGGAGCGGCAGCACCCCCGTCACGCAGAACCCCAGCGGCACCCGGTACGCCCGCCACAGCCGGCGCCCCGGCACACCCGCCGGGCCCAGCAGCATCGTCAGCGCCGTCACCAGCACCAGCGCGGCACCCGGCCAGGGCGGCAGCGAGATCGCCAGCACGGTCAGACCGAGACCGAGCACGGCCTTGTCCACGGGATGACGGCGGCGCCAGCGACTGCTGTGCGCCGCCGCGTCGATCGGCAGCACTCAGTCCCCTTCGGGGGTGTCCCGCGGCACCGACGTGGCCTCGGCAGCCGCCATCGCCCGCTGCTCGCCCTGCCGCCGGCCCCGGCGCAGCCCGAAGTAGTACGCCAGCACGCCCGCGCCGAGCGAAGCCTGCAGCGCGAACAGCGCCGACTCGACCTCCCCGGACGGCGGTTCGTACAGCGGGGAGAACCACGGCTCGTAGTCCGGCTCGATCTCGGTGATCGCCGTCTCCGCCTCCGCGTCGGACCCGCTGAACGGCTCCTCCTTGTGGTCGCCCAGCCCCAGCGCCAGCGGCAGCACCGCCAGCGCGGTCACGGCGAGCAGCAGCAGGGTGTTGATCTTCGCGTTGCGGCTCATCGGGCCACCGCCTCCCGCTCCCGCTCGCCGGAACGGGTCAGCAGCACGCCCAGCCGGGTCAGTTCGCCCTTGCTGGACTGCACGAGCAGCCGCATCACGATCACCGTGAGCAGACCCTCGCTGACCGCGAGCGGGAGCTGCGTGACGGCGAAGATCGAGCCGAACTTGCCGAGCGCGCCCAGGAATCCGCTGCTCGGGTCGGGAAAGGCCAGCGCCAGCTGCACGCTGGTCACGCAGTACGTGGACAGGTCGGCGACGAACGCGCCGAAGAACACGGTGACCATCAGCGGCACGTCCCAGCGGCGCAGCAGCCGGTAGACGCCGTACCCGGCCCAGGGGCCGACGATCGCCATCGAGAAGACGTTGGCGCCGAGCGTGGTCAGCCCGCCGTGGGCGAGCAGCAGTGCCTGGAAGAGCAGGGTGATGGTGCCCAGGACCGCCATGATCGGCGGCCGGAACAGGACCGCGCCCAGACCTGTGCCGGTCGGGTGCGAGCAACTCCCGGTGACGGACGGCAGTTTCAGGGCCGACAGGACGAACGTGAAGGCTCCGGAGGCGCCGAGGAGCAGCGTGCTCTCCGGGTGCTCCCTGACCTCACGGGTGAGTGACCGGACTCCGTGGACGACGAACGGCGCGGACGCGACACCCCAGGCGATCGCGTGCGCCGGTGGCAGAAAGCCCTCGGCTATGTGCATGGCTCAGCAGACCCTCTCCAGCACCTCGTGGATGGACGACGCGCCTTGGCCGGTCTCCTGGCTTACGGGTACCACCGCCCGTGCTCCGCCTTCCCGGATCGCAAGCGATCCAGTGGCTGCCCGTTGGGGCCTGTCGTGGCCGTGGCCGGCGCCCCCCCCGGGGGCGGGGTTTTGTTGTGAGGCCCCC